>JADCEN010000034.1 GCA_020250175.1 Rhodobacter sp.
GCCATGGGCCTATGCCCAGCAGGCCGACGGCGAATAAGGACCTCGTCTCGTACTCCCTGACGAGCTACCGACAGCCCTCCGATTCATCACATCGCCGCAGCCCGCAAGCCGAAATTCAATGGGGCGTAGACGCCGAATACATTTTACCTATCGGCTGCTTCAAAGCTTCCCGTCTGGGACATCGGACTGACGAGCGTTCATGACATTATCGCGCAGCGCAGCATGCGGGATGTGGCATATACTCATATCTTTGACGGAAAGTACTCCATCTTGGACCACATCCTTGTTAGCCAGGAGCTCACATCCGGTTTCCCGAAAAAGATCGCGCGGCTTCTCAACGTGGTGGTTCACAACGATCATGTGGTTGACGAAAACCTTGCGATGCCCGAACAGCCCGAGAAGATTGTTGTCGATGGCACCAAGCTTAAGGCCCCGAGCACAAGGAGTGATCATGGCATTCCTGTCGCAGAGTTCGAGTTTGAGGCCGTAGCGCCAACCCAATAGGTCTATGGACCCGGAGTTCTGTGGACGAGCGTAGTTGTCTTGGGTCAACAATAGGTCAACCTGCCGACCTACCTCGTTCACGGTTTAGGCTACGGTCGCCTGCGTCGGTTGCGGTTGAGCGCGGCGAGGTAAACAAGTGAGATCAACAGGTTATCGCGTAAGTGGTTGAAATCTAAGGGTCCGATGTTCTCCTTTTGGTCCGCCTCATAACCTGAAGGCCGCAGGTTCAAATCCTGCCCCCGCAACCAAAATTGACAACGATATCAATATCCTACGCCCCGCCCGACAGTGGGGCTTTGGCATGCCCGCCGGACGGGTCAACAATAGGTCAACAAAACAGGGCAAACCGCGAGCGGGGAGGCAACCAGACCACGACTATTCGCCGTAGTCTCCAACGGAGCCGTTCGTTTCGGATATGACCGCACGAAGAATAAGGTTCAGGTTACCCGCAACCTGTTGGCCGAGCCTCGCGCGCAGCGCCCTGTCGTAACTGATGGCCTCTCGGCCGAGGTCAGCGAAAACAGCCAGTCCCTTGTCGGTAAGGGACAAGACTTCTGCGCGGCGGTCCTGGCTGGACGGGCTTCGTGCGAGGAGCCCCTCGTGTTCCAGCCCGGCCACTGCACGGCTTACCTTGGTTTTCTCGATATGGCTGGTGATGCAGATGTCGCGTGCCGTCATCGCTCCGAACTTGCCGAGATTGGCCATTACCCGCCATTGCGTCCGCGTCATGCCATAACGGCTGCGGTAAATGTCCTGAAACCCGCGCGATGCCGTCTCGGCTGCCTGGTTGAGCAGGTACGGCAGGAAGTCCTGAAGATCGAAGCCGGATTGGGTGGGGTCATTCATTTCAGATGGTCCAGATCTTTGTGCACAGCACGGGACGTCATGGACTTGCCACGGGCCTGACGGCTTCGGGGTGCGCTGCCGCGAATGCAGGCACGTCCGCAAGCGCCGATTCGATCGAAAGTATGTTCACAAAGGGTGCCAGATCCACGCCCCAGCGTCGTGCGTTGTAGACCTGCGGTACAAGGCAGATATCGGCGATGGTGATCGCGTCGCCAACTGAGTAGCGCCCGATTCGGCCTTGTCCCAACATCCGTTCCAGCCCCTCGAACCCGCGCGGGATGAAGTGCCGCATCCAGTCTTCCGTTGTGGTGCCGCCAAGGGCCGCGGCATGACGGACCACATGCAGGTTGCAGATCGGGTGAATGTCCATCGCCAAAGCATGGGCAAGCGCCCGAACCCGGGCGCGCTCTGCCGGGGTGGGCGGCAACCAGCCAGCCCCCCGCGTCTCGTCGAGATACTCGATGATCGCCGGCGACTGGCTCAGGATCAGCCCGTCGATTTCCAGCGTTGGCACGAGGCCCTGGGGGTTGCGCGACATGTTCTCGGCGGCACGATGATCACCCGAAAGAAGGTCAACCGCCTGTGACCGATAGCTCAGCTCAAGCAGGTTCAATCCGATCCGGACCCGGTAGGCGGCGGAGGACCGCCAATAGTCGTACAACACGGGTTCCGACATCGTCTCTCGGCCTCTGTCCGCCTGTTCTGGCGGCGAAGGTAGATTGACTTGGTTGCACGTGCAACTATAAACCGGCTTGCCAATAGGGCTGAACGCGACCCAATCAGGAGGATGCCATGACAACTCATTCCCTTCCGGCCGGCATGGTGCGCGCAGTGTCCGGCCCGGGGCCCCATGAGGGCTACATGCCCGGTTTCGGCAACGATTTCGAAACCGAAGCTTTGCCCGGGGCGCTGCCGCAGGGGATGAACAGTCCGCAGAAGTGCAACTACGGGCTTTATGGCGAGCAGTTGTCCGGCACCGCCTTTACCGCACCCAGCCACCAGAATGAGCGGACGTGGTGCTACCGCATCCGGCCTTCGGTCAAGCACACGCACCGGTTCCGAAAGATCGACCTGCCGCTGTGGAAGTCGGCACCCTGCATAGACCCTGGTATCGTTTCCCTTGGCCAGTACCGATGGGACCCGCTGCCTGTGCCCGACGCGCCGCTGACCTGGATTACCGGCATGCGGACGATGGTGACAGCGGGCGACGTGAACACCCAGACCGGCATGGCGAGCCATGTCTATCTGGTGACCGAGTCAATGAAGGACGCCTATTTCTTCTCGGCCGACGGCGAGTTGCTGGTGGTGCCGCAGGAGGGGCGGTTGCGGTTCTGCACCGAACTGGGCGTGATCGATCTTGAGCCGAAGGAAATTGCCATTCTGCCGCGCGGGCTGGTCTACCGGGTCGAGGTGCTGGAAGGCCCGACGCGCGGCTTTGTCTGCGAGAATTACGGCCAGAAATTCCAGCTTGCCGGCCGCGGACCGATCGGTGCGAACTGCATGGCCAACCGGCGCGACTTCAAGACACCGGTCGCAGCATTCGAGGACCGCGAGGTGCCCTCGACCGTTACCGTGAAATGGTGCGGGCAATTCCACGAGACGCAGATCGGCCACTCGCCTCTGGACGTGGTGGCGTGGCATGGCAATTATGCGCCCTGCAAGTACGACCTGCGCACCTATTGCCCGGTGGGTGCCGTGCTGTTCGACCATCCGGACCCGTCGATCTTCACCGTGCTGACCGCGCCGTCCGGAATCGAAGGCACGGCCAACATCGATTTCGTGCTGTTCCGTGAACGCTGGATGGTGGCCGAAAACACCTTCCGCCCGCCGTGGTACCACAAGAACGTCATGTCGGAGCTGATGGGCAACATCTATGGCATCTATGATGCCAAGCCCAAGGGCTTCGTCCCCGGCGGCATGAGCCTGCACAACTGCATGTTGCCGCACGGGCCGGACAAGAATGCCTTCGAGGGTGCCTCGAACGCCGACCTGAAGGCCGAAAAGCTGAACGACACCATGAGCTTCATGTTCGAAACCCGCTTTCCGCAGCACCTCACGCCCTTTGCCGCACAGGCGGGCCATCTGCAGGAGGACTACATCGACTGCTGGGGCAGCCTGGAAAAGAAGTTCGATGGCACGCCGGGTGTGAAGTGACAGGTCTGATCGCGTCCTGGGTCGATGGTGCGAACGATCCTGCCTGCCCCTTTCCGCTGAACAATCTGCCCTGCGGGGTGTTCAGCCTCGGGGGGGATGACCCCCGATGCGGCGTGGCAATCGGCCGTTCCGTGCTGGACGTATCGGGGCTGGAGGAAGCCGGTCTTCTGGTGCTGGAGGGCGGTCCGCTCTTGGATGTGCCGTTCTGGAATGACGTGATGGAGGCCGGTCCGGCGGTCTGGTCCGACTTGCGGGCGCGGCTGGCCGGTCTCTTGGCGGCCGACAGTGCCGAGCAGAGCGCGGTGGAACCCTTCCTGATCCCGCTGGCCGATTTGGTGCTGCACTTGCCCTTCCTTGTCAGCGAGTACACCGATTTCTATGCCGGTCGGCACCATGCCGCGAATGTGGGGACCATGTTCCGCGGCGCCGAGAACGCCCTGCCGCCGAACTGGCTGCACATTCCCATAGGCTACAATGGCCGCGCTTCCTCGGTGGTGGTTTCGGGAACCGATGTGCGCCGTCCCTGGGGGCAGGTGAAGGGACCCGACGACGCCGCCCCCCGCTTTGCGCCTTCGGCGCGGTTCGATATCGAGCTTGAGATGGGCGCAGTCGTCGGCCAGCCCTCGGACGGCCCGGTGACCGTGGCCGAGGCCGATGCGATGATCTTCGGCTATGTGCTGCTGAACGACTGGTCGGCACGGGACATTCAGGCCTGGGAATATCAGCCGCTCGGGCCGTTTCAGGCCAAGGCGACGGCCACGACGATCAGCCCCTGGATCGTGATGCGCGCGGCTTTGGAGCCGTTCCGCGTGCCCACCCCGCCGCGCGAGGTGCCGCTCCTGCCGCATTTGGCCGAGCCGGGACCGATGCTCTATGACATCGCTCTCGAAGTGGCACTGGTGCCAGAAGGCGGAAGGGAGACCGTGATCGCCCGGACCAACTGGCGGGAGATGTACTATTCCCCAGCACAGCAGCTTGCCCACCACACGACCTGCGGGTGCCCGATGAATGTCGGCGATCTCCTGGGATCGGGGACCATCTCTGGCCCGACAAGGGACAGCCGGGGCAGCCTGCTGGAACTGTCCTGGGGCGGCAAGGAACCCTTTGTCATTTCCGGCGGCACGCGCAGTTTCATCCAGGACAACGATACAATTACCCTGCGCGGCCAAGCCCTTGGCGATGGCTACACAGTCGGGTTCGGCGACTGTCGGGGCAAGGTGATCCCCGCACTGGCCGACCCCTACAAAAGGACCTGACAATGACAAAGGCTTTCGCGTCACAAGGCGACACTGCGGACAAGAAGATCAGCTTTGTCGAGATCGGCGAGGGGCTTTATGCCTTTACCGCCGAGGGCGACCCGAATTCCGGCGTCATCATCGGCGATGACAGTGTCATGGTGGTGGAGGCGCAGGCGACGCCCCGGCTGGCCCGCAAGGTGATCGACTGTATCCGCGGGGTGACGGACAAGCCCATCAGCCATGTGGTGCTGACGCATTACCATGCAGTGCGGGTGCTGGGGGCCTCGGCCTTCAATGCCCCGCAGATCATCATGTCCGAAGCCGCCCGCAGCATGGTCGCCGAGCGGGGGCAGGAGGATTGGGACAGCGAGTTCCAGCGCTTTCCCCGCCTGTTCCTAGGGCATGAAAGCATCCCCGGCCTGACTTGGCCCACCACGACCTTCAACGGCAAGATGACGGTGTGGCTGGGCAAGCGACGGGTGGATATCCTGCAACCGGGCCGCGCTCATACAGCGGGCGATGCGGTGATCCATGTGCCCGATGCCAACGTGATGTTCACCGGCGATATCGTCGAGGCGCATTCGGCCTGCTACTGCGGCGACGGGCATTTCGCTGATTGGGGCAACACGCTGGAGGCGATCCGCGCCTTTGACCTTGACGCCATCGCGCCGGGCCGGGGGGACGCGGTGATCGGCCCGAAAGCCGTGAATGGCGCACTGGACCGCACCAAGGATTTCGTGAACAGCACCTACAAGCCGGTCGCGCGGGTTGCCGCCCGCAATGGCAGTCTGAAAGAGGCATGGGACGCGTGCCGCGCCGCCTGCGACCCAAAGTTCAGGGACTACGCGATCTACGAGCACTGCCTGCCGTTCAACGTCGCCCGCGCCCATGACGAGGCGCGCGGCATGGACCACCCCCGCATCTGGACCGCCGCGCGCGATCTGGAGATGTGGGCGGCGCTGCAAGGCTGAAGAAGGGGGACGTATATGAACGACCTCGTGCCTGACCGTTATGCCGTGACGATGCGGCTTTACCCCTATTGCCGTGTTGCCGATCAGGATGCGACCGTGCCCGTGCGGCACCCGGTGGTCGTGATTGGCGGCGGCCCGGTGGGCCTTGCCACAGCGCTGGACCTTGGTCAGCGTGGCATTCCGGTCCTCCTGCTCGACGACCACGAGGGCACCGGGCAGGGTAGCAAGGCGCTGTGCTTCGCCCGGCGCACGCTGGAAATCTGTGACCGGCTGGGGGCGGCCCGACCGATGCTGGCAAAGGGCGTGCAGTGGAACCTGGGCAAGGTGTTCCATGATGACCGGCTGCTGTATGAGTTCAACCTGTCGCCCGAGGGCGGCCATGCCTTTCCCGCCTTCATCAACCTGCAGCAGCCCTGGTTCGAGAAGTTCCTGCACGAGGCCATCCTTTCCGCCCGGGCCGACGGCGCGCCGATCGAATTGCGCGGGAAGAACCGGGTCGATGCGGTGACGCCGGCAGCCGACCACACGTGGCTGGATGTGATGCCGCCAGACGGCCCCTATCAGATCACGGCGGACTGGCTTGTTGTCTGCGACGGGGCACGCTCGCCCGTCCGGGGAATGATGGGCCTCAGCTTTGATGGCCGGGTGTTCGAGGACAACTTCCTGATCGCCGATGTGAAGATGACCGCCGATTTCCCGACCGAACGCTGGTTCTGGTTCGAGCCGCATTTCAAATCGGGCGATTCTGCGCTGTTACACAAGCAACCCGACGGGATCTGGCGCATCGATTTCCAGCTGGGCTGGAACATCGACCGTGCGCGGGAACTGGAACCCGGGAATATCCGGGCCCGCGTCGATGCCATGCTGGGGCCGGATGTCGAATATGACCTCGACTGGTGTTCGATCTACACCTTCCAGTGCCGCCGGATGACGCGGTTCCGCCATGGACGGGTGATCTTTGCCGGGGATTCCGCGCATCAGGTCAGCCCGTTCGGCGCGCGCGGGGCGAACTCGGGCCTGCAGGATGCCGACAATCTGGGCTGGAAACTCGCGCTGGTGGTTGCGGGGCTGGCCCCGGACAGCCTTCTCGACAGCTATGATGCCGAGCGCGTCCAGGGCGCGGACGAGAACATCCTGAATTCGACCAGGGCGACCGACTTCATCACACCGAAATCGCCCATCTCGATGCTGTTTCGCAATGCGGTGCTGGCGCTGGCGGAAACGCTGCCTTTCGCCCGGACCATGGTGAACTCGGGCCGCCTTTCGCTGCCCTACACCTATGACGGGTCCGCGCTGAACGGCCCCGACCACCCCGACATGCCCGCCCGGACCCGCCCCGGCAGCCCTTGTCCCGATGCGCCGCTTGCGGGCGACTGGTTGCTGCGCAGGCTTGGCCGCGGCTTCACCCTGATGACCATCGGCGCTGAGGCGCCCGACCGCCTGACGGCGCATGGCCTTGACGTGCCGCGCCTTGGGTTGGAGGCAACGCCGGAATTGCAGGCGCGCTATCTTGGTGCGGCCCCGGGCGCGGTATACCTGATCCGGCCCGACCAGCACGTCGCCGCCCGCTGGTCCAGCTTTGACGCCGATGCCGTTTCTGCGGCCTTGGCCCAAGCCATCGGAAAGCGCTGACCATGTTGATCATCACCGCCAACCTGCCCGATCCTGATGACCTCTATGCCCGTCTGATCGCCGCCCTTGACGGGCTCACCGAGGCCGAAAGCCATGCGATGAACACACGCCTCGTGCTGATCCTGATGAACCATCTGGGCGACCCGGAGGTCATAGCCGCCGCCTTGGAAACCGCCCGCCGGACCGCCCGCCCGGCGCGCTGAAGGCCCGCCCGTCGCGGCCCGTCACACGGCCTGAACCACGCCCCGGTCGATCTGGTCCTGTTCGATGCTTTCGAAGAGGGCGCGGAAGTTGCCTTCGCCGAAGCCGTCATCACCCTTGCGCTGGATGAATTCGAAGAAGATCGGGCCGATCACGGTGCGCGAGAAGATCTGCAAAAGTATCTTCGTCTCGCCCCCTCCCAGGACGCCCTCGCCGTCGATCAGGATGCCGTGCCGCGCCATTCTGTCGATGGGTTCCGAATGACCGGCGACCCGCGACGTCGACAGCTCGTAATAGGCCATCGGCGGCTTGGGCATGAACTTCAGCCCGCGTTCGGCAATCGCATCGGTGGCGGCATAGATGTCGTCGCCGCCCACCGCGATGTGCTGGATGCCCTCGCCATTGTAGCGACGAAGGTATTCCACGATCTGGCCGGTCTCGCCACGGTCCTCGTTGATCGGGATGCGGATGCGGCCGCAGGGGCTGGTGAGCGCGCGGGAGTAAAGGCCGGTGAACTTGCCTTCGATGTCGAAGAAGCGGATCTGGCGGAAACCGAACAGGCGGCTGTAGAAATCGAACCAAGTATCCATGTTGCCCCGATGCACGTTGTGCGTCAGGTGGTCGAGGTAATGAAAGCCCACGCCCGCAAGCTTGGGGGCGGCCAGCCACTCGAACTCGGTGTCATAAGGGGTGGTGCCGTCCCCGTAACGGTCGGTGAAGTAGATCAGCGATCCGCCGATGCCAACGATGGCGGGCAGGTCCAGCGCGCGGTCCGCCGCCGTGTAGGGCTCGGCCCCAAAGGCCACCGCATGGGAAAAGGCGTGTGCGGCATCCGCCACGCGCCAGCACATCGCGGGCGCGCAAGGGCCGTGCGTCTCGACGAAACCGCGGGCATGACTGCCGGGCTCGTCGTTCAGCAAATAGGTGATGTCGCCCTGCTGCCAAAGCTCGATCGCGCGGGTGCGGTGGCGGGCGGTGAGCGTGTAGCCCATCCGGGAAAACAGTGCACGCAGTTCGTCGGGATTTGGATGCGCGAATTCCACGAACTCGAAGCCGTCGGTGCCGGCCGGGTTCTCAGCGCTGATGGTGGCGCGCGGTGCGGTGTGGGGGAAGGGACCCATGGCGATCTCCTCTCAGGGAACTGGCTTGAAGATTCGCATGGTTTCTCAGCGGATAGTGCGCAATCAGGGACTTGATACAAAGAAATCATGCGTCTATAATGCGCTATTCTGGAATTACATGCGGAAAGCACGCATCATGGATGAGATCGACTCGCGCCTTCTCCTCGCCGTCCAGCGTCGGGCCGACATCGCCTCGCAGGAGCTGGGCGACACGCTTGGCCTGTCGGCCAGCCAGGCCGCCCGTCGCCGCACGCGCCTGGAAGCCGAGGGCGTGATCTCGGGCTACGTCGCCCGGCTTTCGCCTGAAAAGCTGGGGCTGTCGGTGCAAGCCTTTGTCCAGGTGCAGATGGCCGCGCACAATCCCGAGGCTGCCGGCGGATTCCTGCGGCTGGTTTCGACCCTGCCCGAGGTTGTTGCCTGCTGGACGCTGACAGGCGAGGCCGACTATCTCTTGCGGGTCTGGTGTGCCGACCTGCCGGCGTTGAACCGGCTGATCCATCACCGCTTGCTGCCGCATCCGGCGGTGGCCCGGGTGCAAAGCCAGATCGTGATGGACCAACCGAAGCCGGACGCGGGTTTGCCGATCTGACCCCTCCCTCTCCTCAGGCCAGGCATGGCTGCCTGGCCGCGCCTCGTCAGGCCCGGTGGTCGCGCCAGGTCAGAATGACCAGAGTGGCCGAGTAAGCGGCGATAAGGCCGGTCTGCAGCCAATAGGGCCAAGTGCTCTGTCCGGGCTCCAGAACCCGCCGGAGGTCGTCGGACAGGTTCACGGCCGCAAGTCCGATCGCGGTCAGAACGATCGCCAGGCAGGCCACAACCGAGGCTTCGCGGCTGCGGGACGCAAGGTAGAACAGCCCGACATAGGCGAGGACTGCAAATGAGATGATCATATCCTGATAGGAATGGCAGGGCGTATTCCAGTAAACGAAGAGGAGGGGATGTCAACGACGGAGTAAAAGCCGGCCACGTGGCGGCGCAAGATCAGGCCAGTGGCTTGGCACCACGCGTCATGGCGCGCGCGCTGATCACATAGCTTTCGCGTGCCATGCCGCATTGGCCTGCAGGGCCAATTCTGTGACGGATGATCAGCTTCGGTCGCTTCACCGGAGAGTGTCCGGCCTTCTGTGTATCTGTGATCTTGTCCATGCTTCCTGAGAGGAGCAATGACAATGACGATTTCAAACGAACTGCTGGACGAGTTGCTGAAGGGCTGCAAGCGACCTGAAGATCTGCTTGGCGATGCA
>JADCEN010000035.1 GCA_020250175.1 Rhodobacter sp.
ATCCGCCGCGCCGCCCGCGCGTCCCGTGTCTTGCCTGCGGCAGAACGAAGCTCCGCCGCCGATAACTCCTTCCGCGTAACCGCGATCCCTGCCATGGCAACCTCCCTATGCTGAGGTTCCAGTGAGTCAGACTTCAAGAGCAAAGGGAATCCAATAACACAAACGCGCCAGGGCCACCGGCATACGAGTCAGGCGAGGGGGCCGTTGGTATGAGTTGGGACGAATGCCGCGATTTGGCCCAGTGTCCTGATCTTGAAATAGCTGTGATTGTCGCTGTGATTTGGGAGAGGATCATGGGTCGTGCAGCGCCTGTTGCATCCCGGAAGGTGGCAGGGCCGTTTCCTGAACAACTCCGGCTTCAATTTGTGCCAGTCCTTCATCGCCTGCCAGCGCGATCCATGCCGACCCTTATTGTCGAGAACCAGCCACACCGCCCGTTCACACACTTCGGGGGAAAACTTGTTCGTTGTCTTGCTCATGATGCCCCTTCCTACTCAGGAGTTGGAGCCTCCGGCAAACCCGGCGCGGTTCACAGCCTGCTGTACCGGTACCGGTCCTGATCAGCCGCGCAGCATCCCTGTCTGCCTTGCAAGGTCCGGGATCAGGCCCGCAATACCCCATTCACCCAGACCGCCCGCACGGCGCGGTCATCGCCCATCATGATCGTCGGAAACAGCGCCTGCCAGATATCCCCGGCGCGCCGGGTCGCCTGTTCGATGGCGGGGGTCGAGGCAAGGTCGATCACCACCAGATCGGCCTCCATCCCCGGGGCGATATTGCCGATCCGGTCGCAGGCCCGCAGGGCGCGGGCGGACCCTTGCGTCGCCAGCCACCACAGTTGCGCAGGGTGCAGGGACTGCCCGCGAAGTTGCGCCACCTCATAGGCGGAGGCCATGGTGCGCAGCATCGAGAATGACGAACCGCCCCCGGTATCGGTGGCAAGGCCCACGCGCAGGCGTCGCGCCAGCCCCATGTCGAACAGGCCGGACCCGATGAAGGTGTTCGATGTCGGGCAATGCACCAGGCTGGCGCCCGCCTCGGCCAGTCTCTCGCGTTCCCTCTGTGTCAGGTGGATCGCATGGCCAAAGACCGCGCCTTCGCGCAGCAGGCCCTGTGCCTCGTAGCTGTCCAGATAGTCGCGCGCTTGCGGAAACAGCTCCTGCACCCAGGCGATTTCGTCGGTCTGCTCCGACAGGTGCGTCTGCATCAGGCAATCGGGATGCTCGCGCCACAGCGCCCCCAGCGCTGCCAACTGTTCGGGGGTCGAGGTGGGCGCAAACCGCGGCGTGATCACATAGGACAGCCGGTCGCGCCCATGCCAGGTTTCCAGCAGGCGGCGCGAGTCGTCATAGGCCGATTGCGCGGTGTCGCGCAGCCCGTCGGGCGCATTGCGGTCCATGCAGGTCTTGCCCGCCCAGATCCGCTGCCCGCGCCGCTGCGCCTCGGCAAAGATCGCCTCGACGCTTTCGGGGTGGATCGTGGCATAGGTGCAGACGCTGGTCGTGCCGTTTGCCTGCGTCAGGTCCAGATAGCGCGCGGCTATTTCGGCGGCATAGCCCGCATCGGCAAATCGCATCTCTTCGGGAAAGGTATAGGTGTTCAGCCAGTCGATCAGGCGTTTGCCCCAGCTGGCGATGATGGCGGTCTGCGGGTAATGCACATGGGCATCCACGAAGCCTGCCGAGATAAGGTCGCGCCCGTAATCGGTCACGCTGGCACCCGGATGGGCCTCGCGCAGCCGGTCTGCCGGGCCTGCCGCCACGATCCGGCCCGCATCCACCAGAACGGCCCCGTGGCTTTCGTGCCGTGCGGCCGCCTCGCCCAGGATCATGGGATCCCCGGCGAACCACAGCACCTGTCCCAGCAAAAGCCTTGCCATTCCGCCCCCGGTTCCTGTTGCACCCTGCAACCCTATGCGCTTTGCGCAAGGCCGTAAATTTCCGCCGCAGCCCTGTTTCTTTGAAACACCTTTCGATAAGGTCGCGCCAATCCATAACGGGAATGACATGGCAGATCCGGCCCCAGATCGCGACGACATGGACGAGGCGCTGATGGGCCTTGATCCGGTGCGGATCGCCGCGATTCTGGCTGCCGTCGATGCAGGGGACACAAAGCGCCTTACTGACCTGATGGCACCGCTGCACGCCGCCGATATCGCCGACCTTCTGGAGCAGGTCAGCCCGTCGGAACGGCGCAGCCTTCTGCAGCTTTGGTCGGGCGGGATCGATGGCGAGATTCTGTCGGAAATCGACGACTCGATCCGCGAAGAGGTGATCGAATTCCTGCCGCGCGATGTGCTGGCCGACGCGGTGCGACAGCTGGAAACCGACGATGTCGTCGATATCCTGGAAGACCTGGAACAGCCGCAGCAGGACATGATCCTGAACGCGCTGCCGGATGTCGACAGGGTCGCCGTGCAGGCTGCCATGGCCTTTCCCGAAGGTTCGGCCGGCCGGCTGATGCAGCGCGAGGTGGTGATCGCACCCGAGCACTGGTCCGTGGGCGAGGCGATTGATTTCCTGCGCGCGGCCGATTGGCTGCCCGACCAGTTCTACCATGTGATCCTGGTCGATCCGCGCATGAAGCCGCAGGGCTATGTCACGCTGGGGCGGCTGTTGTCCTCGAAGCGCGACGTGCGGCTGCGCGACATTGCCGAAGACAGCTTCAGAACCATCGAAGTCACCGAGCAAGAGGCCGACGTCGCCTATATCTTCAACCAGTATCACCTGATTTCCTGCCCCGTGGTCGATGCGGACGGCCGTCTGGTGGGCGTGATCACCATCGATGACGCGATGAACGTGCTGGACGAAGAGCATGAAGAAGACATCCTGCGTCTGGCAGGCGTCAACGACGATTCGAACGTCTCGGACGGCCCCTTCGCCACGGCGCGGCGGCGTCTGCCGTGGCTGGTCATCAACCTGTTTACCGCATCCCTGTCTGCGATGGTGATCGCGCAATTCGAAGGCACGATTGCCGCGCTTGTGATCCTGGCCGCCCTGATGCCGATCGTCGCCTCGACCGGTGGCATCGCCGGGACACAATCGCTGGCGGTTTCGGTGCGCGCCCTGGCCACGCGGGATCTGACGGCGCAGAACGCGCGGCGCGTGGTGGTGCGCGAGCTTGGGGCGGGCGCGCTGAACGGCCTGGCGCTTGCCCTGATCCTGGGTCTTGCGGGCTTTGTCATCTTCGGGGACCACCGCCTTGGCATCGTGCTGGGGCTTGCCATGATCTGCAATCAGGTCGTGGCCGCGCTGGGCGGTGTGCTGGTGCCGCTGACGCTCAGCCGCATGGGGCTGGACCCCGCACTTGCCTCGGGCACATTTGTTACCACGCTGACCGATGTGATGGGCTTTCTGGCCTTCCTCGGCTTTGCCACGATGCTGCTGCTGTGACCCTTGCGGCACAAAAGGCAACGGCGCGCCGGGCTGCCTTTGCGGCGCGCAAGGCGGCCTTTCTGGCCGGGCAGGGCCAGGCGGCAGAGATTCTGGCCGATTTCCTGGGGGATATGAAGGGGCGGGTGCTGTCGGGCTACATGCCGATGCGGACCGAGATCGATCCCCTGCCGGCCATGGCCGCGCATCAGGGGCCGGTCTGCGTTCCGGTGATCCCGGGCTCCGGCCTGCCGCTGCGGTTTCGGGAATGGACGCCCGGCTGCCCCATGGTCGCGGGCGATTTCGGCGCGCTGATCCCCGCCGAAGGGGCCTGGCTGCAGCCGGAGGTGCTGATCGTGCCGCTTTTGTCCTTTGACCGGCGCGGCTATCGTCTGGGCTATGGCGGGGGGTTCTATGACCGCACGCTGGAGCGGCTGCGCGCGCGCGGCACCACGCTGGCCCTGGGCTTTGCCTTTGCGGCGCAAGAGGTGGATGCAGTGCCCGTCGAGCCGACCGATCAGCGGCTTGACGCCATCCTGACCGAAACCGGGCTGATCCCGCTGCAGCCCTGATCTGCGCCGCCCGACACAGGGGGCGGGTCGCTGCATCGTCGCAGGCGCGGCAATGCCCCACGGGGGGGCGGGGGGTGCGAAACCCCTGCGGTCGCGCCGGGTCCCGCCGCGTGTTTGGGCCCCTTGCCCTTTGGCCTGACCGGGCCTATCGGGGGGGTCATGAAGCTTCTGTTCCTCGGCGATGTCATGGGCCGTGCCGGACGCACGGCGATCAGCGACCGGCTGCCGCGCCTGCGGGTGGACTGGGGCCTCGATTTCGTCGTGGTCAATGGCGAAAACGCCTCGTCCGGTGTCGGCCTGACCCCCGACCATGCGCGGCTGCTGTTTGCGGCGGGGGCCGATTGCGTGACGCTGGGTGATCATGCCTTTGATCAGAAGGATATGCTGGGATTCATCGACGGCGAGCCGCGCCTGATCCGGCCGCTGAACTTTGCCAAGGCAGCCCCCGGGCGCGGGGCGCGGCTTTTTCCGGCGACCGGCGGGCGCAAGGTGCTGGTGGCGCAGGCGCTGGGCCAGGTCTTCATGAAGCGCCCCTTTGACGATCCGTTTTCGGCGGTGGAAGCGGCCCTGAAAGCGCATCCGCTGGGCGGGCTGGCGCAGGCCGCGATCATCGATTTCCATGCCGAGGCTACCAGCGAGAAGATGGCGATGGGCCATTGGTGCGACGGGCGGGCAAGCCTGGTTGTCGGCACCCACACGCATGTACCCACCGCAGATGCGCAGCTGCTGCCAGGCGGCACGGCCTATCAGACCGATGCCGGGATGTGCGGCGACTACAATTCGGTGATCGGCATGGACAAGGCCGAACCGCTGCGGCGGTTCATCACCGGAATGGCGAAGGCGCGTTTTGAACCGGCGGCGGGTGAGGCGACGCTGTCGGGCGTCTACGCTGAAACCGATGACCGCAGCGGGCTTGCGACACGGGTCCGCATGGTCCGGCTGGGCGGACGTCTGGAAGCGGCGCTGCCGTGAACCCGCCGCACCGGTTCTTGTTGCTTGGGGTGCTGCTGACCCTGGGGATCGGCTGGGGCAGCACGCAGTCGCTGGGCAAGATCGCGGTGTCCTCGGGGCACGGGTTCTTTGGCCTGATCTTCTGGCAGCTTGTGATCGGGGCCCTGGTGCTGGGTGCCGTACAGGCGGTCCGGTGGCGGGGCGTGCCGCTGACCCGGCGCACGCTGGCCTTTGGCGCGCTGATTGCGCTGATCGGCACCCTCATTCCCAATTCCGCCTTCTACATTTCCGTGGCACATCTGCCTGCCGGGATCATGTCGATCCTGATTTCCACCGTGCCGATCCTGGCCTTTCCGCTGGCACTGCTGCTGGGGATGGAGCGTTTCAGCGCGCTGCGCCTGCTCGGGCTGGCCTGCGGGCTGACCGGCGTGGTCCTGATCGCACTGCCCCAGGCGGGCCTGCCGGCAGAAACCCGGGCGGGGTGGGTGCTGTTCGCCATGATCGGCCCGCTGTTTTACGCCATCGAGGGCAATGTGGTGGCGCGCTGGGGCACGGCGGGCCTGGACCCGGTGCAGGCGATGCTGGCGGCCTCGGTCATCGGGGCGGTGATGGTGCTGCCGCTGACGCTGGCCAGCGGCCAGTGGATTGACCCCGCACAAAGCTGGGGTGCGCCGGAACAGGCGCTGATCCTGTCATCGGTGATCCATGCCTTCATGTATGCCGGCTACGTCTGGCTGGCCCGCACGGCGGGGGCGGTGTTTGCAACGCAGACTTCTTATGTGGTGACGGCGGCGGGCGTGGGCTGGGCGATGCTGCTGCTGGACGAGCGGTTCAGCCCGCTGGTCTGGGTGGCGGGGGCGGTGATGCTGCTGGGGCTGGCGTTGGTCCAGCCAAGGCCGGGGCAGGATCCGGCAACTTGCCGCCAGCCGTGACGCGCCCGGCTGGCCCTGCCCGCACCGCCCAAACCACGGGGCCGGTCCGCAGTTTTTGCGCCGTCATGTGGCGCTTGCGCTTTGCGCAAAGCTTCGGGATAACAGGCCAACCCTGCCGGAGGACCTTATGCGCGCCCGCATCTATCAGCCCGCCCGAACCGCAATGCAATCCGGCACGGCCAGGACGAAGGGCTGGACGCTTGATTTCATGGCCGAGTCCGGGCGCGAGATTGATCCGCTGATGGGCTGGACATCGTCCGGGGATACGCAAAGCCAGGTGCGCCTGACGTTTGACAGCCGCGAGGCTGCGGAAGACTACGCACGCGAACGCGGCATCGACTATGTGGTGACAGACCCCAAGCCGCGCAAGCCGAACATCCGGCCGCGCGGCTATGGCGAAAACTTTGCGACTGACCGCAAGGGTGTCTGGACGCATTGATGATCTGCATCCTGGCAGAAAGCCCGCTTGGGGCCGACCTTGGCCTGCTGATGCAGCGCCACACCGCCGAGATGCATGCCGATACCCCGCCCGAAAGCATCCACATGATGGATGCCGCACAATTGGCACAGCCGGGCATCGCCTTCTTTGTGATGCGCGATACCGGCGTGCCGGTGGCGATGGGGGCCTACAAACGCATTGACAGGGCCCATGCCGAACTCAAGTCGATGCATGTTCTGGCCGAGAAGCGGGGACGGGGGCTGTCGCGCCTGATGCTGACCCACCTGATGGCCGAGGCGAAGGCCGCCGGCCTTGTCCGCCTGAGCCTTGAGACGGGATCACAGGACCTGTTCCGGCCCGCGCGCAGGCTGTACGAAAAAGCCGGTTTCGCCGAATGCCCGCCGTTTCAGGGCTATGTCGAAGACCCCAATTCGGTGTTCATGACGCGCCTGATCTGACGGGGCCTTGCGCAGCTGCCCGCGCTGGCGCAAATGGCCATCAGCGTCCGCGCCGCACGACCGGACAGAGCGGCCTGTTTCCACGTTCCGGCTTTGACCCGGAAAACGGATGCAGAAACATAACACCTGGCACAGAGGGCGGCGTTGCGAAGCGCCTTCCAGACCGCTATCACAGCACTCACGGCCCCGTAGCTCAACTGGATAGAGCAAGTGACTTCTAATCACTAGGTTGGGCGTTCGAGTCGTCCCGGGGTCGCCAGTGTTTCTGTATTGTCAGATACCTGAGAGGGTGCGGAAAAAGCGCCGGCCGCATGGGCCGCTTGCTGGAAAACAGGAACCTCTTCCGCGCGCCCCGTGCTGTCCGGCCGGGGCCATCGCCCCGGCTGCGCGGTGCGCGTGCCGCAGGTCCGCCGGGGGCCATAGCCCCCGCCCTGCATTCGCCGGGTAGGGCGGGGAAACGCGGTGCGTTTCGGGGTCCGCCCGCAACGGCAAGCCGCCTTTGCGGCGGATCAGGATGATTTTCCCGTCCGGCAAGCGGCGGGGATGCGTTTTCAGGACCCAGCAGATTTCAGGCAGGACTTGGGCGCGACCTTGAAGCCCCAGGCTGTCCAAGGATGTCGTCCGCCAGCGCCTTCAAGTTGCCGTTACTGACCGGGCACCGCCACGGAACGCGACTCTGCAAAACCATCGCGGCTGACCCGGCTGGACACCGTTCGTCCCGGCTTCTGTTGTTTTCGATCTTGCTATCCAGAGGGCTTGATCGGGTGTGAGGAAAGTCAAGCGCTTGCAGCCAACATGCCCATGCCGGGAACACCTTGCACGAAAGGCACCAGCCGACGGGAAGGACGCCACCGCCGACGTCGGGCAGGTCGCGGCTGGACCGCGCTGAAGGCGGTGTCTGGCATCAGTCATCTGTGCCGCCCGGCTAGCCCCCGGCGGCGTGCGTTCAATGCACCCGCGCAGCCATCGCCCCCTTTCCTTTTTCCGCCGCATCGGGGCATTTTGCGGCATGAACAAACCGGACTTCTTCTTTGAGCTGGCCGCCCGCGCGACAGGTGCCGCTTTCATCGCCGGCGTGGACGAGGCCGGGCGCGGCCCGCTGGCCGGCCCTGTCACCGCCGCCGCCGTGCGGCTGCATCCAGACCGCATTCCGCCCGGCCTGAGGGATTCCAAACAGATGACAGCCACCCGGCGCAGGCATCTTTGCGCGCTGATCCTGGACATGGCCGATGTCGGCATCGGCCATGCCTCGGTCGAAGAGATCGACCGGATCAACATCCTGCGCGCCAGCCATCTGGCGATGTGCCGCGCCATCGCGGCCCTTCCGGCCATGCCGGACCATGTGCTGATCGACGGCAACATGATTCCCCGCGACCTTTCCTGCCGCGCCGAAGCGATCATCGGCGGTGATGCGCGCTGCCTGTCCATCGCCGCCGCCTCCATCGTGGCCAAGGTCACCCGGGACCGGATCATGGTGGATTTGGCGCAACAGCATCCCGGCTACGGCTGGGACCGCAACGCAGGTTACCCCACCCGGGACCATGTGGCGGCGCTGAAAAAACTTGGTGTTACCCCTGCGCATAGGCGTTCGTTCAAGCCCGTCCACAATATCTTGTATCAAGATGTTTCTGTAACCTCTTGATTCAAAAAAGAATTTGACGGCGAATCATCAATGACTCATCTTGTCTGCAACAAAACGGCATAAAGCCGCAGGGGCAGAGGCAAGAGATGACGAAGACCAAAGCGCCGGAAGCACCCGTGCTTCCGCTGAACCGGATACTTGACGGCGACTGCATCGAGGTGATGAACAGCCTGCCGCCAAGGTCCGTCGACCTGATCTTTGCCGACCCGCCCTACAACCTGCAGCTGAAGGCCGAGCTGCACCGGCCCGACAATTCCATGGTCAATGCGGTGAACGACCACTGGGACCGCTTTGCAAGCTTTGCCAGCTATGACCGCTTTACCCGTAACTGGCTGGCCGCCGCCCGCCGCCTTCTGAAGCCGGACGGTGCGCTTTGGGTGATCGGAAGCTATCACAACATCTTCCGCGTCGGGACCGCGCTGCAGGATCAGGGCTTCTGGATTCTGAACGATGTGGTCTGGCGCAAGTCGAACCCGATGCCGAACTTCCGTGGCAAGCGCCTGACCAACGCCCATGAAACCCTGATCTGGGCCAGCCGCGCAGAATCCAGCAGGTACACCTTCAATTACGAAGCGCTGAAGGCGTTGAATGACGGCGTGCAGATGCGCTCGGACTGGGTGATTCCGCTGTGCACCGGGGCCGAGCGTCTGAAGGATGCGAGCGGCGACAAGGCCCACCCCACGCAAAAGCCGCAGGCACTGCTGCACCGCATCCTTGTCGCCACCACCCATCCGGGCGATGTGGTGCTGGACCCGTTCTTTGGCACCGGCACCACCGGGGCTGTGGCAAAGATGCTGGGCCGCAGCTTCATCGGCATCGAACGGGAAGAGGCTTACCGGGCAGTTGCCGCCGAACGCCTGTCCCGCGTGCGCGCCCATGACCGGTCAGCGCTGGAGATCACCGGATCAAGGCGGTCCGAACCGCGCGTGCCCTTCGGCCAGGTGGTGGAACGCGGCATGCTGCGCCCGGGCGAGGTGCTGACCTCGCCGCGCGGCAAGACGGCCCGCGTCCGGGCCGATGGCACGCTTGTCGGCCCGGACGTGACCGGGTCGATCCATCAGGTCGGTGCCGCGATGGAAGGGGCACCGTCCTGCAACGGATGGACCTACTGGCACTTTCGCCGCGATGGCCAGATGGTTCCCATCGACCTTCTGCGCCAGCAGATCCGCGCCGAAATGGTGGATGGCCATACCCACTGATCCCCACTTACCCCGCGCCCTTCAGTTGCCGCCTGCTTTCCCTCAAGCCGGGAAAGCGACCTGGCCCGCCATGTCCGCATGGCGGGCACCTTTCCGTCAGGCGGCGTTCAGCGCCCCTGCGGCAATGTCCCAGGCTTTGCGCATCACCGTCGGCAGGTCCGATGGCCGGAACGCACCGCGCGGCAGGAACGCGCCCCGCATGGGCGCGGCTGCCACGCTGACCTCGGCCACGGAAACATCCAGCCGCAGATGGAAATGCGTGAAGGTGTGGCGCACTTCGGCCCCGGCATCGCGCCAGTCCGCCTCCAGCGGGGCAGGGCCGCCGCCGCCGTCCCAGTCACTGCCCGGCCAGCCCAGCATGCCGCCCAGCAGGCCCCGCTCCGGTCGTGTTTCCAGCAGCATCGCCCCATCCGCCCGGCGGGCAATCCACAGCCGCCCCGCCCGCAGGGGCTTGGCCGGTTTCGCGGTCTTGCGCGGCAGGTCTGCCTGTACCCCCGCAGCACGGGCGGCACAGGCCCCGGTCCAGGGACACAGGCCGCAGGCCGGGCTGCGCGGCGTGCAGATCGTGGCGCCCAGGTCCATCACCGCCTGGGCATAATCCCCCGGGCGCTGCTGCGGGGTCAGTCCCGCCGCAAGCCGTACCAGTTCGGGCTTTGCGGCGGGCAAGGGGGTTTCCACCCGGTACAGGCGCGCCATAACGCGTTCGACATTGCCGTCCACCACCGCGACCGGCTGGTCAAAGGCAATCGCCGCGATGGCCGCAGCGGTATAGGGGCCGATCCCCGGCAGGCCCATCAATCCATCGCGCGTCGCCGGAAACTGCCCGCCATGCCCTGCCGCAACAGCGCGGGCGCAGGCCAGCAGGTTGCGCGCGCGGGCATAGTACCCAAGGCCCGCCCATTCCGCCATCACATCGGCATCCGCCGCCGCCGCCAGCGCCGCCACATCCGGCCAGCGCGCGGTAAAGCGCAGGAAATAGGCGCGCACTGCCGCCACCGTCGTCTGCTGCAGCATCACTTCCGACAGCCAGACACGATAGGGATCGGGCCGCACCCCCGCCGCACGCTCTGCCGGGCCGCTGCGCCAGGGCATCACCCGCGCGTTGTGGTCGTACCAGGTCAGAAGCTCTTGCGCCAAACCCCCGTCACGCAATCTTTATGTCCCTGTCTGCGCCATTTGGCTGGCATGTGCCGCTTCTCTGCCTAAGATAGCTGCAACAAAGGATACCGCCAGATGACCCGTGCGCCCACCCCCCCGTCTTCCTCCGCGCGCCGCTTGCGCGGGTTCGAGGCGGCGTCGTCGCTGCTGGGCGAACGGATCCGCAGCGCGGGCGAAAAACGCGGTTTCGCCGTGGCGCGGCTGCTGACACACTGGTCCGACATCGCGGGCGAGGATCTGGCCCGCGTGACCCGCCCCGTAAAGGTCGGCTACAGCCGCGACGGCTTCGGGGCCACGCTGACGCTGCTCACCACCTCGGCGCAGGCCCCCATGATGCAGATGCAGCTTCCCAAACTGCGCGAGCGGGTGAACGCCTGCTACGGCTATGCGGCGATTTCCCGCATCGCGATCACGCAGACCGCCCCGGCCGGTTTTGCCGAAGGGCAGGCGGACTTCGGCCGGGCACCGCCTGCCGAACCGCGAACGGCGGACCCGGCCCTGTGCCGCGAAGCCAGCGCTGCGGCCCGGGGCGTCAAGGACGATGGGCTTCGGGCCGCGCTGGAGTCGCTGACCCTGAATTTCCTGACCAGATCAAGGACATGAAAAGGCAAGAGATGACACAGAAACTCAGTCTCGCGGCGGCGTTGATTCTGGCCCTTGGGGCGGCGCTCTGGCTTGGCCAGCCCCGGACACCGGCCATGACCGATCTAGGCCCGCTGGCCGCCTCGGCACAGGAAGCGACCACGTCCGAAGCACCAAGTACCGCGCCCCTGCCCGAGGTGCCGGACATGGTCCTGGGTACTGCGGATGCCCCGGTGACGCTGGTGGAATATGCCTCCTACACCTGCCCGCATTGCGCGCATTTCCATGAGACGGTGTTCAAGGACCTGAAGAAAGACTATATCGACACCGGCAAGGTGAAGTTTGTCTTCCGCGAGGTCTATTTCGACCGCTACGGTCTTTGGGCCGCGATGGTCGCCCGCTGCGGCGGCGAGACGCGCTATTTCGGCATTTCCTCGATGCTGTTTGACCAGCAAAAGGAATGGGCAGCCTCTGAAGACCCGGCGGCTGTGGTGGAAAACCTCAAGAAAATCGGCCGCACCGCCGGAATGGATGACGCCACGATCCAGGCCTGCCTGGAAGATGCCGGGATGGCCGAGGCGATGGTGGCCCGGTTTCAGGAAAACATGGAGACGGACAAGGTCGAAGGCACCCCGACCCTGATCATCGACGGCGAGCCGCACAGCAACATGAGCTATGAGGACCTTAAGGTCATCCTCGACGGAAAGCTGGCTGGCTGATCCGTGCCAGCCCCCCTGGCCGGACTGCGCGTGATTGAACTGGCCCGGATTCTGGCCGGTCCCTGGGCCGGTCAGATTCTGGCAGACCTTGGCGCGGATGTGATCAAGGTCGAAGCGCCCGAAGGCGATGATACCCGCCGCTGGGGCCCCCCCTTCATCGAGCGCGATCAGGACAGGTCGGCGGCCTATTTTCATGCCACCAACCGGGGCAAGAAATCCGTCACAGTCGATTTCCGCACAGCCGAAGGCCAGGAAATGGTGCGCCGCCTCGTGGCCGGGGCTGATGTGGTGATCGAGAATTTCAAGGTCGGGGGCCTTGCGAAATACGGGCTGGATTACGCCGCACTTTCGGCGCTCAACCCGCGTTTGATCTGCTGCTCGATCACCGGCTTTGGCCAGACCGGCCCCTACGCCCACCGCGCCGGCTATGATTTCATTATCCAGGGCATGGCCGGGCTGATGAGCGTCACCGGCGAACCCGACGGCCAGCCGCAAAAGGTCGGTGTCGCCGTGACCGACATTTTCACCGGCGTCTATGCCGCCACCGCCATTCTGGCTGCCCTGCATCAGCGCGGTACCACCGGGCGCGGCCAGCATATCGACATGGCGCTGCTCGATGTCGCCACCTCGATCATGGCCAATCAGGCGATGAACTTTCTGGCCACCGGCACCGCGCCGCGCAGGATGGGCAACGCCCATCCCAACCTTGCCCCCTATGCGGTGTTCGACTGTGCCGATGGCTGGATTATCCTGGCCACCGGCAATGATGCGCAGTACCGCAGGCTTTGCACCCTGCTACGCCTTCCCGGCATGGCGGCGGCCCCGGAATTTGCCACCAATGCCGACCGCATCGCCAACCGCGCCGCCATGACCGAAGGTCTGGCCGATGCCACCCGGCACTGGTCCAAGGCCAACCTTCTGGCCGCCTGCGAGGCCGAAGGCGTGCCCGCCGGCCCGATCAACGACCTGGCCGAGGTTTTCGCCGATCCCCAGATCATCCATCGCGGCCTGAAGATCACCGTGCAGGGCGTGCCCGGCGTGCGGTCCCCCTTCACCTTCTCGGAGGCCACCCTGGCCCTGGACCGCCCCGCCCCGAAACTGGGCGAACATCAGGATGAGATACCGGGCTGACGGGCCAAGGCCGATCTTCCAATCATTTTCTGCTCACAGGTATCCGGGCTTACGCAGCAAGAGCACCATGATTTAATCGCGGATTTAACGGCATATGTCTGGAATCTGCCCGTGCTGGACAAAACGGTCATAGGCGCATTGCTCCGCCTGCGCGTGCAGGTCATCCATGACAGGCTGGACGGGCATGCCCATGTGAACGCGCTGCTGGCGCAACGGGGCGTTGACCCGGCGGCGCACCTTGTGCGAGCCAAGCGCAGACCAGATGCAGCGCGCAAGGGATCGACGCGGGCGGTCGTACTGGACGCTCTGCTGGACGGGTCGAAGTGCAAAACGAAGGCCGTGGCGCTGCTGGCAGCGAGGAAGCTGTAGTCTGCGTTGATGGTCTTGGCCTTGGCCATTTGACTGTTCCTCGTGTGACCCCGGATGCGTGATTGCCCCGGGTGAGGCAACAGGAAGCAGCGCAGTCAAACGCGGTCTGTCGCGGCAATCGGGGCTGATTCCGGGGGGGAATTGCCGCTACGGGCAGCTTAGACTCAAACTTCAAGTGCAACACCCAGGGCCTGCAGGGCATAGGATGTTGCGATGGACATACGATACAAACACCTCGACGGCGAGGAACGTGGCGTGATTTTGGCGGAGCATCGTCGCGGTGCGAGCCTTCGGGAGATCGGCGAGCTTTTGGGGCGTGCGCGGAGCACGATCGGCCGGGAACTGCGGCGTGGTCGGCCGGATGGGTTGCCC
>JADCEN010000036.1 GCA_020250175.1 Rhodobacter sp.
GCATCGCCAAGCAGATCTTCAGGTCGCTTGCAGCCCTTCAGCAACTCGTCCAGCAGTTCGTTTGAAATCGTCATTGTCATTGCTCCTCTCAGGAAGCATGGACAAGATCACAGATACACAGAAGGCCGGACACTCTCAGCTTTGCCCGTGGTGCGATCCACGAGGGTCAGAACCTTCATCTTGTGACCGACGCCGCGCTTCACTTCCTTGCCGGGTTCGCGACCGATGAAAGTTTCGTCAACTTCAACAACGCCGCCACCCGAACCAAAACCGGCAGGTGCATCGCCGCTCATCGCTTCGCGGATACGGTGCCACATAAACCAAGCGGTCTTATAGGTGACGCCAATTGAGCGATGCAGTTGATGGGCCGACATGCCCTTCTTTGATGAAGCCATCAGGTGCGTTGCCAGCATCCACTTGGACAGAGAAACCTTGGAGCGTTCAAAGATCGTGCCCACGGTCACTGTGAATTGCTTGCGGCAATCGCCGCATTGAAACAGGCCGGGGCGATGCTTGGCACCTTCAAGGCGCTTGCACTTCTCCACGCCGCCGCAGTGCGGGCAGACGACACCATCAGCCCAACGCTGCGCTTCCATATAGCTGCGGGCGGCGTTGTCGTCGTGGAAGATGGGGTCGGAAAGGTTCATGGCGGTATCTCCTTGAACCCACAATGCTATCCGGTGCTTGCTTTGTCAAGTATATAATCGCCCAAAGTTGCCCGCAAATCCGGTTGCGTCTGTTGCGTCTGCGGATGTGTTCCCAAGACCTGGCCGGAGGATTGCAGACCCGTTCGATCCGCGTCGCCCCGGCAGGCATCCTGCCTGTCCGTCTGGGTGGCCCTGTGCGGGGCGGGCCGCTTGGCGGTCCTGCGCCTGATCCTGGTCATGGCCCGAACCTGCCCGGTCTGGCAGGCGTGGTCGGGCCTCTGTGCCATCGCCTTGCAGGGGCATCTGCCGTCAGGTTCAAGGGGGCGGCCATCACGCCCCCCTGCCGAAGGCATTGCGGGCCTTGATCCGGTGGACCTGCAAGCCATGACCGGGATGCGGTCGCCCGACGCGGATATCAAGGTTCAGGGCGGACGAAAGCGCCACGGGATCAAGGGGCCGGAACAGCCGCAGGACCCTGTCACAGCCGGGCAACCCGTTCTCCAGAGACGGAAATTCCAGAAGCCCCCGCTCCCGGTCCCCGGCACGGGCGGCAGGGTCGGCACAGGACCCGCAGCACAGGATCACGGCAGCAACGGCAGGCGCCGACACCGCCGGAAGGTCATGACGCGCGGCGTTCCCCGTCCGGGGGCCGGACCATCCTGCAGACCCGTCACAATCGAAATCATTGCGTCACCCTTTCAGGAAGACGCCCCTGGACCCGATCCAACCGCCGCCGCGACATCAGATTTCCAGGGGCGCTTCCCCCGAATCAGCCGGGCGCGTCCGGCACTTCCCCACGCCGGGCGGGCGGCACAAGGTTGAAGCCCGTGGGCGGCAAGGCCGTGGCAAGGGCGCGGCCAATGCCATTTCTGGCGCTGAGGGCAAGGCGCGGCGGCCGACGCGGGGTTTCAGGTTCGCTCCGGAAGGGTCCTTCGGATAAGGGTCATTCGGCTGCAACCGCCAAGGGCACCGCCCTGCGCCGGGGCAGGGTCAGGGCAAACATCTGGGGTGTGAAGGCAAAGGCAAGGATCACCGACAGCGCCACACCGCCCGCGATGGACATGGCAAAGGGCGGCCAGAACCCGCCCCCGCCCAGGATGAGCGGCAGAAACCCCCCGACCGTGGTGACGGTGGTCGAGACGATGTGCCGGGATGACCCCGCCACCACATCTACCATCGCTGCCCGGTCGCCCGCACTGGCGCGCGCATCCTCTTGCAGGCTTGACAGCACGATCAGGGCGGCGTTGATCGACACCCCGATAGAGCCGATCACCCCGATGATGGCATTGATCCCGAAGGGATAGCTGAACACCGCCAGCGACAGGATCGACAGGCCCGCCGACAGGCCCGCCACGGCAAAGGAAATCAGCGTCAGGCGGAAGGAATTGAAGGTCAATACCACAATCGCAATCGACAGGGTGATGATCAGGCCCAAGGGTGCGACAAGCGCCTGCATCGTGCTGTTGCGGGCGTCGGAATCGCCGCCGGTTTCCAGCCTTATCCCTTGTGGCGGGGCAAAGCCTTCGGCCTCCAGCAGCGCCATCGCCTCGGCCAGCGCCACGGCCGGCAGGACGCCGGGCATCAGGTAAGCCTGCACGTTGTTTACCCGCTCGCCATTGCGCCGGCTGATCGTGCTTTCCGAAGGCTCCAGCCGCAGGGTGCCCAGGGTGGAAAGCGGCACACCCGGAAAGGCCCCGGTGGCGGCAATCTGCACGGCCCCCGGGGGCAGGATGGGCATGTCGCCGATTGCCACCGGATAGCCGCGCAGACCCGCGCCAAGGCGCACGCGGACGGGCAATTCCTCGGTCCCCTCCAGCAGGGATCCGCCGGTCACACCCTCCAGCCCCGCCTCCATCTGCCGGGCCACCTGCCCCAGGTCAAGGCCCAGAAGCCGCGCCTGCGCCTCGTCCACCGCCAGCGTCAGCTTGGGCGCGCCGCCCGCGATTCCCGTGCGGACCATCGTGACAGAGGACACACGCGACAGATAAGCGCGCAACGTGTCGCCCGCCTGACGCAGCGCGTCGATATCCTGCCCCACAAGGCGCAGTTCAAGGGGCGCGTTGACGGGCGGGCCCTGGGTCAGCCCGCGGATCACAAAGCGCGCCTGCGAAAAGCGGGGTGGCAGGCTGGCTTGCAACCGGGCCAGCAGGCTTTCAGTCGCGGCGGGGCTGTCGGTGCGGATCAGGGCCTGGGCAAAGGCCGGGGCCTGATCACGGTCACCCACCATGTTGTAGTAGAAGGCGGGGGCAGAGCGGCCCACCACCCAGGCCACGTCGGCGATACCATCCTCGGTGGCCAGCGTGGCGTCGATCTCTTCCACCAGACGCAGCGTCTCGGCGATGCCGGTGCCGGGGGGCAGGTCCACCTCGATATGGAACTGGTCGCGGTCCACGCCGGGAAAGAACTGCGGTGTCAGCAGCGGCAGCGACAGAAAGCCAAGCACCGGCAGCACAAGCGACAGGGCCACGGTGCGGACAGGGTTGGCCATCGACAGGGTCAGCAGGGCGCGGAAGATGCGCATCGTCAGGCCGGGGTCTGCGGGTGCGCCATCGCCCTGCCGCAGCCACAGGCCGGCCATCGCCGGGGTGATGGTGATGGCCACCACAAAGGACCAGACCAGCATCACGATCACCGCCGTGGCAATGGAACCTACGAAATCCCCCGAAGGCCCCGGCAGCAGCAGAAGCGGCAGAAAGGACAGGATCGTGGTGACGGTCGAGGCCAGCAGCGGCATCGTCAGCCGCCGCACGGACTGTCCCACGGCCTCCAGCCGCGAATGGCCTGCGCGCAGGCGCTGGCCCACCTCATCGGCCATCACGATCGCGGCATCGACCAGCAGGCCCAGCGCCACGATCAGGCCCGTCACGCTCATCTGATGGATCGGCACGCCCAGCGCGTTCAGCGTGGCAAGCGAGGCAAGGGTGACAACCGGCAGCACCATCGCCACGATCAGCGCGGCCCGCCAGCCCAGCGTGACAAAGAGCACGATCAAGACCAGCACCACGCCTTGCACCATGTTCACGCCCACTGCGGCCAGCCTTTCGGCGGTGTAGCGGCTTTGGTCAAAGACCGTCTCGACAGCAAGCCCCCAGGGCAGACCGCTTGCCTGCGCGGCAACGGCGGCACGAACATCCGTCATCCAGCGGTCCACCTGCAACCCCTCGCCCAGCTGGGCCGAGACAAGGATCGCCGGTTGCCCCTGAAACAGCGCAGCCTCGGCCAGGGGCAATCGCGGGCCACGGGTGATGTCTGCGACATCGCCCAGCAGGGTCACCCGGCCGCCGGCATCCTCGCGCAGGACCACGGCGCGCAGGCGGTCCAGCGAGGTGATCTCGCCCGTGATGCCCAGCACCAGATCAGTCTCGTCCCCGCGCAGGCGGCCCGCCTGCACCTTGGCATCCGCCGCGCGGATGGCGGCCGAAACGGCATCTGCGGTCAGGCCAAGGGCGGCGATCCGGTCGGGATTCAGTGTGACCAGCACCTCTTCCTCTGGCAGGCCGTGCAGATCGACAAGGCTGGTTCCCGGCACACGGCGCAGGGCATCGGCCAGCGCCTCGGCCTCACGCGCGGCGCGGGTCAGGCTGAAGCCGTCGGGCAGGGTCAGGGCAAAGATCGCGGCATAGCCCCCCGCGCCATCACTGTTGAAGTCCGGTTCCAATACGCCCGGCGGGAAATCGCGCTGCGCCTCGTCCACCGCATCGCGGACCTGCGCCCACAGCTGCTCGATCATTTCGGGCGGCACGGTTTCCACCAGTTCCACCGAGATCACCGAAATGGCGGTGGCTGAGGTGGAGGAAACCTCGGCAATCTCGGGGATGGTGCGCAGTTCCGTCTCGATCTTGGCGGTCACCAGCGCCTCGACCCGCGCAGGATCGGCACCGGGAAAGACAGTGGTGATGGTGGCGAAGAGGTTGGTGATGGTCGGATCTTCCTGTCGCCCGATGGAAACGAGCGATGACAGACCCGCCGACAGGATGATCATCAGCGTCAGGATCACCAGACGAGGCTGGCGGAAGAAAAGCGTGTCCATCGGTCACTCCGCCAGGGCAAGAACGATCTGACCCGGTGCCACGCGGTCGGGCGCCTGCGCCACGATCCGCGCGCCGGGGGGCAGGGCACCGCGCAGAAACACCTGCGCGCCGTCGCTGTGGATCACCTCGACGGCGGCGGAAACGGTGCGGTCGCCCTCGGGCGTCGCTTCAACCGCCATCACCGACCAGCTGCCGCGCACCCCTTCGCGCAGGGCGCCCAATGGCGCCCAGAAGCCGGGCTCGGCCACGGTCTGTTCCAGGATCAGCGCAACGGTATCCCCCAGTGCCAGGGCCGCCGTGCCGGGCAGGGTCAGCACCACCGACCGACTGCGGGTCGTGGGATCAAGATCGGGGCGCACCTGCAGGATGCGGGCCTCCTGCACCGCGCCGCCCGCCTCGACCTGCAGGGCATCGCCCGCCGCCAGCCCCGCCGCAAGGTCCGGCGGCAAGCCGACCCGCGCCTGCGCGGGCCCCGCATCGAACAGCACCAGCACGGGCTGCCCGGCTGCCACCGTCTGCCCCGGATCGGCCAGCCGCGCGCCGACGCGCGCCGCAAAGGGGGCGACCAGCACCGACTGGTCCAGCCGCACATCGACCCCCGCAATCCGCGCCCGGACCGCCGCCATTCCGGCCTCGGCCCGCGCCAGCGTCAGCCGCGCGTCGTCCTGCGCCGCGACGGACCGGACCCCGCGTTCGGTCAGGGTGTCATTGCGCGCCAGCGTCAGGCGGGCAAGTTCGGCATCGGCGGCCATGGCGGCAAGTTCGGCCACCAGCGCCGCCCGTTCGGGGACAAGCGCGCTGGTGTCCAGACGCGTCAGCACCGCACCTGCGGCCACCAGATCGCCTTCCTCCACCAGCACCCCGGTGATGCGGCCACCCAGTTCGAAACCCAGATCCGTCCGCGCTGCCGCCTCGACCTGACCGGTGAAGCGGCGGGTGACGGCATAGCCATCGGCGGGTGCCACGGTCATCACCCCTACGGAGGTGATCGGCGCGGCCGGGCCTGCGGTCACCTCTGTCTGGCCAGCGATCTTTGCGTAACCGGCAAGACCCGCCAGCGTCGCCCCGCCGAAGACGGCAAGTGTCACGGCAAAGGCCACCGCCCGGCGCAGCGTCTTTCGAAAACCCGATCCTTCATTGGCGGCCATCACAGCACCCTCCGTGTAAGTGAGTGATACTTACATAAGTGAGAATCACTCACTTTGACAAGCCCTCTGTGCCGCTATTGCCCCTGGAAGTAAGAGTTGCTAACTTTATCCGCCAGAAGCGCAGGTTCCCCGAACGAAAGACCCCGGAATGACCGAACATCCCGCCGCCCGGACAGTGCCCGCAAGAACCGCCTACCATCACGGCGATCTGCGGGCGCAGATGATCGCGGCGGTGCGCGACCTGGTGGAAACCCATGGCCCCGACGGCTTTTCAGTGGCCGAGGCGGCACGACGCGCAGGCGTCAGTTCAGCCGCACCCTACAAGCACTTCAGGGACCGCGCCGAAATCCTGCGCGGCGTGGTCGGCGAGGCGATGGACCGCCTGCGCGCGGCGATGGAGGCGGGTGCCGCCACCTATCCGGCAGGTTCGGTCGAGGCTGTCGCGGCCGTGGGCCTTGCCTATGTCAGCTTCGCCAGGACCGAGCCGGGCGTGTTCCGGCTGGCCTTCGGGCTGACCGAGGGGCATGAGAATGACCCCGACCTGCGGGCCAAGGGCGAAGACGCTTTTGGCGTGGTTGTCCGTTGCGCCGCCGCTTGCCTTGGCCTGCCGCCCGATGACCCCCATGTGCAGGCCTGCGCCTATATGCTGTGGTCGTTTGTCCACGGCCATTCCTTCCTGACCATCGACAGCAAGCGCAGCGTGGCCAGCACCAGCATTGATGACTGGGCCTACCTGGTGACCGTGGCCCGCGGGATCCTCGGGCAGGGGATCCGGGCCTGAGGCAGCGGTGGACCTGTATCCATTTGTCCGACCGCTGAACCAACGGCCTGCCCTTTTGGAAAGGCATTCAAGGCAAAGTGCAGCTTTGCCGCCGGTGCGGCGCATGACCTGCGCACGCCCTGGCCGCTGCGCTGGCGCAGGTCCGGTGCCTGCGCCGGGCTGTGGCCACCCCCGAAACGGCGCGCCGGGCAGAAAAGGCAAAGGCCACGCCGCGGCGTCTGACACGCCTGTCGGAACGGCTGATGCAGCTTGCACGGGACGGCGGCGCGCGGCGGCTGCCGCTGTCCGACGCGGCCGATTGCGCCGGAACCGCCCCGGTGGCGTGGCGATCATCTGCCACAATCGGATCGGGACGGCCTTGCGCCACGGTGATGCAGGCCCGGTTTGGATCACGCCGGACCTTGACGGCACACCTCGCGTTGTAAACGATGGCCCCCGGTGCCGATGGCCGATCCGGCCGCCCTGCCCGGCCGTGTTGTGCGGGGCAAAGATGCCGGCGCGGGGCTTGCCATCGTCCGGACCCGTGCCGGCCGCATCGGACCACCGCTGCGCCTGACGTCGCCGCTTGCGGGCAAAGATACCGGCTTTTCCGCCTGCACAGGTCTGCATGGCGCGATCCTTCAGAAACGGGAGCACATCAGATGACGCTTGCCTATACATCCGCCCATGAGGAACTGCATTACATCGACCGCGCAGGCTGGCTGCGGGCAGCCGTGCTGGGCGCGAATGACGGAATCGTCTCGGTCTCATCGCTGATCGTGGGCGTGGCCGCCGCCGATCCCGGTCCGACCGCTGTTCTGGTGGCCGGGGCAGCGGGTTTGGCCGCAGGTGCCATGTCGATGGCGGCGGGAGAGTATGTTTCGGTCAGCTCGCAATCGGATGTCGAGCGTGCCGATATCGCCCGCGAACGGCAGGCGCTGATTGACACCCCCGAAGCGGAACAGGCCGAACTCGCCTCGATCTACGAATCGCGCGGCCTGTCGCCGGCAACAGCCGCCCTTGTCGCCCGCGAGCTGACGGAAAAAGATGCGCTCGCCGCCCATATCCGCGACGAGCTTGGCCTGTCCGAAGTCCATACAGCCAATCCGTTGCAGGCGGCCTTCGCCTCGGCCGTCACCTTTACGGGTGCCGCCGCCCTTCCCCTCGCCGCTGCGGCCCTTGCGCCGAACGGCCTGATCATTCCCGCCGTCGTCGTCACCACGCTGGTCTGTCTGGCGGGGCTGGGTGCCGTCGGTGCCAGGGCCGGCGGGGCACCCCTGCTGCCCGCCACCGCCCGCGTCCTGTTCTGGGGGGCTGCGGCCATGGCCATCACCGCCGGTGTCGGCCGGATTTTCGGGGTCAGCGTCTGAGGCGGGCCTGTCTTGCCCTTTGGGCACCTCATGACGGTTGAGGCAAGGCGCGCCCGGTGACGTGCGAAAACGGGGGCACGACATGGCGCGCAGCCGCTTGGGAAGAAAACCCCGAGACGTCTGGCAGCCGCGTCAGCTTCCCCGGACAGGGCGGGACGGGCTGCCAACCGAACCAGGCTGCGCGGATCGCCCGGACCCGGGACAGGGCCAGAAGCCGTGACACACCGACCAGCGGATCCGGCGAAAAGGGCAGAAGACAACGCCTTTGCGACAGGCCCCGGCGGACCGGGGCGATCTGAACCGCCTCGGAGGCGATGCGCCTTTACAGCAGCGGGTCGGTCGTGCCAGTCCGCGCCATGGCCCGGTTGATCCCCCAGGCCCAGGGTTCGATCTGTTCCCGGCGCAGGTCCCGCTCCAGGCTGGCGGCTTCGGACACGGGCGTTGTTTCGGGCAGGGTCACCAGAATCAGGCTGGTGCGGCGCGCGCGTGCTTCAGCGTGCCACCCCCTGCCCCGGACCGCCGGTCAAGCGCGCCGTCTCTGGCCCGCTGCGGTCCCGGCGCAATCGGGCCCCCTGTGCCGGTCACCGGCAGTTTCCCTGCCCCTGGGGTGGCCGCGACCGCAGTCTTTCCTTGCCGCAGGGCGCAACAGGGCGGATACTTGCGGCCAGAGGTTTAGGATGATCGCGGCCTTTTCCCGGTTCTTCATGCCCTGTCGGGCCCGGCGCGTCCTTTGGGAAAACCGGCCCGGTCGGCCGGACGCCCCTGTGATGACCTTGATGCAGGAGAACGCCCGATGATGCCGGACCTTGATCCGACCACCGATCTCAGCTTCACCCGAAGGCTCGCCGTGCCAAGGCAGCTGATCTGGGATTGCTGGACCCAGCCCCGGCATATCCCGCATTTCTTCATTCCGGCCCCGAACAGGGTCACATCGGTGGACATCGACCTGCGGGTCGGCGGGCGGTTCAACACGACTTTCGATGTTGATGGCACCGTGATGGACAACAAGGGCGTCTACCTTGAAGTGGTTCCGGGTGAAAGGCTTGTGTTCACAGATACCTACACCGAAGGCTGGAAACCGGTGCCGGAACCTTTCATGACCGCGATCCTGCTTCTGGCCGATGCGCCCGGCGGGGGCACCACCTATACGGCCATTGCCCGCCACCGCTCTGCCGAGACCTGCAAGGCACATCGCGACATGGGCTTTTTCGATGGCTGGGGCACGGTGACGACCCAGCTGGAAGCCTATGCCAGGACCCTGGCCGCATGAGCGCCCGCTTTGAAACCCTGACGTTCGAGCGGCGGGTGGCGGCCCCTGCCGCAACCCTGTGGCAGGTCTGGACGGCGCCCGCCGCCCGTGCCGTCTGGTCAGCCCCCTCGCCCACGGTCACGGTGGATTATCTGGAAGCCGATCCCGGAGTTGGCGGGCGCGAGATATCCATCTGCAGGGTGGACGGACAGCCAGACATCCGCTGCGACGCAGGCTGGCTGGTGGTGCAGCCCCCACAGCGCAGCGTGACCTGCGAGGTGGTCTCGTCTGACGGCGTGACCCGGTCGGCGGCGCTGGTGACGGCTGAAGTCACCCCCCTGGGCGACGGCAGCCATCTGACCGTCACGGTGCAGCTGTCGTCGCTGGCCGAAGACATGGCGGCGGGCTACCGGCAGGGCTTTGGCACCGGGCTGGACAATCTGGTGGCCGTGGCCGAACGGACCATGATCCTGCAGCGCGTGATCCGGGCACCCCGCAACCTGGTCTGGGGGGCCTGGGCAAATGCCGAATCCCTGCCGCAATGGTGGGGCCCCGAGGGGTTTTCCTGCCGCACTAACCGCATTGATCTGCGCAGCGGCGGCGATTGGGTGTTCGATATGATCGCGCCGGACGGCACCGTCTTTCCCAACCACCACCGCTATGGAGAGGTGCGGGCCGAAGACCGCATCGCCTATGCCCTGCTCTGGGGTGAAAACGGCCCCAGGCATGCCGATGCCTGGGCCTCGTTCGACGAGGCGGATGGGGCAACAACGGTGACGCTGGGCATGATCTTCAGCACCGCGGCCGCGTTCCGGGCCGCCAGGGGCTTTGGTGCCGCAGACCTGGGGCAGCAGACGCTGGGCAAGCTGGCGCGCTTTGTCGGTGCAAGGCAATAGCCGCCGCATCCGCCTGGCCCGCAGAAGGGACTGGCAGGCATCCGGTTGCGCGGGGTAAGGTCGGACCGGGGCAGCGCGGCGACTGGACCGGCCGTGACCCAACCGGCGGAGGACACCATGCTGTTTGATACCCATCTGCATCTGATCGACCGCCAGCGCCTGTCCTACCCCTGGCTTGCCGGGGTGCCCGCGCTGGACCGTGACTGGACGCTGGCCGACTATGCGGATCGTGCCGCGCGGCTGGGCATCACCGGTGCCCTGCACATGGAGGTGGACGTCGCAGAGGCCGATATCGACGCCGAGACGGCCTGGGTCGCCGCGCAGATGGCTGAGCCCGGCAGCCTGCTGCGCGGGGTGATTTCCGCCGCCCGCCCCGAATCACCGGGCTTTGCCGCCTGGCTGGAGCGGCAAGACCGCCGGACAGTGCGCGGCATCCGCCGGGTTCTGCATGTGGTCGATGACCGGATTTCGCAACTGCCGCTGTTTCGCGAGAACGTGGCGCGGCTTGGCCCGGCGGGCCTGCCTTTTGACATCTGCATGCTGCAACGCCAGCTTCCCCTGGCGCTGGCCTTGGTGGATGCCTGCCCCGGCACCAGCTTTGTGCTGGATCACTGCGGTGTGCCGGCGATCACCGAAGGTGACTTTGCCGGCTGGGCGGCGATGATCACCGATCTGGCCCGGCGTCCGCATGTCAATGCCAAGATTTCGGGGATCACCGCCTATGGCACGGCGGACTGGAGCGTGGACAGCCTGCGTCCTTTTGTCGAGCATGTGATCGGTGCTTTCGGCTGGCACCGCGTTGTCTGGGGGTCCGACAGCCCGGTCTGCACCCTGCACGCCTCGCTGGAGCGCTGGGTGGAAGCGACCCATGCCTTGACGGCGGGCGCATCGCCGGATGAACGTCGGGCCTTTGCGTCGGGGAATGCGCAGCGCATCTGGGGTCTTTCCGCCGCCTGAGCCGCGCGGGGCTTGCGCCCGCAGCCTGCGACAGGTCACGGCGAATCGCTGCGGCCGCCCTGCCTGCCGCGCCCGGAAGATGCCCTGCGGCCCGGCGGTTGCCAGCGGGCGGGATCGGCATCATGGTCGGCCCGTTCCGCGCGCCCCCCGAAAAGATTGAGGCCCCGATGACCCGCACAACCGTCCTGACCGTTGGCAGCCTGCATTACGACATCATGGTGGCGGCCCCCCATCTGCCGCGCCGGGATGAGACCGCCGTTGGCACGGCCTGGTTTCCGAAGTTCGGGGGCAAGGGCGGCAATCAGGCGGTCGCAGCCGCCCGGGCCGGTGCGCCCAGCCGGATGGTGGGGGCCGTGGGCGGGGATGATTTCGGCAGCTTTCTGCGCGGCGCGTTGCAGGCGGCGGGCGTGGACGACCGCCGGGTCGCCACCATCCCCGACGCCGGATCGGGTATGAGCGTGGCGATTGTGGACCAAAAGGGCGACTACGCCGCCACCATCGTTTCGGGCGCAAACCAGCGCATTGATCCCGCCGGGCTGGCGCAGGATGCGCTGTGGGCCGATGTCGGGCTTTTGCTGCTGCAGAACGAAATTCCCGAAACCGTCAATCTGGCCGCCTGTCGCCAGGCAAGGCAGCGCCGGATCAGGACCGTGCTGAACGCGGCCCCGGCGCGCGCCCTGCCTGCGGCCCTGATCCCGCTGATCGATATTCTGGTGGTGAATGCCGTCGAGGCGGAAATGATGGGCACAGCGGCGGTGAACAGCCTGCCCGCTGCCGAAGCTGCGGCACGGCAGCTGGCAGACCGCTTTGCTGCGGTCATCGTCACCGCCGGTGCGCTTGGACTGGCCGGTATCGGGCCGGATGGTACGGCCTATCGCATTCCGGCCAGGCCTGTGCCGGTCGTCAGCAGCCATGGGGCCGGGGATGCGTTCATCGGGTCGCTTGCCGCAGCCCTGCTGCAGGGGGCCAGCCTTGCAGAGGCGGCCGACAGGGCATCGCTTGCCGCTGCCAGGCATGTATCCGGCCAGCCGTTGCCCTGAAGCTCAGCCTGCCACCGGCTTATGCGCCTGCGCCGGGGTGCCGTTCCGGGTGCGGCTGCCCCTGAAACCGGGCCGCTGAGCGCGCAGGGCAGCAAGACCACCTGCCCCGCACGGGCTGGTGACTGACCGTCAGATCACCAGCTGCTGGCCCAGTTCGATCACGCGGTTGGTCGGCAGGCGGTAGAAGCTGGTGGCATCGGCCGCGTTTCTGGTCAGGGCGATGAACAGCTTTTCCTGCCAGGCAGGCAGACCCCGCCTGGGGTCGGATTTGAACGACCGGCGGTTCAGGAAAAAGGACGTTGACATGATGTCGAACTTGATGCCACGTCGGCGGCCCAGCGCCAGGGCCTTGGGGATATTGGTTTCTTCCATATAGCCGAAAACCAGATCGATCCGGGTGAAGCGATCATTGATCGGGGTGATCACCAGCCGCTCCGCCTCGGGCACATAGGGCACGGTCGCAACCGTGACGCCCACGATCAGATTCTGCGCGTGCAGCACCTGGTTGTGCTTGATGTTGTGCATCAGCGCCGCCGGGGCCACTTCGGGATCGGCCGTCAGGAAAACAGCCGTGCCCGAGACATCTTGCAGCCGTTTTGATGTGCCGACCATCTGCGTCAGGGCTTCGATTGTCACCGAATGGCGGCGTGATTGCGTCTGGACATGGGCCGACCCGCGCAGCCATGTCCACATCAGCAGGCACATGACAGAGGCCATCAGCACGGGGATATAGCCGCCATCCAGCAGCTTTGTCCCGTTCGCCGCAAGGAAGATCAGTTCGACAAGAAGAAGCGGGCCGATCACAAGGCCTGTCAGCAGCCGTGACCACTTCCAGCCCTTCACCAGAAGAACGGCCGCCAGGATCGAAGTGATTACCATGTCGCCCGTGACCGCGATACCATAGGCCGACGCAAGATCCGCCGACGAGCCGAAGGCCAGAACCAGACCCATGACGCCAATGGCCAGTATGGCATTGACCTTCGGCAGGTAAATCTGGCCGACCTGGCTTTCAGAGGTGTGCAATATCTCCAGCCGGGGCAACAGCCCCATGCGCACAGCCTGCTTCATCATCGAAAACGCGCCCGAAATCACCGCCTGGCTGGCAATCACGGTGGCACAGGTGGCCAGGATCACCAGCGGCAGCAAGGCCCAGTCGGGGGCCATCAGAAAGAACGGGTTTGATGCCTTTTCGGGATGCGACAGCACCAGCGCCCCCTGGCCAAGATAGCTCAGCGTCAGGGCCGGGAAGACCAGCACGCCCCAGGCCAGCCGGATCGGCAGGCGGCCGAAATGCCCCATGTCGGCATAAAGCGCCTCGCCCCCGGTGACGGCCAGAAAGACCGACCCCATGACAATGAACGAGGCATAGCCGTTCGAGACAAGAAAGGAGACGGCATGGATCGGGTTGAAGGCGGCCAGGATGGACAAGTCATCGCCCACATGGCTGAGGCCAAATACCGCCATCGTCACGAACCAGACAACCATGATTGGGCCGAACAGGATGGAAACCGCCGCCGTGCCATGCCTTTGCACGAAAAACAGGCCGATGATGATGATCAGTGTGGCGGGAACCACAAACTGCTCGAATCCGGGGGCGACCAGCACCATGCCTTCGACAGCAGACAGAACCGACATCGCCGGGGTAATCACCGCATCGCCGAAGAACAGAGCAACACCGGCCATTCCAAGCCCCAGCAGCCAGGCTGGCCGCCGATGCAGCGCCTGCTGGATCAGTGCGACCAGCGACAGTGTTCCGCCCTCGCCCTGGTTGTCGGCCCGCATGACCAGCAGGACATATTTGATGCTGACGATCAGGATCAGGGTCCAGAGCAGCAGCGAGACGATCCCCAGGATATCTTCGCGCAGCAGCCCGTCCTTGCCCGCAGCCCGCAGGGATTCGCGCATGGCGTACAAGGGGCTTGTCCCGATGTCCCCATACACGACCCCGATGCATCCCAGAACCAGAACGGGAAGCTTTCCCGGACCGCCATGCCCGCTGCCTTCCCGACTTGCCGGTGCGGAAGCCTCGTCTGACATGTCATGCCCCCTTATGGACAGGGGTGTGATACGCCCTCTGCCGCGCAGCGGCAAGCCGGGGCGGGCAGCGTCGGCGGACCTGCCGCCGCACTTGCCGCCCGGAGTTGGGTCCGGGCGGCATTCGTGGGTCTGCAAATCTGGCAGGCTCAGCCCTGTTCGGCCTGACAGGCCAGCATCGCCTTGATGGCCTCATCGCTGCCCTTCAGGTCAACCTTCACGATTTCCGCCCCCTCGTAGAAGAAGGTCAACGTCCTCTTCTTGGCCAGGTCGACAAGGAAATCGACATTCTCAAAGCTGACCTGCGCGCCCGGCAGGCCGTTTGCTTCCCTGCCATGCGCTTCGCCCTCGAAGGCGTCATCGTCAAGGGCATAGCCGACCGGGTACTTCCGGTCGAGCTTGAACTCTTTCCAGGCCGGGTTGAAGGTGGCCAGAAAGCCCTTCTTGCCCTTGTCCTCGAAGCCGATGCGCAGAAGCGTTCCATCGCTCAGTTCGACCTGCGTCAGACAGGCATTGTCCCTGTTGGGGTCCTGCAGAACAGCCCAGTCGCCCGCCGTGCCCCATTGGACAAGATCAAGGGCATAGATCGGCGATGCGGCGGCAATGCTCAGCAGCACAGATGCACAAAGTGCTTTCATCGGTGGTCTCCGTTTTTTTCGGTTTGGGAACGGGGTTCGAACAGCAGATCATGCTCCGCCGGAACCCCGGCAGCGGCACATGGCTGGACTTCGGGCATCACCGGCCCAAAGCCATGGCTCAGCAGTAGACTCCGACCGCACAGCGGCGAACGGATCGCCGTGCCACGCCGGCCACGCTGACCGGGGTCAGCGGACGCCCGACAATCGCGTAGGCAGGTTCGGAAAAGCCCGGCTTGCCTGTTGCCATCAGGCTTGCGCCCATTTCAATCGATGACGTTGCGGCCAGTACTGCAACAAGAAACCAGCCCAGTTTCACAGCCATCTCAGTTTGCCCCCTTCATCACAAACACGCCGGCAACGTCGTCAAGGTCCGGTATGGATTGCACATCCATGATCTTTGCCCCGGCAGGTGGCACGAACACAAAGTTGGCCGGTTCCGACCCTGCGCCCCAGGCGGTCACATCCAGCCGGTATTCCGGCCAGCCGGCAACGGCCTTGTTCGTAATGACATAGCGGCACGGGTAGGCGGCATCGCCCTGCGCTATCCAGATTTGCCAGTCAACCTCGGCTGTACGGACCGCGAAATGATCGCATTCGGCCCCGCCGATCATACCCGAACCCAGGTCCTTGACGTCCGTTGCCCCTTCCATCAGGACGGAACCGGCATTGCTCAGCAGCAGATCGGCACCGGGAACCGGGTACCCCAGATCGTCATGCAGGTGGGTCACCAGGCCGTCGATGTCGCCCGCCCGCTCGGCTTGCGCGTAGGCGTTTGCGGTCCGGTTCAGAACAGTCAGCGTCTTTCCATCATAGGTTGCCTCTACGGTCGCAAAGCCGCCGCGGCGGACCACGCGCAACCTGTCCGGCCGCTCCAGCGCGAGGCTGCCCGAACTGGCAATGCTCAGCTTCTGGTCGTCCAGTGTCACGATATCCAGACTGGTGTCAAAATTGAAGGACAGCGTGGTCTGGGCGGACAGATAGCGCGACATGTCGTCGATGCGCATGCGCGCGAAGGCTTCGTCTGCCACCCCGGGGCCGGTACCGGCCAGAACCAGCATTGCGGCCGTTGCAACTGCAGGCACCGTGCCCGACCTGACCCGGCATGAAGAGTTAGTCATGATATCTCCGTTCCTTTGGCGTCAGAAACTGTAGGTCAAGGCGATCAGCGCCCCGCTCAGATCAAGCGAAACCGCGCGTCCGTCTACGTCCTTGCTGATGTTCATGGTCCGATAGCCAAGCTGGGTGGACCAGTTTTCGCTGAACCGGTACCCGACACCCCCGTAAAGCTGCCACGTCTCATCGTCAGAGCCGCTTCCCCCGTAATCCGCGAAGCCATCAAGGAACCATTTTTCATTGATCGGCACATGCAGCCGCGCCGCGATCAGCGGGTCCGTCCAGTTGCTGCCCAAATCTTCGCGGGCCGCCGGGGCCAAGCCACTGCCCAGGTTCACCGTCACATCCAGATCAAAAGTCCGGAAACCGGCCCCGAGATCCAGCACAAAGGCCGGATCCTGCGTGACCCGGTACAGGACATAGCCGCTGAAGGCTGTCATGTCTTCCTTTACGGTTGCATCACCGTAAAGCGCGAAAGGCGTCGGCTGCGTTGCGGAAAGGCTTGTGTACAGCAGATCAGCGGCAAAACCCAAACGACCGTTCTGTGCAGCGAAGGTTCCCATGAACGCCATGTCAAGATTCTGCAGGGCGTCGCTGGAGGAAGCTTCGCCCTGAACCGTTCCGAACCGGGTTTCAACCGAAGCCGACAGACCGGGGAACCAACCGTAAAGCGTGGCCTGGTAACGCCAGTCAGCGCCCTGGGCTGCGGCGGATTGCGCCGCAACGATGAGGGCAAGCGACAGAACAGACTTCATCAGGGTCTCCGATTCCCGGCGTGTTCAGCAAAGGTTGACAGAACATTAACCCGGACCCAAACGCTGCGGTTCGCTTTGCGCGCCAATTGCAGACCCGCACGTTCGGAATATCTGACCCGCCCGCTCAGACGCGCAGGCGCGCCTTGATCGGCAGATGGTCCGAAGCCTGGCGGGCCAGCGGCGTGTCATGCGCGCTGAGATCATGCAGCTCTGCCTCTGCCCCGGCCATCATCCGGTCCAGCGGCAGCACCGGATAGCGGGCGGGAAAGCTGCGCACCGGCGGTGCCTGCGTGAAAAACCGCCCGAACCGGGCCAGCGAGGGGCCGGAGTGACGCCATTCGTTCAGGTCGCCCATCAACAGGGTCGGGCGGCGGTCCAGCGCGTCAAGCCGGTCCAGCAGGGCCTGTGTCTGGGCCGCGCGCGATGTCGGCAAAAGCCCCAGATGCGCGGCGATCACGCGCAAAGGCCGTCCCTGCACAACCAGGTCCGCCAGCAATGCCCCGCGCGGTTCCAGCCCCGGCAGGACCAGCTTGTGCACCGCCTCGACCAGCGCATCGCGCACCAGGATCAGATTGCCATGCCAGCCATGCGCGGCCCCGGCCCCTTCGACCGGAACCGGGACCAGACCCTGATCGGCCCGCAGATGGTCAAGATCAAGCAGCCCCCGGCGGCTGCCGAACCGCGTGTCGGCCTCTTGCAGGGCGACAATATCCGCCCCGATTTCCGAAATCACGGCAGCGGTGCGCATCAGGTCCCTTCGGCGGTCCGCCCCGACCCCCTTGTGGATGTTGTAGGAGGCAACCCCAAGGTCCCTCGGCGCGGTCACAGCACCGGCCCCACCACCGCCAGCGCGTTGTTCCACAGCCGGGTCCGCCAGGACCAGTTCAGAACCATGTCCTGCGTGATCTGGCGGCTGTCGGCAAGATAGCTTACCTGTCGGTCGCGCACGGCTTTCGTCATTGCGGGGTCACACAGCAGGATGTTGTTTTCATAGTTCAGATCAAAGCTGCGCCGGTCCATGTTGGCCGATCCGATCAGGGTGATCTCGCCATCCACCGTCACCGTCTTGGCATGAAGCAAGCCCGGCTTGTATTCGAAAATCCTGACCCCGGCGCGCAGCAGGTCTTCGTAATAGCTCTGGCTGGCCGCCTTGACGGCAAAAGCATCATTGCGCGCGGGAAAGATGATGGTGGTATCCACCCCCCGGTTCGCCGCCGCCCGCAGTGCTGCCTGCAGCGAATCGACCGGAACATAATAGGGCGTGGTGACGATCAGTTCGCGCCGCGCGTTGAACATCAGGCTGGCGAACATCTCGGGTGCCGCCGCCGGATAGGCGGTGGGGCCGCTGGCAATGACCTGGGCGGCAAAGCCCGGCTTCGGCACCGCAAGCGGTTCCGTCAGCAGATGCCCGATGTCCTCTCCGCTTTCGGTCATCCAGTCGGTGGCAAAGAGATGCTGGTTCTGGCGCACCACAGGTCCTGTAAGGCGGATCGTGGCGTCAACCCATGGCGCATACCTGGCCTTCACCAGAAACTCCGGGTCGGCGCAGTTCTGGCTGCCGCAATAGGTGATGCGGTTGTCGATGACGGTGATCTTGCGGTGATTGCGCAGGTCGATCCGCCCGGTCAGCACCCGAAGCAGCGGATTGCCGATCTGCAGCGCCCGGCCAAGCCTGACCCCCGCCTGCCCCATCTGTGTCCACAGTCCGGACTTGATCAGGCTGCGCGACCCCAGGTCATCGACCATCACGCGGCAGGTCACGCCGCGCGATGCCGCCCGCATCACCGCTTCGGCCATTCTGGTGCCGTTCCTGTCCGGCAACCAGATGTAGAACAGAAGATGCACATGGTCGGTGGCGGCATCGATGTCTTCGACCATCCGGTCAATGGTCGCGTTGGAATCTGCCATCAGCTCGCCCTGGTTGCCGCCCAGGGGGGCATAGCTGCTGATCGACCGCCCCACGTCGAACAGCGATTCGCGATGATCGGGGATAACTGGCCGCGTGGCCGTCTCCATTCCTGCGGCGGCCGTCACATCCGGCAGGCCCGCGACCACCTGCTGCAACCGCTGGCGCCGCCCTTTGCCGACATTGGTCTCGCCCAGCAGCAGGTAGGACAGGATACCTGCCACCGGCAAGACCATGACGACCACGGCCCAGGCGATCCGCGATGCCGGATCGCGGTTGGGGCGCAGAAGAACCCGGACAAGCAGGCCAAGTTGTACCAGTAAATGAAGCGCAATCAGCACGCCCTGCCTCCGTTCTCTGCCGTCGGCCTGCCCTGGCCGCCGGCACTTCACCCTTCAGAAACCTGCGCGGCCTGACAAGGGACAATGACCATCAGCCAACCGGAACCCCGGGCAGGCCCCCGTCCCGATCATGCCTTGATCCGGGCATTGGCGGGGTCGTAAAGCGGCGCGACATGAATCTGGCACGGCACGCGTTCTGACGCAACTTCAAGCTCGTAGCGGCCGGTCTTCATCCAGTCGTCTGCCACGCCGCCCGCGTTTCGCACATAGCCATAGCCGATCGGCCTGCCCAGGGTGTGACCGAACCCGCCCGAGGACAGCCACCCCACCCGCACGCCATCGCGATAGATCGTCTCGCGGCCCAGCAGGATCACGTCCGGGTCATCGACGGTGAATCCGGCCAGCCGTTTCCGGACGCCGCCTGCCAGTTGCGCCGCCACCGCCTCGCGCCCCAGAAAGGGCAGGCCCGACGTCATCTTGCAGGCCCAGGCCAGCCCCGCCTCGACCGGCGTGTGGTCCGGCCCGATGTCGGACCCCCAGGCGCGGTAGCCCTTTTCCAGCCGCAGCGTCTCGATCGCGCGGTAGCCGGCGTTGACCAGGCCCTGCCCTGCGCCCGCCGCCATCAGCGCCTCGTACACCGTCACCGCCACATCGGCGGGCATGTGCAGCTCCCACCCCAGCTCGCCCACATAGGTGACGCGCAGCGCCAGAACCGGACAGGCCGCCACGCTGATCCGGCGCGCCGTACCAAAGGGAAAGCCCGCGTTGGTCAGATCATCCGGGCAGACCCGCGCCAGAATATCGCGCGCTTTCGGCCCCATCAGCGACAGAACGGCAGACCCGGACGTTACATCCACCAGCTCTGCGCGGGCATCCGCCGGAATGTTCCGCGTGATCCAGTCGAAATCATGCGTGGCAAATCCGGTGCCGGTGACGATGTAAAACTCGTCGCGGGCAACCCGTGCCACTGTCACATCCGCCTCGATTCCCCCCCTGTCGTTCAGCATCTGCGTATAGGTCAGGCTGCCCACGGCGCGATCAACATTGGCGGCAGCGATCCAGTTCAGAACCGCCGCCGCATCGGCCCCCTTCAGGGTGAACTTCGCGAAAGAGGTCTGGTCAATCAGCACCGCCGCATGGCGCGCGGCCCGGTGTTCGCGCCGCACCGCATCCCACCAGCCGGGCCGCTGATAGCTGTAGCGGTCTTGCGCCACCTCGCCCGCCGCCAGATCGGCAAACCAGTTCGGCCGTTCCCAGCCCAGCTTTTCCCCGAAACAGGCCCCCGCCGCCTTCAGATGGGCATAAAGCGGCGAGCGGCGCGCAGGCCGGGCCGAGCGGTGCTCTTCCGACGGCCAGGCGATGGTGTAATGCTTGCCGTAAGCTTCCAGGGTGCGCGACCGCACCCAGTCGGTCGATTGATGCACCTTGCCAAAGCGGCGGATATCCACCGGCCACAGATCGAACGGGGCCGCCCCCCCCGCCACCCATTCCGCCAGCGCCATGCCCGCCCCCCCGCCCGAGGCGATGCCAAAGGCATTGAACCCGGCCCCGATGAACAGGTTGCGCTGTTCCGGCGCCTCGCCCAGAATGAAATTGCCGTCGGGCGTAAAGCTTTCCGGCCCGTTGATCAGCTGCTTGATCCCGGCGGTTTCCAGCGCCGGCACCCGCCCGATGGCCAGTTCCATGAATTGCCCGAAATGATCGAAATCCGAGGTCAGCAATTCGAAATGAAAGCCTTCGGGAATGCCGCTGACCGCCCAGGGCACCGGGTTCGGTTCATACCCGCCCCAGACAAGGCCGCCCACCTCTTCCTTCCAGTAGGTCAGCCGGTCGGGGTCGCGCAGGGTGGGCAGGGTGGGCGTGACGCCCGCGATCTGTTCGGTGACCATGTACTGATGTTCCACCGACACCAGCGGCACGTTCACCCCCACGGTCGCAGCCAGGGCCCGTGTCCATTGCCCGGCGCAGATCACCACCTTTTCGCAGTCAATCGTACCTTGCGGAGTCTCCACCCCCTGGATGCGCCCGTTGTCCACGATGATCCGCGTCACCGGCATATCTTCGAAAATCTTCACCCCGGCCATGCGCGCGCCCCGCGCCAGCGACTGGGTGATGTCCGAAGGGTTGGCCTGCCCGTCGGTCGGCAGAAAGGCCGCGCCCACCACGTCGTCGATGGTCATCAGGGGCCACAGATCCTGCGCCTCTTGCGGCGTCAGCAGGTGCATCTCAAGTCCAAAGGAATGCGCGGTGGTCGCCTGCCGCTTCACCTCGGTCCAGCGTTCGGCGTTGCAGGCCAGCCGCAGCCCGCCGTTCATCTTCCACCCCGTTTGCAGGCCGGTTTCCTGTTCCAGCCGCCGGTAAAGGTCCACCGAATAGCCCAGAAGCTGCGTGATATTGGCCGAGGTGCGCAACTGCCCCACCAGCCCCGCCGCATGAAAGGTGGTGCCCGATGTCAGCTTTTTGCGCTCCAGCAGGACGGTGTCGGTCCAGCCCAGCTTGCCCAGATGGTAGGCGGTGGAACAGCCGACGATCCCGCCGCCGATGACCACCGCCCGTGCCGTTGTTGGAAGCTCTGCCATGCTGTCCTCAGCTTTGGGTGAAGACGTCCCGCGCCGCCCGGTAGGTGGCAAGGTTCGTCTGTGTATAGGTTGCGAAGTCGAACTCCAGGTCCGAGACGATCTCGGACACCATCGACCACAGCGTTTCGCGCAAGGCGCTTGCCGCCTTCATCGCCAGATAGCGCCGCCACAGCAAGCCGTCAGCAGGCCGGTCGAAATAGCTTTCCAGCATCCGCGCCTCTTGCCGCGGGGACAGGCCGGTGTTTGCGGCCAGCCCGCCCAGATCGAACAGGGGCGAATTGAACCCCGCATAGTCCCAGTCGATCAGCCACAGCCGCGTGCCGTCATGCAGGAAATTGGCGGGCAGCAGATCGTTGTGACCAAAGACGATGTCCACCGGCCCGACCGCCGCCTCCAGCGCCGCCGCCTCGCGCAGAAGGTCGGGCAACAGCGGCGCATGGATGCTGGCGCGGTCGCGCAGCGTGCCGGCATAGTCGCGGATCACATGGAACACCCAGAACGCCAGAACCGGCCCGCGCAGGACGGCCGGAATATCCCGATGGGCCCGGGCCACCAGGGACAGGGCCTGATCCAGCATCGCGTCATCGGCAAAATCGGCGGCCGTCAGCGTGCGGGCATCAAGGAAATCGATCACCAGCGCACCGGGTTCGTAATGCAGCACCGCCGGCGAAATGCCGATGGCATGGGCGGCGCGACTGGCCGCCAACTCGTTGAACCGCAGAATCTGATGCAGCGGAATGTCATCACCGATGCGCACCACAACGCGGCCCCGGTCATCACTGGCCACGAAGTTGATGTTGGTGATGCCGCCGCCCAGCGGCTCGGCCCGCACCTTTCCCTGCCAGATCGGAAGCGCGCGCAAACGGTAAAGCGGCGTGGTCACGGCAATCCCCTTGTGCTTCGGGGCACCCTGCCCCGCCCCTGCGCGACAGAAGCGGTCTGCGCCCTTGGGGTCAAGGGGCGGCGGCAGGATTGCAAGGGCGGGGCGGGCGGCAGAATTCGCGCTGGGAACGCGCCCGTTCCACCGCTAAGCTTTGCGCGGTGCCGGTCCTTGCGGCCCGGTCGGAAAGAGGGTGTGCGATGACGGCGGTCGCCAGACAGCACGGCAGGCAGGAAACAGGTGCCGTGTTGCGCCGTCTTGGCCGGGTTTTCGCTGTGCTTCTGATCATGGCCGGCCCCGGCATGGCACAGGACGCGCCCGCCTATGTCGGAAGTGCCGCCTGCAGCGATTGCCACGAACAAGTCAGCGCCGACTGGGCGCCGTCGGATCATGCAAAGGCCTGGACCCTGCCCGATGAATCCACGGTGCTGGGCGACTTCGGCGATGTCACCTTCACCCATCACGGGGTTACCTCGCGCTTTTTCCGCGACGGCGCGAAATTCATGATCGAAACCGAAGACGGCAGCGGCCAGCGCCGCGCGTTTGAGGTGACCGGCATCGCCGGGATCGATCCGCTGCAACAATACCTGATCTCGCCCGAGCCGGGCCGGACCCAGACCTTTGATATTGCCTGGGATGTTCTGGCCAAGCGCTGGTATCCGGTGTTCCCGGACCAGATGGCCCCGGCGGGCAACGGGATGCACTGGACCGGCCCCTACAAAAGCTGGGAGGCGCGCTGCGCCGAATGCCACGCCACCGGCTACACCCGGAATTATGATGCAACAACAAGAACCTACAGCCCGAAGCTTGCCGAAATCGGCGTGGGCTGCGAGGCCTGCCATGGCCCCGGTGCCGCGCATGTCGCCTGGGCAAAGGCCCCGGACCTGCCGCTGGCCAGGGGATTGGGGCCGTTCGGCCTGACCGCCGATCTGACCCGTGCCGACACCGAGCTTGGCACCTGCATGACCTGCCATTCGCGGCGCGAGGCGCTGCAGGATGGCAACCCGGTTCCCGGCACAGCCTATCACGACAGCTACAGCCTGGCGCTGCTGCGCCCCGGCCTGTATCACCCCGATGGCCAGATCCTGGACGAGGTGTTCGAGGGCGGGTCGTTCCTGCAATCGAAGATGCATGCCAAAGGCGTGCGCTGTTCGGACTGCCACGAGCCGCACAGCGCCGCCCTGCGGGCCGAGGGCAACGCGGTCTGCGCCCAGTGCCATTCGCCCGCCGGCAATCCGCGCTTTCCCAGCCTGCCGCTGAAGGTCTTCGACGGCCCCGAACACCATTTCCACCCCGAGGACAGCGCCGGTGCGCAATGCGTATCCTGCCACATGGCCGAACGCACCTATATGGGCATCGACACACGGCGCGATCACAGCTTCCGCATTCCCCGCCCCGATCTGGCCGCCAGCGGCGCGCCTGATACCTGCACCGACTGCCACACCGACAGGGACGCCGCCTGGGCCGCCGCCGAGCTTGAGGCGCGCTTTCCCGACAGCCCGCATCGCGGCCCACACTTCGCCCCGGTCTTTTCCGCCGCCGCCACCGATCCGGCAGGCCAGGCCGATGCCCTGCTGGAGATCGCCGAATGGAAGGGCCCTGGCGTGGTGCGCGCCTCGGCGCTGGATATGCTGGGGGCTGCGGCGCGGGCCGATCAGGCCCCGCGCCTTGTGCCGCTGCTGGCCGATCCCGATCCGCTGGTGCGCGCCGCCGCCGCCGGCACGCTTGGTGCCCTGCCCCCGGATCAGCGGCTTGGCGTGCTGTTTCCGCTGCTGTCCGATCCGCTGCGCGCCGTGCGTGTCGCCACGGCGCGCGCCCTGCTGGATGCGCAGGCCGCGCCCGGCACGCCAGAGGCGCAGGCCATTTCTGCGGCGATGGCGGAATGGCAGGGCGCGATGATGCTGCGCACCGATTTTCCCGAAACCCATCTGCAACTGGCCGGTGTTGGCCTTACCTTGCGCAACTGGCAGATGGCGAGCCAGGCCTTTGCCGAAGCGGTCAGCCTGGACCCGCAACTGGTGCAGGGCTGGATCATGCAGGCCCGTATCGCGGCAGCGCTGGAAGACCGCCAGAGTGCCGCCCGCGCGGTCAGCCAGGGCCTTGCCGCGAATCCGGGCGATCCGACCCTGGCTGCGATGGCGCGCGAGATGGGGCTGGCTGTGGCCCCCTGACCGCCCGGTCCCGGCGGGGCTGGCCCACAAACCTCCCGCACCCTCGGTGCAAAAGCCACAGATGCGCCCGGAAAACAACGCGGTTTCCATGGTTTCCGATTGAGAAGTTCCGGGCCGTCCCCCGCTTGGGGGCATGATCACGCCGAAGATGAAATGCGCCCTGAAAGCTATGATGACTGGCCGATGAACGGGCCGGCGCGGGGAAAGCGCTGCGGATCGAGGAAATCGCGCGGCGGGCCGAAACACCGAAGCGGTTTGTGGTATATATCCTGCCGGAGATCCGCAACGCGGGCCACTTTGCCAGCATCCGGGGCCGCATTGGCGGCTCTCTGCTGATCAAGGTGCCCGCCGCAATCCCGCTGAGCGCGCTTCTGCGAATGTTCGACGGGCCGATCGCGCCCCTGATGCGCCGGTCGCGCCGTGCCCATCAGTGCTGCGGGGATTGCGCGGACGCGGCCACCTGCCGCATCCGCAAGGTCTTTGCCGGGGTGTTCCGGTAATACCTTGTGCTGATCCGATCCCTGACGCTGGCCGGTCTGCACGACCAGCCCGTCGCGGCGCGGCAGGGGCTGTCGGCGGCGTCGGCCTGACCCGCCCGGCGCTGCCGTGAATGAAAGAAAACCGCAAAGAGGGTTGCCGTGCGGCGTCAGGCGGCTGCCTGAGAGAGTTGCCGGATAACCTGCATCAGGTGGTCGCCAACCGCCTTGCCCAAGAGGGGCGGCACCGCGTTGCCAATCTGCACATATTGTTCCGTGCGGGACCCTGAAAACTCAAACCAGTCCGGGAAAGCTTGCAGGCGGGCGGCTTCCCGAACCGTGATGGCGCGGTCCTGTTCCGGGTGGATGTAGGCCCCCCAGTGGATGTCGCACTTGGTCAGGACGGTGCAGGACAGCCCGTCCCACGTCATGCGCCCGTAGCGCTTGGTGTGGTCCGACCGTTTGGCCCGCTTCATCCCTGCAGGGAGGAGGTCAAAGGGAATGTCGCGCCAGCTTCCGCCGGGGGGGATGTGGGCAAGGCGCTCGATGTTGACCGCGCCCAGTTTCGGCGCGGCATGGTCGGATACCGTAGTGGCGTTTCCGCGCATCAGCCGCTGGTATGGGCTGGGCTTGCCCCCAAGGTATGGGACGCGCCCGCGATCTTCCCCGTTGCCGACAGGGGGCAGGTCGCCAATGGCGTCCTTGATCGTGGTGAAGGGCTGCAGCCCGGGGCCGTGCGTGGGGGCCGGGTGCGTGATCGGCGCGCCAATCCGGTTGCCGATGAACACGACGCGCCGCCGCTCTTGCGGGACCCCGCAGTCCTCCGATTTCAGGACCTGTTCCTTGACCGCATAGCCCAGCGCGCCAAGCTCCGCCTTGATGGCGCGGACGGCTTCACCCCCGCCGATGGAGAAGATGCCTGTGACGTTCTCCATCACGATCCACTCCGGGCGCAGCCCGTCCACAATCCGCAGGTATTCCTTGAACAGGGTGGCCCGGGCATCGTGCATCCCACGCTGATGGTTGTAAACCGAATAGGCCTGACAGGGCGGGCCACCGACCAGCACCGTGAGTTCCCCGCGCCTGAGCCCGGTCTGTGCCATCAGGTCCGTGACGGAGAGGCTCTCAATCGGGCCGGAGACAAAGCGGGCGTTGGGATGTGTCCGGGTGAACGTCTCGCCGGCGGCTTCGAAAATGTCATTGCCGGCCAGAACCTTGAAGCCAGCCATTTCCAGCCCGGCGGAGAGGCCGCCAGCCCCGCAGAAAAGGTCTATCGCCGTGTGTTCCATGGGTCCTGCCTTTCTGTTTGTTCTTATTTTGTCCCAGCAATACCTTACAAGGTGTTAACCGGGCAACGCCTATTTCTGGGCCTTCGCCTTGATCCGGGCTTCAAACTGCCCCTGCGACACGGGGATGCCGCCCGTCAGCCCAAGGGTGGCGCTCTCCAGCGTGGTGAAGACATCCTCCACCACTTCCAGCCTGAACCGCCCGCCGTTTGGGTCTTCGACGAAGTCCACAAGGAACCAGACAATATCCGCGTTTGAAACGTCCTTGACCCGCTCCATCGTTCCCATCGAATGGAAGAACGGCGCATCAACAACAACGGCCATCTTCTTGCCCCAGCGCCGGAGCGTCGGAACCTTGGTCAGCAACTGGGGCATGAGGCGCTTGACCCCGCTGCTGCGGTAGTCCGGGCGGCGCTTTTCCCGCGCCATCGAGAGTTTTCCCTGTGTTTTCAGGAGGTGTTCAAACTCAAGGCTCATCCGCTTGCCAGAGAAGTAAACCGCCTGCATCTCAACAGCCACCCAGTCCATCGGCGCCCCGGGGGCCGCGTTGGACTTCACAAGGATCATGTCGATGCGGCCCACATCCTCGCCAGGGTCACTGTCGAGGTTGCCGGTGGACTCAAGGAAGCCGACCTCACCCGCCCGCGTGGGCGTCGGATCAGACAGCAACCGCTCTCCGATCTTGTCGAATGCCGTGCCGTCCTGATGAAAGCGCCAGGGGCACAAAGCCCGGAGCCGCCCCCGGTTGCCGTCAATCGGCGCGACAAGGCCGCGCTCCTCTTGAAAGATGCGGATGGAGCAGACACCGCCGGGTTTGGTGCAGGTCGGGTGCGGGCTGTCGGTCCGGAACGGGCAGGGAAGCTCTTTCGCCTGCTGCTTGGTCAGCCTGGCCCGGAGGCCAGTGAGTCGGTCAAGGTCGCGCGGCTTCACTGTACCGAGTGCGGCCTGTTCCTCCAGCGCGACCATGCGTGTCTGTTCGGCCTTGGTCAGTGCCGCCCCGCCAACCTTGTGAAGGGCCAGCTTCACCCGGTCGCGGTCGCCCAGCCCGTGGAACGGGTGCCCATACCACTCGGCAATGTGGAAACGCTCTTCTGACAACGGCACATCCCAGTCTTTTGGGGGCCAATGGACAATTTCCACCACATCTAGTCAATGATTCACTGACTGTTGCAGAGGTTGCGCTGTGGGTCCGAAACAGGCGTTTGGTGCCGGTTGCAGGATTTGAACCCGCGACATCGTGATTACGAATCAGAGACAGAAATCAATATACTCAACCTGCTATTGTGCCGTCTGGACGGCGGTGGTTGCTGCTTGATTTCTTGTCAGAAAGTAGTGCCCAACGATCTTTGCATACCGCATAAGGTAGGATACGGTGTCCCAGACGCAGGCTGTCGTGGTTGTCCGGATGTTTGATCCAAATGCGCTAAGTGGTTGGGCAACCGTCTACGCAGCTATCGTTGCCACAGGCGCGTTGTTCCTTGAGGTGCGGCGCTGGTTCGAGAGCGGGACCAAGCTCAGTTTGTCCTACATGCTCGATGCGATCACTTTTCCACAAGATGGAGACACGAGTTACATCGTCATTACTGTGGCCAATCGAGGAGACACCGCGACCACTATTACCAACCTTGGCTTTCAAGCTTATGAAACGCGGTTGCATCGTTTTCGCAAGAAGGCGAGCAAGACTTTCATCGCGAACAGGCCTTCCCAAGTTCAGCCAATTCCGCACTTCGTCGAACCTGGTGGCCGTTGGATGGGGACGTGCATCCAGACAGAAGAAGTTAATCGGCTTCTGGACAACGGCCTGCTTTGGGCGGAGATTTATGCGACCCATGCCGACAAGCCAACCGTGATCAGATTGAAGCGCCGCCCGAAGCCGGTGGGGAAAAAGCTCGACGGGGCGCGGGTGGGATGAGGTTTGGTGCCCCCAGACGGAATCGAACCGCCGACCTTCGGTTTACAAAACCGCTGCTCTACCAGCTGAGCTATGAGGGCCACACCGCAACGTGAGTATCCGGCTGCGACGACACAGGCAAGCCCCTAGCGGTTGGCGCGCGCCATCAACGCAACGGCGGCAAGGCCGACAAGCATCACCAGGATCGCGGCAGGGGCGGCGTCGCCCAGATTTTCAAGGCTGGCCTTCTCATGCACGCGGGTGGCCAGCGTGTCGTAGTTGAAGGGGCGCAGCAGCAGCGTGGCGGGCAGTTCCTTGACACAGTCGACAAAGACCACCAGCAGGGCGGTGGCGACCGACCGCTGCATCAGCGGCAGGTACACGGCCTGCAAAGCCCCCCCGGCGCTGCGGCCCAGCGACCGCGCCGCCATCGGCAGGCTGGGCGAGACGCGGCCAAAGGCGGAATCGACCGCCCCCTGCGCAATCGCGAAGAAGCGCACGCAATAGGCCAGCACAAGGGCGGCCGGGGTTCCGGTCAGGATCAGGCCCGGATCATGGCCGGTGACCCGCAGCACCAGGTCCGCAACCCGCTGATCCAGGGCCGCAAGCGGAATAAGCAGACCCACTGCAAGAACGGCACCGGGGGCGGCATAGCCGATGGTCGTCACCGGCAGCAGCAGGCGCGGCAGGCGTCGGCCTGCCAGCCTGATGCCATAGACCACAAACAGCGCTGCAGACACGGTCAGGCATGCGGCCACGCCGCCTGAAACCAGCGTATTGGCCAGCGCCCGCCCCAGGCCGGCAGAAACCCAGGCTTCCGGATTGCGCAGGGCGATGCCCAGGATCACCCCGACCGGCAGCAGGAAACCCAGCGAAAACGGCACCAGGCACAGCGCGGTCGCGGCCCAGGCCCGCAGCCCCCGCAGGCGGATCGGGGCCACCGGCCGGGCCGCGCGCGAGGTCTGGTGAAAGCGCAGGTTGCGCCGCCCTGCCCGTTCCACCGCAACCAGCCCCAGGATCATCACCAGCAGGACCAGCGAAAGCTGCGCCGCCCCGCCGGCATTGCCCCCCGAGAGCCAGACCGAAAAGATGCCCGTGGTCAGCGTCTGAACCCCGAAATAGCTGACGGTGCCGTAATCGTTCACCGTCTCCATCGCCGCCAGGGCCACACCTGCGGCAATGGCGGGGCGCGCCAGCGGCAGGCCCACCCGCAGGAACAGCGCCCAGGGGCCACTGCCCAGGGCGCGGGCCACCTCATAGGCGCAGCCTGACTGCTCGCGGAAGGCGGCGCGCGCCAGAAGATAGACGTAAGGGTAAAGCGCGGCCGCCAGAACCAGAATGGCGGCAGGCACGGACCGCACTTGGGGAAACCAGTAGTCGCGGGCAGACTGCCAGCCCATGGCAGTGCGCAAGGCACCCTGCACCGGCCCCGCATATTCCAGGAAATCCACCAGCGCATAGGCCCCGATATAGGCCGGAATCGCCAAAGGCAGCAGCAGCGCATAATCCAGCAGGCGCGACAGCGGAAAGCGGTACATCGTCAGCATCCAGGCGGCCCCGGTACCCAGGGCGGCGGTCAGCGCGCCGACCCCGACCATCAGCGTCAGGGTGGTGGACAGGTAGCGCGGCAAGACGGTGGCCAGCAGATGCGGCCAGATGTTCTCTGCCGGGGTCGCCGCGATCCACAGCACCGCGCCGATCGGCATCAGCACGATGGCCGCGATCAGCACCGCCCCCGCCGACCAGGGGTCAAGCCGGGGCAGACGGGGCTTTGGCCGAAGTATCCGAGTGTTTTCGTTGGTCATCCCATGCCGGACTTACAGAACCCGGCGCGCCCTGTCCAGACGCGCGCGGTCTGTCCGGCGCCGCGCCGTCAGGCCATGCCAAGCGCTGCCTTGTACATTTCCAGAACCGCTTCTTCCTCGGCGATGTCATCGGGCTTGCGCTTGCGCAGGGCGATGACCTTGCGCATGACCCGGGTGTCATAGCCGCGCCCCTTGGCTTCGGCGAACAGCTCTTTTTCCTGTTCGGCGATGTCGCGCTTTTCGGCAGCCAGCGTTTCGGCGCGTTCGATGAACTGGCGCAGCTCGTCAGCGGTGACGCTGTAGGTGTCGGTCTTGTCATTCATCACTCGCCTCATCCGTTGGATCGCCCCTTCCCTATCCTGCGGCGGTGCGGGGGTTCAAGGTCTTGCCAGAAAGGCCATGCTCGGCTAGGGCAAAATCCAAAGACCGCAATGGCACGGGGGCGGCATGGACTGGCTTATCTGGATCGGGGCGGCTGTCTCGCTTGCCGGCGTTGGCGGTCTGCTGCGCTGTATCCAGCTGGCGCTGCGCGCGCGCAACTCGGGACTGGACAGCGCGACGATGCGTGCCCGTCTTCAGCAGATCGTTACCTTCAACCTGGTGGCCCTTGGGGTTTCGGCGCTGGGGCTGATGCTGGTGGTGACGGGCATCATCCTGACCTGACCGGGCGCATGTCCAGATCATCCAGATGGCGTCCATCGCGGATCAGATCATCGATCAGCGGGGCCACGGCCCAGAACGCCGGGGCCTGCGGCGCAAAGCGGCGCAGATCGGCGCGCAGCACCAGCAGCCCGCGGTCCTCCGCCCAGGCCATGGGGCCGCCCTGCCAGCGCGGAAAGCCATAACCCGCCAGAAGGATCGCATCGATATCGCTGGGGCGCTGCGCCAGGCCCTCGCCCAGGACTTTGGCCGCCTCATTGGCAAGGGCGCTGAGGCAGCGCAGGCGGATCTCGTCGCTGCCGATCCGCCGCGGGGTAACGCCTTTGGCAGAGCGCAGTTCTTCGAGCAGGCCCAGCACCTCGGGATCGTCGCGCACCCCTTGGCCGTCATGCAGGTAATAGCCGCGGCCCGTCACCTGTCCAAGCCGCCCGGCACCCACCAGCATGTCGGCCAGGTCACCGCCGTAGCCGGGGCGACCGGCAGTGCTCTCGCGCTGGCGATGCGCCCAGGCGCGCTTCAGCCCCGCCAGGTCAAGCGCGCGGTAGGGGCCCATGGCAAAGCCGAAATCCTGCAGCGCGGCATCGACCTGCAACGGCGTAGCCCCTTCTTCCAGCAGCAGGTCTGCCGCTGTCCGCAGGGCGGCCATCACGCGGTTGCCCACCAGCCCCGGCGCTGACCCGACCCGCACCGGCAGCTTGCCGATCCGGCGCAGCAGTGCCGCGAGGGTTGCCACAGCTTCGGCCCGCGTTTGCGCAGACACAGCAATTTCGGCCAGCCGCATCCGCTCTGCCGGCGGGCACAGATGCAGGCCCACCACATCCGCCGGCCGCCCGGTGGCCAGTGCCAGCCTGGCCGGATCAAGCCATGAAACGGTGGTCACGATCACCGACCCCCGGCGCATACTTTGCCCGAGTTTCGCCAGAACGGATGCCTTCAGCCCTTCGTCCTCGGGCAGCGCCTCGATCACCATCTCGCAGCCCGCCAGGGCCGAGAGGTCCGAGGCGGGCTGCAGACGGGTCTGATTCTGCACCCGCGCCTCCTGGGACAGCCTTCCGGCGGCGACGGCCCGGTCCAGCAGGGTCGACACGCGCCTTAACCCGATATCCAGCTGACCGCTGCCCTTGACGACCGCCGTCACCCGAAGCCCGGCCTGAAGCAGCAGGGCTGCAATCGCGGCCCCGATCGCGCCCAGGCCAACCAGACCCACATGCGACACGGGATAGGCGCGCGCTTCGGCTTCGGGAAAGATGGCGGCCCTGCGTTCGGCAAAGAACGCCCGGCGCAGGCCGGCGGATTCGGGACTGGCGGCAAGGTCTTCGAAAGCCGCGCGTTCAAACGCAAGGCCACTGTCAAAGGGCAGCAGCAAAGCCGCCTCGACACAGTCCACAATACGCCCCGGCGCAGGCAGCCGCCCGGCGGTGCCCGCACGGGCCGCCGCCACCTCTGCCTCGTACCGAACCGCATCGCGCAGCCCCTCTTGCCGGTCGCGGGTACGGACCGGTGTCTTGCGGCCGGACGCAAGGTCGGCGGCCAGGGCCACGGCCGTCTGCTCAGCGTCCTCGACCACCGCATCCACAAGCCCGATGGCCAGCGCCTCCTGCGCCGACACGGGCTTTCCCGTCAGCATCAGCCGCAGCGCCGGCCCCGCGCCTGTCAGCCGTGGTGTCCGCTGGGTCCCGCCCGCGCCGGGCAGCAGCCCAAGGGCGACTTCCGGCAAACCGAAGCGCGCGCGCGGACCGGCCAGCCGCACATGCGCCGCAAGCGCAAGTTCCAGCCCCCCGCCCAGCGCCGCCCCCTGAACGGCCGCGACCACGGCCTTGCCCGAGGCTTCGATGCGGTTGCACAGATCCGGCAATCCGGGCACGCCGGGGGGGGCCGGGTGTCCGAACTCGCGGATATCCGCCCCTGCGGAAAAGCTTGGCCCGATGGCACAAAGCACAATGGCCCCGACCGACGGGTCGGCCTGCGCCGCAGCCAGCCCTTCGGCCAGACCGGCGCGCACCGCAGCACCCAGGGCATTCACAGGCGGCGAATCGACCGACAGGATCATCACTGCCCCGTTCCGTGTCTGCCGAACCGTCGCGGTCATCCTGCCTGCCCCCAACGCGCCGATCCGGTTCCGGCACGCTACATCCTTGTAAGGCACTGGCGCAGCTTGGCAACGCCCTGATGCACGCAAACCGGCTCTCCAGCAGGACCGCCCCTGCCGGATCACCCCACGGGACGCAGCCGCATCGATCAGACCGGCATATTGTCAAACCCGGCTTCAATCGCCTCCTGGTCCGGCTGACCGGGCGGCAACAGGTGCAGCGCGGCAACCGGCAGCACATGCAAGGGCACATCCCCCCCGGAGTGCCGGGCGTGCGGCAAGTCCTGCGCCAGCAGGGCGCGACCATTGGCAGGACTGGCGTCCGGCTTCGGACGTTCCTTTGCCGCGTCCTTTTTCATGATGCGCAGGTGCTGCAGAACGGCGTATAGGGCAAGACATCCAGCCTTTCCCCGGAAATCGGATCGCCACAGGTCACACAGTCGCCATAGTCACCCGATGCGATGCGGTCCAGGGCCGCTTCGATCTGCCTGATCTCCTGCTGCCCGGAAAGCCCCATCCCTTCCAGAACCTCGTCAGCTTCCCGTTCCGTCGCAAGATCCTCCCAGTCTTTCGACTGATGCGAATCAAGCTCTGCGTCAATGGTGGCAAGCCGCGCGAGAAGATCGCGAAGCCGCGTCTCCAGCTGGCTTTTGCGTTGGCTGATCGGGATCATGCAATCCTCCTTCATGTTGCCCCGGCAGCCTAGGCGGCAGAGGGCGCCCGCGCCTTGATACAGGTCAAGTCCCGCCCTTGCAAAGCCGACCCCCCGTTGCGCAATATCTGCGCGCAAGGATGGCGAAAGGGCAAAAGATGACCATGGCGGACTGGGCACGCGGATTTGCAGGCGGGCTGATGATCGGCGGCGCGGCGGCGATCTTTCTGCTGGTGAATGGCAGGATCATGGGCGCGTCGGGGATTCTGGGGTCACTTCTGGACGGGTCCGACCGCCCGGGACGGGCAGAGTTCATGGCCTTCATCGTTGGCCTTGTCGGCTGTCCCGCCCTGCTGTCCCTGTCTGGTGATCCTGCGCAGACACATCTGACCGGCAATCTGGCGGTGGTCGCCCTTGCCGGGCTTCTGGTGGGTCTGGGCACGCGCCTTGCGGGGGGCTGCACTTCGGGGCATGGCGTATGCGGCATCTCGCGGCTTGCGCCGCGCAGCCTTGCCGCGACGGCGGTTTACCTTTTGTCGGGTGCCGCAACGCTGCTGATTGCGCGTCATCTGCTGGGGGTCATCTGATGGCCCGGCTTGCGGTGGCCCTTGTTGCCGGGGCACTGTTCGGCACCGGGCTGCTGCTGTCAGGCATGACCGACACCCGCAAGGTGCAGGGCTGGCTTGACTTCTTCGGGGACTGGAACCCGACCCTCGCCTTTGTTCTGGCGGGGGCGATCCTGCCGATGACGCTGGCCTGGCGCATCGCGGCCCGTCAGCGGGCGGCACTGCTGGGCAGGATGTTGCCCGCGCCTGCGTCGCGGCGGATTGACCGGCCCCTGCTGATCGGTTCGGCGCTGTTTGGGGCCGGATGGGCGCTGGCCGGTCTCTGCCCGGGTCCGGCCCTTGCCTCTCTGGGCTTTGGCGGGACCGGCGGGGTGGTCTTTCTTCTTGCCATGGCGGCGGGTATGCTTGCCGCCGCACCGGCTGCCGCCCGTCTTGGCCGCACCCCCCAGATCAAGGACGCCTGATGGATATCCGTTCCCTGACCGACAGCTACGCGGTGTCGCCGCAAATCGCCCCGACCGATCTTGCCGCAATCAAGGCCGCAGGATTCACCACCGTGATCGACAACCGTCCCGACGGGGAAATCCCCGCAAACCTGCATGGCGAAATCATGCGGCAGGCCGCCGAGGCGCTGGGGCTGACCTTCGTCGTCAATCCGGTGATCGGCGGGGCGCTGACCCTTGACAATGTCAGGGCGCAGAAAGCGGCCCTTGACAGTGCCGGCGGCCCGGTCCTGGCCTATTGCGCGTCCGGCAACAGGTCATCCATGGTCTGGGCGCTGGCCCAGGCCGGGCAAAGACCGACGGACGAGCTGATCGCCCTTCCGGCCCGCTTCGGCTATCAGCTGGAAGGATTGCGCGGCCAGATCGAGGCGCTTGCACAGCGGGGTTGACCGACGGGTGGCTCAGCCGACGGCCGCCCGCAACGCCGGGACGGATCCGGTTGCAGGCACCTCTTCCGCCATGGCCTGCGGGGCAAGGCGGACCGCCCGCATGCCGCGGTTCTGTCCAAGCCGCCCGGTGGCAAGCGGGCGTCCGTCCAGCCCCTCCAGCACGATCCGGTCCAGCGCGGCACTGGACAAAGGCACAAGGTCCCCCTCCTGCAGGGCCATCACATAGGACAGCGGCACCGTAAAGCGGTGCAGAACAGCGGCGAGGTCTGCCTCGGTGCGCATGACCTGATCGTTCAGCGCCTTGGAAAAAAGCGCGGCCGCAACCGGTGCCGGGGTGGCTGTCGGCGCGGGCTTCGGGGTGCGGCCGCGCCCTTCGGCCGGAAGCGCCAGCATGACCGGCCCCGATCTTGCCCCATTGCCAAGCCGCAGTTCCGCCTGAAGCACGCGGTAGTATTCCTCTTCCAGCAGAAGGCCCAGCGGACGGGGATCATCCAGAAAAGACGCATAGCGGAACCCGCCGGCCCAGATCAGGTCGGGATCGCTTTCCAGCCCGGCTTCCAGTTCCTGCAGCGCCCGGTCGATCATGTCCGCCACCATCGAGGCATCGGTGCGCGTCGGCTTGCGCACCGGGGGTGCCACGGAACCGACACGGCCGATCGTCTGCATCTCGATCATCGCGGACAGGACGGGGGGCGACAGCATCAGGATGCCAAGACCATCTGCCGGACCTTCCAGAACAGCAATCAGCGCCCTTTCGGGGGCCAGTTCCAGCAGTTCGGCCAGGCTGCGGCGGTGAACCGACAGCCGCGCCACATCCAGCGGCAGCGCAATGGTGTCATTGGCCGCCCGCGCCAGCGCCAGCCGCCAGGCCCGGTCGGCCCCTGGCCCGCCCTCGGGCTGGCCTGACCGCCCCGCTGCCACCTTCTTCCGGATGATTTCGCCTGCCACGCCACCTGCCCCGTGTTCCGCCGCGCCGAAGACCATAGTCCGCGCACCCTTAAGAAAGGGTGTGTCAGGCCGCTGCCTGCAGGCGCAGCGGAAAGGTCACGCGAAAGGCGGTGCCGCCCTGCCCCGGCAGGTAGGCGATGCTTCCGCCAAGGGCTGTCATCACCTCGCGGCAGATCGCCAGGCCCAGCCCGGCCCCCCCCGCCCTTGTCTCATCCGTCAGGCGGGCGAATTTCTCGAAAATCAGGGCCTGGCTGTCTTCGGGGATGCCGCGGCCATTGTCGATCACATCCACCATCACCCGCCCGCCGCGCTGCCGCACCGCGATGCGCAGCTCCGGTTCCGGGGCGGCACAGTATTTCCGGGCGTTGGAAATCAGGTTGATGAACACCTGGGTCAGCCTGTCGGCATCGGTCGTCACATACAGTGCTTCGCACCCCGGATCACGGTGAATGGTGAAGCGGCGTTCGGGCCGGGTCTGGGCGGCGGTGACAAGGGCGCGGTCGATCATGTCCTGCAGGCTGACCAGGCCCAGCGTCAACTGCACACCCGCGTTTTCAAGCACGCTGAGGTTGAGAAGGTCGTCCAGAAGCCGGGTCAGGCGGATCGCCTCGTCATGGATGATGGTTGCATGGCGGCGTGCCATTTCGGGGGACATGTCCCCCTCCATCAGGATTTCGGAAAAGGCCCGGATCGACGTCATCGGGGTGCGCAGCTCGTGGCTGACCTGGCTGAGGAAGGAATCCTTCTGAACCGACAGCCGGGTCAGCTTCTCGTTCGCCTGCTGCAACTGCCGCGCCGTCCGTGTCAGCTCTTCCGACTGCGCTTCAAGCCGTGCCGAATACTCCATGATCTGGGCGGTCTCATTGGCCACCGCCATAAGGTCTTCCACCGAAACCGCCGCACCGCCGACCGTTTGCGCGATCATGGCATGGGCCGTCGCAGCACCGACCGAACCCGACAGCCGCCGTTCCAGCGCCCCGAGGAACCCCGGTGTCGGATCGGGCAAGGGCCCCGCCTTTCCCTGCATCCTTGCCTCGGCCTCGAAGAAAGCCAGCGCCTCGTCCCCGCCCAGGATGCGCTGCGACAGGATCAGCAGATCTTCGGCCGTGGCCGCACCGCGCACCCAGCCGCCTGCCGAAACCTCTCCGTCAAAGACGTTGACGAAAGCCGCGCCCTGCACCCGCTCCACCGGGCCGGGAAAGGTCAGGATCGAGCCGGTGAAGAAGGCGGTGGCGTTCAGGACCAGCGACCAGAACATCGCATGGATCAGCGGATCCATCCCCTCGACACCGAACAGCGCCTGCGGCCGGAGCCAGCCGATGCCCCAGGGTCCTTCGGTCATCAGCCGTGCCGAAATCACCGCGTCGGGGCCGAAAGACGGCAGATACAGCGAATATGCCCATATGCCGGCCCCGGTCAGCAGCCCGCAAACGGCCCCGACCCGGGTTGCTCCGCGCCAGAAGATGCCGCCCAGCATCGCCGGAAGAATCTGTGCGGCCCCCACGAAAGAGATCAGCCCGATTGCCGCCAGCGCGCCGGACCCGCCCGACAGCCGGAAATAGGCGTATCCCAGCGCCACGATCCCGGCGATCGACAGCCGCCGCGACAGCAGCACGATGCGCCGCACATCCCCCGACACCGCCCGGGCCGGGCGCAGCGACAGCCACAGCGGCATGACGATGTGGTTGGACACCATGGTGGCCAGCGCGATGGATGCCACGATCACCATCGAGGTCGCCGATGAAAACCCGCCCAGAAAGGCCAGCATCGCCAGCCCGTCCTGCCCCTGCGCCAGCGGCAGTGTCAGCACGAACAGGTCGGGATTGGTGCCGGGGGGCAGCAGGTCCATCCCGGCGACCGCAATCGGCAGAACGAACAGGCACATCAGGAACAGGTACAGCGGAAAGGCCCAGCTTGCCGTGGCCAGGTGCCGTTCATCGACATTTTCGACCACCATCACCTGAAACATGCGGGGCAGGCACAACACGGCGGCAGCAGACAGAAAGATCAGCCCCACCCAGCGGCCGGGCTGCAGATCCCATGAGGACAGCGGCGAAGCCTCGATCCTTGCCATCATGTCCGCCGGCCCGCCCGCCAGACCCCAGACAACGAAAATCCCCACGGCGACCAGCGCCACCAGCTTTACCACCGCCTCGACGGCAATGGCCGTGACAACGCCAAGGTGGCGCTCGTTCGAATCCAGATTGCGGGTGCCGAACAGCACCGTGAACAGCGCAAGGCCCACCGCCACCCACAGCGCCGTTGCCGCCTTGTCCGGCATCGGTCCGCCATCCGCCGCGGTACTGGCGAAAACCGCAAAGGACAGGGTGACCGATTGCAATTGCAGCGCGATATAGGGCGTGGCGGCCACCACCGAGATCACGGTCACGATGACGCCCAGCATGTTGGACTTGCCGTAACGGCTTGAAATCAGATCGGCGATCGAGGTGACGCGCTGCGTCTTGCCGATGCGGACCAGCTTGCGCAGCACCCACCACCAGCCGACAAAGACCAGCGTCGGCCCCAGATAAATGGTCATGAACTCCCATCCCGACCGCACAGCATAACCGACCGCCCCGTAAAAGGTCCAGGCCGTGCAGAAGATCGACAGCGACAGCGTATAGACCAAGGGCGAACGCAGCCAGGGCAAGGCCCGCGCATTGGCGCGGCGTTCCACCAGAAAGGCCACAAGAAACAACAGCCCCACATAGACCAGACAGACCGCGACAAGGATATTGAACGGCACCATCAGCCGTCGCCCCCGCCGGGGTCCCGGTGCTCTTCGGCGGTCAGGCTGGGGGCCAGCAGACGCGCCACCGCAATCAGCCCGGCCCAGACCAGAAACAGGAACAGCCCGTCGCTGCCGGTGTCCCGGCCCTGGCCCTCGGGCGGGGCCCACAGCATCGGCAACAGCAGAAGAAAGGCCCCGAAAACCGGCAGCAGGCGGGCGGCATCGATCTTGCGCCGCCGCCGGTAGGGGCGGCGCTGCAGGAACAGCGGCAGGCCCGGACGCTTCACACCCCCGCCAGCGCGCGGACCGAGGCCAGGATCTCGGTGTTTGAAAAGGGTTTCGACATGAACCGGCTGGCCCCGATCCGCTCTGCCTCGGCCCGGTCACGGCCCTGCCCTTTGGCGGTCAGCATCAGGACGGGCAGCGATTCGGTTGCCGCATCGGCGCGAAGGGCCGCCAGGATTTCAAGACCGCTTCTGCCGGGCAGCATCACATCCAGAATAACCACATCGGGGCGGCGGGATTTGATGGTTTCCTCGGCCAGCCCCCCGTCCGACAGCGTGGACACGTCCCAGCCGTCGCGCATCAGGATGAACCGGATTGCTTCGACGATGTTCGGCTCGTCCTCGATCACAAGAACATGTTTGCCCATGGGGCGACCCTCCGCTGCCGCAGGCCGACTATCGGCGCAAAGCGCCGCCCTGTCAAAACCGTCATGCACCGCCCAGGCTTTCCGACAGGATCGACGGCTCGCGCCGCGCCGGACAGGCCGGGCGCGGACAGATCCGGCAACTGGTGCCCACCCCCAGCGTCTCGTTCGTGCCCGGCGAAAGCGGAAGGATCAGCATCGCCGCTTCAGCCAGCTGCGGCCCGGCAAAACCGCCGCTCAGGCGCGGCCTGCAGAAGGCAAGCGTGCGGAACCGCTGCGGTGTGCGCCCCGACATCTCGACCTGGGCCTGCACCGGGGTCATCGGGCGGCCCAGCGCCGCATAAAGCGGCCACAGCGGACAGGCCGCGCCAAAGCGCGGCAGCGCAAACCCCTCTACAGGTTTGCGGAAGATCATGGTGCCGGAGGCATCGCAGATCACCACGCCAAGTTTCGTCCCCGGCATCAGGGCAAGGCGGCGGAAGACGGCGATGACATCGGCCCCGAAGCGCTCGGCAAGCAGGACCGGATCCAGCCCCATCCGGGCGGTGGCCTCAATCAGTCCGGCCATCGGCACTGCGGCCGCATCCCGTGCCGCCTGGGCCAGCCAGTCGCGGGCCAGCTGGCGTGCCGCCCCCGATGCCAGCCCGCCAGCCTCGGCCAGCAGGGCCGCCCGGGCTTCGGGTGCCGCCCCCGGCTCCAGGGCGGCCAGCGTCCAGTTGCGGCCCGCAAGCCAGGCCTCCAGCTCTTCCTGCGGGGCGGCGATGCCAAGCTCTTCCTCTTCTCCCGACCCGTCCAGATAGGCAACCAGCGCTTCGGCACCGGTCGCCAGCCGCTCTGCATCGGCGTGCAGGTTTGCATGAAAGCGCGCGCGCCAGGACGGATCGATCTCTTCGGTTTCGGCAAGGATGGCGGCGGTGGACCGCACGGCACTGACCACGGACAGAACCTCATGCAGCGCCGCCGACAGATGCGGATCATGCGCCATCCGGTCCGACAGCGCCTCGACCGACCGTTCCAGCCGCCCAAGCCGGCGGTGCTGCCCGGCCAGAAGCTCGGCCCAGCCCGGAAACCGTCCGATGAAATCCTCGATACACTCCACTTCCGGGCGCAAGCCCCCGGCGCCTGCCGCCGCATCGCGCAGATCGGTGGCAAGAATTCCTTCGGCCCCCTGGGCAAGGGCCGCAGCTTCGGTCCCCAGCACATCCGCCAGCCGCGCCAGCACCCCGGGGCCGATGCGCCGCCGGTTATGCTCGATCAGGTTCAGATAAGATGCGGAAATGCCCGCCGCGCGCGCCACATCGGCCTGCCGCTGGCCCAAGGCCAGCCGCCGCTCGCGCACCCGCCCCCCTGTCAGCGCCGGAACCGGCATTGCAACACCCCGCGTTTCCTTGGGATTTACACCATGACATCCGGCTGACAGACAATGGAAAACTGCAAGTTCCCGTTTGGAAATATCTTCGGGGCTGGGGTCCGGGGCGGGGGCAGACGGCCCCCGCCCCGGCCTACCCGGCAAGCGCCGCGCAGGAAAAAGGGCGCGCCGCTATCCCGGCGCGCGCCCCGGTATCAGCCCGGCCGGATTACTGCAGGGCCTTGTCGGTGATGGCACTGGTCCAGGCGCCTTCCGGGGCCTTGGTAATGACCGGGTCCGACCCGCCCGCCAGCAGCGTCTTGACGGTGCGCTCGGCAGCGGCCACATCCAGCGCGCCGTTGGAACCGGCCGTCAGCTTGGCCACTTCGCCCATCATCCGCTTCTGGTGCTGTTCGGTCTGGGCACCGGTTTCGTCATTTTCCAGAACGATCATCGCCGCTTCGTCGGGATTGGCTTCGGCGTATTTCCAGCCCTTCATCGAGGCGCGCACGAAGCGCACCATCTTGTCTTCAAAGGCCGGGTCAGCGAGCTTGTCTTCCAGCACGTAAAGGCCGTCTTCCAGCGTCGCAACACCTTCGTCCTCGTACTTGAACGTCACCAGCTGCTCGGGCGTGATCCCGGCATCGATGACCTGCCAGTATTCGTTGTAGGTCATGGTTGAAATGCAGGCCGCCTGCTTTTGCAGCAGCGGATCAACGTTGAAGCCCTGCTTGAGCACGGTCACACCGCCGGCACTGCCGTCGGTCGGAATGCCCAGCGTCGCCATCCAGCTCAGGAACGGATATTCGTTGCCAAAGAACCACACACCCAATGTCTTGCCGGGGAAGTCGGCCGGGCTCGCCACGCCGCTTTCCTTCAGGCAGGTCAGCATCAGGCCCGACGAGGCGAAGGGCTGCGCGATGTTCACCAGCGGCAATCCCTTTTCGCGCGCGGCCAGGGCCGAGGGCATCCAGTCGATCACCACATCGGCACCGCCGCCCGCCACGACCTGGCTGGGCGCAATGTCCGGGCCACCCGGCTTGATGGTGACGTTCAGGTTCTCTTCCTCATAAAACCCCTTGGCCTGCGCCACGTAATAGCCCGCAAACTGGGCCTGTGTGACCCACTTCAGCTGAAGGGTCACGTCATCTGCCGCCTGCGCGCCGGTGGCGGCAAACGCGGCAAACAGTGATCCGGTCAGAAACTTCTTCATCGTCACCTCCATGTTGCGGGCCTTCGGGGCCCTTTGATTACCGTCTTTGCGACGGATGCCAGAAGGTCACCCGCCGCTCCAGCAGTGCTACCACGCCATAGAAGGCCGAACCCGCCAGCGCCGCAACCGCTATTTCCGCCCAGACCATGTCCAGCGCCAGCCGCCCCACCTCGGTCGAGATGCGAAAGCCCATTCCCTGAATCGGGCTGCCGAAAAATTCGGCAACAATCGCCCCGATCAGCGCCAGCGTGGTGGCTATCTTCAGGCCGTTGAAGACAAAGGGCATTGCCGCAGGCAGACGCAGCCGCCACAGCGTCTGCCAGTACCCGGCACCCCAGGTCGCCATCAGGTCGCGCTGCATCGGTTCGCTGGCCGCAAGCCCCGCCATCATGTTCACCAGCACCGGAAAGAACACCATCACCACCACGACCGCCGCCTTCGACTGCCAGTCAAAGCCGAACCACATCACCAGGATCGGCGCGATCCCCACGATGGGCAGCGCCGCCACGAAATTGCCGATGGGCAGCAGGCCGCGCTGCAGGAACGGCGACCGGTCGATCAGGATCGCCAGCGCGATGGCCGCAGCGCAGCCCATGGCATAGCCGGTCAGCGCGCCCTTGACGAAGGTTTGCAGGAAATCGACCCACAGGATGTCGGGGCTGGCCGCGATGCGCGCCGCAATGGCGCTGGGCGGCGGCAGGATCACGGCGGGCACCTGCAACCCGCGCACCAGCCCTTCCCAAACGCCCAGCAGCGTCAGCCCGAAAATCGCGGGCACGACCAGCCGCCCCATGCGGCTTTGCGCCAGACCCGAGGCGGCAAGCCGGATGTTCAGCGCCCAGGCCGCCGCCCAGAACAGCATCGTGCCAAGAACCCAGGTCATCGCGCGATTCCCATGCGCCGCAGCGTCACCCGTTCTGCCCCGCCGATCAGGGCAACCAGCGCCGCCGCAAGAATCGACGCCGCAAAAAGCGCCGCCCAGATCTGCACCGTCTGCCCATAGTAGCTGCCTGACAAAAGCCGCGCCCCCAGCCCCGCCACCGCCCCCGTCGGCATCTCGCCCACGATGGCCCCGACAAGGGCTGCGGCAACCCCCACCTTGAGCGAGGCGAACAGATAGGGGACCGACGCGGGGACGCGCAGCTTGACCAGCGTCTGCAGACGCGACGCGCCATAGGTGCTTAGCAGGTCAAGCTGCATCGCATCGGGCGACCGCAGCCCTTTCACCATGCCCACGACCACCGGGAAGAAAGACAGATAGGCCGAGATGATTGCCTTCGGCACGATGCCCGTCACGCCCACCGAATTCAGCACCACGATGATCATCGGTGCAATCGCCAGGATCGGGATGGTCTGGCTGGCAATGGCCCAGGGCATCACGCTCAGGTCCATGGCCCGGTTGTGCACGATGCCGATGGCCAGCAGAATACCCGCCCCGGTGCCGATGACAAAGCCCAGCAGCGTCGCCGACAGGGTGATCCAGCCGTGATAGACCAGACTGCGCTTCGAGGTGACAGCCTGCCCGGCCAGTCCCTTCCACAGTTCGGCCACCACTTGATGCGGCGTCGGCAGTACCGGCCGTTCCTGGTTCAGGGTCTGTGGCACCATCTGCGCAAAACTGACCGACTCGCCCGCCCGCGCCGCCTGATCGCGCACCCAGGCTGCGTTCATCCAGACGGCAGCGCCATACCACAGCACGACGATGGCCGCCACAACGACAAGAACCGGCAGAACAGCCTTCACGCGACACCCCGCGTGATTGCAGGCCCCGGCGTGCAACCGGGACCGACCCGCAGACAGACCGCGCCGCGCGGCCACCCCGGCGCGGCCGGATGCAATGACCGGGGCAGCCCGGCCGCAAGGCCGCGCCTACACGTCATAGGAATGGCCCGCCCGCAGCCCTTCGCGCACCCGGTGCGATATGGCCAGGAATTCCGGCGTGTCACGAATATCCAGCGCGCGTTGGCGCGGCAGCGGGCTTTCGATCACATCGGTGATGCGGCCGGGCCGCGGGCTCATCACCACGATCCGGGTCGAAAGGTACACCGCCTCGGGGATGGAATGGGTGACAAAGCCGATGGTCTTGCCCGTCTGCGACCAGAGGTTGAGCAACTCTTCATTCAGCCGGTCCCGCACAATCTCGTCCAGCGCTCCGAAGGGTTCGTCCATCAGCAGGATATCGGCATCGAAGGCCAGCGCGCGAGCAATGCTGGCGCGCTGCTGCATCCCGCCCGACAGTTGCCAGGGAAACTTCCTGGCAAACCCGGTCAGCTCGACAAGCTCCAGCACGCGATCAACCCTCTCGTCCTGTTCGGCGCGCGGGAAGCCCATGATTTCCAGCGGCAGGCGGATGTTGCCGGCAATCGTGCGCCAGGGATAAAGACCCGCAGCCTGAAAGACATAGCCATAGGCGCGGGCCAGACGCGCGGCGTCCGGCGACATGCCATTGACGGTCAGGGTACCCTCTGTCGGATGTTCCAGCGCCGCAACGCTGCGCAGGAAGGTGGTCTTGCCGCAGCCCGACGGCCCGATGAAGGACACGAAATCACCCCGCCCGATGGTCAGCGTCACATCCCGAAGGGCGTGGACCGGGCCGTCGGCAGTCTGGAAGGTCAGCCCCAGCCCCCGCGCCTCGATCACGGGTCCGGCCCTGCTGGCGGTATCCCTCATGCGTTTTCTGCCATCCGGCGCCGCGCCATGAAGCGAGCCTCGCCTTCCCGGTAAAGATTGCCGGCCACAACACCGGCCAGGGCAAAGGCCGGTGCCTCGCGGACCCCGCCCAGCAGCAGCATCGCGGCCATGGCGGCCACCCCCCCGGCAAAGGCGAAGGCGACCCAGGTGGTCAGCTGGAACACAAAGAAGATTGCCCGGAACAGCAGAAAGATCGGCACGGCCAGCACGGCCGTTGCCAGCGCGAAGGGAAGCACGATGTCCACATCCGGTCCGAAGAACACCGCAGCCAGAACATCACTGCCTTTGATATGGGCGGTCATCGCATTCAGGATGATTGCCGCTTCAAGACACAAAAGGACATAGCCCGTCAGCGCGGCCAAGGCGGCCTTTCCTTCGTTGACCATTCCCTCAGACTCCACTTGCCGGAACACCGGTCCGCTGCACGGGGCGCGGCGCGGTCAGTTGTTTCCAGGTTGACAGGGCCCGGTTCACCGCCGGGCGGGGATCGCGCGGAACGAAAGCCCCGTGGCCTTCGCGGCTGCGCACCTCGCCGTCCTGCACGGCGACATGCCCCCTTGTCAGGGTAAAACGCGGCAGACCGCTGACCGTCTTGCCTTCGAAGACGTTGTAATCGATGGCAGACTGCTGCTTTGCTGCCGTGATCGTCTTGGTTTTCGCCGGGTCCAGCACCACCAGATCGGCGTCCGCCCCCGCCAGAACCGCCCCCTTCTTCGGATAAAGGTTCAATATCTTCGCGATATTGGTCGAAGTGACGGCGACGAATTCGTTCGGCGTCAGCCGCCCGGTGACGACGCCATGGGTCCAGAGCATCGGCAGCCGGTCTTCCAGCCCGCCGGTGCCATTGGGGATTTTGGTGAAATCGCCCATACCGAACCGCTTCTGTTTGGCCGTAAAGGCGCAGTGATCCGTCGCCACCACCGAAAGCGAGCCGGATTGCAGCCCGGCCCAAAGGCTGTCCTGATGCTGCTTGTTGCGGAACGGCGGGCTCATCACCCGCTGCGCGGCATGGTCCCAGTCGGGATGGGCGTATTCGCTTTCGTCCAGCGTCAGGTGCTGGATCAGCGGCTCGCCCCAGACGCGCCCGCCGCGCTGGCGCGCCCGCCGGATCGCCTCATGCGCCTCTTCGCAGGAGGTGTGCACGACATAAAGCGGCACGCCGGCCATGTCGGCAATCATGATGGCGCGGTTCGTCGCCTCGCCCTCGACCGCCGGGGGGCGGGAATAGGCATGGGCCTCGGGGCCGGTATTGCCCTCGGCCAGGAGCCTGGCCTGCAGCTCGGCGACGACATCTCCATTCTCGGCATGCACCATCGCCAGCCCCCCCAGGTCGCCCACCCGGCGGAAACTGGCATACATCTCGTCATCATTCACCATCAAGGCACCCTTGTAGGCCATGAAGTGCTTGAACGAGGTGATCCCGGCCTTGACCGACGCCTCCATGTCGTCCCACACCTTCTGCCCCCACCAGGTGATCGCCATGTGATAGGAATAATCGCAGGTCGCGCGCCCCGATTTGTTGTGCCACATCTGGGCGGCATCCATCAGCCCCTGCCCCTGCCCCGGCAGGATGAAATCCACCACCATCGTGGTGCCCCCCGACAGCGCCGCCCGCGTGCCGGATTCAAAATCATCCGCCGAATAGGTGCCCATGAAAGGCATTTCCAGATGCGTATGCGGGTCAATCCCGCCAGGCATGATGAAGCAGCCGGTGGCATCCAGAACCTCATCGCCTTTCAGGTTCGGCCCGATGGCGGTGATGATGCCGCCGTCGATCAGCACATCGGCCTTGTAGGTCAGGTCGGCGGTGACGATGGTGCCGTTCTTGATGATGGTGGTCACTCAGATTCTCCTAAGTTCTATCGAGAGCGCGACCGCCCGAGAACGGTTTCCACAATGTGGTCAGCGAGTTCTTGATCGGTTCTGTTTTTCCACGACCGATGAAGGACTACGTCTCTTTCACTCAACACATGACGCCGCCTCTTTGCATCCAGCCAGCCGATGCGTCCGTTGCTGAATAGAGGGTCAAATTTGTCGCGGGTGTTTCGTAGAGTATGGCGAAAATTGTCGCTATCCCTTCCGTCTGCCAAACGAGTAAAGAACAAATCATAGCAGTCTCCCCATCGGTCCACCTGAAGTGCGGAAGGAGGGCGTGGCTTTTTGCCATCTGAAAAATCGGTGCAGCGAGCAAGGAAATAGCCAACGAGAAGGATCTCGTCACTCCTCCTGCGTCGTTCAGTCATTGATCGCGCCACTCGCTTCGACCCCCTCGCGTCTTTATCTGCCACTGAAAGCAACTTCGCCCCAAAGCTCTTGCCACCCCAAAATGGGCAAGCAGCTGCAAACTCGTCTGCAGATGAAGTTCACCGCGATTGCAAGGTGGTAAGCCCAAACACTTGGCACACCGCCTTGGTCAGACTTCAACAAGCCCCAGCCGCCGCTCGATGCGTTCGATACGCAGGTCCATCCGGTCCATTCGGTTCGACAGGCTTGCGTACTGCATTTCGAGAATCCCCAGCCATTCCTTGACTTCGTGGATGTCGTCGACAAGCCGCATGAGCGTCCCCTGAATCGCCTTGAGCGTTTCGAGGAGCAATTCGTTGGTGACTTCGGCGCGCTTGTCGGATGACATTCAGGAACCCTCCCACCTGATCGCAAAGATAGGTTGCAATCCTTCATAAAACCACCCCCGCCACCTCAAGCACCGCATGGAACAGCACATCCGTTCCCGCCGCCGCCCAGTCCTGCGAAATCTCTTCCGCCTCGTTATGCGACAGCCCGTCCACACAGGGGCACATGATCATCACGGTCGGGGCCACGCGGTTGATCCAGCAGGCGTCATGGCCCGCGCCGCTGACGATATCCATATGCGAATACCCCAGGCGTTCTGCCGCGCCGCGCACCGTCTTGACCAGCGCCGGGTCGAAGGTCACGGGGTCGAAATGCCCGACTGCCTCGATGGCAATCCCAAGGCCCAGCTCTGCGGCCACGGCATGGGCAGCACGCTCCACCTCGCCGCGCATCAGGTCCAGCTTGGTCTGCTCTGGCGACCGGATATCGACGGTGAAGATCACCTTGCCGGGGATCACATTGCGCGAATTGGGAAAAACCTTCACCTGCCCCACCGCGCCCACGGCATTGGGCTGATGGCTCATGGCGATCTGGTGTACGCGTTCGGTGATCCGCGCCATGCCAAGGCCCGCGTTGACCCGCATGGCCATCGGCGTTGATCCGGTATGGGCATCCTTGCCGGTCAGGGTGATTTCCAGCCACCACAGGCCTTGGCCGTGGGTGACGACGCCGATATCCTTGCCTTCGGCCTCCAGGATCGGGCCCTGCTCGATGTGCAGTTCCAGCATGGCATGCATCTTGCGGGCACCCACCGGCTCTTCCCCGACCCAGCCGATCCGCGCCAGCTCGTCGCCAAAGGATTTGCCCTCGGCGTCAACGCGGCCATAGGCATAGTCCTGCGTGTGAATGCCCGCAAAGACGCCGCTGGCCAGCATGGCGGGCGCAAAGCGCGCGCCTTCCTCGTTCGTCCAGTTGGTCACAACGATGGGGTGTTTGGTGCGGATGCCGTGGTCATTCATCGACCGCACCACTTCCAGCGCGCCCAGCACGCCCAGCACGCCGTCAAACTTGCCGCCCGTCGGCTGTGTGTCCAGATGCGAGCCCATATAGACGGGCAAGGCGGCGGGGTCTTCGCCGGGCCGGGTGGCAAACATCGTGCCCATGCTGTCCACGCCCATCGTCATTCCTGCGGCCTCGCACCATTGCTGGAACAGGGCGCGGCCAGCGGCATCGGCATCGGTCAGGGTCTGGCGGTTGTTGCCGCCCGCCACGCCGGGGCCGACCTTGGCCATATCCATCAGGCTGTCCCACAGCCGCGCGCTGTCGATCCGCAGGTTAGCGCCTGAACTTATCATTCTCGTCTCCATACCGAGGGGGGCCGGAAACCCCGATCAGCAGACATCGCCAAGACCCGGCGGGTCGCGCGAAGGGCATCATAAGCTGACCATCCGGTCAACATTAAACTCGGGCGGACGGCGCGGAAAGCGGGTCCATGCCCGCCGCGCATACGGATGCAACCAAAGGCCATCGCCCGGACCCGCTGTCGCAAGGCAGACCGGTCTACTTCAGCTCAACCTCGACAAAGCTCATCCCCGGACCATCGCAGATGACGTTGTGTTCCACCCCTTCATTGCGGCGATAGGCGGTTCCGGCGGGCACCAGAACCGACCGTGTGGCACCGCCCGGCTCTTCCAGCAGCATCGGGCAGTCGGTGATCGCAGTGATCACATAATCATGACCGTGCCGGTGCCAGCCCGTCTCGGCGCCGGGGCCAAAGTCGAACCGGGTCACGCGCACCCGTGCGTCATCGATCAAGGTGGTGGCAGTGCAGGCCGGACGCATGTCAGTCTTCCTGTCGCAATGGGTAAAGGGGGGATGGACAGGCGCGCGGCGGGGGGATGCCGCGCGCGCCCTCCGGTCAGGCGAGTGTCTTCAGCACCCCGGCCAGCGTGCCGATCAATTCGTCGATCTGCGGCTTTTCGATGATCAGCGGCGGCGACATGGCGATGATGTCGCCGGTAGTGCGGATCAGGATGCCCTTGTCAAAGGCGGCCAGGAAGGCGTTGAAGGCGCGTTTTGTCGGCTCTCCTGCCAGCGGCTCCAGTTCGACCGCCCCGATCAGGCCCATGTTGCGGATGTCGATGACATGGGGCAGACCCCGCAGCGAATGCAGCGCCTCTTCCCAATAGGGTGCTATGGCCGCCGCGCGTTCGAACAGCGCCTCTTCGCGGTAGGTTTCCAGCGTGGCAATCCCGGCGGCGCTGGCGATGGGATTGCCCGAATAGGTGTAGCCGTGGAACAGTTCGATCATGTGCTCCGGCCCGGTCATGAAGGCATCGTGCACATCAGCGGTGGTCAGAACCGCGCCCATCGGGATCACCCCGTTGGTCAGGCCCTTGGCCGTGGTCATCATGTCCGGCAGAACATTGAAATACTGCGCGGCGAAGGGCGCGCCAAGGCGGCCGAAGCCGGTGATAACCTCGTCAAAAATCAGCAGGATGCCGTGCTTTCTGGTGATCGCGCGCAGCTTTTCCAGATAGCCCTTCGGCGGCAGGATCACGCCGGTCGATCCGGCCACGGGTTCCACGATCACGGCGGCGATGGTTTCGGCCCCGTGCAGGGCAACGATCCGTTCCAGCTCATCCGCCAGATTGGCCCCGTTTTCCGGCTGCCCTTTGGAAAAGGCGTTCACCGCCGGCAGATGGGTGTGGGGCAAGTGATCGACCCCGCCCAGGAGCGTGCCGAAGACCTTGCGGTTGTTGACAATGCCACCCACCGAAATCCCGCCGAAGTTCACGCCGTGATAGCCGCGCTCGCGCCCGATCAGCCGGGTCCGCGCCCCTTCGCCGCGTGCGCGGTGATAGGCGATGGCCAGCTTCAGCGCCGTCTCGACGCTTTCGGACCCGGAGTTGGTGTAGAAGACATGTTCGATGCCCCTGGGCGCAATCCCGATGAGGCGGTTGGCCAGATCAAAGGCCACGGGATGGCCCATCTGAAAGGCAGGGGCATAGTCAAGCTCTGCCGCCTGGCGCTGGATCGCCGCAGTGATGCGGGGGCGGCAGTGGCCGGCGTTGCAGCACCACAGACCCGCCGTGCCATCCAGCACCTGCCGCCCGTCGGACGTGGTGTAATGCATGTCCCTGGCGGCCACGAACATGCGCGGATTCTTCTTGAACTGGCGGTTCGCGGTAAAGGGCATCCAGAACGCGTTCAGGTCGTTCGGTGTCGCTTTGCGGTCAAGGGGCATGATGTTTCCTTCGGATCGCCGCCGCAGCGGGCGGGCACGGGATGGTTTGACCAATCGGTCAGTTTCAGACTAGCAAGGCGCAGGACGCAAGCAAGGATAGCTTCCGATGACCCAGCCTTGGAACCTGCCGACAGGCTACCCACCGGACCTGTCCGTGGCAAGCACCGCTCTGCGGTTGCAGCCCCGATGACGCGGCCAAGGACGCGAATCCAGCAGCGCAATTCCGAAACCATCCTCGAGGCGGCGCTGGAGGTGTTTTCACAGCAAGGCTTCCGCGGGGCGACGCTGGACCAGATCGCCGAGGTGGCGGGCCTGTCGAAGCCGAACTTGCTGTATTACTTCGCCTCGAAAGAGGCGATTCACGCGGCGCTCTTGTCGGGGTTGCTGGTGACCTGGCTGAACCCGCTGCGGGCGATGGACCCGGACGGCGACCCTGTTGCGGAACTTCTGGGCTATGTGCGCCGCAAGCTGGAACTCAGCCGGGACTTTCCGCGCGAAAGCCGTCTTTTCGCCAATGAGATGCTGCAGGGCGCGCCGCGCATCCGCGCCGCGCTTGAGGGAGAGTTGCGGGACCTGGTACAGGAGAAAGCCGCAGTGCTGCGCCGCTGGATGGACGAGGGCCGCCTTGCCCCGGTCCACCCGGTGCACCTGATCTTCTCGGTCTGGGCGCTGACCCAGCATTATGCCGATTTCGATGTTCAGGTCAGGGCGGTTCTGGGCAAGGCCGAGGCTGACCCCTTTCCCGAGGCGGGCCAGTTCCTTGAGGTGCTGTTCCGGCGGCTGCTGGAACCGTGAGGGGGGATCGGGCATGCCGGGACGGGGGGCGGCATGATGTTCCTGCCGGGTTGTTTGGCCCGCGCCGGGCCAAGCGTGACCGGAACCGTTGACCAATGTCGCTGAAGGCTTGTCGGCGGCGGCACCACGGCGCGGCCATGGCCGCAAGACGGTGATGACCGACACCGGCAGCCCCCGCCGGGTGCCCGACGGCACCTTCGACAAAGACCGCGCCTGCAACCGCCAACGCCTCGGGCCTGAGAACCGTGCAATCATCGGCAAATCCGCCCTGAACATCCACAAGGCCGCAGGCCCGGAGATCGTCATCCGACGAAACCGCAGGCGCGCCGGATCGGCCGAGGCCGTCGCAGGATCAACTGCCGGTCACCGCGACAGCCCCGGGCGCGGCCCCTGCACGCCATTGACAGCACAGGCCTTGTGCGTGCCATGCTTCGGCGTCAGCTGGTGCTGACCGGTCCCGCGACGCCGCTTGTGCTGTTCTGCGGGCATTGAGGGCAACAATGACTGTTGATCACCCTGCCGCCGGCCCGGATGAGGACCCGCCGACGTCACGGCTTTGCGTGCTGGCCAGCCTGCGCGGCTACCGGCCCCAATGGCTGCGGGCGGATGTTTCGGCAGGTCTTGCCATTGCCGCAGTCGGCATTCCCAGTGCCATTGCCTATCCCGCCATCGCCGGTCTGCCGCCGGAAACGGGCATCTATGCCAGTATCGCCTCGGTGGTGGGATATGCCTTGCTTGGCCCCTCGCGCCGCCTGATCGTCGGGCCGGACGCGGCAACCATGGCCGTGCTTGCCGGGGTGATCACCGCTGTTCTGGCGGACAGTCCCGATGCCGGCCCGGCGGACCGCGCGGTGGCTGCGGCCCTGATTGCCCTTGGCGTCGGCGTGATCTGTCTGATCGCAAGCGTATTGCGACTGGGCACTCTTGCCAGCCTTCTGTCGCGACCGATCCTTGCGGGGTTTCTTGTGGGCGTTGCGGTGTCGATCATCATCGGGCAGATCGGACATGTAACGGGCATCTCCATCGCAGCCGACGGGATGGTTCCGCCGCTGCTGGACCTGGCGGGCAAGTCCGGCACGGTTCACCTGCCCTCGCTTGGCCTTGCGGCAGGAATGTTCGCAATCCTGCAACTGTCGCGCCTGTGGAACCCGATCCTTCCCGGACCGGTCATCGTGGTGCTTCTGTCGCTGGCCCTGTCTGCCGTGCTTGGATTTGAAGAAATGGGAATCCGCATCGTCGGCGATCTGCCTGCGGGCCTGCCCGCGGTGGCGTTGCCGTGGCTGCCGGACCTTGACTGGGGTCAAGTGATCCTGGGCTCCGCCGCTGTCTTTGCCGTCAGCTTCGGGGCCGGGATCATCACCGCACGCAGCTTTGGCGCCGGTGTGGGAGAGCCGGTGAACGCCAATGCCGAACTGACAGGGTTCGGCGCCGCCAATATTGCATCGGGTCTGGTCGGCGGTTTTCCGGTAACCTCGTCGGATTCGCGCACCGCCGTAAACTTTTCTGTCGGGGGACGGTCACAGGTGGCCGGTCTGACGGCGGCGGCGGTACTGGGCGCGGCGATCCTGTATTTTGGCGACCTGATGCGCATTCTGCCCATGCCGGCCCTGGGGGCGATCCTGATCTCGGCCGCGCTGAGCGTGATCGATCTGAACGGTTTGCGGCAGATCTGGAAGATCAGCCGGATCGAGTTCGGTTTTGCGATGATTGCCTTGTTCGGCACGATCGGCTTTGGCGTTCTGCAGGGGGTCGTCGTCGCAATCATTGCGACCTTTGCCCATGTTGTCCTGAACGCCATGCAACCGCGCGTGGTGCTGCTTGGGCGGATGCCGCACCGGGACGGGTTTTACAAACTGCACCGCTCACCCAAGGCAAGGCCGGTGGACGGCGTTGCCATCTGCTTCATTCAAGCCAGCGTGCTGTTCTTCAACGCCGATCATGTCAAGGCGCGCCTGGACGACATCATCGACAGCAGCCCTGCAGAGCTGCGCTGGCTTGTGATCGATGCCTCCGCCATAACGCAGATCGATACCACCGCCGCAGACATGCTGCTTGGCATCCGCACCCGGTTGCAGCGGCGCGGCATTGTCCTGGCTTTTGCCGAGGTTCAGTCCAGCGTGGCGGCCCTGCTCAAACGGGCCGGCCTTTCGGCAGAGGATGGGGAAACGCTGTTCTTCGACGATCTTGATGACGCCTTTCACAGCTTCAAGGCCGCCGTTGGCGACCCGCGCCGCGAACCCGTGTGACAGAACCCGGCAGTCACCGGGCCCGGCCTGTCGGGCCTGACCGAGACCGGGTACCCGGCCTGTCAGGCGAAAGACGAACACCGCTGACGGCACGGGTGCCCCCGCTGATCCGGCAATCTGCACAGCCTGGGGGACCGGCCCCGGCGTTGCAGCCTGCACAGCGCCTTCGCTTCGATCCGGGGTTTCCCTTTGCCCGCATCGCGGCGGACGACAGAGACCAGACGATGCTCGCGACAGGTCCGGCGGGACCGGAACCCCGAAAGGCCCCCCTGCAGCGGCCCCGGCTGGCCGGTACCTTTGAAGCGATGCCTCTGGCACTCCTTGACGGAAGTGTTCCCCTTCCCAAGCATCGCGCGATCCGTGCCCTGCCCGTGCAGACCGTGGCCCCGGCCGCATCGGAAGAGGGGAGTGGCGGGCACCTTTCCTTAACCGCGCGCCAGGGCCGGACCCCCCGGTCAAGGAGAGGCAGCCATTCCAGCGGTCAGAACCGTATGGTGCTGCCTTTGCGTGCGGGTGACAGTCGGGTGCCTGGCGCAACACGGGGCAGTCCCCGGCAGTTTGAACATCCGGTGAAGCGGGGACATGGCACGGTGGCGGGAAAAGACAGCGACGACGTGGCGCCGGGGACGTTCAACTCTATCTTGAAGCAAGCGAAACTGAAGGGGCACTAGGATGCGCTACGCTGTGGTGATCGAAAAAGCGGGGTCGGGCTATTCCGGCTATGTCCCGGACCTGCCGGGCTGCGTTGCGGCTGGGGCGACGGTGGCCAAGGTGCGGGCGTCACTGAATGTAGCGATCCCGTTTCACATCGATGGGCTGAAGGCGGGCGGGGAGGCAGTGCCCACGCCAGAGAGCGCCGTGGAGTGGGTGGAGGTGCAGGGGGCGTGATCTCACGCGCCGCTTCGCGGCGGCGGCGCGTGCAAGCACGCACTCTACGGTTCGCTAACGTCTAAGCTAGATTTCAATCTCGATTTGATACTCTTGATTGCCCCCAATAATTCCTGCTTATCCTCACCATAAAGTGGAACGTGCGACTGGTGCACCAATTCATTTCTCAGACTCTGAAGTCGAAGCAACAAAGCGGCTAATTCGTTATTGATTCTCCCAACCTTTCTAAGAGCTTCAATACTATGACGAATTGAAGGATTTCTGCTGCTGCCAGGCTTTAATTCTTGAGCGCTCAACCAATCAGTTAGCATCTTCTCAATTTCAATCCAGTTATTCAAGACATAGTCGCGGGCATTTCCATACTCATTTGAAGCCGCGCGAGGATAAAAGACGGTTATTCCAATTGAAACTGCCTCCGCAACGAACTCCTTTGCATCACGCTTGAATTCAAATTCGGCGTCGCCAAACTTAACTCTAGAAGTTCTGTTTAGGATCGTCCGAACCGGACTACTAAAATAGAACGCAAGGAAAGCAATCAATATGGGCCATGCCAAATGGCCTGCAAGGCTATCGATGAAGTTGAGCCAAAAGTTCATGCGTGAGATCGAAAGCCAATCCAAGAAAGCATCCATAGGAAGTCACCTAGTTCTTCGGAATCTACTGATCTAGGAAACTCCGCAGCTTCCTTGACCGGCTCGGATGCTTCAGCTTCCGCAGCGCCTTGGCCTCAATCTGCCGGATCCGTTCCCGCGTTACCGAAAACTGCTGTCCCACCTCTTCCAGCGTGTGATCGGTGTTCATCCCGATGCCAAAGCGCATGCGCAGCACGCGTTCCTCGCGCGGGGTCAGCGAGGCCAGCACCCGCGTCGTGGTCTCCTTCAGGTTTTCCTGAATCGCCGAATCAAGCGGCAGGATCGCGTTCTTGTCTTCGATGAAATCGCCAAGCTGGCTGTCCTCTTCATCGCCGATGGGCGTTTCCAGGCTGATCGGTTCCTTGGCGATCTTCATCACCTTGCGGACCTTTTCCAGCGGCATCTGCAGCTTTTCCGCCAGTTCTTCCGGCGTGGGTTCGCGCCCGATCTCGTGCAGCATCTGCCGGCCCGTGCGCACCAGCTTGTTGATCGTCTCGATCATATGCACCGGAATGCGGATGGTGCGCGCCTGATCGGCGATGGACCGGGTGATCGCCTGGCGGATCCACCAGGTCGCATAGGTCGAAAACTTGTAGCCGCGCCGGTATTCGAACTTGTCGACGGCCTTCATCAGGCCGATATTGCCTTCCTGAATAAGATCAAGAAATTGCAACCCGCGGTTCGTGTACTTCTTCGCGATTGAAATCACCAGTCGCAGGTTTGCCTCGACCATTTCCTTCTTGGCCTGGCGTGCCTCTTTCTCGCCTTTCTGGACCTGGTTCACGATCCGGCGGAATTCGCTGATGTCGACGCCCACATATTGGCCGACCTGCGCCATTTCGCTGCGCAGCTCTTCCACGCGGTCGCGGCTTTTCTCCATCAGCGTCTGCCAGCCCCGGCCCGCCTTGGCCGCCATCCGGTCAGCCCAGGTCGGGTCCAGCTCGCAGCCCTGATATTCGTCGATGAACTCGCGGCGGTTGATCCGCGCGGCATCGGCCAGCTTCACCATGCCCGAGTTGATCGACATGATCTTGCGGTTGATCCCGTAGAGCTGGTCGATCAGCGCCTCGATCCGATTGTTGTGCAGGTGCAACTCGTTCACCAGCAGCACGATCTCGCTGCGCAGCTTCTGATAGGCGGCCTCGTCATCGGTGGAAAACCGTCCCGCATCGTTCAGCGTGGCCGTCATCCGCAGATCCTGCATCTCGGCCAGCCTGATGTAATCGCGCGCGATCACGTCCAGTGTTTCCAGAACGCGCGGCTTCAGCGCGGCTTCCATCGCCGCCAGTGACATGGCCGAGGCTTCGTCATCATCGTCGTCGTCTTCGGCGGTGACAATCGGATTGCCATCGGCGTCCAGATCCGGCTCGTCCGAGGCGGTCTGGCGCGGGGCTGCCGACATGTCCATACCGTCAAGACCCGGCTCGTCAAGCTCGCCCTCGCCGTCCAGCGACCGGCCGAAGGTGGCCTCAAGGTCGATCACATCGCGCAGCAGAATGTCTTCGGACAGAAGTTCGTCACGCCAGATCGTGATGGCCTGAAAGGTCAGCGGGCTTTCGCACAGGCCCGCGATCATCGTGTTGCGTCCGGCCTCGATCCGCTTGGCGATGGCAATCTCGCCCTCGCGGCTCAGCAGTTCGACCGATCCCATCTCGCGCAGGTACATGCGCACCGGATCATCGGTGCGGTCCAGCGTTTCCGACGGGGTGCCCGACACCATCACCTCGCGCGAGGCGGAGATGGTTTGCGCAAGCTCGCCCGCAGGCTCGCCCTCTTCGGCCTCGTCATCCTCGATGATGTTGATGCCCATTTCGGACAGCATCGACATCACATCCTCGATCTGTTCCGAAGACACCTGTTCGGGCGGCAAGACCGTGTTGAGCTGATCATAGGTGATATAGCCGCGCTCGCGCGCATCGGCGATCATCTTCTTGACGGCGGCCTGGCTCATGTCGAGCGAGACTTCGGCGTCCTGTTCTTCGGGTTTGCCGTCGTCGGTGTCCTTGAGTGCCATGCGTGCTCCTGGAAGATATTCGGCGAATCAGGCTGCCTGTGAAGCGGATCAATAGCGCGAATCACGGCAGGGGAAAGCGGGTCAGCCCTTTTTCTTGATCCATATCCTGGCGTCGATCATGTCTTGCAGACCGCGCGACAGGGCAGACCGGTCCTCGCCCATGTCGGATGCGTCTTCAAGGCTGCTGCGCTGCGGCCCGTGCAGCGCCTCTGCCGCCTTGGACAGGCGCCATGTCAGGCCTTCATCGGCAAGGCCGGTCATGTCTTGCATGGCATCTTCTATCTCCTGCCGGGCGCCGCGACGGGCCTCCAGCTTGGCCAGGCCTTCCGCCACGCACATCAGCGCCAGTTCCGGATCCTTGCGGTTCCGGACAGGCGGCGCTGACTGCACATGGCTGCGCGCGAACAGGCTTTCAAGGATCGGCCCGGCCTCCCGGGTGATTTCTTCGGCCGAGTCTTCAGGATCGGCATGGGCATGGCGCAACAGGCTGTGGCGCAGCAGATCATGGTCGTGCGACAGAAGGTGCAGGTTTTCCAGGTCTGCCTCGAACCGCGCAATCAGCACGGGATGGGTCACCAGGGTGGCCAGAAGGACAGCCTCCAGCACCAGTTCGTCCGCTGCCGTGCCGGGTCCGGCCAGGACCGATCCGCGCGTTGCGGCAACGGGGGGCAAGGGGTCCGGTTTGCGTCTTGCACCGGGGGGCAGGGGAACAAAGGTCTGCCCCAAGGGGCGCCTGCCGGACAGGGCCCATTGCAGACGCCGGATTTCGTCATCGTAATGCCTGCGGATCGTCGGGTCGCTGATCCGCCCCAGGATCTGGCGCAAAGTGTTTTCCAGCGCAGCCTTGCGTTCAGGACTGTCAAAGGTTTTGCCTTCGGTCTCGCGTGTCCACAGCAGGCTGACCATCGGCTGCGCCGAGTCGATGACCTTCTGCATGGCCTGCGCACCTTCGGCACGGATCAGATCGTCGGGGTCCATGCCGCCCGGCAGAACCGCAAAGCGCAGGCCCTGCCCGGCCTCCAGCAGCGGCAACGCCAGATCGATCAGGCGGAAGGCCGCCGCGATCCCGGCCTTGTCGCCATCCAGCGCAATGACCGGTTCGGAATGGATGCGCCAGATCAGGCGCAACTGCTCTTCGGTGATCGCCGTGCCCAGGGGCGCGACCGTGGCGCGAAACCCCGCCTCGCTCAGCGCGATGGCATCCATATAGCCTTCGGCCACGATCAGCGGCAGGCCCTTGCCCGCCGCGTCGCGCGCGGGGCCGTGGTTGTACAGGTTGCGGCCCTTGTCGAACAGCTCGGTCTCGGGGCCGTTCAGATACTTGGCGCGCGCATTGGGGTCCAGCGCCCGCCCGCCCAGGCTGATCGCGCGGCCCCGCGCATCGCGGATCGGAAAGATGATCCGCCCCCGGAACCGGTCATAGGGCGCGCCACCCTCATCTGGCCGGGCACAAAGCCCGGCATCGACGATCAGATCGGCTGCAATGCCCTTCTGCGTCAGGGCCTGGAACAGCCCCTGACGCGCATCCGGCGCAAATCCGATCTCGAATCGGTCCTGCGCCTCGGGCGCAAGACGGCGGCGCACCAGATAGTCGCGCGCCTCTGCCGCAGCGGCGGTGCGCAGCGACAGGCGGAAATGCCGGATCGCCTCGTCGATCACGGCGACAAGCTGCGTGCGCCGGTCGGCTTTCTGCGCCGCCTGCGGATCGCGGGCGGGCATCGGCATGCCCGCCTCGCGCGCCAGCCATTCCACCGCCTCGAGGAAGCTCAGGTTTTCGGTCTCTTTCAGAAAGCTGACAGCATCGCCCTTGGCCTGGCAGCCAAAGCAGTAATAGAACCCCTTTCGGTCATCGACATGAAAAGAGGCGCTGCGTTCCTGATGGAAGGGGCAAGGCGCCCACATGTCGCCCTTGCCCTGATTGGACCGGCGCAAATCCCAGGTGACCTTGCGCCCCACCACCTGGGAGAGCGACACGCGCGATCTCAACTCGTCAAGGAATCCGGGGGGAAGGTTCATGCCCCCTTATAGCGGACCTGCCCGCCCGGACGGAAGGGCGCGCGGGGGCCAGCCCCCGCACCCCCGGGGTATTTTTGCCAAGAAGAAGCACAGGGGGCGGGACGGGGCGGCCCCGGCCCGCGTCAGCCTGGCGCGGCGCGGGCAGCCAGGGCGCGCATCGCCGCCTCGGCCTCGTGCCAGGCGGTGCGCGCCATTGATCGGAAGACCAGCATCTCGAAGCTGTGCGGGCCGGGGCGCATCAGGATGCTGGACATGTGGTTCAGGGGCGCGCGGGCCACCTGGCCCACGGGAAAGGCCGCCGGGCGCAGGTCCAGCGGATAAAGGCGCGCCAGAACATCCCCTGCCCCCGGCCCGTCCAGCCACAGCGCCGCCCAGCCATCGGACTGGTCCGTCAGCGCGGCAAGCCCCGCCAGCCCCTGGGGCGGGGTGCCGACCAGAAACGCCTGATCCCGCCCGGTCCAGACCAGCCGGACATCGCCCTTGCTGCTGACCTGGTTCGGCGCGGGGAAGGCCAGCCCCAGCGCCTTCAGCGCCTTGGCCAGCGCCTTGTCCTGCCCCTTGAAGGGCGCGACCGAGGTGATTTGCCCGGGATCAGCCTCGGCCAGGGTCACCCCGGCCAGCGTCAGGGCCGCACGCCCCGCCAGCGGCGTCTTTGCGATCAGATCAGGCACGCAGCTTTACCCCTTCCCTGTCGTGGAACACCGGATCGGCCACCTCGCACAGCACATCGATGCCGCGCAGATGATCGACCAGCCGGATTGTTTCGCCGATCCGGCCCCGCCCGTTCTTCAGGAACCCAAGCGCCAGCCAGGCCCCCAGCGTCGGCGAAAAGCCCACCGAGGTGACATAGCCCTGATCGGTCGCCCGCCCGACCGCGTCGCCCGGTGTGAACAGATGCGCCCCGGCACTGATCGCCGCCCCGGATTTTGACCGCAGGCCCACCAGCTGCTCGCGCTCGGCCCCCGTCAGGCCGGGGCGGCGGGCGGCAGCCTTGCCGATGCAATCCTTTCCCTGGCTGACCATCCGGTCCAGCCCGATGTCAAAGGCCGTCACCCGCCCGTGAATCTCGGCATGGGTGATGAAGCCCTTCTCGATGCGCAGCACATTCAGCGCCTCCATCCCATAGGCACCGCCGCCAAGCGTCTCGGCCCGCGCCAGAAGGTCGCGGAACAGCGCCTCGCCATAGCGGGCGGGCACGGCAATCTCATACCCCTCCTCGCCCGAGAAAGAGATGCGGAACAGCCGCGCCGCCACCCCGCCCAGGCGCACCGCAGCACAGCCCATGAAGGGCAGATCGGCGGGCGTTTCCAGGAAAGCGGACACCAGCCTGCGCGCCAGCGGACCGGCCACGGCGAACTGGGCCCAGGATTCGGTGACGGAAATCGTCCGCACGTCCCAGTTGGCGCAGAAGGCCTGCTGGACGAAATCCAGATGCCGCATCACCTGACCGGCGGCGGCGGTGGTGGTGGTCATCAGGAAATGGCTGTCATCCAGCCGCGCCGTGGTGCCGTCATCCAGCACCATGCCATCTTCGCGCAGCATCAGCCCGTAGCGCACCCGGGCCAGCGGCAGGGTCGAGAAGGTGTTGATATAGACCAGGTCCAGAAAGCGCGCCGCATCCGCGCCCTGAATGTCGATCTTGCCCAGGGTCGAGACATCCGTGACCCCGACCGTGCTGCGCACCATCGTCACCTCGCGGTCGCAGGCCTCGCGCCAGGTGGTTTCGCCGGGGCGCGGGAAATAGCTGGGCCGGTACCACAGCCCCGCCTCGATCATCGGTGCGCCCCGGTCGCGGCTGGCCTGATCGCTGGTCAGGAAGCGTTGCGGCGCAAAGCCCGTCGCCCGCCCGCCCGCCCCAATGGCGGCAATCGACACCGGGCTGAACGGCGGGCGGAAGGTGGTGGTGCCGGTTTCGGGAATGCCCCGCCCGGTGGCATCCGCCAGTACCGCAAGTGCGGCCACGTTGGAATTCTTGCCCTGATCGGGTGCCATGCCTTGCGTGGTGTAGCGCTTCATATGCTCGACCGAGCGGAAGTTTTCCTGCACCGACAGCTTCACGTCCTTGACCGTGACGTCATTGGCAAAATCCAGCCAGGCCCGCCCCTTGCCCGGCACGGCCCAGACGGGCTGAATCTCATAGCTGCCGTCCTCGGCCTGGGGGATCGGCAGATCGGGGGCGGTCCGCCCGATGTCGCCCAGCGCGCGGCGCGCCGCCGCTGCGCCATCGGCCAGGCAGCGGGCCGTGGAAAACACGCCCGCCGCACTTCCCGCCGCGATCAGCCCTGGCACGGCCCCCGGTGCGGGAACGAAAGCGGCGATTTCCGGCGACCACAGCGGGCGGCCATTCAGGTGGCAGGTCAGGTGCAGTGACGGGTTCCAGCCCCCCGACAGGCCCAGAAGGTCGGTCTCGATCCGGGTCACGTTGCCTTTGTGGCGGATGGTGATCTCTGACAGCGCCAGCCGGCCCGCAGTGTCGATCACCTCGGCCCCGGCATATACCGGAAACTCTTCCGACAGGGAGGCATCCGGGCGCGGGTCGATGACCCCGGCCACAGGTATGCCGGCGGACTGCAGATCACGCGCGGTCTGGCGCGCGGCATCGGTATTGGCAAACAGCGTCACGCGCTGCCCTGCCGCCACGCCGTAGCGGTTGAGAAAGCTGCGGATCGCACTGGCCAGCATGATGCCGGGCCGGTCGTTGTTGCGAAACGCGATTGGGCGTTCCAGCGCGCCCGCCGCCAGCACAGAACGCCGCGCCACAATGCGCCAGAAGCATTCGCGCGGCAGACCGGCCTGCGGCGCAAGGTGCAGACCCACCCGTTCCAGCGCGCCGAAGGTGCCGTCATCATGGGCCCCTGTCACGGTCGTGCGTGTCATCAGCCGGACATTGGGCAGGGCGGCCAGTTCCGCCAGCACGCCCGCCACCCAGTCCGGCCCGGACTGCCCGTCGATCTGCCCCGTCTCGGCCAGCAGGCGGCCGCCCATCCGCGCGCTTTCGTCGGCCAGAATCACATCGGCCCCGGCATGGGCGGCGGTCAGCGCCGCCATCAGCCCCGTGGGGCCGGATCCGATCACCAGCAGGTCGCAATGCGCCCAGGCCTTTTCATAAACCGCCTCGTCATGGCGGCCCGACAGGCGGCCCAGCCCGGCGGCACGGCGGATGGCCGGTTCATAGAGCTTTTCCCAGAAGGCGCGCGGCCACATGAAGGTCTTGTAATAGAAGCCCGCACTCAGGAAGGGGGCGGCCAGATCGTTCACCGACAGCAGGTCGTGGCGCAGCGACGGCCAGCGGTTCTGGCTTTGCGCGGTCAGCCCTTCGTAAATCTCCTGCATGGTGGCGCGGACATTGGGGGTTTGCTGATGCTCCTCCAGCACCTCGACCAGCGCGTTCGGCTCTTCCGACCCCGCAGTCAGCACGCCGCGCGGGCGGTGGTATTTGAAGCTGCGGCCAACCAGTTTCACGCCATTGGCCAGCAGGGCAGAGGCCAGCGTATCGCCGGGATGCCCGGCAAAGGATTGCCCGTCAAACCGGAAGCCGACCGATGTGCTGCGGTCGATCAGACCCTTGCCCGCAATCCTCATGTCGCGGCCCTCTGCCGGGGGGCGGGTTTCGGCACGGTCCGGTCCGCAACCAGCACCACGTCACGGATTTCATGCGTGACCGTGTTGCGGGTGATCAGCAGCCAGCTGGCGCAGCCGGTTTCGTGATACCACAGGTCGCGGGTGATCCCCGCCGGATTGTCGCGCAGATGCAGGTAGTTGTCCCAGGCCTCGGGCGGGGCATCGGGGGCGGGACGGTTGAGATAGTCTTCCGCGCCATAGTAGTAGAACTCGCGCCGGTCGCGGGGGCCGCAGAGGGGGCAGGGAATGCGCATTCAAACGGCCTTCAATGCAGGTTGTGCTGCGAACCGGTGCCTTCTTCGTCCAGAAGATGCCCGGTTGCGAAACGGTCAAGGCGGAAGCGGCGGGCCACCTCATGCGGTTGCCCTGTGGCCATCAGATGCGCCATGCACCAGCCCGATGCGGGCACCGCCTTGAACCCGCCATAGTTCCAGCCGCAATCGATGAACAGCCCGTCGATATGCGTGCGGTCGATGATGGGCGAGCCATCCGGCGTCATGTCCATGATCCCGCCCCAGCTTCGCAGCACCTTGGCGCGCCCGATCATCGGCATCAGCGTCATGCCCGCCTCCATCACATGTTCCACCATCGGCAGGTTTCCCCGGCTGGCGTAGCTGGCGTAGAAATCCAGGTCACCGCCAAAGACCAGACCGCCCTTGTCGGACTGGCTGATATAGAAATGGCCCATGCCAAAGCTGACGACATGGTTGATCACGGGCTTCAGCCCCTCGGTGACAAAGGCCTGCAGAATGTGGGATTCAATCGGCAGGCGCATACCCGCCATGGCGGCCACCTGCCCCGACCGGCCCGCCACGATGATGCCCACCTTCCGCGCGCGGATCGCGCCCCGCGTGGTCTGCACGCCGGTCACGCGGCCACCTTCAATCTCGATTCCGGTGACTTCGCAGTTCTGGATCAGGTCCACCCCGCGCCGGTCGGCCCCGCGCGCATAGCCCCAGGCCACGGCATCATGCCGGGCCGATCCGCCGCGCGGGTGCAAAAGACCGCCATAGATCGGAAAGCGCGTCTGCTCGAAATCGAGGTAGGGCAGATGTTCGCGCACGCCTTCACGGTCCAGCAGGATGGCGTCATCGCCCTGGTTGATCATCGCATTGCCGCGCCGCACGAAGGCATCGCGCTGCCCGTCGGAATGGAACAGGTTGATCAACCCGCGCTGCGAATGCATTACGTTGTAGTTCAGCTCCGCTTCCATGCCTTCCCACAGCTTCAGCGAATGGCTGTAGAATTCGCTGTTGCCCGGCAGAAAGTAGTTGGCGCGGACGATTGTGGTGTTGCGCCCGATGTTGCCGGACCCGATCCAGCCTTTTTCCAGAACTGCGATATTGGTCAGCCCGTGGTTCTTCGCCAGGTAGTAGGCCGTCGCCAGGCCATGCCCGCCGCCACCGATGATGATCGTGTCATATTCCGGCTTCGGGGCCGGATCGCGCCACGCGGGCCGCCAGCCTGTGTTGCCGAAAACGCCTTCGGTGATGACCTTCAGCCCTGAATACCGCATCAACCCGCCTCATCTGCCGCGTTCCAGTGAAGCGCGATCCCTCGCGATGTGCAATGGCCGGTTTGCGCAAGTCCGGCTTTGCCCCCTGCGACACAAGGGTGTCGCACACGCAAAGCGTCCGGCGTCACGCACTGAAATACGCGGCACAGTCCATGGCGGCACCGATGACGGCCATATCTTCATCCTCGACCCGCAGCAGACCAAAGCGGAACGGGGCACCCCAGTTCGTCTTTCCGGCGGTAAAGGATAACCGCTCACGCAGGGCACCGATGCGGACGGGCCGGGCAGACCACCAGGCTACATCCCGGCGGAACGGGGTAAACCCGGGCCCCATCTGGCCCTGATAGGGATCTCCCGGTTTCACCCGGCCCAGCGCGGTGAAGCTCTGCAGCCCGTCGCGACTGCCGTAAACCTGCACGGGGGAATAGATCGCCACCAGATCCCCCGGCCTGATCCGGCGTAGCGGAGCGGATTTGCCGTGGTTGACCTGAATGAACCCCAGCGCCACGCCAACTGCCGCGTGATCCGCCGATGCGACCGTGATCCAGTTTGCCATGTTCCAGCCTGCCTGTGTCTGTTGACGGGCCACCTGATAGCGCAGGTCCCCTGTCAAATGCTGTCAGCAGCCCCTCGGTCACAGCCTCTTGGACACATAAGTCGCCGCGACCCGCCCGATGGACACGATATAGGCCGCAACCCGCAGGTCGTGCACGTCGTCGCGCCCATGCCAGACCTCGCGCATCGCCTGATAGGCGGCGCGCATCGTGTCATCCAGGCCGGAGCGGACCAGTTCCAGTTCCCCGGCGCCGCGCAGGTAGCTGTCCTTGAAGCCGGGGGACAGGGTCCATCCCAAACCCTCATCCGCCGAAAGGCGTTCCAGTTCGGTCATCAACAACTGGTGGCGCGCTTCTTCGGCCCGGCGCTGCATCCGGCCAAAGCGGATGTGGGACAGGTTCTTGACCCATTCGAAATAGCTCACCGTCACCCCGCCGGCATTGGCATACATGTCCGGAATTATGACCGCGCCCTTGCGGCGCAGGATTTCATCCGCGCCGAAGGTGATCGGGCCGTTTGCCGCCTCAAGGATCAGCGGCGCGCGGATGGCGGCGGCATCCCCCTGTCAAGCCTGCCGACCGCGCACTTGCCCCCGTCCACAAGCACCCTTACCATGGTGGAATGATCCTGTCCTGCCGCCTTCTTGGTCCGGCCATCCTGCTGCTGGCGGCCTGCAGCCCGCCGGCCGATTTCGACACTGCCCGCCAACCGCTTCGTGCCGGTGCCTATCCCAACATCAAGCCGCTGGACGAGGTTCTGGCCACTGGCACTGCGCCCGTCCTGACCGAAACCGATGCCGCCGCCCTCAGGTCGCGCGCAGCCGTGCTGCAGGCGCGCGCCGCCGCCCTGCCCGCCACCGCGACCGATCCCGGAACGCGGGCGCGCCTTGATGCGGCCATCACCGCCAACACCCCGTGATCCGCTTTGTTGCATGAACGGGCGCAACCCGGTAACAGGGCGGCCAAAGCCACCCGTGGAGTGTTGCCCATGCCCGCCCCCCTGCGCCTTGGTCTTGCCGGTCTTGGCACAGTCGGCATCGGCGTGGTCAAGATCGTGCAGCGCCACGCCAGCCTGATCGAGGCCCGCGCGGGGCGGCCCGTGCAGATCACCGCCGTATCGGCCCGCGACCGGACGCGCACCCGCGATGCCGACCTGTCCGCCTTTGCCTGGGAAAGCGATCCGGTGGCGCTGGCGCGCCGCGATGACGTCGATCTGTTCATCGAGGTGATGGGCGGCGCGGACGGCCCGGCGAAACACGCCACCGAAGCGGCCATCGCCGCCGGCAAGGATGTGGTCAGCGCCAACAAGGCGCTTTTGGCGCATCATGGCCAGGCCCTTGCCGAAGCGGCCGAGGCAAAGGGCCATGTCATCCGCTTTGAGGCCGCCGTCGCGGGCGGCATTCCGGCAATCAAGGCGCTGACCGAAGGCATGGCGGGCAACCGCATCACGCGCGTCATGGGCGTGATGAACGGCACCTGCAACTATATCCTGACCCGGATGGACTCTGCCGGCCTGCCCTATGAGGTGGTGTTCGAGGAAGCCCGATCCCTGGGGTATCTGGAAGCCGACCCGAACCTGGATGTGGGTGGCATCGACGCCGCCCACAAGCTAAGCCTGCTGGCCGCCATCGCCTTTGGAACCAAGGTAAGCTTCGGCGCGGTAGAGCTTGAGGGGATTGGAAAAATCTCGATTGAGGATATCCGCCATGCCGCCGATCTGGGCTTCCGGATCAAGTTGCTGGGCGTGGCGCAGGTCACCGGGCGCGGGCTGGAACAGCGCATGACGCCCTGCCTCGTGCCCGCCGACAGCCCGCTGGGCCAGCTGCAGGGCGGCACCAACATGGTGGTGCTGGAAGGCGATGCGGCGGGCCAGATCGTGCTGCGCGGGGCCGGTGCCGGCGAAGGCCCCACGGCCAGTGCGGTGATGGCCGATGTGATCGACATTGCGCGCGGCAGCCGCCTGTCCACCTTCGGCCAGCCCGCCCATACGCTTGCCACCCCCGTTCCCGCCGCCGCCGCCACCCCCGCCGCGCATTATCTGCGCATGACGCTGCTTGACCGGCCGGGGGCGCTGGCCAGGATCGCCACCGCCCTGGGCGATGCCGGCATTTCCATCGACCGGATGCGCCAGTATGGCCACCCTGGCGCCCATGCCCCGGTGCTGATCGTTACCCACAAGGCTTCCCCGCGGGACATCGCCCACGCGATCGGCCGCTTCGCCGCCACCGGCGTGATGGTGGGCGAACCCGTGGCGATCCGCATCGAAGAGGTGTGACGGGGGCGGAAGCGTGCCTGTCACATGGGCTGCTGACGGAAAAGCAGGAACCTTTCCGGCGCAGACTGCGCATTCCGGCCAAGTCCATCGCCCCGGCCACGTGCCGCGTCTGCGCCGCGCCCGCCGGGGGCCAAAGCCCCCGGCAAGTGCCCGCCATGGGCGCGGGTCGGGTGCTGGCCTTTGGTTGCGCCAGCAGGGCCGGCCCTGTGGTGCGGTGGCCCCGGGCGGGCGGGGAAAGGCGCTGCGTCTCTTTCCCTACCCGGAACGGCAGGCCCCCTTATCGCCGGATCGGCAAGATTTTCCCGCCTGGCAGGCGGTTGGGCTGCCATTTTCGGCACCCGGTCAGGGGGCCGGATCGTGCTCCGCCCTGTTGTGTGCGCAGACGCCATCCCTCCACCCTCTCAAACCATCCTGCCCGGCCGCGCGGGTGCGGACAGAAGGCCGGGCTTCAGACCGCGCCCTGGTGTTCTGCGTGTCAAACCCGGCAGACACTGTCGCAGAAATCCTCTCAGCGGCAGAAGGCTGCGGGCGGCCCCAGTCGTTTGCCGCAGCGCCATGCCGACCCGCGCTTTCAGGATCAGACTGGTCTGGAAGGCTGTGTCCCCGCCGTCCAACCGCCAACCGCGCCTGCCCGTCGGCGCAGCCCCTGAGGTCATCGCGGGATCACGCCGATCCTCCGCGCGCCGCCGCACCGGATCGCCCCGTTGCAGGCCGGCCGGTTCCCGGCCTTGACGGGCGCGCAGGTCTGCCCATGACACCCCGTGCCCACGCTGGATTCACAGGAGCAATCCCTCATGTGGTCTGCGCAGCAGAGCCACACCGCAAGGAGCCACGACTGTTCCAGGGCCATTCGCACAGGAACGGCCCGTTGACCTTCATGCGATTGCCCTGCCCGCCCCGCCAAGCTTGACTCCCGCCCCCCCGGCGCGCATGTAGCGCCGAAACTGCAGAAGGGTGTTCCCGCATGGCGACCAAGGCAAAGACTGACGGCGGCATTGCTGAGACCGTCAAGACCATCGTCTATGCCCTTTTGATCGCCGGTGTGTTCCGTACCCTGTTCTTCCAGCCGTTCTGGATTCCCTCGGGGTCGATGAAGGACACGCTGCTGGTGGGTGATTTCCTGTTCGTCAACAAGATGGCCTATGGCTATTCGCGGTTTTCCTGCCCTTTCGGCCTTTGTCCGATCAACGGCCGCATCCTTGGCCGGGACCCCGAGCGCGGCGATGTCGTGGTGTTCCGCCACCCGGTGAACGGGTCAGACTTCATCAAGCGCCTGATCGGCCTGCCGGGTGACACGGTGCAGATGAAGAACGGCGTCCTGTTTCTGAACGGCACCGAGGTGCCGCAGACGCCGGACGGGACCTTCACCGAAATCTTCGCACCGCAGGGGCCGATGGGTCAGTATCCGCGCTGCGAAAACGGCCCCGTAGGCGAAGGTGGCCTTTGCAATGCCAGCCGCTTCATCGAAACCCTGCCGCCGACCCCGGCCAACCCCGAGGGGCGCCGCCACAGCATCCTGAACATCGACACCAACGGATTTGCCGACAACACCGATGTCTTCACGGTGCCGGAGGGGCAATACTTCTTCATGGGCGACAACCGCGACAACAGCCAGGACAGCCGCTTTGGCCAGGCGGTCGGCGGCGTGGGCTTTGTGCCTGCGGAATATCTGATCGGGCGCGCGGACCGCATCATGTTCTCGTCTGCGGGCCGCTCGATGCTGTATTTCTGGACCTGGCGCTCTGACCGGTTCTTCAAGGCGGTCGAGTGAAGCTGTCTGCCGATCTTCTGGCCTTTTCGGGCCGCCTCGGGCATCAGTTCCGCCAGCCCGACCTGCTGGTGCGCGCTGTTACCCATGCCTCTATCTCGTCGGTGACGCGGCCCGACAACCAGCGGCTGGAATTTCTGGGCGACCGCGTGCTTGGCCTTGCCATGGCCGAGGCTTTGCTGCGCGCTGACAGTGCCGCGACGGAAGGCCAGCTTGCCCCGCGCTTCAACGCGCTGGTGCGCAAGGAAACCTGCGCCGATGTTGCGCGCGGGATCGGCCTTGGCGAGGTGTTGAAGCTGGGCCGGTCCGAAATGCTGTCAGGCGGGCGGCGCAAGGAGGCCTTGCTGGGCGATGCGCTGGAAGCGGTGATCGCCGCCGTCTATCTGGATGCCGGTTTCGAGGCCGCGCAGGCCGTGGTGCTGGCCCTTTGGGGCGACCGGATCGCAGAGGTCGAGGCAGATGCCCGCGATGCCAAGACCGCGCTGCAGGAATGGGCGCAGGCGCGCGGCCTGCCGCCACCGGCCTATCTTGAACAGGGCCGGACCGGCCCCGATCACCAGCCGGTGTTCACGGTTGAGGTGCGGCTGGAAAACGGGGCCGCCGAACGTGCGGCGGCAGGCACGAAACGGCAGGCGGAACAGGCGGCGGCAAAGGCATTGCTCTTGCGGATGGAGACGGCGCAATGACCGATGCGGTGCCCGGCACCCGCGCCGGCTTTGTTGCCCTGATCGGCGAGCCGAACGCAGGAAAATCCACACTTCTCAACCGCATGGTCGGGGCCAAGGTTTCGATTGTCACGCACAAGGTGCAGACCACGCGCACCCGGATCCGGGGCATCGCGATGCAAGGGCAAAGCCAGATCGTGTTCGTGGACACGCCTGGCCTGTTCACGCCGCGCCGCAGGCTGGACCGCGCCATGGTGGCCGCGGCCTGGGGCGGCGCGGCGGATGCGGATATCACCGTGCTGCTGGTCGAGGCGCATCGCGGCATGACCGATGGCGTGTCGCGGATCATCGCCGCCCTGCAAGACCGCTTTCCCCAGGGGCAAAGGGTGGCGCTGGCAATCAACAAGATCGACCGGGTCAAGGCCGAGGTGCTGCTGGCCTTGGCCGAAAGGCTGAACGAAGCCTTTCCCTTCGTGCAGACCTTCATGATCTCTGCCGAAAAGGGCTACGGCGTTGCCGATCTGAAGGCATGGCTGGCCGGGCAGGTCCCGGCAGGCCCGTGGCTTTACCCCGAAGACCAGATTGCAGATCTGCCGCTGCGGATGATTGCCGCAGAAATCACCCGCGAAAAGCTGACGCTGCGGCTGCATGAGGAACTGCCCTACCAACTTACTGTCGAGACGGAAAACTGGGAAGACAGGCCGGACGGGTCCACCCGGATCGACCAGCTGATCTATGTTGCCCGCGACGGCCACAAGGGCATCGTGCTGGGCAGCAAGGGGGAAACCGTCAAGGCCGTGGGCCAGGCTGCACGGGCCGAACTGATGGCCTTTCTGGAACGCCCGGTGCACCTTTTCCTGCAGGTCAAGGTGCGACCGGGCTGGCTGGAAGAGAAAGAGCGCTTCGATGAGATGGGGCTTGATTTCCGGGATGGTGACTGACGGCCTGTCCTGCCCGATGTCTGTCCCGGACCTGCGTGCGGATGCCTCCGGCGGGGATATCTTTGAACAGATAATGGCACGCGCGCTGCGCATGGGCTGTTCTGCCGGGGCGTGGCCGTGACACCCCGCCTAACCGCCGAGTTCTGGGTGCATGCCTATCTGGCCCGGCTGCGGCTTGCCGCTGTTCCTGCCTATGTCACCGCCAGGGGCGATGCCACGGCGGGGGCTGTGGTGGTGAAGCTTGCCACGCTTGACGGCGCGGCCAAAGCCTTTCAGCGCTCTTTCGATCCGGCAAGCGGCGCGCGTGTCTGGGTCGTGCTGGCCGAGGGCAGCGAAGCCGATGTCGATGCCGCGATCACGCGCCAGCGCGGCCATGACCGCGACCTTTGGGTCATCGAGATCGAAGACCGCGCCGGGCGCACCCTGCTGGACGAGGACGGCCTGGGCTGACCGGCAGGCTTGTGCCGCCCCCTGCGGCATGGTTACTGCGGCCATGGAATGGCGGGATCAGGGGGCGGTGCTGACCGTGCGGCGGCACGGCGAGACTGCCGCAATCATCGAAGTGTTCACCGCAGCCCATGGCCGCCATGCCGGGGTGGTGCGCGGCGGCGCGTCGCGCAGGCTGGCCCCGGTGCTGCAGCCGGGGGCGCAGCTTGACCTGGCCTGGCGGGCGCGGCTGCAGGACCATCTGGGCCATTTCACGGTCGAGCCGCTGCAAAGCCGCAGCGCGATCCTGTCGGACCGTGCGGCCCTGTCGGCACTGAATGCGGTCTGTGCGCTGCTGTCGCGGGCCCTGCCCGAACGCGATGCCCACCCGGCGCTTTACCCCGCCACGATTGCGCTTCTGGATGCGCTGGAAGGGGCGGACTGGCAGCTTGCCTATCTGCGCTGGGAACTGCTGCTGCTGGAGGATCTTGGATTTGGCCTTGATCTGGCGCGCTGCGCCGTTACCGGCCGGACCGGGGACCTGGCCTATGTCTCTCCCCGAACCGGCCGGGCCGTCTGCCGCGCCGCTGCCGGTGCCTGGGCGGATCGCCTGCTGCCCCTGCCGGCCTGTCTGACTGGCGGGGATGCGACCCCGGCCGGGCTGCTGCAGGGGCTGGACCTGACGGGCCATTTCCTGACGCGGGAACTCGGGTCGGTGCCGGGTGCCCGGCCCCTGCCCGAAGCGCGGGCGTGGCTGGTCGATCTGCTGGCAAGATCGATCGGGACCGTCGAAGGCAGGCCGTAATCCGGCCAAAGGCGCAAATCCGCCGGGCAATGTCGCGCGTGACAGAGACAGGGGGGCCGCCCGGCGGCAGGACTGCGCCTGAGACCTGCCATGGCCAACAAGTACATCCCCCTGTTCCTGCGGCATTCCCCGACCCCCCGTGTCGAGGCCTTCGCGCTTCTGGCCGGGCTGGAGGCCGGGGTGCGCGGCATTCTGATCTCGGTGATGCCGCTGGCCCTGTACGAGGCGGTTCAGGATGCGGCCATCGTTTCGCGCAGCTTCTTTCTGATCGGGCTGGCATCGCTGCTGTGGGGGCTGATGGTGCCCTGGGCCACGCGCCACATCCCGCGCCGCTGGATGTATACGCTGGGCACGCTTCTGTATCTGGTCGGAATGGTCCTTGCGCTGATCGGCACCCCCGTTGCTATTGCATTTGCCATTCTGGTGAATGCGCTGGCAACCGTGACGGTCTTCGTCTGCCTCAACGCCTATGTCCTGGATTACATCACGCGGGTAAACTTGGGCCGCAGTGCCTCGTTGCAGATGCTCTATTCCGCAATTTTCTGGGCGGTGGGTCCGATGCTGGGGGTCTGGCTGTGGGCACTCTGGCCCCCTGCCCCCTTCCTTGTCGCGGGGGCTTTCGCGGTGGCGCTGCTGGCTGCGTTCTGGGTGCTGCGGCTGGGCAATGGCAAGCAGATCAGCCGGGCCAGGGGACCGGCGCTGAACCCGCTGGCCTATCTGGGCCGGTTCTTTGCACAGCCAAGGCTGATCGCGGGCTGGCTATTTGCGGTCATCCGGTCCTGCGGCTGGTGGGTTTATGTCGTCTACCTGCCGATTTTCTGCATCGAGTCCGGGCTGGGTGACAAGGTGGGCGGCATTGCCCTGTCCTGCACCAATGCGCTGCTGTTTTCCACGCCGGTCCTGCTGCGGCTGGTGCGCCGGGTGTCGGTGCGGCGCGCGGTCTGGGGCGGGTTTGTCTTTGGCGCGGTCCTGTTCACGCTGGGTGGCCTGCTGTCACCGATGCCGTGGGTGACGGTCATCCTGCTGTTTGTAGGGTCGTTCAGCCTGGTCTTGCTGGATGTGGCGGGGGGCCTTCCCTTCATGATGGCCGTAAAGCCGTCCGAGCGCACGGAAATGGCCGCCATCTATTCCAGCTTCCGCGATGTCTCGGGCATCCTGACACCCGGCGTTGCCTGGCTTGTGCTGTTGGTGGCACCGGTTGCGGGGGTCTTTGTCGCGACCGGGGCGGGCATGGGGCTGGCTGCCGCAATTGCCGGGCGGCTGCATCCCCGCCTGGGGGGCGAACGGCCATCGCAGGGCGCGGCCCGGACTGCCCGGTAGCAGGGTGCTGAAAACGGCCTGTTGCATGGGCTGCGGGACCGGAAAGCAGCGCCTGCGCGCCCCGCCCCCGGTGGGCGCTGGTCTTTCGTTGCGCGTGGGCGAACGGCCCCCAGGCGACAATGGCCCCGACCACGCGGGGAAACGCGCTGCATTTCCTTGCCCGCCCGGAATGGCACCCCCCCTTGTCCCAGATCGAAAGGATTTTCCCGACCGGCAGGCAAGGGACACGCGCTTTCAGCAGCCTGTCTGCGCATCAGGCCGGGGCCAGCGCGGCAGCCGTGGCAAGAAGCGACTCTCTGGCGGGGGTGATCTTCAGTCCAAGGTCGCGGCGGGCCTTGCTGTTGTCGAGCGCAAGCTTGATGCCCACCCAGGGCAGGATCATCCTGATTTCGCCATCGAACAGGGCCAGAAACCGCAGCAACAGGCGGGGGGCGCGGCGCGTGGTGATCGACCGGTTTGGATAGGCCGCCTTCAGGATGCGCGCCATATCCAGCAGGCTCAGGAAGCCGTCGGCCACCAGATAGCGCTGGCCGATCGTGGCCGGATTGGCAAGCGCGGCCAGATGCGCGGCCGAAACATCGGCAATGTCGGTCACGGGCAACAGAACATCGGGAAGCGCCGGGTCCTTGCCGCCCAGAATACGGCCGATCGCGCCGACCGAACTGCCCGTCTCACTGTCCATCGGGGTACCCAGAACCATGCCCGGATTGATCACGGTCAGCTGCATTTCAGGATGCGCCTTTACAAAGTCCCAGGCAGCGCGTTCGGCCAGTGTCTTTGATTTGGTATAGGCGGTCACCGTCGGGGCACCAAGATCGGTCCAGTCGGTTTCGCTCAACGGGCCCGATCCTACACCGTGAATCACCGCTTCGGTCGACGAGGTCAGGATCACGCGGGTCACGCCTGCGGCCTGCGCCGCCCGCAGCACCCGCAACGTTCCGTCAAGGGCGGGGCGGATCAGTTCGTTTTCGTCCTTTGGCTGGGCAAGGGGAAAGGGTGAGGCTGTATGGATGACCGCCGTGATCCCGGCCATGGCCTCTGCCCAGCCGGCGTCCCGGGTCAGGTCAAGCGTGACGAAGGCAAGCCGCGCCATGGCCGCATCATCGCAGCCATGCGCCCGCAACGCCGCACGCACTTCATCTTCGCGCCCGCGTGATCGCAATGATCCCGTCACCGCCATGCCCGCCTGCAGCAGGTCAAACGCGATGCGCTTGGCAATAAAGCCGGAAATTCCTGTCAGCAGCACATTCTGTTGCATGAGGGCGGTCCTTCCCAAGTATGTTACAGCGTATAACATACTCTTGACCCAGCATCATGCAATATAAAACTGAACGGATCAGTCCAGCAAGCGGCGGGCGATGACCTGGGCCTGGATTTCGGCGGCCCCTTCGAAGATGTTCAGGATCCGGGCATCGCACAGGATGCGGCTGATCTGATATTCCAGCGCAAATCCGTTTCCGCCGTGAATCTGCAGCGCGTTGTCGGCGCAGGACCAGGCCACGCGCGCACCCAGCAGCTTGGCCATGCCGGCTTCCAGATCGCAGCGCTTGTCATCATCCTTCTGACGGGCGCTGAAATAGGTCAGTTGCCGGGCCACCATGATTTCCACCGCCATCATGGCCAGCTTGCCCGCCACGCGCGGAAATTCGATCAGCGCCTTGCCGAACTGCCGCCGGTCGGTGGCATAGCGCAGGCCCAGGTCCAGCGCGTTTTGCGCCACGCCAACAGCGCGGGCGGCGGTCTGGATACGGGCGGATTCGAAGGTCTGCATCAACTGCTTGAATCCCTGGCCTTCAACCCCGCCCAACAGGTTGGCACCCCTGACCCTGAAGCCGTCAAAGGCCAGCTCATATTCCTTCATGCCGCGATAGCCCAGCACCCCGATCTCGCCGCCGGTCATGCCGGGTGTGGGAAATGGATCGTCATCTGTACCCGGTGTCTTTTCCGCCAGAAACATCGACAGCCCGCGATAATCGGTGGTGCCAAGGTCGGTGCGGGCCAGCAACGTCATCACATGGGTGCGGGCGGCGTGGGTGATCCAGGTCTTGTTCCCGGTCACCTTCCAGTCGTCGCCAACCCTGACCGCGCGGGTGCGCAGACTGCCAAGGTCAGACCCCGTGTTCGGCTCGGTGAAGACGGCGGTTGGCAGGATTTCGCCGCTGGCCAGCTTTGGCAGCCAATGCGCCTTTTGTTCCGCCGTGCCGCCGCACAGAATCAGTTCTGCTGCTATTTCGGACCGCGTGGCAAGGCTGCCAACGCCGATGTATCCGCGCGACAGTTCTTCGGACACAACCACCATGCTGGCCTTTGACAGGCCAAGCCCGCCAAATTCTTCCGGGATGGTCAGGCCGAACACGCCAAGGTCCGCCAGTTGCGCGATGATTTCCATCGGGATCAGGTCATCCCGCAGGTGCCAGCCATGGGCATGGGGCGTGACCTGTTCATCGGCAAAGCGGCGGAACTGATCGCGGATCATTTCCAGATCATCCTCCAGCCCGGTTGCGCCAAAGGTGGCGCGCCCCTGAGTGTCGTGCATCAGGGTGACAAGGCGCTGGCGCGCTTCTGCCGTGTTGCCGTGTTGCATCAGTACGGCAGCGGCGGCACCGGGGGCGGGGGCGGTCACGCCGATGTCCGGCAGGCGGGCGATTTCGCCCTGGCTCATCGGGATGCCGCCGTGAATCTGGTTCAGGTATTCGCCAAATGCAATCTGCAGAATCAGTGCCTCGGTCTCGCCAAAGGCACTTTGGGCATCCAGCCGGTTGGCCCAGGCCTGCATCTGGCGCAGCGCCTCGGCGCAGGTGGCCAGCCAGGCCAGCGCATGGGCGGCATACTGATGCTGTTCCAGTGCCGCCGTACTGATCTTTCCCGCCACGGTCACACGGGCGCGCAGCGCTTCGCGGGCCTTCGCAAACAGGGCTTCAACCTCGGGCAGGCACTGCGCCGCGAGCTGGATCGGGTTGGACAGAACCGGAGACACTGCCTGAAGGGGTCCATCATGGGGCATCGCAATCTCCGTCATCGGGGTTTGGGCTGTTCCCTAGGTCTTTTGCGGATGCAGCGCAACAAAAATGCGCTATGCACGGCAATGGAGAATTAAAATGTCGCAGAGAAATTCCTTTGGTGGCAGCCTTGGCCGGGAACGTTCCCGGCCCGCCGGTCAGCCAATGGCTGCGTCGGCGCCAGCACCCGGCCATGGCCCGCGATCAACTCGCCTTCCTCGGCCACGAGGCAGGGCACCGTCCAGCCGAACTCGGCCATTGCTCGATCCGCTCGGGGGCGAAGGCGAGGGTCATGAGGATGATCCTGTTCGATGATCTGGTCGGATCCGGCGCGTTCGAAGGCCTATTCGCGCAAAAGAGATTCGCCCCTACCAATGTTGCTGGCAACCTGAAGGATTTCGGCTTGACTGCCTCGCCGGGTCGATCAACCTCTGGACCTGACCATTCGAGTTCCAAACTCCGAACTGCACTTTCGGACCTTCACAAGGTCTGAAACCTGCATTCCAGACGACAGGCCGGATTCGCCATGAGGGTTGTCTTCTTCAGCTATGGGACGCGCGGCGATGCGCAGCCGCAGGTCGCCCTCGCGGCCGGGCTTGAGCAGCATGGATTCACGACGCGGATAACCGCGCCCGAGAACCTGCGCAGCTTCGTTGAACGCGCGGGCATCGACTACGCTCCCCTCCATGGCAACTCCCAAGAGATCCTGGAATCGGACAGCGGAAAACGCTGGCTCGAGTCAGGTAATGTCGCCGCCTTCATGAAGGAGGCCGCCGCAATTTCTGCTCGGATCGACCCGGAGGTGTTTCGGTGTGGCCTGGAGGCCGCGCACGACGCTGATGCCATAGTCGGCGGAACGCTGGCGGAAGACCTCGCCTTCACGCTGGCGGAATACAAGCGCATCCCCTTTGCTTTCGCGCACACAATTCCGATGGAAACGACCGGCGATTACGCGAACCCTTTTGTGACCCGGCGCAACCTGCCGCTGCGGGGCCTCAACCGGGCGACCTTCGCGCTGTTTCGCGTGTTAGCGGGCCGGATGCATACCAAGACCCTGGCCGAGTTTCGCAAGACTCTTGGACTTCCGCAAAGGTCCGGGACGGTTGTGTCCCGTGCCGCTGAACTCGACGTGCCGGTTCTTCAGCTCTGGAGCCAGCACCTGTTGCCACATCAGAGCGATGCACCCGCGAAGACAGTCACGACGGGATTTCAGCGTCTGCCGCAGAACGTTCGGGACCGGTTGGGCGAGAAGGCACCGCCCGAGGATCTGGTGCGATGGTTGGATGCCGGGCCACCACCGGTTTACGTTGGCTTCGGCAGCATGCCTGTGCCGTCGTTGATTCGCTTTGCGGAAGACATTCTGGAGATCGGCCGGTCGATAGATGTCCGGTTCGCTCTATCGCCCGGCTGGAACGAAATCGAGTCCGTCAGGCACCTGCAATGCGACGGCCTGCACCTTGTGCCGCCGATCGATCATGGATGGCTGTTCCAGCGCTGCGTGGCCGCTGTTCATCACGGCGGGGCAGGAACAACAGCGGCAAGCCTCGAAGCCGGCATACCCACGGTCGTGTGCTCGTTTTTTGCAGATCAGCCCTTCTGGGGAGTGCGCGTCGAGCGGCTCGGTGTCGGCGCGCATCTGCCGTGGGTCAAGATGAACACGCAGAGCCTGCGCAACGCAGTTGAGACGGCACTGACAGACGATGTTCGTCGCCGTGCCCGCGAGATCGGGGCCAAGCTGCGGGCCGAGGACGGCAACGCGCGTGCCGTCGAGGCGCTGATCAGGGTTTTGGCGCCTGCGGAGCAGGAGCTCCGGAAGCCGATCGAGACTCCAGCCTGACCCTGCGCGTGCTGATGCCGGCAATCCAGCAGTTCCGTCCGGATTCGGAATCCAGGCCAACCACCTCGCACTCTAACTTGAACTGCAACACTGTGCGGAATTTAGCTTGGGGGCAGGGATGAACAGACCATGCCAGGCCAGTTCGGTGACGACGCGCACATCCAGCCGGTGCGCGGGATCGGCCCCTGCATACAGGTCCTGCACGAAAGCGTCGCGACCCTGCAGATACGCGATCATGTCGGTATAAAGCCGGTCAAACGCATCGGGTGTCTGGCTTGCGGTATTGCCCCACCAGATGCTGTTTTCGACAGATGCCGTGCGGACAACAGGCTTGTCCTTGGGGAACCGGCCGGTGTGACTGCCGGTCGGGACAAGAACCGCGCCACCCTTTCCAAGCCTGCCCTCATGGCGCCGGAGCGCGGCTTTGATCATGGCAGGTTCGGTCAGGTTGCAGTGGACCGGGCCAATCCCGGTGATGCCCGGTTCGTCCGGAGGGAAGGCAGGGTTCCCGCGTCCGATGGTCATTCCGCAAGCTCCCCCGCCGCGTTGCGGGGCGGGTCGTCGGGGCGGGTGCCGACATGCTCCGGGCCAGCAGGGCTGTGCGACACGCACCCCGACGGGGGGCGCACCTGCATGCTGACACGCGCCCAACACCCTGTAATGTCTTGCCGTCGTCAAGTTAGCGCAACCATCGTCCGATCATCGCAACAAAGGAACTCACCTGCGGCAATTAAGTCAAACCTTCGCCATATCCGAAGCCAAAACCGGGACCCTGGCGGGGCGATTCGCACTTATCGGTTGCGTCCATGGTCAGGACTGCGGACTATGAAGCCGAAAAAAACGGCGGAGTTCGACACGTCAGGAACAATGCGGATGTCCAGAATCGCCCTTGTGGACGACGACAGGAATATCCTGACGTCCGTGTCGTTGACGCTGGAGGCGGAAGGCTTCGTGGTCGAAACCTATAACGACGGCCAATCGGCGTTGGAGGCGTTCAACCGCCGCATGCCGGACATGGCCGTGCTTGACATCAAGATGCCGCGCATGGACGGCATGGACCTGTTGCAGCGGCTGCGGCAGAAAACGTCTATCCCGGTCATCTTCCTGACCTCGAAGGATGACGAAATCGACGAGATCCTCGGGCTGCGCATGGGCGCGGATGATTATGTGAAAAAGCCGTTCTCGCTGCGGCTTCTGATCGAGCGCATCCGCGCGCTGCTGCGGCGGCAACAGGCCATCGCAACCGGCGAATCCGCCGTTTCCGAAGAAACGAGGATCATGGACCGCGGTGCGCTGCGCATGGACCCCCTGCGCCATTCCGTCAGCTGGAAAGGCAAGGATGTTGCGCTGACGGTGACAGAATTCCTGCTGTTGCAGGCCCTTGCCCAAAGGCCGGGCCTGGTGAAAAGCCGCGATCAGCTGATGGATGTGGCCTATGACGATCAGGTCTATGTCGATGACCGAACCATCGACAGCCACATCAAGCGCCTGCGCAAGAAAATGCGCAGCATTGACAATACATTCTCTGCCATCGAAACCTTATACGGAATCGGCTATCGGTATAACGGGGAATGATGGCACTGTCACGCTTCGGCTCAGCCACAACTGTGCCTGCCAAGGGTGGTCGCGTCCGTTCGGGCAAGCTGGGGGTTTTGCCGCGAAAGCAGGCCGGCCAGGCCGTTCGGAAGGATCGGGGGCGTCGCCGCTTCGTGTCGCTCAACCGGTCGCCGCTGGCACGCAAGATCATCGTCTTCAATCTGCTGGCGCTTGTCATCCTTGTGTCGGGCGTTCTGTTCCTGAATCCGTTTCGCAACAGCCTCGTGTTGCAGCGCGAAGCGGGGCTGATCACCGAAGCCCGGCTTATGGCCAAGGTGTTCGAGGCGACATTGACCGGGGCGGGGGCTGACACAGCCTTCGCACCCCCTGGCCCGGGCATTGAAGCCACTTTGGCGCGTCTTGATCTGCCCCCCGGGATCGAAGTGTTCGTCTTTGATGTCTCGGGCAGGCTGCTTGCCAAAGCCATGGGCGCGGCCGCCCCGAACCCGGATCCTGCCCTGGACACGCGGTCAACGCTGTTTGGCGATTTTCTGAACATGGTGTGGGATGGTGCGGCCGGGCTGCTGACGCTGGGCCGGCAGAGGCCGCCGAATGTGGATGCGGAAGGTCTGGCACGCGCGATCTTCGCCGAAGCGCTGACTGGCAGCACAGGCGTCAATACAGGCCGCGATCCCACAACCGGGGCGGCGATGTTTTCGGTCGCAACCCCGATCCGCAATGGCAACACTGTGACGGGTGTCGTCGCCCTGACCAGTGCGGCGGGAGAGATTGACAGGCTTGTGCGCGCCGAGCGCGAGCAGGTGCTGCAGATGTTCATCATTGCCTTGCTGGTGTCCGTCGGTCTGTCGCTGGTGCTGGCGTCGACCATTGCGACCCCCCTGTCCGCCCTTGCCGCCGCTGCCGAACTTGGACGCAACCGCGATGCCCGCAAGATGGCGCCGGGGCGTGTCAGAATTCCCGATCTGGCGGCCCGGTCTGATGAGATCGGCCGGCTTTCGGTGGCCATGCGCGGCATGGTTGCGGCCCTGTACGACCGGATCGACGCCAACGAACAGTTCGCCGCCGACGTCGCCCATGAGATCAAGAATCCCCTGGCCAGCCTGCGGTCCGCCGTGGGCACCATGCGCTTTGCCAGGGAAGAGGATCAGCGCCAGAAGCTGCTGGATGTGATTGAACATGATGTAGACCGCCTGGACAGGCTGGTCAGTGACATTTCCAATGCGTCCCGCCTTGATTCCGAACTGGTGAAGGAAGAGGAAACGTCGTTCGACCTTTGCAAGACGCTGGCCGGCCTCAGCGCGCATCTGGGCGCGCGGGCCGCCGAAAAGGGTGTGGACTTCATCACCGACCTGCCGCCGCAGCCGATCATGACGCGGGGGCTGGAAGAGCGGCTTGCACAGGTCTTTGTGAACCTGATTACCAATGCCATCTCTTTCTGCGAGGCAGGCGATGCCGTGCGCATCTGGGCGCACCGGCGCGAAAACCGCGTGCTGGTTGTTGTCGAAGACACCGGTCCGGGCATTGCCGAACAGGCGCTGGGCAAGATTTTCAACCGTTTCTACTCGGAACGGCCTGCGGGACAGTTCGGCAATCACTCCGGCCTGGGACTTGCGATCTCAAAACAGATTGTCGAGGCGCATGGCGGCGTGATCTGGGCGGAAAACATCCCGTCACCCAAGGGCGATGGCACCTCTGGCCCTGCCGGTGCCAGGTTTGTGGTGGGCCTGCCGGTGTGACAGGGCCGCCTTCCGTTCGGCTGCATGCCTCCTGTGTTGCGGTTGACGGCCGGGGGCTTTTGATTCTCGGCCCGTCCGGCTGCGGAAAGTCATCGCTTGCGCTGCAGATGATCGGCCTTGGGGCCGTTCTGGTGGCAGACGATCAGGTGGATGTGTCTTGCGCCGGCGACGCCCTTGTTGCAGGCGCGCCGCCCGCACTGGCCGGATTGATCGAGGCGCGGGGCGTGGGCCTTTTGCGGGCCGGAACGGTTGCGTCCGTTCCCCTTCACCTGGCCGTGGACCTGGGGCAGCCTGCGTCCCCCCGCCTGCCCGAGCCGCACGGGATCGTGCTGCTGGAAAAGCGGATCGCGCTTGTGAACGGGCCGTTGAGTGCCCATCTTCCCGTCGCACTTCTGCTGTATCTGCGCGGGGGACGGCACGCGTGATGGGCCTGAGGATGGATCGCAAGACCGGGACGGCGGCAAAGACCGCAGGTCAAAGTCTGCTTCTTGTCACCGGACTCTCCGGTGCCGGGCGCAGCACGGCAATCCACGCCCTGGAAGACCTTGGGTATGAGGTGATCGACAACCTGCCCCTGTCGCTGGTGCCGCGCCTGATCGACGGGCCGCCGCACGCCCGGCCCATCGCACTGGGGCTGGATGTGCGGAACCGGGATTTCAATGCGACGGCCCTGATCGAACTGATCGACAGCCTGACGCGCGATCCCCGAATCCTGCCCGAGGTGCTTTATCTCGACTGTGCCCCCGAAGAGCTGAGCCGCCGCTACAGCCAGACGCGGCGGCGTCACCCGCTTGCGCCGGCCGAAACCGCATCCGAAGGCATCGAGCGCGAAGCGGATCTGCTCCGGCCGGTCAGGACGCGGGCCGACCATCTGATCGACACCACGGAAATGAGCCCCCATGATCTGAAGGCCGAAATCGCCAGATCGTTTAGCCGTGCAACACCGGCGCGGCTGGCGGTGTCGCTTCAATCCTTTTCCTACAGGCGCGGGGTGCCGCGCGGGGTCGATACCGTTTTTGATGTCCGCTTCCTGAAAAACCCTTATTGGTCGCCCGCCCTGCGGGACCGCGACGGAAGGGATCCCGCCGTTGCCGCGCATATCGCAGAAGACCCGCAGTTTGAGGCCTTCTTTCAGAAGTTGAAGGACCTGATCCTGTTTCTGCTTCCGGCCCATGTGGCCGAAGGAAAGGCGTATCTGACCATCGGCTTTGGCTGCACCGGGGGGCAGCATCGGTCTGTTGCAGTTGCAGAAAAACTGGGCATTGTGCTGTCTCAGGCCGGTTGGGCGGTGGCGCTGCGCCACCGCGAGCTGGAACGCCGGGCGCAGGGTGCGCCCGATCCGGAGACAGGGTGAACGGCGCGTGATCGGGATCGTGATCGTCGCACATGGCGGGTTGGCGCGGGAGTATCTTGCCGCCGTCGAACATGTTGTCGGCAAACAGGAAGGCATGCGCGCGATCTCGATCGAAGATGACCATGACCGGTCCGCCAAGCAGATTGAAATCTGTGCGGCGGCAGATGATGTCGATACGGGGGATGGCGTGGTCGTGGTGACGGACATGTTCGGCGGCTCGCCGTCGAACCTGTCGCTGCGGGCCTGCACGGCAACAGACCGGCGCATCATCTATGGCGCGAACCTGCCGCTTCTGATCAAACTGGCCAAATCGCGCAGCCTGAGCGTGCCTGCGGCCGTTGAAACCGCCCTTGAAGCCGGTCGGAAATACATCGACAGTTTCGATGCGGGCGGACGTGATCTTGGATGACAGGGCAGTCGTGACGGCGCGGTATCTTCGGATCGTCAATGAAAAGGGGCTGCATGCCCGCGCGTCGGCACGGTTTGTCGAGGTGGTGGAAAAACATGATGCCAGCGCGCAGGTCACCAAAGACGGGATGACCGTCTCGGGCGACTCGATCATGGGCCTTTTGATGTTGGCAGCATCGCGCGGAACCTCTATTGAGGTGCGAACCAGCGGAACCGAGGCAGTACAGCTTGCCGATGCCCTTGAAGACCTGGTCGCAAGCCGTTTCGGGGAATCGTTCTGAACCGATATCTGGCCCGGCACCAACTGCCGTGGTGGAGGACGAAGGCCTTTGACTGAAAGTGCAGACCAGTCGGGTCTGGTCGGTGATCCCGACTACCGCCCCTATGACAAGCGACGCCTGTCTTATGCCGGTACATTCACTGACCCGCGCAAGGCAGCGATCATCCGTGGCATCGAATGGTCCAGCGGCAAGCTGACACTTCTGCGGCTGATCCGCAGGTTCGAGCGGATGGGACCGGCGCGCGGTCTGGAATTCTGGCAGCGTGCCCTGGATGTGATGAACATTCAGGTGACGACCCCGCCCGAGCAGGTGGCGCTGATCCCGAAGACAGGGGCGGTCGTGGTGGTGGCCAACCACCCGCACGGGCTTGTCGACGGTCTGGTCATGGCCCGGCTGGTCATGCAGGTGCGCGAGGATTTCAAGATTCTGACCCGGTCCTTGCTGACCGGCATTCCCGAGATCGCCTATCACATGGTGCCCGTGCCCTTCCCGCATGAGGAGGACAGCCTGGAAAAAGGGCTGGAGATGCGGAAAATCTCGATGGATCACCTGGCGCAGGGCGGCGTGCTGATCCTGTTTCCGGCGGGCAAGGTGGCGACATCGGCCGGCTGGTGGGGGCCCGCGATCGAGGCGGAATGGAACCTGTTCACCGCCAAGATGGTGCAGAAAAGCAAGGCCACCGTCCTGCCGATCTTCTTTCCAGGCCAGAATTCGCGGCTGTATCATATCGCCGACAAGGTTTCCCCGACAATCCGCCAGGGCCTGCTTTTGCACGAGGTTGTCCATGCCCTGAACAAGCCGCAGCGCCCGGTCATCGGCCAGCCGGTTCCACCCGAGGAAATCGCCAGATGGTCGGGCAACCCGCGCGGCTATCTGGCCTGGCTGCGCGAGCTGACGCTGGCGCTGAAGGACAAGTGACGCGCTAGGAGTCCGTGCACTAGGGGGACGCCGCCGCGATGGCGTCCTGGACCTCTGGGCGCGTAGAGTGTTGTGTGCCGTCTGGCGCTTGGAGTTTCCACAGATTGGTCAGGCCCGCCAGCGGCGACAGGTCGGTGACCTGAGTTCTGTTGATTTCCAAAAACTCCAGCGCGGTCAGGCCCGCCAGCGGCGACAGGTCGCTGACCGGGGTGCGGCTGATATCCAGCGCCGGCAACGCGGTCAGGCCCGCCAGCGGCGACAGGTCGGTGACCTGAGTTTCGCTGATTCCCAAGAACTTCATCGCGGTCAGGCCCGCCAGCGGCGACAGGTCGCTGACCGGGTTGCCCGTGAGAACCAGCGCCCGCAGCGAGGTCAGGCCCGCCAGCGACGACAGGTCGCTGAGCGGGGTGTCGCGGATGTATAACCCATCCAGCGCAGTCAGGCCCGCCAGCGGCGGCAGGTCGGTGACCGGGATGTTCGTGATAAACAGCGCCCGCAGCGCGGTCAGGCCCGCCAGCGGCGACAGGTCGGTTGCCGGGATACCGGTGATGCCTAGCTGCTCCAGCGCGGTCAGGCCCGCCAGCGGCGACAGGTCGCTGACCGGGGTGTGGTAGATAGTCAGAAGCTTCAGCGCGGTCAGGCCCGCCAGCGGCGACAGGTCGGTGACCTGAGTTCCGTAGATTTCCAGCCTCCTCAGCGCGGGCAGGCCCGCCAGCGGCGACAGGTCGGAGACTCCGGCTGAGTAAATTACCAGCTCCTCAAGCGCGGTCAGGCTGGCCAGCGACGACAGGTCGGAGACTCCGGCTTTGTAAAATACCAGCTTCTCCAGCGCGGTCAGCCCCGCCAGCGGCGACAGGTCGGGGACCTGAGATTCGTAGATTTCCAGGATTTTCAGCGCGGTCAGGCCCGCCAGCGGCGACAGGTCGCTGACCGGGGTGCGGTAGATATACAGCTCCTCCAGCGCGGTCAGGCCGGCCAGCGGCGACAGGTCGGGGACAGCAGCGTCCATCAGAGTGAGATGAGTCTGGTCAAACGGAATGCACTTATCAGCGATCGCGATCCCGGGTGAGTTCTCGGGCGTAACGCAGTCGGACGTCGGCCCGGCTCGCGCCGCGCCACCGGGGAAAAGGCAAAGGGTGGCCGCAAGGCAGGCGGCGGCGCATTGTGCGATGGAAAGGCGGGGCGGCAACGGGCCTGGCATCGGACGGATCCTTCCTGACGACAACCTTTCAGCCCCGTATAGCAAGCGCAGCCCGCCCTGTCATCGGGGACGGGCGGCTCCTACCGCGTCGGCACCGGCACCGGACCGCGATAGTCATAGAACCCGCGTTCGGTCTTGCGGCCCAGCCAGCCCGCTTCGACATATTTCGTCAGCAGGGGGCAGGGGCGGTATTTCGTATCCGCCAGCCCGTCATGCAGCACGTTCATGATCGCAAGGCAGGTGTCCAGCCCGATGAAATCCGCCAGTTCCAGCGGCCCCATCGGATGGTTTGCCCCCAGTTTCAGCGATTCGTCGATGGATTTGACCGAACCCACGCCTTCGTACAGGGTATAGACCGCCTCGTTGATCATCGGCATCAGGATACGGTTGACGATGAAGGCTGGAAAATCCTCGGCGCTGGCGGCGGTCTTGCCCAGCTTTTCCACCACGGCCAGCAGGGTCTGATAGGTGGGCGCATCGGTGGCGATGCCCCGGATCAGTTCGACAAGCTGCATCACCGGCACGGGGTTCATGAAGTGAAAGCCCATGAACTTTTCCGGGCGGTCGGTCCGGCTGGCCAGCCGTGTGATCGAGATTGACGAGGTGTTTGACGTCAGGATCGTATGCGGCTTCAGGTGCGGCAGCAGGTCTTCGAAGATGGCCTGCTTGACCGTCTCACGCTCTGTCGCGGCTTCGATGATCAGATCGGACGGGCCGACCTCTGCCAGACGCAGGGTGGTGCGGATGCGCGCCAGGGCGGCGGCCTTCGCCTCGGGCGTGACCTTGCCGCGCAGGACCTGGCGGTCGATGTTGCGGTCAATCTGCGACAGCGCCCTTGCCAGGCTGTCCTCGCTGATATCCGTGATCAGCACGTCAAACCCCGCCAGCGCAAACACATGCGCAATGCCGGTGCCCATCTGTCCGGCCCCGACGATGCCAACGCTCTGGATGTCCATGCTGCGCCTTTCTGCTGTGCGGCAAGACCATATGCGCCGCGCCCATCGGGACGCAAGGCAAGGCGGGAAGAATCGGAAAGGAAATCGCGGTGAGACGGGACAGATGCGATACCACCTTTGCCGGAACGGCTGCACCTGACGGGGGCGCGCGCCAGCACCGATGCCGGGGGGCGCGAAGACCGCCGGGGCCATCCCTGCGCGCGGGGCCGACGATCCTGGCGCGCAAGGATAACCGGTGCCGACCATGGCCGCATCGCAAGCCGCCCCACTCCTTCTGAAACAGGGCTTTGGCGGTGGCGCGGACGTTGGGTTTCCGCCGCTCTCTGACCGGGTCATGACCGGCCTGCCCACCCGGCGGCGCCAGGCCGGGAACACCGGTCATCCGGTTCCTGGCCCGTTCCGCCCGGCGGCGACAGCCACCCTGTGGGTGGGTGCATGTCCCCCGGAAAGGGCCCGCGTTCGAGGGGTTCACCACAGCCAAGGCATGTCCCTGACCAGCGGTACGACCGGCGGGGTCGGTGCCATAGACGGTCATGACCGCAAGCGCCACCTGCGCCCGCGCACCATGGGCCTGTGGCATCGTGGTCTCCTGTGGTGATTGGGGTCAGGCCAGCGGATCGGCTGCGGAACAGGGCCGGATGACCGGGATTATCGCCGCCTTCAGGCTGGCGGCACCCTCCACGGCCGGATCGACCGGGCGCGGCGCTTCCGCCCCGACCCGGTCGCAAAGGCCGCCCAGCGTGCGGTCGGCGGCAAGCGCCGCGCCGACGCTGGCGCAGAGGCTGCCGAAGGCGGCGTCACGGGCGTTCGCCGCTTGCACGGGCCCCCCGGACCCTTGCATCTGCTGCGCAGACCGGGCCCCACCCTGCACGACCGCCTCTATCCCGGCCCGGTGTTGGCAGTGGCAGCGCAACAGTGACAGCGTAACCTCGGCCTCCCCCGGCCCGCCATCGCGCAGGATCAGCAGGCCTGCGGCGGGCACGCGCTCGGGCGGAACTTCAGGTGGCGGGCCGCGCCGACAGCCGCCCATGCAGCGCGGAGAGGATGGTTTCGCGGAGGGTGGGCATAGTCTATACTCGACCTGTGGAAGTGGAAAAGGTTCATGTCGAATGGACGAAATCATTCAGTTTCTTTCTACTGGCTCGTCAATAGCCTTGGTTGCCTCGGCATGTCTTGGGTTATTCTCTGTTCTTGCCGCTATGATGTATACAATTGCATTCTTTCAGGGTCGCGCGATATCATTTTGGCCACCTTCGATTGGTGAGAGGGTCAGGCCGGAGAACCAAAAATCGCCGACGTCTTCAGAGAGTAATCTTGGGCCATCTGCGCACAGCGAGAAACCCTCGCAAAATCCGATTGTGAACCGCGGGACGCTCTTGGAAGGATCATCTTCCAAGAAGTACCGTGTTGCATCCGCGTTTTATGGCGGCGCAAACGCTACAATCTTCAAGGTTCAAAGCGAACCCGATGGGAACTATTTGATTGCAAAGGTCTACTGGAGAGGACTTCAGCCAAATTCTCCACCTTGGGAAATCTTCAACAAGGAAGTATCCATTGCAGAGCTTATCGAGCACAGGAACATCGTAAAGACGCTGGATAGGGGCCTACACTCCGGATATCCGTTTTCAATATTGGAGTACTTCTCTGGCGGTACACTTCGAGATTGGCTAAGAACACACAGAACCCTTAAGGGGCCGAATATTCTATCCATCGCGTCCCAAATCGCTGAGGCGGTAGATCACGCCCACACTCGCGGAATTGTGCATCGGGACGTAAAGCCGGGAAACATCTTGTTTGAGGACAAACCACAAGGACGCGTTGCCCTCAGCGATTTCGGAATAGCAGCATTACTTGGAGCGACACACAGGGACATTACAGCTATTGGTGGTGAGTTCGCTGGAACTGCCACATACTTGGCCCCGGAAGCCATTTCGGAAGATTCAATTTCACCTTCCATGGACATATACAGCTTCGGCGTCGTGTTGTTTGAGATGATTTGCAATGGAACGCCATTCGACAACCTTAGCAGCCCATTGGCAGTGATGAGAGCAAAGGTCGACCAGGACGCCAAAGACATTCGCAGTTTTCGACCTGATGTCCCTACCGAGATCGCTGAGAGATTGGCGCTCGCAATGAGCAGAGAGGTCGGCCGAAGGCCAATGACGGCCTTAAGCGTCATTGCAGGCTTGGAAAGCATGATACGCGAGCTTTGACGCGTGGCGTTTTCGAGTAAAGACAGACCGTCAATCCATTCGCGCCTCCACCCAGTTCGCCACGATCAGCCCAGGCACCGCATCGTGCGCCCGCTCGGCATCCCGAGCCAGATCCAGCCTCTTCGGCAGCTTGACTTGAGGGGACCTCGAATAATCCGAGTTTGACGCAACTGCACCGCATAAGATCAATGACTTAGCAGGTAACTTCCGCCATTCTCGCGTATTCGCAGAGGTGCCCTTGAGAGACAAGCAGGAAAATCGGCGCGGTGACGACGGCCCGGCCGGTTTTCGACTTTGATGCCACGGCGCGTCCCTTGGTGTTCAGCCGCCCTTCAGCGACCAGCAGGCTCGGGCCCCGGCGATGACAGATGAACCGCAGGCGCTGGCCGGTGCGCCTTTCCCATCCGCCGGGGGTGATCCGGCTCCTGTGCGTGCATTTGCCAGCCGCTGGCGTGGGGATCGCCAGCCCGAAGCGGTTCTTCGACCGGATCAGCGGCCCCGCGCCAGGCGCGCCGATGGTCACCGGGGCGGTCAACCGGACCGGTACCGCCGCGCGGGGGCTGAACCGGTCCGGGCGGGCGTGCCGCCACACCCTGTTGCGGCCGGTTTGCGCGCCGGTCCGACAGCGGCGGTACAGGCCGCCCCTCGCCCCGCCGGTCAGCGGCCCGAACCGGGTGCCGCGCCGTCAAGCGCCGCCAGGAATGCCGCAATCGCCTGGTCCAGCGGGCCATCGTTGCGCACGTCGGTCACCGGCAGTCCGGGCGGCACCTCGAAGCTTTGGCGCTGGATCCGTGCTTCGATTTCGGCGCGCGTCTCGCGCCCGCGGGCCAGAAGACGCTCGGTCAGAACTGCGGACGGGGCGGTGATGCGGATCACCTGCAGGTCGGGAAACACGGCGCGCGCCGGTTCCAGTGCGGCGCGCGATGCATTGACCAGCAGATCGCGCCCGCCGGTGCGCAGCGCCAGCGTTGCCGCAGGCAAGCCATAGCTCAGCCCGTGCGCACGCCAGTCCAGGGCAAAGGCACCTGCCGCCTTGCGCCGGTCGAATTCGGCCTGGGTGACCCCGTCGAAATCCTCGCCGCCCAGCGCCGAGGGACGGGTGATCACGCGCCGCACGATCACCAGATCGGGCCGCTGCCTGCGCGCCGCGTCGATCAGCGTGTCCTTGCCGACGCCCGACGGCCCGACGACGCAGATCAGCCGCCCCGTCATGCCGCCCGTCCGGGCGTGAAGGCGCTGACATCCACCGACCGGTCGCAGAGTCTTTCCCGCGCGGCCGCGTCGTGGAAAATGCCGATGATCGCCGCCCCCGCCGCCTTGGCATCCTCGACCAGTGCCAGCACCACCTCGCGGTTCACCGGATCAAGACTGGCGGTCGGTTCATCCAGCAAAAGCGCAAGGTAAGGGTGGGCAAACCCCCGCGCGATGTTCACCCGCTGCTGCTCGCCGCCCGAGAATGTGGTCGGCGACAGCGACCACAGCCGCTGCGGGATGTTCAGCCGGTCCAGCAGATGCCTGGCCCGCGCCCGGGCAGCTTCGGCCGGAACGCCCAGGTTCAGCAGGGGTTCGGCCACCACATCCACCGTCGGCACGCGCGGCACCACCCGCAGGAACTGGCTGACATAGCCCAGCGTCTCGCGCCGCAGCTGCAGAATTTCACGGGGCGAGGCGGTGACCACATCCAGCCCGCCAACCCGGATCGACCCGGATTGGGCCAGGTAATTGCCCCAGATCATCCGCATCAGGGTCGATTTTCCCGCCCCCGACGCCCCCACAAGGGCCACGCATTCCCCGCGCTGCACCGTCAGACAGGCCCCCGCCATCACCGGTATCACCGCCCCGCCCTGATTGTGCAGGGTGAAGCTTTTGGTCAGCCCTTCGATCTGGATCACGGTCACACCTGCAGGACGGAAGAGACAAGAAGCTGTGTATAGGCATGCTGCGGATCGTCCAGCACCTGATCGGTCAGGCCCTGTTCCACCACACGGCCCGATTTCATCACCATCAGCCGGTCCGCCAGCAGCCGCACCACGGCCAGGTCATGCGTGACGATGATCGCCGAAAGACCCATCTCGCGCACCAGCCCGCGCAAGAGGTCCAGCAGACGCGCCTGCACGCTGACATCCAGCCCCCCCGTCGGCTCGTCCATGAACACAAGACGCGGCCCGGTCACCAGGTTGCGGGCAATCTGCAGGCGCTGCTGCATGCCCCCCGAAAAGGCCGAAGGCCGGTCGTCGATGCGCGAGGCGTCGATTTCGACGCGGCCCAGCCAATCCGTCGCCGCATCGCGGATCGCGCCGTAGTGCCGTGCGCCCACGGCCATCAGCCGCTCGCCGACATTGCCCCCGGCAGTGACCCCCATGCGCAGCCCATCGCGCGGGTTCTGATGGACATAGGCCCAGTCGGTGCGCGACAGGCGGCGCCGTTCCGGCTCATCCATCTGCACCGTGTCTTTCGGCCCGGACGCGGTATCGAAAATCACCTGTCCCGCATCGGGCGCAAGATGCCCCGCCAGACAGGACAGCAGCGTGGATTTCCCCGATCCGCTTTCGCCGACGATGCCCAGAACCTCGCCCGGCCACAGATCAAAAGAGACATCGGCACAGCCGATGCGCGCGCCATAGCGCCTGGTCAGGTCGCGGACCTGCAGCAGGGGCACCTCGGTGGCCGGAACAATTTTCTCCATCTGTGTCATGCCGCCTCTCCCGCCGGGGTGCCCAGACGCCCGGCATGGCCTGCGGCACGCCGGCTGCGGCAAAAGTCGGTGTCAGAACAGACAAACATCCGCCCGCCTGCATCGTCGATGATGACCTCGTCCAGATAGCTGTCCCCGGCCCCGCACAGATCACAGTCATGATCGGCCTTGCTGGGGTCGAAGGGGTGGTCGTCAAAATCCAGGCTGTCTACGCGGGTATAGGGCGGCAGCGCATAGATGCGCTGTTCGCGCCCCGCCCCGAACAGCTGCAGCGCGGGGCAGCCGGACAGTTTCGGATTGTCGAATTTCGGGATCGGCGACGGGTCCATCACATAGCGGCCTTCGACCTTGACGGGGTAGTCGTAGCTTGTCGCTATCGCGCCATGCCGCGCGATATCCTCGTAAAGCTTCACATGCATCAGCCCGTATTCCTCCAGGCTGTGCATCTTGCGCGTTTCCGGTTCCCGCGGTTCCAGAAACCGCAACGGCTCGGGGATCGGCACCTGATAGACCAGGATCTGATCTTCGGTCAGCGGATGTTCGGGGATGCGGTGGCGGGTCTGGATCAGCGTCGCCTCGGCCGTGGCTTCGGTCACGGCAACGCCTGCGGTGCGACTGAAGAAGCTGCGGATCGACACGGCGTTGGTGGTGTCATCCGCGCCCTGATCGATCACCTTCAGCCGGTCCCCGGGCGTCAGGCAGGCCGCCGTCACCTGCACCCCGCCGGTGCCCCAGCCATAGGGCATCGGCATTTCCCGGCTGGCGAACGGCACCTGATAGCCGGGAACGGCCACCCCTTTCAGGATCGCGCGGCGGATCATCCGCTTGGTCTGCTCGTCCAGATAGGCAAAGTTATAGGCCTGTTCGGTCATTCCGCCGCCTCCGGGCGCTGTGCCGCGCCTTCCGCCCGCAGCTTGCGCACAAGTTCCAGTTCCGACTGGAAATCGACGTAATGCGGCAGCTTGATATGCTCCAGAAATCCGGTGGCCTGCACGTTGTCGGCATGCATCAGCACGAATTCCTCATCCTGCGCCGGCGCGCCCGTGTCATCCTCGCCCAGCTCTTTCCAGCGCAGGGCGCGGTCCACCAGGCTCATCGCAATCGCCTTGCGCTCGGTCTGGCCGAACACCAGGCCGTAACCCCGGGTGAATTGCGGCGGCTCGGTCTTTGACCCGGTGAATTGGTTGACCGTTTCGCATTCGGTCAGTTCCACCTCGCCGATCTCGACCGCAAATCCCAGTTCGGGAATGTCCAGCTCCACCGCCACCGTGCCGATGCGCAGTTCGCCCACAAAGGCATGGGTGCGCCCGTAGCCGCGCTGTGTCGAATAGGCCAGCGACAGGATAAAGCCTTCGTCGCCCCGCGTGATCGCCTGCAGGCGCAGCGCGCGCGCGGCGGGCAGTTCCATCGGCTCACGCGTGAGATCGGGCGGCAGCTCATCGCCGGGGCGGTCCGTTTCGATCATCCCCTCGCGGTTCAGAAAGGATGTGATATGCGGCACCGGCCCCGCTACGGGGTCTGCGGTTGCGGGCTTGGGCAGGTCCTGCCCCTCGGCGGCCAGCCGGAAATCCAGCAAACGGTGCGTGTAATCGAAGGTCGGCCCCAGAATCTGCCCGCCCGGCGCATCCTTGAAGGTGGCGCTGATCCGGCGGCTGCAGGCCATGGCACCGGTGTCCACCGGGCGCGACGACCCGAAACGGGGCAGCGTGGTGCGATAGGCGCGGATCAGGAACACCGCCTCGATCAGGTCGCCGCGCGCCTGCTTGATCGCCAGCGCGGCCAGATCGGGATCAAACAGCGATCCTTCGGCCATGACCCGGTTCACGGCCAGCCGCAACTGTTCGCGGATCTGCGCCACCGACAGTTCCGGCACGCCGGTATCGCCGCGCCGGTCTTCGGCCAGCAGCGCATGGGCGTTCTTGATGGCACGCTCGCCCCCCTTGACGGCGACATACATCAGACATCCTCCACGCGGGTGGACCGCGGCAGGCCCGCCACGCGGCTGCCACAGGTCAGGAATGCGTCAAACCCAAGCGGGAACAAGGCGTGGTTGGCCCGGAACGCATCGGGGTCCGGCAGCGTCAGCCGGGCGCGGTCGCGGATGCCCGGCCCTGCCAGGACCGATCCTTTGGCCTCGAGCACGGGCATCTCGACAATCAGCGTCGCCGCGCGGTCCGGATACTCTGGCGTGCCGGTTGCAAACCGGGCCAGCGGCAAAAGGTCTGTCCAGCGCCCCACCGCAAAGACCGCCGCTTCGGCGGGCACCAGCGGGGCAGCAGTGTGAAAGGTGATCCAGCCGCGCAGGGCATCGCAATCGGCATCGCCAGCCAGATGCACTGGTGTTGTGCCATCGGCCAGTGTCAGCAGCAGCGTGCCTGCGGCGACCGACAGCGGCGCGGGCGGCACGGCCCCGCCGATGACCTGAATGCGACCGGGGCGCGCCATCGCATCCAGAGCCGCCCGAAAGGCACGCGCGGATTGGATCGGGGCGTCATCGAACCCGCCGCCAAGCGTTTCTGCCGTCAGAGCGGAAGCCATCAGCGATCCTCGCCGCGCACAAGGGTAAAGAACTCCACTTTCGTGGCGGCTGCCTTTTCGGCGCGCGCACGGCGGCGGTCCGCCTCTTCTTGCGCCAGCGGTTCCAGCACGTCGCGGCGCAGCTGTGCCGCGCGGTCGGTCTGCATCAGCGCATCGACCAGCGCCGCGCGGCGGGCATGGTCCTTGCTGCGCCCCTGCACATGGGCATGCCCCACCACACCGCTTTGCAGCCGCAGCGTACAGCGCGTGACCGTCATTTCCCCAAGGTTGAACGGCCCGCCAGAGGCACCGATCCGGCCCTGCACCATCACCGTCCCGATTTCCGGCTGGCGCAGGATGACCGGGTTTTCATCGGGTTCGGCAGGCATAAGCTCTGCCAGCCGTTCAGGCCGCGCCCGTGCAAGCACCCCCATCCAGATGCGGCGGTCTTCCGGGTCTGTTGGCGCAACAGAAGCAGTCATGGGTGGCCTCGCTTTGGGGCATGCCGTACAATTTCCTATACAACTATACAAGTTCTATCGTAAAGTCGCGCCAGCGTCCCGTGAATTTTTGATGACGGAAGGCCACCATGACCCGCAGCCCGATCTGGAAGGCGATTGCCGATGCCTTGGCATCCGACATTGCGGGCGGCCAGTATCCCACGGGATCGAAACTGCCGACCGAGGCGGATCTGTCGGCCCGCTTCGGGGTCAACCGCCACACCGTCCGACACGCCCTGTCGGCGCTTGCCGCGCAGGGGCTGGTGGTGCCCCGCCGCGGGGCCGGGGTTTTTGTCACCGCGCCGGCCACCGAATACCGGATCGGCAAGCGGGTGCGGTTCAACCAGAACATCGCGGCAACGGGACGGGTCCCGTCGCGGCAGATATCGCGCCTTGAAACCTGCCCCGCGACGCCGCCCGAAGCCGGGGCGCTTCATCTTGCCGCAGGCACATCGGTGCATGTCGTCGAGGGTCTGTCGCTGGCCGATGGGCAGCCCCTGGCGCTGTTCCGGTCGGTCCTGCCTGCGGCCCGGTTCCCGTCGCTGCTGGACGATCTGGCGCGGACGCCGTCGATCACCGCCGCGATGGCCAGCGGCGGCCTGGCCGATTACACCCGCGCCTCGACCCGGCTGACCGCCCGGCGCGCCGACCCGGTTCAGGCCCTGCACCTGCGGCTGGCCGAAGGTGCCCCCCTGCTGCAAAGCGTCGCCGTGAACGTGGACGGCACAGGGGTGCCTGTCGAATATGGAACCACCTGGTTCGCGGGCGACCGGGTAACCCTGACGATCCATTCCGATGACTGACCCCGACAACGTCATACTGCCGTTGCAACGGCAGGTTATCCACAGCCAACCCCGCCATTGATGGAGTTCCGATGTCTCTTGCCCTGCCTCCGCTGCGCCTGACCGGTGCCACGATCCTGAGGGACGGCGAATTGCAGCGCCGGTCCCTGTCACTGGCGGACGGGCGGCTCACCAGGGGACCGCTGCCGGAAGTGAACCTGAGTGGCTTCTACATCCTGCCCGGAATCATCGACCTGCACGGCGACGGATTTGAACGGCAGATCTATCCCCGGCACAGCGCCCCTTTTCCCCTGTCGGCCGCCCTGGCGGCAACCGACCGCGAAGCGGCCGCCAACGGCGTGACCACCGCCTATCTGGCCCAGGGCTGGAGCTGGGAAGGTGGAACCCGCGGTCCGGACCAGGCCGAGGCGCTGATGCAGGCGCTCGAGGCCTGTGGGCCCGCTGCCCTGACCGACCTGCGCATCCAGCTGCGTGCCGAAACCCGGTTTGTCGAAGGGGTGCCGCGTTTGCTGGCGGCGGTGGAACGGTTTGGCGTGGGCTATGTGGTCTTCAACGATCATCTCGAAGAGGGCCTGCAGATGGCCCGCCAGTCGCCGGCCGATTTTGCCGTCTGGGCGCGCAAGGCCGGAACCCAGCCCGAGGCACTGCGCGCCCGGATGGATGCCGCACTCAAATGCGCCGCCGAGGTGCCGCGCAGCCTGTGTGCCATGGCCGAGGCGTTTGACCGGCTGGGCGTCATCTACGGCAGCCATGACGACCCGGACGGCGAGACGCGCGAATATTACACGATGATCGGTGCCCGGATTGCCGAATTTCCGCTGACAAAGCGGGCGGCGTCGGCAGCGCATGCGATGATGTGCCCGGTGATCATGGGGGCGCCGAACGTGGTGCGCGGGGGATCGCAGGCAGGCAATGTGGCGGCACGGGAATTGATCGCGGCGGGGCAGTGTGACGCGCTGGTGTCCGACTACCATATCCCGGCGCTGGCGCTGGCGGCCTTTACACTGGTGGAAACCGGCGTGCTGGACCTGCCCCGCGCCTGGGCGCTGATCTCGGAAAACCCGGCAGAAATCCTGCGCCTGCCGGACCGTGGCAGGCTGGAGCCCGGTCTGCGCGCCGATCTGGTGGTTGTCAACGCCGAGACCTGGCGGATCGAGGCGACCATCACCCGCGGTCGGCTGACCTATCTGGCGGGCGAGGCAGGCCGGCGCTTTGTCAGCCAGCCCGAGACCCTGCGGATGGCCGCCGAATAGGCGGCGCTGACCCTTCGTAAAGGTCAAGAAAGGCCTCTGCCGACAGGTCGCGGAAATCCTGCAGCGCGCTGCGCAGCCGGTCATGCGGCCAGTCCCACCAGGCCAGGGCAAGCAGGCGTTCCGCCACGGCTTCGGAAAAACGGCGGCGCAGCGGCGTGGCGGGCACCCCGGCCACGATCATGTAGGGGGCGACGTCGCGGGTCACGACCGCCCCGGCGGCAATCACGGCCCCTGCCCCCACGGTCACCTCGGGGCGGATGATTGCCCCATGGCCCACCCAGGTATCCGGCCCCAGCACGGTGCGGCGGGCGGCGCGGCGGGCAAAGAAGGCGGCATCATCGGCGGCATCTGCCCAGTAATAGCTGGACCGGTAGAGGAAGTGGTGCAGGCTGGCACGATCCATCGGGTGGTCGGTGGGGCCGATGCGGGTGGCAGAGGCGATGTTGGCGAATTTGCCGACGGTGGTGTTGGCAATATCGGCGTAGCGGTCGCAATAGGCATAGGCGAGGAATTCGGAATTGACGATGCGCGAGCCTTCGCCAACCTCGGTAAAGGGGCCGAAGGTGGAGTTGGCGGCACTGGCACCGGGGTGGAAAAACGGTTCGGTTGCGGAAAGCCGGGGCATGGGGCGGGCCTGTCCTGATGCTGGCCGCCCACTGTGGGACAGGCAACGGGTTTCATGATTTCAAGGGGTTACGCCCAGGAGTTTCCTGTTTCTTTATCAATGCCCATCTGATTGCAAGGCTGTTGACCGACCCCCAGCGACTTTTTCCGCTGTTGCGCACCCCATCGGATCACGCTGCATCGCCCTTGATGAGTTTGCGGCGCAGCCAGCCTGAGAGCGTATCCATCATGATGACCATCAGCACGATGAGGACCAGGTAATAGGCCACATCTTCCCAGTCTTTCTGGGTGCTGATCGCCTGGGTCAGCAGAAGGCCGATGCCGCCGCCAACGATGGCACCAATCACAGTGGCGCTGCGGGTGTTGGATTCAAGCATGTACAGAACCTGTGCCAGCAAGACCGGCGTGATTTGTGGCAGCACGCCAAACCTGGCGCGCTGCACCGCATTGGCCCCGGTGGACCGGATGCCTTCCACCTGTTTGTCGTCGATGTTTTCCAGAGTTTCCGAGAATTGCTTGCCGAAGGTGCCAATATCCGTGATCAGGATTGCCAGCGCGCCCGTCATTGGGCCGGGGCCGAAGGCACGCGCCAGAATGATGGTCCAGATCAGCGAATCCACCCCGCGCACAAAGTCGAAGACCCGACGCATCCCGAACCGCACGGCCCAGATACTGGTGAAGTTTGTCGCGGCAAAGAAGGCAAGCGGCAGCGAGATGATGGCAGCGGCAAAGGTGCCAAGGAAGGCCATCAGGATGGTTTCAAAGATTGCCCAGGCAACGTCCTTGTGCCGCCACAACCCGTTGTTCCAGAAGTCTGACACCATATGCGACAGGTTCGACCGTGCGGGATCAACCCGGTCGCCAGACACGGCCAGTGCCGCAAGTTCGCCCGGACTTTTGCCGTGGAACGGGCTGTCAAGCGTGAAAAAAAACAGCGCCCAACCGGCCTTGTAGCGGAAGGTTTCGGTCCGGTTGCGGGTCATCGAAAAGCGACCCTGATCGGTCGTCACGGAAATGCGGTTGTCGCCAAGCGATATCCAGTCCGGCACGGGACCGTCGGGCAGGGTGATGTCGAGCGTGCCGTCCCGTGGCTGCACATCAATGACGCCGTAATCGGGGTGGCGGTACTGCGCGCCACCCGCAGCATCATAAACAACGCCGTGGCCACCGGGCAAAGAGATCGTCGTCTGGTCTTCGGCAACCGTCACCCATTCCGGCAGCTTGCCGGCCGGGTAGGTTGCCCGCGCCTCGCCGTCGATTGACACGGTGACAGCACCCGTGCGGTTGTCGCGCGTGACATGCGTTTTGTGAATCCAGAAGTCAGACATCAGGATGGCCGCGTTGTCCATGCGGGCACGCTGGGCCAGCCCCGGTATGTCAAAGGCAAAAAAGATATAGATCAGATAGGCAAGGATCACGCCAGGCACCAGAAACGACATCCGGCGTCTGGCGGCGAAAAGCCCCAGAACATTGGCCTGCATCGTCATTGGCGGATCGGTCACGGACATGGTCAGGACCCCTTGACCAGTTTCTGGCGATAGCGGCTGGACAGCTGATCAATGACGACAATCGTCAGAAACAGCATCAGAAAGATCGCCACAACCTGGTCGTATTTGCCGCCGCCCCATTGCATCGCAATCTTCAGGTCGTAGCCGATGCCGCCCGAGCCGACAAAGCCAAGAATTGCCGAGGCCCGCACGTTCACCTCGAACCGCTGCAAAACGTAGCTGAGCCAATCGGGGGCGACCTGCGGAATCACGCCCAGCCACATCTTCTGTCCCCAGGTCGCGCCAACCGAGGTAAGCCCTTCGACAGGCTTCTGATCGGCATTCTCGGCCACTTCGGAAAACATCTTGCCCAAAGCGCCGGTGGTGTGAAAGGCGATGGCAATCATCGCAGGCACCGGGCCGCCACCCAGAATATAGATCAAAAGCAGCGCGATGACGATTTCCGGAATGGCGCGCATGGCATCAAGCAGGCGGCGGAACACCGGAATCAGCCGCGGCCAGCGGGCAAGGCCGCGGCTGGCAAGCAAGCCGACCAGCGCCGCCGCCAGCGCACCGATCAGGGTGGATACAGCCGCAATATTGACGGTTTCGACCAGCGAGGGGAAGAACTGCGCAACATAGCCCGGAATGTTGGCACGGTTCGCCCAGCCTTCGGAAACGACTTCGGAAGGAAAAGAGAAAAACTGTCTGAGGCCGGGCAGAAAATCGCCTGCATTTCGTTCTTCGGCGATGCGAAAGCCCGACATCATCATCAGCACAAAAATCAGCAGCAGGATGCCGGAATACATCTGCTTGCGGCGCGTGGCCGCGATATAGCTTGCAGTCCTGACACCAAGCTCCTTTTGACCGGCAGATGGCGGCGTCATTGCAATGTCGGCCATGGTGAACCTTGCGCAGGAAAAGGGAGGGGCCCCGCGCTGACGCGGGGCCCCGGTACCGGAGTCAGCAGATCACATGCCTTCCTGCAGCTTGCGCGCAGCAACGACGCCTTCATACTCGGCATGGGTCACCGGAACGAAATCCTTCGCATCCCCGGCAGCCACACCATAGGCGCACTTGGGATCGGTTTCCCACAGATCGGCGGTCAGCTGAATAACCTTGGCCTTCACATCGGCCGGCAGGGCGGCGCGAACAACCATCGGACCTTCAGGGATCAACTTGGACTGCCAGATCTGCACGATGTCATTCATGTCAACCAGACCTGCATCCGAAGCGCGGCGGAAAGCCCCGGAATTGTACCCGTCTTCCCAGTTGCCCAGGCCATCGGCCCAGCTTACGCCCGCTGCGAAGTCGCCATTGGCGACGCCGACGATGGTCTGTTCATGGCCGCCGGAAAACTTCACTTCCGAGAAGAACTGATCAAGCGGACCGAAGGCAGCGGTCAGTTCGGCACCGGGGACCAGATAGCCCGAGGTCGAGTTCGGTTCGGCAAAAGCGAAAACCTTGCCCTTGGCGTCTTCGATGGTTACAATGCCGCTGTCCTTGCGGGCAAAACCGATGGAATAGTAGCCGGTCGACCCGTCAAGGTTCTGCTTGGTCAGCGCCAGGTCAACGGCGGCGGGATCGGTCAGGAAGATTTTGGCATAGGCCGAGGCGCCAAGCCAGGCCATGTCCAACGTGCCGCCCAGCAGCCCCTGGATCACGCCGTCATAATCTGCCGGGGTGAACAGCTTTACCGGCACGCCAAGCGCCGTTTCCATTGCGGCGCGGTAGCATTCCTGCGACGTCAGGCGGTCCTGGGCGTTTTCACCGCCAAGGATGCCGATGTTGAATTCCTTGATTTCCTGGGCCTGGGCGACACCGGCAAGCAGGGTCGTGGCAGCAAGAACGGACAGCAGCGTTTTCATGCGAAGTCTCCGGTTGGGGCCCGATGCCGGGCCGGGTGAACGGGGGTCAGGCGCGTGCCAATGCTTCGGCATAGGCCGTGTCGGGCGGCAGCGCGTCGATGGAGGTTGAGGTGGCGCTTTCGGAAAACGAGGCATCGGCCCCATATATGTCGCGCGCCGCCCCGGTGGTCAGCTGATCGGGCGTGCCGTCGAAGACGATGCGCCCGTCGCGCATGCCGATGACGCGGTCGCAGTAGCGGCGCGCGGTATCCAGCGTGTGCAGGTTGGCAATGACGGTGCGCCCGTCTTCGTCATGGATGCGGCGCAGCGTATCCATCACGATCTGGGCGTTCATCGGATCGAGGCTGGCGATCGGTTCGTCGGCCAGGATCACCTTCGGGTCCTGCATCAGCGCACGGGCAATCGCGACGCGCTGCTGCTGGCCGCCCGACAGGGCTTCGGCCCGTTTCGGGGCCTGTTCGGCAATGCCAAGGCGGTCAAGGATCGACAGGGCCCGGATGATGTCGGCATCGGGCCAGATATTGAACATTGTGGCCAGGGTGGAGCGGCGGTTCAGGATGCCGTGCAGCACGTTCGAGGCCACATCAAGGCGCGGCACCAGGTTGAACTGCTGGAAGATCATGGCGCATTGGCTTTGCCAGGCGCGCTTGGCGGGGCCGGTCAGGGCCAGCACATCGGTGCCGTCGAACAGGATGCGCCCCGAAGTGGCATCCGTCATGCGGTTCATCACCCGCAGGAAGGTGGACTTCCCCGCACCCGAGCGCCCGATGATGCCCAGGAATGCCGGGCGGTCCACGGTGAAGGTCACGCGGTCGACAGCCGCTTTCTGCCCGAACAGGCGGGTCACAGAGTCGGCCTGCAGCAGCATTGCACCCCTCCCTTTCACAGGACGGCGATACGCAGGCAGAGTGACGGTTGTGATTCAATTCCGTGAAGGTTTTTCAACAGGTCCGGCAATCGGCACCGTTGGAAACCGGTCAGACGGTGCCAAGCCTGCGGGCCGCCAGCCAGGACAGCGCCGCCATGACGCCCGCCGTGGCCAGGCACAGCGGCAGGCCCCCGATCTGAAAACTGAGGCCGGACAGAAGCGTGCCCAGCAGCCGGCCCGCCGCATTGGCCATGTAGTAAAAGCCGACATCCCGCGTGATCCGGTCTGCCGATCCGAAGGCCAGGATCAGATAGGAATGCACCGAAGAGTTGACGGCAAAGACAAAGCCGAACAGCAGCAATCCCAGCACCAGCGTGATGCTCAGCGCAGGCGATGGGCCGCCCGCCGCCCAGGCGAGGACCGCAAGTGCAAAGGGGATCGGCACCAGCAGCCCGGCCCAGCGGACGGCCTTGGCGACGATCACGCTTTCCGGCTGCGCCTTGCCGCCCAGCAGGCGCGGGGCCATCGCCTGCACCGCGCCATAGGCGATGATCCACAGCGCAAGGAAGCTGCCGATCAGGAAGAAGGCCTGCCGCCGCCCGTCATCGGTGCCGTCCGACAGGACAGTCTGGAAATAGACCGGCACGCCCACCACGAACCACACGTCACGCGCCCCGAACAGGAACATCCGCGCCAGGCTGAGCCGGTTGACGCGGGCATCCCCTGACCGCCAGCCACCCCAGGCCTCGTCGGCCTTCATCCGCCCCGGCAGGCCGGGCGGCAGGAACAGGGCAACGGCGGCAAGGATGGCCGCCAGCACCGCGGCCATCGCCCAAACTGCCGCCTGGAACCCGGCCAGCGCCAGCAGGGCCGCCCCCAGAAAAAAGCCGAAGCCCTTGACCGCGTTCTTCGATCCGGTCAGCAGGGCGACCCAGCGGAACAGACCGCCTTCGGTTGAAGGGGCCAGCAGCTTGACGGCGGATTTCGACGACATCTTCGCCAGGTCCTTGGCCACCCCCGACAGGCCCTGCACCGCCATGACAAAGGTGACCGAGGCCGGGATGCTCCATGCCGGATCAAGCCCGGCAAGCGCGATCAATGCAACGACCTGCAAGCCAAGACCTGCGTACAGCGTGGCGGCAAGGCCGAAGCGTGCCGCAAGCCAGCCTGCGGCCAGGTTGGTGGCGATGCCCGCCGCCTCGTACAGCAGGAACAGCCAGGCCAGCTGGACCGGCGTGAAGCCCAGGCTGTTGAAATGCAGCAGCACCAGCATCCGCAAGGCACCGTCCGACAGCATGAAGGCCCAGTAGGCCGCCGTGACGGCGGCATAGGCGCGCAGCGGATTGGGGCCTGTCACATCGCCCCCGCGACCATGCGGGCGATATCGGCCAGCCGGCAGGCATAGCCCCATTCGTTGTCATACCAGGCATAGACCTTCAGCTGGGTGCCGTTGATCACCATGGTCGATTGCGCATCGATCACCGCCGAGCGCGGATCATTGGTGAAATCGGATGACACCAGCGCCCGCGTCTCATAGCCCAGAATGCCGTGCAGCGGGCCGTCGGCCGCCGCCTTGAACAGGGCGTTCACCTCTTCCGCCGTGGTGGCGCGGTCAAGCTCGAACACGCAATCGGTCAGCGAGGCATTCAGCAGCGGCACGCGCACCGCATGGCCGTTCAGGCGGCCCTTCAGCTCGGGGTAGATCAGGGTAATCGCCGTGGCCGACCCCGTGGTGGTGGGGATCAGGTTCAACAGGGCCGAGCGGGCGCGGCGCATGTCCTTTGCCGGGCGGTCAACGATGGTCTGGGTGTTGGTCACATCATGGATCGTGGTGATGGAGCCGTGGCGGATGCCGATGGCTTCGTGGATCACCTTGACCACCGGGGCAAGGCAGTTCGTCGTGCAGGAGGCCGCCGTGATCAGGCTGTGCCGGGCCGGATCGTAAAGATGGTGGTTGACGCCGTAAACCAGGTTCAGCGCCCCGCCATCCTTGACCGGGGCCGAGACCAGAACCTTGGCGACCCTTGCGGCAAAATAGGGGGCGGTCTTCGCGGCGGTCTTGAAGACGCCGGTGCAGTCGATGACCAGATCGACGCCAAGGGCGGCAAGGGGCAGCGCCTCGATGGTTTTCTCATGTGCAAGGCGGATGGCACGGCCCTTCAGGACCAGCGCATCGCCCTGGGCCGCGACGGGGGTGCGCCAGCGGCCATGGACCGAGTCGAATTCCATCAGCAGCGCATGTTGTTCGGCATCCCCCGCCGGATCGTTGAGAAGAACGATATCCCCCGCGATACCGCTGTCCACCAGATTGCGCAGCACAAGTTTTCCGATGCGGCCAAGACCGTTCAGGGCGATGCGGGCCATGGGATCAGCCTTTGTCCTGCAGGGATGCTTCAGCGTCGATGCGGTCGATATGCGCCTGCAGCGACAGGCGGTTCAGCGTGGCAAAGGGCAATTCGACGAAAGCCGCGATGCGGCGGCGCAGGGCGGCATAGGTCTGGGCAAAGACCAGCGCCTTCTCGGCCTCGTTACCCTCTGCCTTCACCGGGTCCGGCAGGCCCCAATGGCCGGTGATCGGCTGGCCGGGCCAGGGCGGACACTCCTCGGCGGCGGCGGTATCGCAGACGGTAAAGACGAAATCCATCTCGGGCGACAAGGGCTGCTGGAATTCAGAGATATGCTTTGACCGCAGCCCGGCCACGTCATGGCCATTGCGCGTCAGCACCTCCAGCGCGAAGGGGTTCAGCAGCGTGTTTGGCCGCGTTCCGGCGGAATGGGCAGTGAAACGGCCCCTGCCGATGTCGCGCAACAGCGCCTCGGCGAAGATCGAGCGGGCAGAGTTGCCCGAACAGATGAAAAGTACGTTGAATCCGGCATCGCGCATGGCGGGGCCTTTCCTTTGGGGGGTGAGCAGGGGCGACAGCAGATCGGGCCGGCCGCGGCCCAGGTCGAGGGCAAGATAACCGATCAGGCCTTCGGTCCGGTCCAGATCGGCGGCGTAGAACAGCGACCGCCCCGCCCGTTCCACCCGGACAAGGCCCGCCGCCGTCAGATCGGCCAGATGATGCGACAGCGTATTCTGCTTCAGGCCCAGCGCTGCGGCGATCTCGGTGGGCCGGACACCGCGCGGGGCAAAACGCAGGATCAGGCGGAACACCGCCAGACGATCAGGGTGGCCCAGAGTGGCAAAGGCCTGGCTTGCTAATATATGTTCCATATTTCCCGATTAGAGGAAATAAGGACAGCGGTCCAGTGAAAGTTTTGCGTCACCGGTCCGGGGCCGGGCCATCCGGCGGCACCGCGCGCTACGCCGAGGCAAGGCTTCGCTGGCCGGCCAACGGATTTGGAAATCGCTTTTCATTCAGGGTCCTGACGGCGTTGTGGATGGTCCGGTCCGGGACATCTGCGTCGGTGACGGTCGGATCGGCGGGATACTGGGCCTTGCGGCCGCGCCAGAGGGTTTCGATAGGTTGCGTTCGGGCGCCTGTTCGGGCCGCCACCCGACGGTCCGCCAATGGGCGCGGCGGGGCGGCATCAACCCCGCCGGCAAGATGCGGCGGCAGCCCCCCCACGCCCGGTAAGTCTGCCTCACCCGTCCGGCTTCGTATCCTTGACGCGAAACGTCGCTTCAAAGCCCGACGCGCCGGATGCGCGGGGTGACCGAATCCCGAAACTGCTTCCGGTCCGCTCCGCGATGGATCTTACGATTGCCAGTCCAAGACCGCTGCCCGCGCCATCGGGCCCGGCGCGCTCGAATCTTTGGGTCAGCCGGGCAAGGTCGTCTGCGGGCAGGACGGGGCCATCATTGGCGACGGTCAGCGTTCCGTCAGCCGCAAGAGTTACCTCGATCGGGCTGCCCGCCTGACCATGGCGCAGTGCGTTTTCAATCAGGTTGCGCATCAGGATCGCAAAGGCGTCCACGTCCAGGTCCGACATGACAGCGCCATCCGGCAGCGTCAGAAGAAGGCGTCCAGGCCCGGCGATCCGCGCAAGGTCGTCAACGATCAGCCTGGCCACAGGACGAAGGTCGGCGGCGACATCGCGCCGAAGCCTGCCACCCTCGGCGCGGGCGAGTTGCAGCAGGCGTTCGGCTAGGCGCGTCAGGCGCTTCAGCGTGGCCTCGATCTCGGCCGCGCGGGCCTTTGCATCGGCGTCCCGCGTCTCGGCCTGAAGCCGCTGCGCCTGCGCGATGGCCCCGGCCAGCGGCGTGCGCAGCTCATGCGCCGCATTGGCGGCAAAGCTGCGTTCCGCCTCGAAAGCCGCATCCAGCCGGGAAAGAAGGCTGTTCATCGTGTCGGCGAGCGGCGCGATTTCAGTCGGCAGACCGGCACCGTCGACCGGGCTCAGATCACGCGCGCCCCGCGCAGCCAGCCGGTCACGGAACAGCCGCAGGGGTGCCAGGCTGGCACGCACGGCCAGCACGATGGCGATGAGCGCAGCGGGCAGGACGACCACCAGCGGCAGGCCAAGGACCATCTGGATTTCCCGTGCGACACCGGCGCGATGGTCCAGCGGCTCGGCCACGGTGATCCGGATCGTGCCCTGAACGGCCTCGTCGCTGTAAAGCCGGTGCGTCGCTGTCTGGCGAAACCCGGTCCCGTCCCAGGCGGGAAAGTCCGCCGGGCTGGCGGCATGGGATTGCAGCAGGATGCGCCCCTGATCGTCGCGCACGATATAGGTGAAGAACTCGTCATACGCGCGGATCGCGGCCAGGCGCTGGCTGATGCCCGCTTCCTCGCGGTTCAGGATATCGACCACGGCGAGCGGCAGGATGCGCTGCGCGGTTTCCTGCAGCGCTGAATCGAAGACCTCTTCGATTTCGCCCCGCGCGATCAGCGCCGTCACGCTGGCCGCCACAATCCAAAGCACCGCAAGGGCAAGGCCCAGCCAAAGCCCGAGGCGCCCCTGAAGGCTGCGCGGCATCCTCATCCGCGGCCCAGACGGTAGCCAAGGCCGCGCTCGGTCTCGATCACCCCGGCACCCAGCTTTTTCCTCAGGCGGCTGACATGGACCTCGATCGTGTTGCTCTCGACCTCGGCACCAAAGGCATAAAGCTTGTCCTCAAGCTGCGCCTTGGACAGAAGCTGCCCGGGGCGCGACAGGAACGCCTCGAACAAGGCCCATTCGCGGGCGGTCAGGGTGACAGGCCGGCCGTCGCGGTGGATGCTGCGGGCGGCAAGGTCGATCTCCAGCGGGCCATGGGTGACGATGGGGTTGGGGTTGCCCGCATAGCGCCGCGCGACGGATCCGATCCGGGCGGACAGTTCGGCAAGGTCGAAGGGCTTCACCAGATAGTCGTCGGCCCCGGCGTTCAGCCCCTCGATCCGGTCGCTGATCTGGTCAAGCGCGGTCAGGATGATGACGGGGGTCACATCGCCCCTGGCCCGCAGGCGGCGCAGGAACACGATGCCCCGGCCATCGGGCAGCATCAGATCCAACAGCACAAGATCGAAGCCCGCCCCCGCCATGGCATCCCCGGCGGCATCAAGCCGCTGCATCCAGTCGACCGAATGGCCATCGGCGGCAACCTGATCGCGCACGGCCGCGCCCAGAACCATGTCATCTTCTATCAGCAGTATCCGCATGGTCTTTTACCATCCTCCGGCCCCCCGGGTTGTCTTCGTCCTGCGCCCATGTCCTGACAGCGGGCTGAAGCCGTGCAACAGCCATCTTCAGGCTGCCGTCAGCTTCGGCGCGCATCACATCAGTCAGACTGGCCGTAACCCGGAGTGTGGCCCATGAAAAAGACCCTGACAATTCTTGCCTTTCTGGCGGCCCTTCCCGCCGGTGCAGCCCTGGCCGACGACGCCTGCTTCGTACCGATGGCCGATTGGCAACCGCGCGAGGCGGTTGTCCAGTTCGCCGCCGGGCAGGGATGGGAAGTCCGCCGCATCAGGATCGACGATGGCTGCTATGGGATTTCCGGCCGCGACGCGCAAGGCCGCGCGATCGAGGCAAAGCTGCACCCCGGCACGCTCCGGATCGTCGAACTCGAATTCGAGGATGACGATCACGGCCATGAACGCGACGGACAGGAACAGGACTGACCACGGTGCAGGAGCCCCGGCCCGGCGCGTCCGGGACCCGCTGATGCGCATGTCCCATCAACAGGGTTCCAAAAAAGCAACCCCACCGCCTGCCGGACGGCAACATCCTGCGGAACCGTCGCAAAGGCGGCTTGCCCTTCCGGGCGGACCCCGGATTGCAGGCCGTTTCCCCGCCCGGTCGGGGACCACGGCCGCATGAGGACCCATCCCGCAAGCGCAACGCAGACCAACGCCCGCCCCCGGCGGGGGCGAAGCGCCCGGCATGGACGGGTCGGGCGCTTGGGTTCAGCGCGACGCTGTGGCAGGGGCGACGGCTCCTGCCAGAGAGACCGGGCATCCCGGAATGCACAGGACCGTAACTCCGGGCGGGAACAGGAAACGCACCGCGTTTCCCCCGCCCCTGCGCGACGGTGCCCTGTAGACCGGCTGATCCGGGAACATCGCAGGCCAGCGCACGACCCGGCGGGTCGGGCGCTGGCCGGGGGTGGGTCGGGCGCTGGCCGGGGGCTTTGGCCCCCGGCTGGCCAAGGGGCAGCGTGGCGCTTTGGCAGGGGCGATGGCCCCTGCCATGGCAGCAGTGAAAGTGCCTTCACCGTCTCCGGGCGGGAACAGGAAACGCACCGCGTTTCCCCGCCCGCGCGGGACGGTGCCCCGCAGACCGGCAGGTCCAAGCGCAACAAAGGCCAGCGCCCGCCGGGGGCGGGGTGGGCGCTGGCCGGGGGCTTTGGCCCCTGGCTGACGGGGTGTCATCGAAGCGCGGTGGCAAAGGCGGAGGCCTTTGCCATGGGGGCGACGCAATTCCGCCTCCACTCCGGGCGGGATCAGGAAACGCACCGCGTTTCCCCGCCCGCGCGCGACGGTGCCCTGTAGATCGTCAGGTCCAAGAACAACGCAGGCCAGCGCCCGACCCGGCGGGCGAGAAGCGCCCGCCGGGGGCGGGGCGGGCGCTGGCCGGGGGCTTTGGCCCCCGGCTGGTCCTGATGCCAGCGCAGCGCTGTGGCAGGGGCGATGGCCCCTGCCAGAGAGACCGGGCTTCCCGGAATGCACAGGAACGCCCCTCCGGTCGGAAACAGGAAACGCACCGCGTTTCCCCCGCCCACGCGCGACGGTGCCCTGTAGACCGGCAGGTCCGCGAGCAACGCAGGCCAGCGCCCGGCCCGGCGGGGGCGAAGCGCCCGCCGGGGGCGGGGCAGGCACCGGGCGGGGGCTTTGGCCCCCGGCTGGACATGGGACAGCGCAGCGCTGTGGCAGGGGCGATGGCCCCTGCCAGAGAGACCGGGCATCCCGGAGAACGCTCCTCCGGGCGGGTACAGGAAACGCACTGCGTTTCCCCCGCCCGTGCGGGACGGTGCCCTGTAGACCGGCAGGTCCGGGAACAGCAGAGGCCAGCGCCCGACCGGGCGGGCGAGAAGCGCCCGCCCGGGGCGGGGCGGGCGCTGGCCGGGGGCTTTGGCCCCCGGCTGGCA
>JADCEN010000037.1 GCA_020250175.1 Rhodobacter sp.
CGGGACGGGGCGAAAGGCAGGAGCGACCCCTCTGGCAACGGTTCCCTGAACCAGCGCCCGCCACGGTCCGCATCCCGCCAGCCCGCAGGGACGGTGGCCACCGTCCCTGCGGGCCAACCCCATCAAACGACAGGGCCTGCGGAAATCATAGAGACAAGCGCCTGCCGGGTCGGGCGCTGTGGCAAAGGCGATGGCCCCGGCCAGACCGACTGAGGCGCGCGCAGGCGCAAGCGGTTCCTGCGTTCCGTTCGGGCACCTGTGCGACCGGCACTTTTCCAGAGCCCTGCCAGTGTCGGCTGCGGGGCCTGCCGCCAAAGCGGCAGGCGCACAGGCCCGGAACCTGTCAGATGTGCACCGGGCGGGGGATTTTCCTGCAATCGAACCGGGCAAATGACGATGCCCGCCGTGGCGAATTCCCCGTGCTGCGTCCGGATCATCACACGCAACAGTGCTGTCAATTGCCAGGTTCTGCGTCCGGCAGCGGTCCGGTCCAGGGGCCACCCGGACCGGCTTCGCATTTTCTGCTTGAAAAAACCGCCCCGACGGCGCAAATGCCGCCGGTGCCTGCGCCATGTCGCGGGCGGAACGCTGTTGGAGAGACTATGGCCAAGGAAGACACGCTCGAATTTCCCGGTGTCGTCAAGGAACTCCTGCCGAACGCGACATTCAAGGTCGAGCTGGACAACGGCCACGAGTTGATCGCAACAATGGCGGGCAAGATGCGCAAGAACCGGATCCGCGTCCTTGCAGGTGACAAAGTTCAGGTCGAAATGACGCCCTATGACCTGTCCAAGGGCCGCATCAACTACCGCTTCAAGTAAGTGCGGCTGATCCTTGGCTCTGCCAGTCCGCGCCGCCGTGACCTGCTGGCCCAGCTTGGCCTGACGCCCGACGCCGTGATCCCCCCGGACATCGACGAAACCCCCCGGAAGGCCGAGTTGCCCCGCCCCTATTGCACGCGCCTTGCGCGGGAAAAAGCAGCGGCGGTACCGGTCACGGGCCCGGATGACATCGTGCTTTGCGCCGATACGGCTGTCGCCCTGGGCCGCCGCATCCTTGGCAAGCCGGCCGATGCCGGCGAGGCGGCGGCCTTCCTGACCGCGCTGGGCGGGCGGCGGCATCAGGTGATCACCGCCGTTGCAGTCCGCCGCGGCGACCGGCTGTGGTCGCGCGAGTCGGTCAGCGCGGTGAAGATGAAGCGGCTGTCGGATGCCGAACTGAACAGCTATCTGGACAGCGGGGAATGGGCGGGCAAGGCCGGCGGCTATGCCATTCAGGGCCGGGCAGGGGCATTCATCCCATGGATGGCCGGTTCCTTCACCGGCATCGTCGGCCTGCCGCTGGCCGAAACGGCCGCGCTTCTGGCCGCTGCGGGCTATCCCTTGTATCGGAGTGCCTTATGAAAGGCCGCGTCATTGCCTTCGATACCCTGCGTGGCCGCCCGGCCGCCGCGCTGATCGCCGACGGGCGGCTGGAGGATTTCCTGATCGATCCGGCAGACGATGCGCCGGTTCCCGGGGCGATCTATCGTGGCATCGTTGACCGCCCGATGAAGGGGCAGGGCGGCGTTTTCGTGCGGCTTCCCGACGGGGCCACGGGCTTTCTGCGTCAGGTTTCGGGTCTGGCCCCCGGTCAGCCGGTGCTGGTGCAGGTCAGCGGGGCGGCAGAGCCGGGCAAGGCCGTGCCGGTGACGGCGCGGCTTTTGTTCAAAAGCCGCTATGCGATCCTGACGCCCGATGCGCCGGGCCTGAATGTGTCGCGCCGGATCCGCGATGCGGCGGTGCGGGCCGGGCTGGACGATCTTGCAGCCGCGGCAATGGCCGGTGCCGCCCCCGATCTGGGGCTGATCCTGCGGTCGGCCTGTGCCGATGCGGACCCCGATGAGGTGACCGGAGATATCGCACTGATGCGCGGTCTGGCCGAGGCGGTGCTGGCCGATCTGTCCGGCGGGCCGGAATTGCTGGTAGACGGTCCCGGTGCGCAGGAAACGGCCTGGCGCGACTGGGCCGACCCGCCGCCGGATGAGGTTGCCGAAGGCGAAGGTGCCTTTGCCGCGTTCGGTGTGCACGAGCTTGTCGATGCCGCTCTGTCACTGCGTGTGCCCCTGCCCGGCGGTGGACATATGATGCTGGAACCCACCCGCGCGCTGGTCGCGGTGGATGTCAACACCGGCCCCGATACCTCTCCCGCTGCCGGTCTTAAGGCCAATATCGCCGCCGCGCGGGACCTGCCGCGCCAGCTGCGCCTGCGGGGCCTGGCCGGGCAGGTGGTGGTGGACTTTGCCCCGATGCCGAAAAAGGAACGCGCCCTGGTGGAGCAGGTGATGCGCGCGGCCTTCAAGGCGGATGGCGCGGAAAGCAGCCTGTCGGGCTGGACGACGCTGGGGCTGTATGAGCTGGTGCGCAAGCGCGACCGGCGGTCGCTGGCCGAGGAATTGGCCTAAGCAGGGCCACGCCCCGCCGATGCCTGCGCAGCCTGCCGGATGAGCCAATCTGCTGCCTGCACCTGATGATTGGTTTCGGTGCCGTTGCCGCTGGCCACGGCAGGGAGGGGTACGCCACGGGCAGCGTGGGGCCGCTGGCGCATGCGGAAGGCAATCCGGCACCTGCCGCCTGCCGGGGCCTGTAACCCGGCTTTCCAGGCATGCATCTTCACACAGCCATGCTTTGGGCATCCCCGATCCGTCAAGCTGCCTGCAGAAGTGCAGCCAGCCGTCATGGGTCTGCGGGATATGGTTGGTGCGACCCGGACCGCGCGCCTGACACGGGCCCTTCACCCCGCCAGGACAAGGCCCGCATGACGCCCGTAATCCTTCGGGCAAGCGATGTGGCGGGGGAACCGCATCCAAGAACCTGACGTCGCGGTGGCGGTTGGCGCGGACTTCAACCTTGTCTCCTGCAAAAGAAGACGGGATGATTTCGGGTCTGACGGTTTGGCGCACTGCCCCGCTGCCCCTGACCGCGACACGTCATCCCCTTCCCGAGGGCGCTGCTGCCCGCTTTCAGGGTGTGCCGATGTTTCCGCCAGGCGGCAGCGGCCCGTCATCGACGGTCAGATCCGTCAGGCGCTGATGAAAGAGGATGGATTGCACGGGCATTGCCCCGTTTCGGGCGGCACGTGCCGCAAGATGCCGGTGCCCGGTCTTTTCCAACTGGTCCATCAGCCTGTCCAGATAGGGGCCATGGCTGTGCCGCTTGCGGAACAGCCGGTGAAACAGGGGGGCGTCCAGACTGCCCTCGCAGGCGGCGGTGATCAGCGGCGTCAGAAGCTGCATCCCCTCCAGCGCCAGCTCCACCTGCGGGCCGATCCTTCGGGCGCGCAGCGCGGTGACATGGGGCCGGGCAAACAGCGCCGCATGCATTGCATCCAGCGGCTCGGTAGGATCAAAGACCACAAAGACATCGCCCGCACCCTCGGTCATGTCGGGCGCATAGCCGTAGCGGTCGGTGAAGGTCAGGCGGCGGAGACGGGCGTGCCGCTTGTCCCAGCCGGTCAGGGCCGGGTCCAGCGTGGCCACCGGGGCCAGCGCCAGCACCGTGGCACCGGGCGCTGCTACGGCAAAGGCGCAGGCGGCATAGGCCCCCATTCCCGCCCCGTAGAACACGACCCGGTCGAAGCCTTCGAAAAAGGCAGTGTCCACCAGCCCGTCGAAAAAGCTGTAGACAGCGGGGTCGCGGTACCAGGTCTGGCCATCGGCGATCAGGCACAAGGCAGACCAGCCGCGGTCGCGGGCCAGGGCATAGCCCATCGGCAGGCCACCCGTCCGGTGCCGGATGCCGACGACAGTTTCAAAGGTCACCAGCAGAACGGGGCCGTTATCGCTGAAAAACGCCCAGTGCCGGTTGCCCAAGGCCCGGAAGAACCCGGCATCCTTGCCAGTCCTTTCGATCATCGCAAGCAAGCTGATCCGGTCCGGCTGCGCGCCGTCCTGCAGAGGCCGGTCGTTGCCCTCTTCGGCGTTGTCGATCATCTGGGTCATCCGGCACGGCCTTCACCAACGTTGCAGGGCATATGCGTCTTGCCCGGGGCATCGCAAGACGCCATGGCGGTTTTGCGCAGGCACTGCGGCATTCCTGCAAAAGGATGACCCGATCATGGACAGAAGGCGAGTCCTCTTTCCCCCGGCTTGTCGCCCGACAGGGGAATGATCCGCGCCGGCCTGTCCATCCGGCAAGGCCGGGATCACCGACCCCGCCCGTCGGTCCGGGCGGCAGACAGCTTTGTCGCATCGGTGCCCGCCGTCCGGGGCAGGGGGCGGTTGCACGCGAATCAGCGGCCCGGCCCTTCGGGCTGAACCGCCTGGCCAATGCCCCCCTTCCTTGGTCGCATTCCCGCGCGCCACGGCTTGACCCTGCGCTGCGGCACCGCCACCATCGGTTTGGGGGAGTTCGACATTGAAAACCATCGCATCCATCGACGCCGTGCAACAGCTTCTGGCGGACGAGCGCTACGTCTGCGACAGGCCGCTGGCCACAGTGGTCTTCCTGGCGCTTCGGCTGGGGCGCCCGCTGTTTCTGGAAGGCGAGGCCGGCACCGGCAAGACCGAGATCGCCAAGGCGCTGGCCGCCGCCCTGGGCCGCCGCCTGATCCGGCTGCAGTGCTATGAGGGGCTGGATGCCGCGTCCGCCGTCTATGAGTGGAACTTCGCCGGGCAAATGATAGCGATCCGCACGGCCGAGGCTTCGGGCGGGACGGACCGCCACGCGCTGAAGACCGAGCTGTTCACCGAAGAGTATCTGATCGAACGCCCGCTGCTGCAGGCCATGCGCCCGCAGGCCGGTGGCGCACCGGTGCTGCTGATTGACGAGCTGGACCGCACGGATGAACCTTTCGAGGCCTTCCTGCTGGAAGCGCTGTCGGATTTCCAGGTGACGATCCCGGAACTGGGCACCATCGCAGCACCAGAGCCGCCCATCGTCATCCTGACCTCGAACCGCACGCGCGAGGTGCATGACGCGCTCAAGCGGCGCTGCCTGTACCACTGGGTCGATTACCCCAGATTCCCGCGCGAGCTGGAGATTCTGCAGGCCCGTGCGCCGGAAGCCTCGGCCAGGCTCAGTACCGAGGTTGTGGCCTTTGTGCAGCGCCTGCGCGGCGAAGACCTGTTCAAGAAGCCGGGTGTAGCCGAAACCATCGACTGGGCGAAATGCCTGCTGGCGCTGGATGTGATCGCCCTGTCGCCCGAGGTCATCGCCGACACGCTGGGCGCGATCCTGAAATATCAGGACGACATCCAGAAAATCCAGGGGTCCGAGGCGAAGCGCCTGCTGGACGAGGTGCGCCAGACCACGGCCGTCACATGACCGACCTGACAGGGCATGTCCGGGTGCTGCAGCCGCATCCGGGCCTGTTCGCCTTCTACGATGGCCGGATCGAGGGCCAGAGGTTTGCCGGGGGTCCGAACCGGGTGGGTGGCGGGGCGCTGCGCTGGTTCGCGCCCTATGCGGCGATCCACCGCGAGAACGTGGCCCGGACCCTCGCGGCCTGCGGCCATGGCTGAGGCCCCCGCCCTTGATCTGCCCGCCGACGGCAAGCTGGGCCACAACATCACCCATTTTGCGCGGGCCTTGCGCAAGGCGGGGCTACCCATCGGCCCCGGCCGGGTGCTGGATGCGATCCGCGCCGTTGAGGCCGCAGGCTTTTCCGGGCGCACCGATTTCTACTGGACATTGCACGCCTGCTTTGTCAGCCGCCCCGAACACCGTCCGGTCTTTGCCCAGGTCTTCCGCCTGTTCTGGCGTGATCCGCGCTTTCTGGAACAGATGATGACGCTGATGCTACCGGCGGTGCGCGGGGTGCAGGAGGAACGCGCGGCAGCTCCGGCCGAAAAACGCGCGGCCGAGGCCCTGCTGGACGGGGCGCTGCGCGATCTGCCCGGGAATGGCGACCGGGACCTTCCCCCGGAAGAGATCGAGATCGATGCGCGCTTCACCCTGTCGCCGGAAGAACGCCTGCGCACGCTGGATTTCGAACAGATGAGCACGGCGGAAATGGCCGAAGCGCGACGGATGCTGGCGCGCCTTGCGCTGCCGGTGCGCCCCTTGCCCTCGCGCCGGATGGTGGCCGATGTGCGGGGCGCGCGGCCCGACTGGCGCGGCACCTTCCGCGCCTCGCTGCGGCAGGGCGGAGAGTTTTCGCACCTGCTGCGCAAATCCCCCCGCCAGCGCTGGCCGAACCTGATCGTGATCTGCGACATCTCCGGCTCGATGGCGCAGTATTCGCGGATGGTGTTGCACTTTGTCCATGCCGTGGCCAACCGCAAGGGGCAGGGCTGGGCACGGGTCCATGCCTTTACCTTTGGCACGCGGCTGACCAATGTCACCCGCCACCTGCGCCAGCGCGATGTCGATGCGGCGCTGGCCGCCGCCGGGGCCGAGGCGCAGGACTGGTCGGGCGGCACCCGCATTGCCGCCTGCCTGCATGCCTTCAACCGCGACTGGGCGCGGCGCGTGCTGGGGCAGGGGGCTGTGGTGCTGCTGATCACCGACGGGCTGGACCGCGACGAGGGCGGCGATCTGGGGCGGGAAATGGAGCGGCTGCACCTGTCTGCCCGCCGCCTGATCTGGATCAACCCCCTGCTGCGCTGGGACGGGTTTGCGCCGAAGGCGGGCGGCATCCGCGCCATGCTGCCCCATGTCGACAGCTTCCGCGCAGGTCACTCCATCGCCTCGCTCGCGGCGCTGGCCGACGCGGTATCGGCGGCGCGCGACAGCGGGGAAAAGGACCGGCTGATGCGGATGATTGCGGCGTGACGGGGATGCGGCTGACTTGCAGCGCAAGCGGGCCGCTGCGCGGGCCATGCTTGCTGCCGGGGTGAGGGCGGGTGCTGGGCTTGGGCGGTCCGGTCCGGTTCGGCGGTGGGCGCATCTGCGGCTGCTTCAGCCTGCCACGGAACGCGGAAGATCAGGGGCAGTCAAAAGTCCGCAGGCCCCGCAGGCCGTCTTTTCGGGCGGTGTCCGCCGGTGTTGCCCTGCAACAGGGTCCGGCCTCCCTGCCGGGTGATTCCGGCAGGAAGGCCGCCGAAGCGGGGTCGGGCCTGTCAATCGCCCGACGGGGTGGCCGCGACAAAGCTGCGGGTCAGGAAGTCCGGCATGTGGTCGCCCATGCCGATCACGGTGCTGTCGTCGCGGCGGTTCGGCTCGCGGCGCGGCTCGCGGGCGGGGCGGGGGGCGCGCGGCTCGCGCTCGGGGCGCGGCTCGCGGCGGTCGGCCTGTCGGGGCGCGCGGTCGTCGCGGGGCCGGTCTTCGCGCGGCTGCGGCGCTGCTTCGGCGGGCGCTGCACCGGCGGGAACCGGGGCTTCGACCGCCACCGGCGGCACGTTGCGGATCGGCTCGCGCGGGGCTTCGCGGCCATGGTCGCGGACGGGTCGGTTGCGGTCGCCGCGTTTCGGCCCGCGCTCGCGCGGAGGGGGGCGGCGGGCATCGGGTTCCGCCGGGTCCGAGATTTCGATGGCCGGTGCCTCGGCGCGCGGGATCGGCATTTTCACCAGGGTCTCGATGGCGGCCAGATATTTGTCATCCGACGGCGTGGCGATGGTAAAGGCCTTGCCCAGCCGCCCCGCACGGCCGGTGCGGCCGATGCGGTGCACATAATCCTCGGGGTGCGAGGGCACGTCGAAATTGAACACATGGCTGACCGCCGGAATGTCCAGCCCGCGCGCGGCCACGTCGGAGGCCACCAGCAGATGCACCGTTCCGTCGCGGAACCCGTCCAGCGTCCTTGTGCGCACCGACTGGTCCAGATCGCCATGGATGGGGGATGCGTTGAAACCGTGCTGTTTCAGCGACTTTGCCACCACATCCACATCCATCTTGCGGTTGCAAAAGATGATGGCGTTGGTGCAGGCATCGCCTTCAGACTTGATCAGCGCCCGCAGCGTGGCCCGCTTTTCGGCAAAGCTGCGGTCCTTGCGCGATGGGGTGAACTGGAACAGCCTTTGTTCGATGGTCAGCGATGCGGTGGCCTGACGGGCCACCTCGATCTTGGCGGGATTGGTCAGGAAGGTGTTGGTGATCCGCTCGATCTCGGGTGCCATGGTGGCGCTGAAGAACAGGGTCTGGCGGGTAAAGGGGGTCAGCTGGAAAATGCGTTCGATGTCGGGGATGAACCCCATGTCCAGCATCCGGTCCGCCTCGTCCACCACCATGATCTGCACCCCGGTCAGCAGCAGCTTGCCGCGTTCGAAATGGTCCAGCAGCCGGCCGGGCGTGGCGATCAGCACGTCAACGCCCCGGTCGATCAGCTTGTCCTGCTCGCCAAACGACACGCCGCCGATCAGCAGCGCCTTGGTCAGCTTGGTGTGCCTGGCATAGGTGTCGAAATTCTCGGCCACCTGGGCGGCGAGTTCGCGCGTCGGGGCCAGCACCAAGCTGCGCGGCATCCGGGCGCGGGCGCGGCCCTGGCCCAGCAGGGTGATCATCGGCAGGGTGAAGCTGGCGGTCTTGCCGGTGCCGGTCTGGGCAATGCCAAGCACATCGCGGCCCTTCAGCGCCTCGGGGATCGCCTGTTCCTGGATCGGGGTCGGTGTTTCGTATCCGGCTTCTTCAACAGCCCTGAGAACGCGCGGGTCCAGCGCGAGGTCGGAAAATCTGGTCATCTGAGTCCCAAAAGATGCGGTATCGGACCGCATTCGGAGTGATGGGACGCAATTGATCCGGGCGCCCCGGCGTCGGTGGCTGATTGGCCTAAGGGTGCGTTAGCGGAAAAGTGGCGTCGGGTCAAGACTGGCGAAGCCTTTGGGGCAGGGTGATCGGGTGAAGACGGTCCCGGATGTGCCCGGCCCGTCGCGGGCGGGGCGGTGCGCGGCGGTCATCGGCAGGGCCGCCAATATGCCGAATCCCACCTTGCCGCGCGCAGGGCAGCGCAGGGTTTCCGCCACCGGCGCCGCCGGACCCGGCGCGACCCCCGCGGACCGTTCCCTTCGGCGCAAGGTCGCTGCGGTCGCCAGCCTGCGGGTCCGGCCCGGTCACGATTGCCGAAAGCGCAATGGCAAGCAGAAGCGTCTTGTTCCGGTCTGACCGCGCGTGAGCCACAGGGTCAGTTGCCCGGTGCCGACGCCGCAGGCTTTCCCGAAAACAGGCGTCCGACGGCAATGGCCCTTACGCCGCCTGCATCATCGCGCGCAAGGAACAGGGCGTCGAGGCCGGTCTTCATGGCAAGGCGTGCGCCCGCATCGACGCCCGCCACCATCAGCGCCGTTGCCCAGGCATCGGCCATCGCGCAGCTGGGCGCGATCACGCTGACCGATGCGGGACAGGCCACAAGCGGCGCACCGCGCCCCGGGTCCATCGTATGCGACAGGTGTCTGCCCTGCACCGTCACCCGGTGGCGATAGTCGCCCGAGGTCGCCACCGCCGCATCCTGAAGCGTCAGGATGGACCGGGGCGCGCGGCGGTCAGGGTCCGGCGCCTCGACAGCGATGGTCCATGGCTGGCCGTCGGGGCGCAGACCCGTGGCGCGCATCTCGCCGTCGATGCCGACCAGCGCATCGCGCAGCCCGTGGTCCGAAAGGACTTCGGCCAGCCGGTCCACGCCATGGCCCTTGGCGATGCCGTTCAGGTCCAGCATGAGGGGCGCGGTCTTGCGCACCCTGCTGCCGTCAAGGTCCAGCACCTCATGGGCCGGGCGGCGTGACGCCGCCATCGCGGCGCGGATGGCCTGCGGATCGGCCGGTGCGGAGCCAAAGCCCCAGGCACGCACCGCATCGCCCATCCCGATGTCGAAAGCCCCGTCAGAGGCACGCCCGATGTCCAGCCCCAGTTTCAGCACCCGCGCCAGATCGGGGGGTATGTCCCGCCATGGTCCAACCGGTGCCGCGTTCAGACGCATCAGGTCGCTGTCCGGATTCCAGGTGGACATCTGCGCATCCACCGCCTCTGCCGCCGCCTGAAGGGCGCTTTGCACCGGGGCGGGGTCGAAGCCCGGGGCGGCAAAGAACAGCGCGGTCCAGCGGGTGCCCATGGTCGGGCCGTTCAGCGCATGGCGGATCAGCTCAGTAGACATCTTCGACATACCGCCCCCCGGCCTTGAGCATCGCGGGCGTCAGACCCATGGGCGCAAGGATCTCCTCAAGCGCGCGGCCCACGCCGCGGCCCATGTCGCGCCCGCCGCAGACCATGACCTTCGCGCCTTGTCGGATCGCCTCGGCCACCTGCGCCGCTTCGGCCCGCAGCGCATCCTGCACATGGTGCGGCCGCGCCCCGCGCGAGACGGCGGTCGTCAGGCCGGAAAGCCGCCCCTCGGACTGCCAGGCTGCCAGATCATCGCCATAAAGGAAATCGCTGTCCGGATGGCGCATCCCGAAGAACAGATGCACCGGGCGGCGGCGGCGATTGGCGCGGATGATCCCGGCCAGCGGCCCGATCCCCGTGCCCGCCCCGATCAGGATCAGGGGTGCCCGGCCCCGCCCGGCATGAAAGCCCGGATTGCGCCGCAGGAAGGCCTGCACAGGGTCGCCCGGTTCCAGTGCCAGAAGCTGGCCCGAGCAGAGGCCGCCGGGGTGTTTCTTGACCACAATCTCCACAAAGCCATCCCTGCTGCCGGACGCGAGCGAATAGAAGCGTGGCACGGCCGACCCTTCGGGCAGGATGCCAAGAAGATCGCCCGCCTGAAACCGTGCAAATCCCCGGCCCGTCAGCCGCGCCCGCAGGGACGCCTTCGGCAGGGCAAAGCGCAGGATCGCGGACGGGGCCTGCACCTCTGCGCCGAAGTCGCGGCGCGAGGTCAGCGTCAGGCTGTCGGCGGCGGGGCGGACGGGCTGATGGTCCAGCTCAAGGTCCAGCCCAAGGGTGCCCCCCAGCGCCCGGCCCCAGCGCGCGAAATCCTGCGGCGACTGGCGATCGACCGTATCCATCGGCAACAAAGTGGCCCAGCCCCTGGCGCGGGCGGCATCCTCCACCCCTGCCGCAAAGGCACAGAAGGCGGGAAAGCTGCGGTCGCCAAAGCCCAGCACCGCCAACGGGGCGGCGGGTGCCGTGGCCAGCCGCGCAAGCCGGTCCAGGAACCCCCTGGCCGAGGCAGGCGCGTCACCCTTGCCATAGGTCGCGGCCAGGATCAGGAACCGCTCGGCCTGCGGGTGGCGCGCGGGGTCAAAGGCCGACATCGGCGCGATATGCACCGCCTGCCCGGCATCCCGCAGGGCGCGCGCCAGCGTCGCGGCAAAGCCCCAGGTGCTGCCCCCTTCGGACCCGACAAGGATCACCGTCTGCGCCCGCGCGGCCGGGGCATTGTCGCGCAGCCGGGGCCGGCCCCGCCGCCCGGCGACCCAGGTCAGCGCGCCGGACACACCCATCACCGGTACGGACAGTGCGATCAGGCCAAGGATCAGCCCAAGGGCCGCCGCGCCCTGCCCGGTGTGCAGCCTGTAGACGGTTTCCGATACCCGCTGCCACGGCGTCAGATCGGTCCAGGACAGCAATTCGCCGGTGCCCTGATCGATCAGGGCGGTGCCCCTGTCGGTGGACAGGGTAAAGACATCTTGTGCATCACCCTCATAGGGAAAGCCGAGCTTGCGCAGATCACTGACCGGCACATCCCGCAACGCGGCCATCCGCCCGGGCGGGAAGTGCATCTGCCCGCTGACGGCTGCAGGATCGGCCGGGCGCCTTGCGCCGTCGGGCAGCAGGCCGAAGGTCGATGCCGTCATCCACAGCGCGGTGGCCGCCGAAAGGGCAAGGCCCGCGACCGCGATGCGCGCAATCCCGACATGCAGCCGTCCGGCCAGCGGTCCGCGCAACCGGCTGAACCAGCGCCGCCAGCCGCCGGTGCGCCGTGCGACCAGGGCAGCCCCCGACAGGGTCAGCACCAGCATCGCCGCCGCCCCCGTGGCCATCACCAGCCGCCCGGCATCGTCCAGAAACAGCGACCGGTGCAGATTGGTCAGCCAGCGTTCCACAGGGTTCGGGTCCGCCGGGCCGACATCCGCCCCGGTCGCGGGATCTATCACCGCCGACCCCGGCATGCCGCCGTCGAACCACCAGGCGGTGATCCTGCCCGAAGGTGCGCGGCGGATCTCTTCCAGCCCCGGATGGGTGCCAGCGACGCGGGCGGCCAGATCGGCCACGCTCTGCCCCGCCACGGCCTGCGGTGCGGCCAGGTGTTCGGCCATGGGAAAGACCGACAGCGCCGCACCGCTGAGCGCAAGGACGGTCACAAGGACCAGGGCCACCAGCCCCGGCCAGCGGTGAAGCGCGCGGATCATGGGCCCGTCCCCTTACCGGTAGGTGAAACTGGCGATGTAGCGGCGGCCCTGCACGGGCGTACCCGCACCAGCGGCGGTCAGGGGCACCGCGATCTCGTTCGGGCTGTCGCGCATGTCCTCGACCGCGGCGTCGATGTGCAGGGTGTAGCCTGCATCGAACAGCGCCTCGGCCAGGTCCAGCGTGATTTCCAGCGTCCGCCCCGCGCCGACGCTGGCCCCGGTGATGCCGTTGATCTGGGCGGGGTCGCCCCCGGTCGCGGCGTACCAGTCGCTGAGATGTTCGTAGTATTTCGACTTGCCGCCTGCCATCCACAGGCTGCCCGCATAGGCACCCGAAGCATCCGTGACATAAAGCGCAAGATAGGCACCATCCCCGCCATAGCTGTTGAGCGTGGTGGTCAGCGTTACAGGGCGGGCCATTGCCAGCCCCGGCAGGGTCAGCGCGGTGGTCAGCGCAAGTGTGGCGAGAAGGGATTTCATGAAAGGTCCTTTCGATCAGGCGCGGCACCCCGCAGGATTGGGGGCCAAAAGGCTGCAGGTGGGGATCAGTTGGTCACGGCGACAGGCGGCGCGCCGGTGCCAAACAGCCCGTTTGCGGGCGGAGCAACGGTGCCCGCGGGCGCAGGGTTGCCGCGAGCGCCGGCGCAGTCATCGTCATCATCACCCTCATCGTCTTCGCCGCACTCCCCGTCGTCATCATCGCCATACCCGCGATGGACTCGGCCGCCGTCCTCATTGTCATCCTCATCACCGCTGACACGGATCAGCGGCGCGGACAGGTCGTTGGCACCGGACAGGGCGGCGCAAACGCCGCTGCACTGGTCCGGCGGGTTGCCTTGGGTCTGCATGGCGGCAAGGGCCGGCAGGCCAAGCGCCACGGTCAGGGCCGTCGAGGCGAAGAGAAGGGAGTTTCGGAATGTCATGGCTTGGTCTCCTTTGATTTGATGCCACCAAGGTTTGCCCTGGACCTGAGCGGTTCCTGACGCGTGCCATCTTTCTGCTTCAGCCTGGCGTCAGGAAGACAACAGCCCTACCGGGAAAGGGCGGGGCCGGCCGGACCACAGGGACAGGTGGTCGGGGAACAGGGTCAGGCGGCGTCGCCGGGCAGGGCGCGCTTCCGGTCGGTGATCCTGGCGTGGACGAGGTTCCCGCGCTGCCGGACCGGGGCCGGAACGACACCGCCGACAGGGGCCGCGACCGGCAGAAGCATCAGGGCGGCAAGGGTGTCGTTCATCTGCGGCAACATGCCTTCGGTTTCGCGCCCCTCACCAGGGTCCTGGCCAGCGTCATCCGCCCATGCGGGGCGCTACGATCTGCAGCCGGGCGGGCAGCCTTGCCGCAGGGGCCGGGTCCGCCACCAGCCAGCCGGGAAAGGCCGTGCCCTAAAGCGTCAGCACAAGGGCCACGGTCATCGCGGCACCGGCCGGGTCGGGCGCTGGTCTTCTGCTGTTCCCGGACCTGCCGGTCTGCAGGGCACCGTCGCGCGCGGGCGGGGAAACGCGGTGCGTTTCCTGATCCCGCCCGGAAAGGTGAAGGCACTTTCACCGCTTCAATGGCAGGGGCCATCGCCCCTGCCACAGCGCCACGTTGCCCCTTGTCCCGCCGGGGGCCAAAGCCCCCGGTCAGCGCCCGCCCCGCCCCGGGCGGGCGCTTCTCGCCCGCCGGGCCGGGCGCTGGCCTCTGCTGTTCCCGGACCTGCCGGTCTGCAGGGCACCGTCCCGCGCGGGCGGGGGAAATGCAGTGCGTTTCCTCATCCCGCCCGGAGGGACGATTGCACTTCCAACGCTTCAATGGTAGGGGCCATCGCCCCTGCCACAGCGCCACGTAGCCCCTTGGCCAGCCGGGGGCCAAAGCCCCCGGCCAGCGCCCGACCCGCCCC
>JADCEN010000038.1 GCA_020250175.1 Rhodobacter sp.
CGGCGAATTCGGCCTGACTTAGATGCGGCGCGCGTTTCAGAAACCACATCACCTTGATCATCGTCTGTCTCCTTCATGGGTTCGGCGCGCAAGCCGCGCCTCAAGCCACCGGCCAAAGCGGGCAAGCGGCCAGGAAATTGCAAAATAGGCGAAAAGGACGGTGGCAAAGACCAGGAAAGGGTCCAACCCCCGGTTCGCCAGCGCCTTTCCCGCGAACATCAGTTCGAAAACGCCTGCCTGACTGGCAAGGGCCGTGTCCTTCACGAACATCACCATGTAAGACACGGTCGAAGGCAGAATGACCTTCCAAGCCTGCGGCAGGACGATCATCCAGGTGATGCGCCAACGCGAGAAGTTCATCACCTCGGCCGCTTCGATCTGGGGCGCAGGCACGCTTTCCATCCCGGACCTGACGATCTCGGCCATATAGGCCGAACAAAGCAGGCAGATAGACACCACTGCCACCCAGAACAACGGCGTACGCGGCACGATCATCTGAGCAGTGTAAAGCACCAGGAACAGCGTCACCAGAAACGGGATGCGGCGGAAGACCTCGACAAAGGCAGTAGCACCCCAGCGCAGCGGTGCCGCAAGAGTTCCCTTGATACCGCGGGCATAAGCCAAAAGAAACCCGCCGATCAGACCGGCCGTGCAACCGATCACTGTCAAAAGCAGCGTCATCCCCGCACCGCGCAACAGGAATTGCATGTTCCCAAGGGTGAAGAGGGCGAACATGTGGTCGACCATCAGATCATCCTCGCCTTCACCCGGAAGAGCCATCGGCCAACCAGTGCGAGGGCAGCACTCGCCAATAGTGACAGGACCACATAGGTAACCGCGACCAGGCTGAAAACCTCGATCGAGCGGAAGGTGCGCGATGAAACTTCGATGGCACGGCCGGTCAGTTCGTTCACCCCAACCAGCGAGGCCATGGACGTGCCGAGCATGGTGAAGATGAAGAAATTCGACAGCGCCGGATAGGTGGTCTTGATGACATGTGGCGCGATGACAAAGCGCAGGATCTGAAGGCGGCTCATCCCCAGTGTCTCAGCAGCGTCAAGCTCTGCCTGACGGACAGACTGGATGCCGCCGCGCTGAATTTCGGCCAGATAGCCCGATGAAATGACGATGAATGCAATCAGGGTGGCCGCGATGGGCGACAAAAGGATGCCCCAGTTGGGAAGTCCGTTGAACAGAAAGAACAGCACCACGAACAGGGGCGAATTGGTGGTCAGCGTGACCCAAAGTCCCGCCAGCCGCGAGGCCAACGGCCCCGCTTTCAGCCGCGCCATGGCGATGAACATGCCCAAGGCGGCGGCGGCAAAGAAGGTGACAAAGGTGATCCACAGCGTTGGCCAGGCGCCCGACAGGATGTAGGGCACATCCGCGGCGATCTGGCCGAATTGCAGGCTGTAGTTCATGTATCGGACACAAAGGTGAAGAGCCGGGCGGGGGGGAGCGTCCCGCCCGGTCTGGCTACTCAGAAATTCGGGTCAAGCGGGACCGGTTTGGGATTGGGCGCACCGTACCACTTGGCCCAGTACTCCTGCGTCTTGCCAGAAGAGTGCATGCCGTAGATTACGACGTTAAGGAAGTTCTTCAGCCCCTCTTCGCCACGCGGAACGCCAATGGCACACCATGCGGAATAGATCTCGGACTCGATGACCTTCCATTTCACATCCGGATACTGTGTCGTGAAGGCCATCATCGTATCGATGATGTCCACGATAGCCGTGGCGCGGCCTTGGGCAACGGCACGCACCTGATCTGCGGGCGCGTCGTACAGGTCTTGCTTGGCGTTGGGAAGTTCGGCTTTGACCATGTCAGTCGTCCAGTAGCCGCGCCCCGAGGCGAGCGTCTGAGAGGGATCGTTCAGATCGCGCCAGGTGGTGATGGCATTGCCTTCCGTAGTCAGAACCAGCACCGATTCCGAATGCAGCGGGATCGTGTAGTCGACCAGCAAGGCGCGTTCCGGCGTGCGGGTCAGTGCGCCCAGTGAGATGTCGATCTGGCCAGACTGCAGAAAGGGAATGCGCTGCGCCGTGGTCAACGGCACGATTTCCACCTTCACCTTCATGATCCCGGCGATGTGGTTGGCGACATCGATGTCAAAGCCTTCATATTCGCCCGCATTGTTCAGCGAGGCCATGGGCGGTTGGTCCGCATAGGTGCCCACGCGCAGCACGCCGCTGGCGATGATCTCTTCCAGCGACCGGGCAATGGCGGTCTGCGCCATCGAGCTTAGCGCCACGACGCTGGCGACAATCAGGCCGAAAAGTCGTCTGTTCATGTTTTCCTCCTTGGGTTGGATTGGATGGTGCCGCTGTTGGTCCAGCGGTCGATTGGTGGTTCAAACGGCAAGAAAACCTCCATCGACGCGCAGGGTCGCGCCGGTAACATGCGATGCAAGGGGTGAGGCCAGAAAGACGCACGCTGCGGCAACCTCTTCCGGGCGGGCCATCCGTTTCAGGGGGGTGCGTGCGAAGAGCTTGGCGGTGATGTCCGGATCGGTATGGCCCATCGCCGTGTCGACATCGCCGGGGGCCACCGCATTTGCGCGGATGCCCAAGGGGGCCAACTCGTCAGCCAATGCCAAGGTCAGGGCCGCAAGCCCACCTTTCGATACTGTATAGGCCGAGGCGCGCTCGGCTGAGGTTTTTGCCCGCACCGAGGTGATATTGACGATGGTGCCCCCTGCCAGTTGCGGCACCAAGGCGCGGGTCAGAAGGAAGGGGGCGCTCAGGTTGATAGCCAGCGTCCTGTCCCATTCGGCCTCAGCTCTCGCCTCGGTCAGGGGCATCCGGCGAAACAC
>JADCEN010000039.1 GCA_020250175.1 Rhodobacter sp.
GGGCGACAATGTGGGCCTTCTGCTGCGCGGTGTGGACCGTGAGGGGATCGAACGCGGCCAGGTGCTGTGCAAGCCCGGCAGCGTGAAGCCGCATACCAAGTTCGAAGCCGAAGCCTATATCCTGACCAAGGAAGAGGGCGGCCGGCACACGCCGTTCTTCGCCAACTACCGCCCGCAGTTCTACTTCCGCACCACGGATGTGACCGGCACGGTGCAGCTGCCCGAAGGCACGGAAATGGTTATGCCGGGCGACAATCTGAAGTTCAACGTCGAACTGATTGCCCCCATCGCCATGGAAGAAAAACTGCGCTTCGCCATCCGCGAAGGCGGCCGCACCGTCGGCGCCGGGGTCGTGTCGAAGATCATCGAGTAACAGGGCCCGAAAGGGCTGGATCAAGGGCGCTTCGGGCAACCGGAGCGCCCTTTTCTTGTTCAGGCAGGCAAAACATCCCGCGCGACCGGGTCCGGCGGCGGCAAAGCGGCCAGGCTTTCGCGTTGTGATCGCATGGCGTCTTGACGATTCGCCCGAATCGCGCAGTCTGGAGGCGGGAGGACGACATGTGCCGGATTTTCGCTGGGCAATGCCCAAAAAGATACGAAAACGTTACCCGCCGCCTGCGGCTGAACGGTCAATCCACCAGTATTCGCCTTGAGCGCGCCTTCTGGGGCATTCTGGATCAGATCGCCGAGGAAGAGGGCATCTCTACCCCCGCTTTCCTGTCAAAGCTGCACTCGGAGGTTCTGCAGCTGCACGGGGAAGTGTTGAACTTTTCTTCCCTGCTGCGGTGTGCCTGCACGCTTCGGCTGGGGGAGATGGACCTGGTGGGTCACGCGCCTGCGCGGATCGCGGCGGAATAAGCGGGAAAATGCGTCTGTAGTAATCTGCTACTACCACCGGCCTGAACTGGTTCACTAACCTTACCAAAATCGTCCGATTTCGGGGGGGCTTGAATGGCAAAGGCAATACACGCGATGATTCGCGTTCTGGATGAGGCGCGTTCGGTCGCCTTCTATGAACAGGCCTTCGGGCTTGCCGTGGCAGAGCGGCTGGATTTTGACAGCTTTACGCTGATCTATCTGAGCAATCCCGAGACGCCCTTCGAGCTGGAGTTGACCGTCAACAAGGGCCGCACCGAGGCCTACAGCCTGGGCGACGGCTATGGGCACCTTGCGGTGTCGGTCGCCGATGTCGCCGCAGAACATGCCCGGCTGACCGAAGCCGGGCTTTCGCCGCGCAAGATCGTCGATTTCGCACCGGCGGGGACGGTGATCGCGCGGTTCTTCTTTATTGCCGATCCGGACGGATACCAGATCGAAGTGCTTGAACGCGGGGGACGATATCTGTGACACCGGCCCCGCCGGGGCCGGACAAGACCACCAGGGGAGGACTACAAATGACACTGCATAAATCACGAAGCGGGCTGACCCGCCGACAACTGCTGGCGCGGTCCGTTGCGGCGGGTGCGGCGCTTGTCGTGGGTCCCGGCTTCATCGCCGGACATGATGCGGCATGGGCGCTGGAAACCACGTCTCTGAAACCGGAAACGATGGCGACACTGGTCCAGATGGCGCGTGATATCTATCCGCACGATCATGTGCCGACCGAATTCTATGTGGTCGCGGTCAAGGGCTATGACACGCCCGAGGCGGCCGGCGGAATCGAGGCAGGCATTGCCGCGCTGGACGCCGCCGCCCAGGGCAAAGGGTTTTCCAGCTATCTCGGCGCGGGCTGGGAACGTGACCGGGTTGACCTGCTGCGCGGCATGGAAGACAGCGCCTTCTTCCAGCAGATCCGGGGCGGTCTGGTGACGGGCCTCTACAACCAGAAGGCCGTCTGGCCGCTGTTTGGTTATGAAGGCGAAAGCTTCAGCCAGGGCGGCTATATCGAGCGCGGCTTTGACGACATCAACTGGCTGTAGGAAAGGACCGGACCATGGTTGCGAAATTCGATCAGACCGACAGCAATGTTGTTGTCATCATCGGCACGGGCGCGGGCGGCGGCGTGCTGGCCAATGAGCTGGCGCAGAAGGGTGTCAAGGTTGTGGCCCTGGAAGCGGGCGGGCGGTACCTGCCCGAAGATTATGTGAACGACGAATGGGAAAGCTTTGGCCAGCTGGCCTGGCTTGATCCGCGCACGACCAGCGGCGACTGGCGGGTGGCAAGGGATTTTTCGGGCCTTCCTGCCTGGATCGTCAAGGCGGTGGGCGGCACGACCACGCATTGGGCCGGGGCCTCGCTGCGCTTTCAGGATCATGAATGGAAGGCGCTGACGACCTATGGGCGCGTTGACGGTGCCAGCCTGCTGGACTGGCCCATCGACGGTGCCGAAATGGCCCCCTGGTATGACAAGGCCGAAACCAAGCTTGGGGTCACCCGCACCGGCGACCGCCCGGGCCTTCCGGGAAACAACAACTACAAGGTTTTCGAAAAGGGTGCCTTGGCGCTTGGCTACAAGGAGGTGCACACCGGCCGCATGGCCATCAATTCGCTGGACTTTGACAACCGCATGGCCTGCCAGCAGACCGGGTTCTGCTTTCAGGGCTGCAAATGGGGCGCGAAATGGTCTGCCGCCTACACGGAGATTCCGGCGGGCGAGGCCACCGGCAACCTGGAGGTGCGCGAACGCTGCCATGCGGCCCGGATCGAACATGATGACACCGGCAAGGTGACCGGCGTTGTGTATTTCGATGCCGAGGGCAAGGAACAGCGCCAGGCGGCAAGGATTGTCTGCGTTGCGGGCAATACCATCGAATCGCCGCGCCTGCTGCTGAACTCTGCCTCGGCGATGTTCCCCGACGGGCTTGCCAATTCGTCCGGTCAGGTCGGGCGCAACTACATGCGCCATGTGACGGGGTCGGTCTATGCCGTGTTCGACAGGCCGGTGCGGATGTGGCGCGGCACCACCATGGCCGGCATCATCCAGGACGAATCCCGCAACGACCCGGCGCGCGGCTTTGTCGGCGGCTACGAGCTTGAGACGCTCAGCCTTGGCCTGCCGTTCATGGCGGCGTTCCTGGATCCCGGCGGCTGGGGACGGGAGTTCACCACAGCACTGGACAGCTATGAGAACATGGCGGGCATGTGGATTGTCGGCGAGGATATGCCGCAGGAAACCAACCGCGTGACGCTGAACAGCGACGTGAAGGATCAGTTCGGTCTTGCCGCACCCAATGTGCATTTTTCGGATCACCCCAACGACATCGCGATGCGCAACCACGCCTATGCGCAAGGGATCGCGATTTACAATGCCGTCGGGGCGACCCGCACCTTCCCGACGCCGCCCTACCCTTCGACGCATAACCTCGGCACCAACCGGATGTCGGAAAACCCGCGGGACGGGGTAGTGAACAAGTGGGGCCAGACCCATGACATTCCGAATCTGTTCATTTCGGACGGGTCGCAGTTCACCACCGGGGCGGCCGAGAACCCGACCCTGACCATTGTTGCCCTGGCGATCCGGCAGGCCGACCATATCGCGCGCGAGATGTCTGCCAACACGCTTTGATCCGCCGGTCCGGCACACCGCTTTGGCAGGGGCCGCCCTTTTCGGGGCGGCCCCTGCGCCATCCTGGCAGGCCGTGCCGGAAAGCCGGTCGTTTCCCCTTGATTTCCCGGCGCGCCTGCCGTACCTCCGCCCCTGCTACAGGAGTTTAGCTCAGTTGGTAGAGCATCGGTCTCCAAAACCGAGGGTCGTGGGTTCGAGTCCCCCAACTCCTGCCAGTCTCTTCCCACAACGCGCAGTCTCTGGCACAACCGCAGCATGAGGTTGAGCACCAATGAGTTGCGCTCGCGTGCTGCCGCCTTTGCGGCGGACTGGCGCGATGCCGCCTATGAAAAAGGCGAAACCCAGTCTTTCTACAACGCCTTTTTCGCCATCTTCGGCGTGGACCGGCGCCGGGTGGCGGTTTACGAACGGTCGGTTGAAACGATCCGGGGCAATCGCGGCTTCATCGACCTGTTCTGGCCCGGGGAACTGCTGGTTGAACAGAAATCCGGCGGGCGCGACCTGTTCGCAGCCGAAGGCCAGGCGCTGGGCTATACCCACGGGCTGAGCGATGCCGAACTGCCGAAACGCATCCTTGTCTGCGATTTCCAGACCTGGAAGCTGACCGATCTGGACACGCGCGAAACCGTCACTTTCCCGCTGGCCGACCTGCCCAGGCATATTGACCGCTTCAGCTTCATCCTGGGCCGCCAGACGGTGCGCTTCAAGGATCAGGACCCGGTCAATGTCAGGGCGTCCGAACTGGTCGGCCTGCTGCATGACCTGCTGGAGGCGTCGGGATACACTGGCCACCGGCTGGAGGTGTTTCTGACCCGCATCGTCTTTTGCCTTTTCGCCGATGACACGGGCATTTTCGAGCCGCGCGATATCCTGTGGGATTATCTGGACAGCGAAACCAAACCGGACGGCAGTGATACCGGCGACAGGCTGGGGGCGCTGTTCAATGTGCTGAACACGCCGGACCATCAGCGGCAGAAAACGCTTGCCCCGGCGCTGGCGAAGTTTCCTTACGTCAACGGCCATCTTTTTGCCGAATACTTCCCCCCGCCCGCCTTTGATGCCGACATGCGCGCGGCGCTGCTGAATGCCTGCCGGTTCGACTGGACGCCGATTTCCCCGGCCATTTTCGGCAGCCTGTTCCAGTCGGTGATGGACAAGGCCGAACGGCGCAGGAAGGGCGCGCATTACACCACCGAAAAGAACATCCTGAAACTGATCGGCCCCTTGTTTCTGGACGATCTGCGGGCAGAGTTTGACCGGCTGCGGGCGCTGAAGACGGGGCGCGCCCAGCGCCTTGCCGCCTTTCATGACAAGCTGGCAAGCCTGACCTTTTTCGACCCCGCCTGCGGCTGCGGCAATTTCCTGATCATCGCCTACCGCGAGTTGCGCCTGCTGGAACTTGATCTGCTTCTGGACATGCGCACCGACAACCAGCTGAACCTGGATGCCGCCGTCCTGTCGCGCGTCGATGTGGACCAGTTCTATGGGATCGAGCTGGAAGAGTTTCCCGCCCGCATCGCCGAAACCGCGATGTGGATGATGGACCATCTGATGAACCTGCGCCTGTCCGAGGCGTTCGGGGGCTACTACCCCCGCATCCCGCTGAAGAAATCCCCGACCATCCGCCATGCCGACGCGCTGGAAACCGACTGGGCCGATGTGCTGCCGCCCGAACGGTGCAGCTATGTGCTGGGGAACCCGCCGTTTGTGGGGGCCAAGTATCAGGGTGAAGTGCAACGCGCGCAGGTGCGCCGGGTTGCGGCCCTTGGCAAATCGGGCGGGACGCTGGATTTCGTGGCGGCGTGGTTCCTGAAGGCCGGTGCCTATGTGGCAAGGCCTGTCCCCGCTACCCCCGCCGAACCTCTCCCCGCTCCCCTCTCCGAAACGGAGAGGGGACGCGCCCTCCTTCCCCCCTCTCCCGTGGGAGAGGGGCCGGGGGAGAGGGGAGAAGCGGGGCCGGGGAACAGGCGCACCCCGCCCCGCATCGCCTTTGTTGCCACCAATTCCATCACCCAGGGCGAACAGGTGGCGCAGCTTTGGCCGGTACTGTTCGACCGCTATGGTCTGGAAATCGCCTTCGCCCACCGTACCTTTGAATGGGGGTCGGATGCGCGTGGCAAGGCGCATGTGCATGTGGTGATCATCGGGCTGACCCGGCAAGAGGATGCCCCAGCCGGGCGCAGGCTGTTCAGCTATCCCGACATCAGGGGCGAGGCGGTGGAGACGGTCCACCGCGCCATCTCGCCCTATCTGTTCGATGCCGGTGGAATGACTGACCCGCACACGGTGGTCAGGGAAGAGGCAAGGCCGATTAACGGGATGCCGCGGCTCCTGACAGGTTCTCAACCGATTGATGGCGGAAACTACATTTTCTCCAAGCAAGAGAGAGAAGCCTTTCTTGCTTTGGAGCCGCAGGCGGAGCAAGTAATGCGCCCGTTTGTAGGTGCAGAAGAATTTCTCAACGGAAGCGAACGCTGGATACTTGCCCTTCAGGACGTGCCATCCCGTGAACTTGCCCATATGCCAAACGTCAGAGAAAGGATGCGCTTGGTCCGCGCCTTCAGATCAAAAAGCGAACGCAAGAGCACTATTCACCTTGCCAATTATCCGGTGAAGTACAACGTCGAAGTTATTCCAACACAATCATTTCTTGCCCTTCCCGAGGTAAGTTCGGAGCGCCGCGATTGCCTTCCCATCGCTTGGCTGGGTCCACCAACAATACCCAGCAACAAGATTCGCATTCTCCCCGACGCCACCCTTTCCGACTTCGCCCTTCTCACCTCTGCCATGCACATGGCCTGGATGCGCGCCGTGACAGGGCGGCTTGAAAGCCGATACATGTACTCCGTCGGCGTGGTCTACAACACCTTCCCCCTGCCCCCCACCACCAACCTCACCAAGCTTGACCCCCTCGCCCAGGCCATCCTCGATGCCCGCGCCGCCCATCCCGGCGCGACGCTGGCCGATCTGTATGACCCCGACCTGATGCCCCCCAACCTGCGCAGCGCCCATGCGGCGCTGGACCGGGCGGTGGACCGGCTGTATCGCCCTGCGGGCTTTGGCAGCGACCGGGAACGGGTGGAACATCTGTTTGCCTTGTATGAAGGCATGGCGGCACCGCTGCTGGCGGCGGGCCGCAGGAAGAAGCGGCGGCAGGGTGGCGCGGCCGCCCCCAAATCCCCCGCCGCGCAGACCGCTTGAATTCCCCGCCCCAAGCGAGTATCTGAACCCGGTAACCGCGAAGACAGGACCAATCATGGCCACCAGGGCAAACCCGTTGCAGTTCCTTCAGCAGGTCCGGGCCGAGGTGGGCAAGGTCGTGTGGCCGGCCCGGCGCGAGGTTCTGGTGACCACCATCATGGTCTTCATCATGGCGGCGCTGACAGCGACGTTCTTCTTCATCGTCGATCTGATCATCCGCACCGGCCTGACGTATATCCTGACGATGTTCGGTTAGGGGTTGGCCCCCGTTTCTTCTTGAACTTGCGCCCCCCCGCCTGTAGGTGAGGCGGATCACAAGAAAACCGGCGCGCATCGATTCGGGTTGCGCGCTGTTTCGTGTTCCGGGTATTGCGGGCGAACCGCAAGATAATAAAAGAACTTCCGGACGCGCGGCCGGGTGACAGAGGTGGCTGAGGCATGGCGAAGCGGTGGTATTCGGTGAGCGTTCTGTCGAATTTCGAAAAGAAGATCGCCGAACAGATCAGAACAGCCGTTGCCGAGGCCGGTCTGGAGGAGGAGATCGACGAAGTGCTGGTGCCGACCGAAGAGGTCATCGAAGTGCGCCGTGGCAAGAAGGTGACGTCCGAGCGGCGCTTCATGCCGGGCTATGTGCTGGTGCGCATGGAAATGTCGAACCGGGGCTATCACCTGATTTCCTCGATCAACCGCGTCACCGGCTTTCTTGGCCCGCAGGGCAGGCCGATGCCGATGCGCGACGCCGAGGTGAACGCCATCCTGAACCGCGTTGAAGAGGGCGAGGTTGCGCCACGCAACCTGATCCGCTTTGAGATCGGCGAACAGGTGCAGGTCACCGACGGCCCCTTCGAAGGCTTCGTCGGCATGGTCGAAGAGGTGGACGAGCCGCACAACCGCCTGAAGGTCACGGTTTCGATCTTTGGCCGCGCCACCCCGGTGGAACTGGAATTCACTCAGGTGTCGAAAAATACCTGAGCAATCGCGTGGAAGGCGAGCGCGCCGCATGAAATGCGGCGTGACGGACCGTACCACTAAACCCCGCCCCGGACCTGATCCGGGGCCAGCCCCGGCGCAGGCCGGGGCCTCTGCCCCCGGGCAGGGCAACGGTGAAAAAGGAGAGGCCGCATGGCCAAGAAGATCATCGGGCAGCTCAAGCTGCAAGTGAAGGCGGGGCAAGCCAACCCGTCCCCGCCCGTCGGCCCGGCTTTGGGCCAGCGCGGCCTGAACATCATGGCTTTCGTGAAGGAATTCAACGCCAGGACCGCCGATCTGGAGCCTGGTGCCCCGACGCCGGTCATCATCACCTATTATCAGGACAAGTCCTTCAGCCTGGAGTTGAAGACTTCGCCCGCGTCGTTCTACCTCAAGAAGGCTGCCGGGCTGAAGCCGGTGGGCAAGCGCAACCGTGCCAAGGGGTCGTCCCGGCCCGGTCGCGATGTGGCGGGCAGTGTCACCGTGGCGCAGATCCGCCAGATCGCCGAAGCCAAGATGAAGGACCTGAACGCCAATTCCATCGAAGCGGCGATGCAGATCATCCTTGGGTCGGCCAAGTCCTGCGGCATCGAGGTTAAGGGGTAAGTCATGGCAAAGCCTGGAAAACGGTCGCGCGCCGCGCGCGAAGCCTTTGCGGACAAGGCCAACCTCTCGGTTGAAGAGGCCGTCAAGCTGATCAAGACTGCAGCCTCGGCCAAGTTCGACGAGACGCTGGAGATTGCGATGAACCTTGGCGTGGACCCCAAGCACGCCGATCAGATGGTGCGCGGTGTTGTCACGCTGCCCAACGGCACCGGCAAGACGGTGCGCGTGGCCGTGTTCGCGCGGGGCGCAAAGGCGGATGAGGCAAAGGCGGCCGGGGCCGACATTGTCGGTGCCGAAGACCTGATGGAATTGATCCAGGCAGGCAAGATCGACTTTGACCGCTGCATCGCAACGCCCGACATGATGCCGCTGGTCGGCCGTATTGGCAAGATCCTGGGGCCGCGCAACCTGATGCCGAACCCCAAGGTCGGAACAGTGACAATGGATGTGGCGGCTGCCGTGGGCAATGCCAAGGGCGGCGAAGTGCAATTCAAGGTCGAAAAGGCCGGGGTGATTCATGCCGGAGTCGGCAAGCTGAGCTTTGCCGAGGAAAAGCTGGCCGAAAACATCCGCGCCTTTGTCGGGGCGGTCAGCCGCGCCAAGCCGACCGGTGCCAAGGGGTCTTACCTGCGCAAGGTATCGCTGTCGTCCACCATGGGGCCGGGCGTGTCTGTTGACCTGGCGTCGGCAACCGGGAACTGAGGCAGGTTGCCCGACCGCACGCATCCCCTGAACGGGGTAACGCATTTTCCGCGCTGCAAGGCGCGGGGATACCGGGCGGGAACGCCCGGTTCTGTCCGAGACGGTGGGTGAGGCATCATCGCAACGCGCTGATCCTTCTTAATGTCCTGCCTGAGATGGGTGAACGGGACGGATTTCCGGGGGTATCCTCGGGTGATCTTGGCCTCGGGACCTCTGATCGGACCCGACGTTGCGGGCCTTGTCCGCAACAAACATGAGCCGGGGGGAAACCCCCATACTTGGAGTGAACCTGTGGATAGAGCCCAGAAAGAGAAAGTGGTCGAGGAACTCGGCCAGATCTTCGAAAGCTCTGGCGTCGTGGTGGTTGCCCGCTACGAAGGCATGACGGTTGCTCAGATGCAGGACCTGCGCGCAGAAATGCGCAGCGTTGGCGGGTCCGTACGCGTTGCCAAGAACAAGCTCGCCAAGATCGCCCTTGAAGGAAAGCCCGGCGCAAGTATGGGTGATCTTCTCAAGGGGATGACCGTGTTCGCCTATTCCGAGGATCCTGTCGCTGCGGCAAAGATCACGGACGCCTATGCCAAGAAGAACGAGAAATTCGTGATCCTTGGCGGCGCAATGGGCAATGCGGCGCTCGACCCGGCCGGTGTGAAGGCCGTGGCCCAGATGCCGTCGCGTGAAGAGCTGATCGCTCAGATCGCGTCGATCATCGGTGCCCCGGCGTCCAGCATCGCCGGTGCGATTGGTGCGCCTGCGTCGAACATCGCGAGCATCCTCACCACCATTGAGGAGCGGCTTGCCGCCTGAGACCTGATGCCATCGTAGGGTCGAAACCCTGACGTTGGACCCCATCTTGATAGGAATGGAACGAAAAATGGCTGATCTGAACAAACTCGCCGAAGACATCGTGGGTCTTACCCTTCTTCAGGCGCAGGAACTGAAAACGATCCTCAAGGACAAATACGGGATCGAGCCGGCCGCCGGTGGCGCCGTCATGGTGGCCGGTCCTGCCGCGGCTGCCGCCCCGGTTGAAGAGGAAAAGACCGAGTTCGACGTCGTCCTGACCGAAGCCGGCCCGAACAAGATCAACGTGATCAAGGAAGTCCGCGCGATCACCGGTCTGGGCCTGAAAGAAGCCAAGGACCTGGTCGAAGCCGGTGGCAAGGTAAAGGAAGCCGCCACCAAGGGCGACGCCGAGACCATCAAGAAAAAGCTTGAAGACGCTGGCGCCAAGGTAGAGCTGAAGTGATCCGGCGGATGCGCGTGGCATCCTGACGGACCAAGACCGGCTGGGTCCGAAGCACTTCGGGCCCGGCCTTCTGTGTGAAAGACCGCGTCCTGGCAGCGGCTTCCCCGTGAAGCCCCTTCCAGGTCGAGGTTGAAGGTTCGGGAGCAGACCGGTGGGACGGCCTGCGGGAATGGAACCTGACCCCCTGTTTCGCAAGCGGCAGGCACCCGTGGCCCGACGGTGTGCCCGCCCGCGAAAGAAAACGAAAGGTGACGACGAGCATGGCGCAATCCTATGTCGGCCAAAAGCGCATCCGCCGCTATTTCGGCAAGATCCGTGAAGTTCTGGAGATGCCGAACCTGATCGAGGTTCAGAAATCCTCCTATGACCTGTTCCTGAAATCGGGCGATGGCCCGAAGGCCGCCGATGGCGAAGGCATTCAGGGCGTGTTCCAGTCGGTCTTTCCGATCAAGGACTTCAACGAGAATGCGGTGCTTGAATTCGTGAAATACGAGTTGGAGAAGCCGAAGTACGACGTTGACGAATGCCAGAGCCGCGACATGACCTATGCCGCACCGCTGAAGGTGACGCTGCGCCTGATCGTGTTCGATACTGATGTGGATACCGGCGCACGGTCGGTCAAGGACATCAAGGAACAGGATGTCTACATGGGCGACATGCCCCTGATGACGTCGAACGGGACCTTCATCGTGAACGGGACCGAGCGGGTCATCGTGTCCCAGATGCACCGCAGCCCCGGCGTGTTCTTTGACCATGACAAGGGCAAGACCCATTCAAGCGGAAAGCTGCTGTTCGCCTGCCGGATCATTCCCTATCGCGGGTCCTGGCTTGATTTCGAGTTTGATGCCAAGGACATCGTTTTTTCGCGCATCGACCGTCGCCGCAAGCTGCCGGTGACGACGCTGCTTTACGCCCTGGGCATGGACCAGGAGGGCATAATGAATGCCTATTATGAAACCGTCATGTTCCGGCATGTGAAGAATAAGGGCTGGGTCACCCGGTTCTTCCCGGAACGCCTGCGCGGCACGCGCCCGACCTATGATGTGGTTGATGCTGCCACCGGCGAGGTGATCTGCAAGGCGGGCGACAAGATGACCCCCCGCATGGCGAACGAACTGATCAAATCGGGCAAGGTGACCGAACTTCTGGTCCCCTTCGACCAGATTGTCGGCCGCTATGTGGCGAAAGACATCATCAACGAGGAAACTGGCGAGATCTGGGTCGAGGCCGGCGACGAGCTGACGATGGAGTACGACCGCGACGGCGGCGTCAAGGGTGGCTCGCTCAAGCTGCTGCTGGACCAGGGCATCACTGACATCCCGGTGCTGGACATCGACAATGTCAATGTCGGCCCCTACATCCGCAATACCATGGCGGCGGACAAGAACATGGGCCGGGACACCGCGCTTATGGACATCTACCGCGTCATGCGTCCGGGCGAGCCGCCGACCGTCGAGGCGGCGAGTCAGCTGTTCGACACGCTGTTCTTCGACAGCGAGCGTTACGACCTGTCTGCCGTGGGCCGCGTGAAGATGAACATGCGCCTTGATCTGGGCAAGCCGGACACCCAGCGCACGCTGGACCGCGAAGACATCATCGCCTGCATCAAGGCGCTGACCGAGTTGCGCGACGGCAAGGGCGAGATCGACGATATCGACCATCTGGGCAACCGCAGGGTGCGTTCGGTGGGCGAGCTGATGGAAAACCAGTACCGCGTCGGCCTGCTGCGCATGGAACGCGCGATCAAGGAACGCATGTCGTCGGTCGAGATCGACACGATCATGCCGCAGGACCTGATCAACGCGAAACCGGCTGCGGCGGCGGTGCGCGAATTCTTCGGCTCATCCCAGCTGTCGCAGTTCATGGACCAGACCAACCCCTTGTCCGAAGTGACGCACAAGCGCCGCCTGTCGGCCCTTGGGCCGGGCGGCCTGACGCGGGAACGCGCAGGCTTTGAGGTGCGCGACGTTCACCCGACCCATTATGGCCGGATGTGCCCGATCGAAACGCCCGAAGGCCAGAACATCGGCCTGATCAACAGCCTTGCCACCTATGCCCGGGTGAACAAGTACGGCTTCATCGAAACCCCCTACCGCAAGGTTATCGACGGCAAGGTCACGGATGACGTGGTCTACATGTCGGCAACCGAGGAAATGCGCCACACCGTGGCACAGGCCAACGCAGCACAGGATGCCGAAGGCCGCTTCACCGATGACCTGATCTCCAGCCGCAAGGCCGGGGAATTCATGCTGAACCCGACCGACGCCATCGACCTGATCGATGTGTCGCCCAAGCAACTGGTGTCGGTTGCGGCCTCGCTGATCCCGTTTCTTGAGAACGACGACGCGAACCGCGCCCTGATGGGGTCAAACATGCAGCGTCAGGCGGTGCCGCTGCTTCAGTCCGACGCACCCTTCGTGGGCACGGGGATTGAGGCCGTGGTTGCACGCGACTCGGGCGCGGCCATCATGGCGCGGCGTTCGGGCGTGATTGATCAGGTGGATGCGACCCGCATCGTCGTGCGCGCCACGGAAATGCTGGATCCGGGCGAACCGGGCGTCGACATCTACCGGCTTCGCAAGTTCAAGCGGTCGAACCAGTCGTCCTGCATCAACCAGCGCCCGCTGGTGAAGGTGGGCGATGTTGTGACGCGCGGCGAGGTGATTGCCGACGGTCCCTGCACCGACATGGGCGAGCTTGCCCTTGGCCGGAACGTCGTTGTCGCCTTCATGCCGTGGAACGGCTACAACTACGAGGATTCCATCCTGATTTCGGAGCGCATCCTGCGCGATGACGTCTTCACCTCGATCCATATCGAGGAATATGAGGTTGCCGCCCGCGACACCAAACTGGGGCCGGAAGAGATCACGCGCGACATCCCGAACGTCGGCGAGGAAGCCCTGCGCAACCTTGACGAGGCCGGGATCGTCTATATCGGGGCCGAAGTGCAGCCGGGCGACATCCTTGTGGGCAAGATCACCCCCAAGGGCGAAAGCCCGATGACGCCGGAAGAAAAGCTGTTGCGCGCCATCTTCGGCGAAAAGGCATCCGACGTGCGCGACACCTCGCTGCGGTTGCCGCCGGGGGCGTACGGCACCATCGTGGAAGTGCGCGTCTTCAACCGCCATGGCGTGGACAAGGACGAACGCGCGCTGCAGATCGAACGTGAAGAGGTTGAACGTCTGGCCCGGGACCGGGACGACGAACTGGCGATCCTGGAGCGCAACATCTATTCGCGCCTCAGGACGCTGATCACCGGCAAGGTCGCCGTGAAGGGGCCCAAGGGCATCCGGTCTGGGTCGACGATCGACGATGACCTGCTGGGCACGCTGTCGCGCGGCCAGTGGTGGCAGCTGGCGCTGGGCGAAGAAGCCGATGCCAAGGATGTGGAAGCCCTGCACGACCAGTACGAAGCGCAGAAACGCGCGCTGGACAACCGGTTTGAGGATAAGGTCGAAAAGGTCCGTCGCGGCGACGACCTGCCTCCGGGTGTGATGAAGATGGTCAAGGTCTTTGTCGCGGTGAAGCGCAAGCTGCAGCCGGGCGACAAGATGGCCGGCCGTCACGGCAACAAGGGCGTCATATCAAAGGTCGTGCCGATCGAGGATATGCCCTTCCTGGCCGATGGCACCGCCGTCGATCTGGTGCTGAACCCGCTGGGCGTGCCAAGCCGGATGAATGTGGGTCAGATTCTGGAAACCCACATGGGCTGGGCCGCGCGCGGTCTGGGCCTGAAGATCGACGAGGCTTTGAAAGAGTATCGCCGGTCGGGCGACCTGACCCCGGTGCGCGAGGCGCTGCGCCTGGCGTATGGGGATGAGACCTATGACGCGGCGTTCGCGGATCGGGAAGAAGCCGATGTGCTGGAGCTGGCGGGCAATGTGACCAAGGGCGTGCCGATTGCGACCCCGGTGTTCGACGGGGCGAAAGAGGCGGATGTGAACGACGCGCTGCGGCGCGCGGGCTTTGACGAAAGCGGCCAATCGGTTGTCTTCGACGGACGCTCGGGCGAACAGTTCGCCCGCAAGGTCACCGTTGGCGTGAAATACATGCTGAAGCTTCACCACCTGGTGGATGACAAGCTGCACGCTCGCTCCACCGGCCCTTACAGCCTGGTTACCCAGCAACCGCTGGGCGGCAAGGCGCAGTTCGGGGGCCAGCGTCTGGGCGAGATGGAGGTCTGGGCGCTCGAGGCTTACGGTGCCGCCTACACCCTGCAGGAAATGCTGACCGTGAAGTCGGACGACGTGGCAGGGCGCACCAAGGTTTACGAGTCGATCGTCAAGGGCGAGGACAACTTCGAGGCCGGCGTGCCGGAATCGTTCAATGTCCTTGTCAAAGAGGTGCGGGGCCTGGGCCTGAACATGGAACTCCTGGATGCGGAGGAGGAGTGACGGATCAGCCGGTCATTCCAAAGGGCGGGCGCCTCGCCCGTCCTGCCAGGCCCGAGATCACAGGAGCACGTGCATATGGATGATGAAACGCGCAAGGCATTCGCCGCCATGGATGCCAAGTTCGATGAGAAGATGGACCTCGTCCTTCGCCGTCTTGATGCCATCCTGATCCGCCGGGAAGAGGCGGATGCCGGCCATGACCGGCTCATGGGCAAGGTGGACCGCCTCGGCGTCCTCGCGCGGGCCGGGGAAGAGGCCATGACATCGCTCGACGCGCTCGCGAAGCGCGTCGCCAAGCTGGAAGCCGCCCGGCGCGGCGACAACTGACAGGACTGGACCCAATGAACCAGGAACTCTCGACCAACCCGTTCAACCCGGTTGCGCCCGTAAAGACCTTTGACGAAATCAAGATCAGCCTGGCAAGCCCGGAGCGGATCCTGTCGTGGTCCTATGGCGAGATCAAAAAGCCGGAAACCATCAACTACCGCACGTTCAAGCCGGAACGCGACGGGCTGTTCTGCGCGAGGATCTTTGGCCCGATCAAGGATTACGAATGCCTTTGCGGCAAGTACAAGCGCATGAAATATCGCGGCGTTGTCTGCGAAAAATGCGGCGTCGAAGTTACCCTGCAAAAGGTGCGGCGCGAACGGATGGGGCATATCGAACTGGCGGCCCCCGTCGCCCATATCTGGTTCCTAAAATCGCTGCCCAGCCGCATCGGCCTGATGCTGGACATGACGCTGCGCGATCTGGAACGCATCCTGTACTTCGAGAACTATGTGGTGATCGAACCGGGCCTGACCGACCTGACCTATGGCCAGCTGATGACCGAAGAGGAATTCCTCGACGCGCAGGATCAGTACGGCGCAGATGCCTTCACCGCCAACATCGGGGCCGAAGCCATCCGCGAGATGCTGGCCGCCATTGACCTTGAGTCGACCGCAGACCAGTTGCGCGAAGACCTCAAGGAAGCCACCGGCGAGTTGAAGCCGAAGAAGATCATCAAGCGCCTGAAGATCGTCGAATCCTTCCTTGAATCGGGCAACCGGCCCGAGTGGATGATCCTGACGGTTCTGCCGGTCATTCCGCCGGAACTGCGCCCGCTGGTGCCGCTGGACGGCGGTCGCTTTGCCACGTCGGACCTGAACGACCTGTACCGCCGCGTCATCAACCGCAACAACCGCCTTAAGCGTCTGATCGAGCTGCGCGCCCCCGATATCATCGTGCGCAACGAAAAGCGGATGCTGCAGGAAGCGGTCGATGCGCTGTTCGACAACGGCCGTCGCGGCCGCGTGATCACCGGCACCAACAAGCGCCCGCTGAAATCGCTGTCGGACATGCTCAAGGGCAAGCAGGGCCGCTTCCGCCAGAACCTGCTGGGCAAGCGGGTGGACTTTTCGGGCCGGTCGGTTATCGTGACCGGGCCCGAGTTGAAGCTGCACCAGTGCGGCCTGCCCAAGAAGATGGCGCTGGAGCTGTTCAAGCCCTTTATCTATTCGCGGCTGGAGGCGAAGGGGCTGTCAAGCACCGTCAAGCAGGCCAAGAAACTGGTCGAAAAGGAACGCCCCGAGGTTTGGGATATTCTTGACGAGGTCATCCGCGAGCATCCGGTTCTGCTGAACCGCGCGCCCACGCTGCACCGTCTTGGCATCCAGGCCTTCGAGCCGATGCTGATCGAGGGCAAGGCGATCCAGCTGCATCCGCTGGTCTGCTCGGCCTTCAACGCCGACTTCGACGGCGACCAGATGGCCGTGCATGTGCCGCTGTCGCTGGAAGCGCAGCTTGAGGCGCGCGTTCTGATGATGTCCACCAACAACGTGCTGTCGCCCGCCAACGGCGCGCCGATCATCGTGCCGTCGCAGGACATGGTGCTTGGGCTGTATTACACCACGATGCAGCGCAAGGGCATGGCAGGCGAAGGCATGGCCTTTGCCGATGTGGATGAGGTTGAACATGCGCTGGCGTCCGGCGCGGTGCACCTTCATGCCGCCATCAAGGCGCGCATCCGGCAGATCGACGAGGAAGGCAACGAGGTGTGGAAGCGGTATGATACCACGCCGGGTCGTCTGCGGCTGGGCAACCTTTTGCCGGTCAACGCCAAGGCCCCGTTCGATCTGGTGAACCGCCTGCTGCGCAAGAAGGACGTGCAGAACGTCATCGACACCGTCTACCGCTACTGCGGCCAGAAGGAATCGGTGATTTTCTGTGACCAGATCATGGGTCTGGGCTTTCGCGAGGCGTTCAAGGCCGGGATTTCCTTTGGCAAGGACGACATGCTGATCCCCGACACCAAATGGACGATCGTGAACGACGTGCGCGATCAGGTGAAGGAATTCGAACAGCAGTATATGGACGGCCTGATCACCCAGGGTGAAAAGTACAACAAGGTCGTCGATGCCTGGTCGAAATGTTCCGACAAGGTCGCGGGCGAGATGATGGCCGAGATTTCGGCCGTGCGTCTGGACCGCAACGGTGCCGAGAAAGAGCCGAACTCGGTCTATATGATGTCGCACTCCGGTGCGCGGGGGTCGCCCGCGCAGATGAAACAGCTTGGCGGGATGCGCGGCCTGATGGCCAAGCCCTCGGGCGAGATCATCGAGACGCCGATCATCTCGAACTTCAAGGAAGGCCTGACCGTGCTGGAGTATTTCAACTCCACCCATGGCGCGCGCAAGGGGCTGGCGGATACCGCGCTGAAAACGGCGAACTCGGGCTATCTGACCCGCCGTCTGGTCGATGTGGCGCAGGATTGCATTGTGCGGTCAAACGACTGCGGCACCGAAAACGCCATTACCGCCGTCTCGGCGGTGAATGACGGGGAAGTGGTGTCGTCGCTGGCCGAGCGTGTGCTGGGCCGGGTTGCGGCGGAAGACATCCTGGTTCCGGGCACGGACGAGGTCATCGTCAGGCGCAACGAAGTGATCGACGAACGCCGCGCGGACGCCATCATGACCGCCGGCGTTGCCAGCGCGCGCATCCGCAGCCCGCTGACCTGCGAGGCCGAGGAAGGCGTCTGCGCCATGTGCTATGGCCGCGACCTTGCGCGCGGCACAATGGTGAACATCGGCGAAGCCGTCGGGATCATCGCGGCGCAGTCCATCGGCGAGCCGGGTACGCAGCTAACGATGCGCACCTTCCACATCGGCGGCATCGCGCAGGGCGGGCAGCAATCCTTCCTGGAAGCAAGCCAGGAAGGCCGGATCGAGTTCCGCAACGCCACCCTTCTTGCCAACGTGAACGGCGAGCAGATCGTGACGGGCCGCAACATGTCGATTGCCATCATCGACGAGAACGGGCAGGAACGCGCCGCGCACAAGGTGACCTACGGGGCGAAGGTTCACGTCAGGGATGGCCAGACTGTCAAGCGCGGGGCCAAGCTGTTCGAATGGGATCCCTACACCCTGCCGATCATCGCCGAAAAGGGTGGTGTGGCGCGGTTTGTGGACCTGATTTCGGGCATCTCGGTGCGCGAAGAGACCGACGAAGCAACCGGGATGACGCAAAAGATCGTGTCCGACTGGCGCTCTGTGCCCAAGGGAAGCGACCTTAAGCCCGAAGTCATCATCGTGAACCCTGAAACCGGCGACCCCGTGCGCAGCGAGGCGGGCAACCCGATCACCTATGCCATGTCGGTGGACGCGATCCTGTCTGTCGAAGACGGCCAGGACATCCGGCCCGGCGACGTTGTGGCGCGGATCCCGCGCGAGGGTGCCAAGACCAAGGACATCACCGGGGGTCTTCCCCGCGTGGCGGAACTGTTCGAGGCCCGCCGTCCGAAAGACCATGCGATCATCGCCGAAAGCGATGGCTTTGTGCGCTTTGGCAAGGACTACAAGAACAAGCGCCGCATCACGATCGAGCCTGTCGATGATACCCTGGCGCCCATGGAATACATGGTGCCCAAGGGCAAACATATCCCGGTGCAGGAAGGCGACTTCGTGCAGAAGGGCGACTACATCATGGACGGCAACCCGGCCCCGCATGACATCCTGCGCATCCTGGGGGTCGAGGCGCTTGCCAATTACATGATCGACGAGGTGCAGGATGTGTACCGCCTGCAGGGCGTGAAGATCAACGACAAGCATATCGAGGTGATCGTCCGTCAGATGCTGCAGAAGTGGGAGATTCTCGACTCGGGCGAGACCACGCTTCTGAAGGGCGAACATGTGGACAAGGCGGAACTGGATGAGGTCAACGAAAAGGCGCTGAACCACAATCTGCGCCCGGCCTCCGGCGAGCCGATCCTGCTGGGCATCACCAAGGCGTCGCTGCAGACCCGCAGCTTCATCTCGGCGGCGTCCTTTCAGGAAACGACCCGGGTGCTGACCGAAGCCGCCGTTCAGGGCAAGCGCGACAAGCTGGTCGGGCTGAAAGAGAATGTCATCGTCGGCCGTCTGATCCCGGCGGGGACGGGCGGTGCCACCGCGCGCGTCAAGAAGATTGCTGCCGACCGCGACTTGATGGTGATCGATGCCCGCCGGGCCGAAGCCGCAATCGCGGCGGCCCTGGCCGCCCCGCTGGAAGAACCTGTGGACCTGGCCGGCGATGTCGGTCTGGTCGACAGCATCGAAGGCCGCAGCGAATGAGTGCGCCCCTGTCCCGCCCCTGAAACCGGGGCGGGGCAGGGTCTTGCGCGGGCGGGCACGAGCCCGTGCCCCGACCCGTCTTGATCTGGCCCAAGCCAGCCCGCCAGGCCAGGCAGCCGGAAAAACCATGATGCCCCTGTCCGACAACCTGCGCGGTGCGCTTTACATGAATGTCGCCATGGCGGCCTTCACGCTGAACGACGCCGGAATGAAGGCCGTCACCCAATCCCTTCCGCTGTTCGAGGCGATCACCCTGCGCGGGGCCGTCACCTCGGGTCTGCTGATCTGCCTTGGCCTGGTCACAGGGGGCTTGCGCCACCGGCTGTCCCGGCGCGACACCGGCATCACCGCAATCCGGACCTTGGCCGAAGTGGGGGCCACGTTGCTGTTTCTGACCGCGCTGATGCACATGCCGCTGGCCAACCTGTCGGCGATCATGCAGGCGCTTCCCCTTGCCGTAACCCTGGGGGCGGCCCTGGTCTTTGGCGACCGTATCGGCTGGCGGCGGATGCTGGCAATTCTTGCCGGCTTCTGCGGCGTGCTGATTATCATCCGCCCCGGCATGGCGGGCTTCGACGTCTGGTCGGTTGCCGGGCTGGGATCGGTCGCCTGCGTTGTTCTGCGCGACCTTGCCACGCGGCGTCTGTCCTTTCAGGTGCCGACCGTGCTTGTCGCCCTGTGGTCAGGCCTTGGGGTCATGGCGATGGGTCTGTCCGGTGTCCTGTTCACCGGCTGGCAGCCGGTCGGACTGGCCGAAGCCGTTGTCGTGGCTGCGGCTTCCTCTGCGCTGATCGCGGGCTACATGTTCGGGGTCATGGCCATGCGCGTGGGCGATATCGGCTTTGTTGCGCCATTCCGCTATACCTCTTTGATCTGGGCCATCGCACTGGGCTGGCTGGTCTTTCAGTCGCTGCCGGATGCGATGACGCTGACCGGCGCGGGGATCGTCATTGCAACGGGTATCTACTCGCTGTATCGGGAACAAAAGCTGGCCCTGGCGCGTGCCGCCTCCGGATGACCGGACCCGCGCCAGTCCGGCAAAAGGCGGCACGCAATCTGGCAGACATGTACCTTCTCTCGGTCGTCATCCCCGCCCGCAACGAGCATGAGAATATCCTCGTGCTGCTGGAGGGCATTGAAAACGCCCTGCGTCCGATCGGCGATCACGAGGTGATTGTGGTTGATGACGGCTCTGTCGATGCCATGCCCCAGATGCTGCGCACCCGGATGACCACCCAGGCCAACCTGCGCGTTCTGCGCCACGACCGGTCTGCCGGGCAAAGTGCGGCGGTGCATTCCGGCGTGCTGGCCGCGACGGCCCCGCTTGTCTGCACCCTGGACGGCGACGGCCAGAACCCCCCCGAGGAACTGCCGCGCCTTGTCGCGCCGCTGCTGGCGGGTGATCCCGGCATCGGCCTGGTGGCCGGCCAGCGAATAGCGCGCAGCGATACCCTGTCCAAGCGCCTGGCATCGCGCGCGGCGAACGGTCTGCGCGGCTGGCTGCTGCAGGACGGCACCCGTGACACCGGCTGCGGTCTGAAGGCCTTCCGTCGCGATGCCTTCCTGCGGCTGCCCTATTTCAATCACATGCACCGCTATCTGCCGGCCCTGTTTGCCCGTGACGGCTGGGCGGTGGTGCATGTGGATGTCAGCCACCGGTCGCGCGGTGGCGGGCGGTCGAATTACAGCAATCTTCAGCGCGCCCTGGTGGGCAGTATTGATCTGCTTGGCGTCGCATGGCTGATCCGGCGCAAGAAACAGGCAACGCCGCACGCGGTGCCGCGCGTCGAAGGTCAGGTCCCCTGATGCAGACACTGCAAACCCTGTTTCACGTGGACAGCCGGCTTGAACTGTTGTGGGTGCTGTTCGGGTTGTTCGGCCAGCTTCTGTTCACCGGGCGTTTTCTGGTCCAGTGGATTGCCTCGGAACGGGCGCGCCGGTCTGTCGTGCCGATTGCCTTTTGGTACTTTTCCATCATGGGGGGGCTGGTACTGCTGGCCTATGCCATCTACCGCGCCGATCCCGTGTTCATTCTGGGCCAGACGATGGGTGTGGTGATCTATTCGCGCAATCTGTGGCTGATCCATCACCAGCATGACCAGGCCTGACTCCGGCGGCTGGCTTGCTCCGGCCTTTGCGATTGTTGCCGCTGTCACGGCCCTGCGGCTTGGTCTTCTGGTGTTCAACCGCACCGACCTTTTCGTTGATGAAAGCCAGTACTGGCTGTGGGGGCAAAGCTTTGCCTATGGCTATTACTCCAAGCCGCCGCTGATCGCCTGGGTGATCGGCGCGGTCACCGCCCTGTCGGGCAGCGATTCGCCCTTTTGGGTCCGCGCGCCGGGGGCGGTGTTCCACGGGGCTGCCGCGATGATACTTGCGGCCACGGCGGCCCGGCTGGGCGGGGCGCGGGCGGCAATCTGGGTTGCGGCGAGTTATGTCACCCTGCCAATGGCAACGATGGGCAGTCTGCTGGCCTCGACCGATACGATCATGGCGCCTTTCTTCGCGGCGGCGCTTTACTGCCACACCCGGCTTGTTGAAACCCGCGCCCTGCGCTTTGCGCTGCTGGCGGGGGTGATGGCCGGACTTGCGGTGCTTGCGAAATATGCGGGCGTGTATTTCCTGCTGGGGGCCGGTCTGGGTGCCCTGTTCATTCCCGCATTGCGCCTTGGGGCGCGCAACTGGACAGCCCTGCTTGCGGCCTTTGGCCTGGTCATCCTGCCGAATGTGCTTTGGAACCTGAACAACGGCATGGCCACCGCCTCGCATACGTTGGACAATGTGCGCTGGGTGCGGGACGCGAAGCCCCTGAACCCGGCAGGGATGGCGGAATTCTTCCTCAGCCAGTTCGCCGTCTTCGGTCCGGTGCTGTTCGCCGCGCTGATCCGGGCAGCGCTGCACCCGCGGGCGGCAGGCACCGGCCGGCTGCTGGTGTTTGCCCTGCCCGCCGTGGTGATCGTCTGCCTGCAGGCGCTTCTGGACCGGGCCTATGCCAACTGGGCCGCCTCCGCCTATCTTGCAGGTACGATCCTTGCGGTGATGGTCCTGCTGGACCGTCCGCGTCTTCTGAAGCTGTCGCTGGCCGTCAATGGGGCCATTGCCGTGATCCTGCCGGTGCTGACGCTGTTTCCCGCGCTGACCCTGGGCCGGGACGAACCGCTTCTGGCGCGCTACCTGGGGCAGGCCGCACTCAGCCGGCAGATCATCGGCTTTGCGCAGGCCGAAGGCGGTCTGCCAATTGTTGCGGATCGCCGCGATGTTCTGGCTGATCTGTTTTACACGGGGCAGGGGGCGGGCCTGCAGATTTACGCGCCCCGTCCCGCAGGCCGTCCGGAAAGCCATTACCAGCAGGCCTATCCGCTGCCCGATCGGCTGTCGGGCCCTGTGCTGCTGGTCACGGAAGTTCCCCCGGTCTGTGCCGGCGTGCCGGTTCCGGCGGCACCGCCTTTCGATCTTGCGGGCGGAAGCTATGCAGACCTGCCGCTGGCCGGATACGTGATCGACGCAGAGTGTCTGCATGCCCCTTAGCCCCCGGCTGCAGGCCCTGTCTCTGACGGCGATGGCGGCGGTGGTCTTTGCCGTTTTCGGGATCTGGCCCGGCCTGGACCTATGGGTCAGCGGCCTGTTCTTTGCCAGCAAGACCGGCTTTGACGGGTTTGCCAGTGGCAGCTGGAACCAGCTGCGCCTGGCGATCTGGCGCCTGTCTGAAGCTGTGCTGGCGCTGTCGATCTTGGCCTACCTTGCCCAGCGGCTTGCGCCCTTTCCGCTGCTGCGTGCCACCCGGCGTCTTTCGGGATTTACGGCCGCGCTCTATCTCCTGGGGCCGGGTCTGCTGGTGGATGTCCTGCTCAAACCGCTCTGGGGCCGAGCCCGACCGGCCCAGGTGACGGAATTCGGGGGGACGCTTACCTTCACGCCGCCGCATGTCCTGTCGCATCAATGCACCAGCAACTGCTCTTTCGTGGCTGGCGAAGTGGCCGGGGCGGTCGCCCTGGCCGTGGTGCTGTTCCTGGTCGTGGACCATGTGAAAAGCCGGATCAGGCCGCCCCATCGGCGGATTGCGCAGGGGGTGATCCTGCTTGTCCCGCTTTTCGTCGGGGTTCAGCGCATTGCGGCGGGGCGGCATTTCCTGTCGGATGTGCTCTTGTCCGCAATCTTTGTTCTGCTCTGCGCCCTGCTGCTGAAAGCCCTGATCTTAAAGCCGCGATCCCGCTGAGGTGCCGCGGCAGGGGAATCGCATTTGAAGATTTGGGGTAGCGCTTGGGTCTGAATTGGATTCTGCTTGTGGTTCCTAAGGGAGGAACCCATGCCGTCATTGATCACGATCCTTCGCCAAGTTCCCGACCCTCGGACGGGGAATGCGCA
>JADCEN010000004.1 GCA_020250175.1 Rhodobacter sp.
AACTCGCCCTCGTCGCCGCGATGCGCAAACTCCTCATCCTCGCCAACACACTCCTGCGCGAAAACAGGGAATGGCAGGAAACAAGACCCGTACAAACCGCTTGACGAACACGGATACTGGCCGGGGGCTTTGGCCCCCGGCTGGCGGGAAGCGACGTTGCGGCGTGGCAAAGGCGATGGCCTTTGCCATGGCGGCGGAGGGTAGGCTCGGGGCTACGGTTCGCCCCGTCGCCGGGCGGGGCAAGGAAACGCACCGCGTTTCCCCCGCCCCGGCGGAACGGTGCGGCAAAGACCCTCGCAGCCCGCGCAACGCAGGCCAGCGCCCGACCCGGCGGGCGAGAAGCGCCCGCCGGGGGCGGGGCGGGCGCTGGCCGGGGGCTTTGGCCCCCGGCCGCACGGGGTGGCAGCGTGGCGATGTGGCAAAGGCGATGGCCTTTGCCATTGCGCCGGGGGGTCGGGAGGATGCATGGCACCACCTTTCACCCCCGCCCCTGCGGAACGGTGCGGCAAAGACCGGCACGCGCCGCGCAACGCAGGCCAGCGCCCGACCCGGCGGGGGCGAAGCGCCCGCCGGGTCGGGGCGGATACTGGCTGGGGGTTTTGGCCCCCGGCTTCAAGGGGTGGCAACGTTGCAGCGTGGCAAAGGCAATGGCCTTTGCCATTTGGGGAGGGGGGATAGGGGCGGAACGCAAGGCACTATCTTCCGCCGCGCAGGGCCACCGCATCTGGATTTCTTTCTGGCGGTCGCAGGACCATCCTGTAAGCAAAACACAGGCTGCGGGCGATATCGTCACCAGAATTTCCTCTGAAAGAAGCCGGGGGCGGCCTGTCCCATTCAAAGGCGAGGCCCCTGCCGCCGTCCTGGCCCGGTTGAACTGCACCCGTTTCTGCGGTTAGCTGCATCCCACCAGAGCTGACGGGATCGGACGAGTGGTGACGCGGATACTGCCAGAGATCGTGGCGACGGCCCTGGTGATCTTTTCCCGGTTCATCACGGCGGCGCGCGCCATCTGGCTGGGCTCCGCCCCGGAAAACCGCCGCCGGGTCTATTTCGCAAACCACAGCAGCAACGGCGACTTTGTTCTGGTCTGGGCGGTGCTGCCCCATCGGCTGCGCCAGACGACCCGGCCCGTTGCCGCCAGCGACTACTGGCTGAAATCACCGCTGCGCGCCTTTATCGGGCAAAAGGTGTTCCGCGCCGTGCTGATCAACCGCATTCCCGAAGAGCGGACCGAAGACCCCGTGATGCAAATGGCACAGGCCCTGGACGCTGGCGATTCGCTGATCCTGTTTCCCGAAGGCAATCGCAACACCGGCGATGATCTGCTGCTGCCGTTCAAAAGCGGCCTTTATCATCTGGCCCGGATGCGCCCGGAGGTGGACCTTGTTCCGGTCTGGATCGAGAACCTGAACCGCGTCTTGCCCAAGGGCGAGGTCATTCCGGTTCCGCTGATCTGCACCGTCACCTTCGGGGCGGCGTTGCACCTGGCAGGCGGGGAAACGAAAGACCTGTTTCTGGGCCGCGCCGCGGCGGCGCTGCGGGCGCTGGCCGCCACAACCGAACGGCCGCGCGCATGATCGCCGGGACATCCGCCGCCGATCTGGCCCTTCTTGTGGGAGGGCTTATGGCCGTCCTGCTTGCGGCAAGCGGTGTCGGGCTGTTTCTGCAGGCACGATATTCGCCGGACGGATCGAATGGCGTGGTGGAAAACCTGAATGACCGGGTCCGTTCGTGGTGGATCATGGCCGTGCTGATGGGCATTGCCCTGATCGGCGGCCATGCCGGGGTGACACTTCTGTTCGCCTTCTGCTCTTTCGCGGCGCTGCGCGAGGTGATGACGCTGCAGGACATGCGCCGCAGCGATCACCGGGCGATTCTGGCCGCCTTCTTTGTGGTGCTGCCGGCGCAATACTACCTTGTCTATACGGAGTGGTATGGCCTCTATTCCATCCTGATCCCCGTCTACGCCTTTCTGCTGATCCCGGTCATTGCCGTGCTGCGCGGCGACACCGAAGACTTTCTGATGCGCGTGGCCGGGGTGCAATGGGCGCTGATGATCTGCGTCTACTGCGTCAGCCATGTGCCGGCGCTGCTGAGCCTCGAGATCCCCGGCTACGAGGGGCGCAACGTGATGCTGATCGCCTTTCTGATCCTGGTCGTCCAGGCCAGCGATGTGGCGCAATATGTCTGGGGCAAGCTGCTGGGGCGCATCAGGATCGCGCCGAATGTGTCGCCGTCCAAGACCCTGGAAGGCCTGATCGGCGGGGCCTTGTCGGCCATTCTGATCGGGGCAGGGCTGTCGTGGATCACGCCCTTTTCGCCCTGGCAGGCGGGGCTTTTGTCTTTCGTGATCGTGATGCTGGGCTTTCTGGGGGGGCTGGTGATGTCGGCGATCAAGCGCGACCGGGGCGTGAAAGACTGGGGGCACCTGATTGCCGGGCATGGCGGAATGACGGACCGGCTGGATTCGGTGATCTTCGCGGCGCCGATCTTTTTTCATCTGGTGCGCTACGGGTGGTCGCTGACATGACGGGCGGGCCGGTGGCGGGCGGTGCGGCTGATGCGCGCTGCGGGGTCAGCGCGGCCCCCGGCAGGACCGGATGGCGGCACGGGCAGCGTCGGTCAGGGGCGGAATCGTTTCCGACAGGATCGCGATGCGGTCAAAGCGCGCAGGGTCGCGGTTGACTGCCTGGCGCAGGGCAGCGCCGAAGGCCATGCGCAGTTCGGTGCCGATGTTGAACTTGCAGACCTGGGTGGCGGCCAGCGCCTGCCGGTCGGCCAGGGGGATGCCCGACCCGCCATGCAGGACAAGCGGCAGGTCGGGGCAGGCAGCCTCGATCGCGCGCAGGGCGGGCCAGTCGATGACCGCATCCGGCCCCTGCTGCAGATGCAGGTTTCCGATGGCGATGGCCAGCGCATCGGCCCCGCTTTCGGCGGCAAAGCGCGCGGCTTCTGCCGGGTCCGTCTGGCGCGACGCGCGCCCCCCGGCCGTGCCGACATGGCCCAGCTCCGCCTCGACCGACACGCCAGCGGCATGGGAAAAAGCGGCGATGTCTGCCGTGCGGGCAATGTTTTCGTCCAGCGGCAGCCTTGATCCGTCGAACATGACCGAGGTGAAGCCCGCGTCGATGGCGCGGGCACAGTCATCGGCGGTCTGGCCGTGATCCAGATGGGCCACCACGGGGACCGAGGCCTGCGCGGCGAGCGTGCGGAACATCGCCCCCAGCACCGGCAAGGGCGTGTAGGCGCGGCAGCCGGGACCGGCCTGCAGGATCACCGGCGCCCCTTCCGCCTCGGCGGCGGCGACAAAGGCAAGGGCATCTTCCCAGCCCAGCACGACCAGCCCGGCCACAGCCGTGCGGCCCGCCAGCGCCGGGCGCAGCACGTCGGTTAGCGAAACAAGCGTCATTTGAACTTGGCAATCATGTCCTTGATCCCGGGGATGTTTTCGATCTGATCGGCATGGCTGGGCTGGAAATACTGCACCAGCGACCGCTGGCTGAGGCCGCCAAGGATGGTGAAGTAATACATCTCATACCCCGGCAGCACCGCGCAGGGGTGATAGCCTGCGTCGATGCAGACCGTGGACCCGTCGACGATGTGATAGGCATCGCCCGGCTTGCCGTCTTCGCGTTGCAGCATCTGCAGGCCGGAGCCATGCGGCGGGCGGAAGCGGAAGTTGTAGGTTTCGTCATGCCGGGTTTCCAGCGGCAGACGGTCGGTGTCGTGCTTGTGGCTGGGAAAGCCGGACCAGCCGCCCTGGCCCACGGTGTAAAGTTCCGACACCAGCAGGCGGCCGACGCGGCCATGATGGCGCTGGCCCAGGATATGCTTGATCTTGCGGTGTGTCTTGGTGCCATCGGACCCGTATTGCACCAGGTCGATCTCGTCGCGGCGCACGGCAAAGGGGGCCAGCACCGTGTCAAAACGTGCGCCTGCGACGAAAACCTCGCAGGCGGTCGACTGGCAGGTGATCTCTGCCGCAAGGCCCACAGGCACATAAACCCCCTCCGGCTCGCCGTCCCAGACATCGGTCCCGCGCCCGCCCAGCGCGGCAAAGGACAGCCCGCCCACAGCGACATCCACCGTTCCGGTGGCGGGGACGATGCAGGTTTCATAGCCGGGAACCCGACTGACAAACTGCCCGCCGCGCTTCAGCCTGACGATGTTGAAGAAGGTAAGCGGCACCTTGGGGTGGTCGATACCGACAATGGGGCGGTTGGCATTGTCATGGGGGGCAATATGCACGGGCGGTCCTTTCAGCGGTTGGGCGGGCCATGCCGCGCGATGAAGGCGTCCAGCGTGGCGGTATCCGGCATGGCGGGCGCGCAGCCGACGCGTGTGACGACGATGGCGGCGGTTGCCGCCCCGCGCGCCACGGCATCGGGCAGGCTGTGCCCGGCGGCAAGGCCGGCGATCAGCCCGCCCATGAATCCGTCGCCCGCGCCGGTGGGCTTCAACGCGGTGACGGCGTAGATGCCGGTCCGGCTTTCGCTGTCGCCGACAAAGGTGACAGCCCCCAGCGCGCCCATCTTGTAGACGGTGAAGGCGGCGGTGCTGCGGGCCAGGTCGCGCGCGGCATCCGCACCCCCGGCGCGGCTGCCCGCCAGCAGGGCGAATTCATCGTCATTGCCGATGACGGCATCGGCCAGGGCCGCCGCCCGCCCGCAGATCTCTGCGGCAAGGGCCGCCGAGTCCCAGGAATAGGGGCGGTGGTCGATGTCGAAGATCACCGGCACGCCTGCGTCGCGGGCGCGGGCAAAGCCCTGCAGGGTGGCGGCGCGCGACGGCTCGGACGCCAGCAGCGTTCCGGTGGCGATCAGCCCGCCGGTATCGGTGAAGTCCAGCGCATCGATATCGGCAGGGTCCATCTGGAAATCGGCGGCACCGTTGCGGTAGATCACCGACTGGCAGGCGGGGGCGCGGGTTTCCACCACCGCCAGCGAATTGCGCGCCTCGCCACCGACATCGCGCAGATGGCGCGTGTCCACGCCATAACGGTTCAGCTCTGCGCGGCAGAACCGGCCAATGGCATCGTCCGACACACAGGTGACAAGGGCCGCCGCCGCCCCCTGCCGCACCAGCGCCACCGCGATATTTGCCGAAGACCCGCCCAGGGCGGCGCTGAAGCGCGTGGCGTCTTCGATCTGGGTGCCGGGCGGATCGGCATAAAGGTCCATGCCCGCACGGCCCAGCACGATGAAACGGTTGCGCCGCAGCGGCGCGAGCCTGTCCATCAGCGCACAGAAACGCTGGGACGGGGAACGGCCTGCCGGTGATCCATCGCGCGCGCCTCCTGTCCGGGCGGTTCGCGGTTGACCCGCGACAGGGATTCACGTTACCCCTTTTGCAACCGGTTTCAATGCCTTTCCGAAAGTCTTCCCATGCGCCCCATCGGTATCGGCATTGTCGGCGGCGGCTATATGGGCAAGGCCCATGCCGTGGCCATGCTGTCCGTGGGCGCGGTGTTCGGGACCGCGCTGCGGCCCCGGCTGGAAATGGTCTGCGCCACCTCCGATACCACTGCCGAAGGCTATCGCCAGGCCTATGGCTTTGCCCGCGCGACTGCTGACTGGCGGGTGCTGGTGGACGATCCGGCGGTCGGGGCGGTGGTGATTGCCGCCCCGCAGGAGATGCACCGCGTCATTGCCGAGGCCGCCCTGGCGCGCGGCAAGCCGGTGCTGTGCGAAAAGCCGCTGGGCGCGTCGCTGGCCGACAGCCGTGCCATGGTGGCGGCGGCCGAGGCCAGCGGTGTGGCCAATATGGTCGGCTTCAACTATATCCGCACACCGGCATCGCAGTTTGCACGGGCGCTGATCGCATCGGGCGAACTGGGGCGGATCACCTGGTTCCGCGGTGAGCATACCGAAGATTTTCTGGCCGATCCGCAGGCCCCGGCCACCTGGCGCACGACGGGGCAGGCCAATGGCACCATGGGTGATCTGGCCCCGCATATCATCAATGCGGCGCTGGCACTGATGGGGCCGATCACCCGGCTGATTGCCGAGGTGGAGATTGTGCATGCGGTGCGGCCCGGCGACCGGGGTCCGCAGGCCGTCACCAATGACGATCAGGCGCAGATCATGTGCCGCTTTGCGCAAGGAGCGATGGGGCATCTTGCGATCAGCCGGGTCGCGACGGGCCGCAAGATGGGCTACGCCTATGAGATCACCGGCACCAGGGGTGCCATCCGCTTTGACCAGGAAGACCAGAATGCGCTGTGGCTGTACCGCAGCGATGATTCCCCGGCACAGCGCGGGTTCCGCAAGGTGCTGACCGGGCCCGAGCATCCTGATTACCTGCCCTTCTGCCAGGGGCCGGGGCATGGCACCGGCTATCAGGACCAGATCATCATCGAGGCGCGGGATTTTCTGCAGGCGATCGAGACCGGCCGCGCGGTCTGGCCCACCTTCCGCGACGGGATGGAGGTGAACCGCGTGATCGCCGCCGCCCATGCGGCACATCAGGCGAAGGCCTGGGTGGATGTTGCGCAATTCTGACGGGGGACGGAGATGGGCATCAACATAGGCAATGCGCCCTGTTCGTGGGGCGTGGAATTCGCGGGCGACCCGCGCAACCCGGACTGGCGCACGGTGCTGCGAGACTGCGCGCAGGCAGGCTATCGGGGGATCGAGCTTGGCCCCGTGGGCTTCATGCCCGAAGACCCCGGCCTGCTGGGCGATGCGCTGGCGGGCGAAGGCCTGACGCTGATCGGCGGTGTGGTGTTCCGCCCCTTTCATGATCCTGCCGCCTGGGATGACGTCTGGGACGGGGCGCTGCGCACCTGCAGGGCGCTGTCTGCGCATGGCGCAAGGCATCTGGTCCTGATCGATTCGATTTCGCCGCGCCGCGCCCCCACCGCCGGGCGCGCGGGCGAGGCAGAGCAGATGGAACCCGCGGAATGGGCCGCCTTTGTCCAACGCATCCGCACCGTGGCGCTGCTCGGAGCGGAAGAATTCGGTCTGACCGTGGGCATCCATGCCCATGCCGCAGGCTTCATCGATTTCGAGCCGGAACTGGAACGCCTGCTGGATGACGTGGACGAAAAGCTGCTGCGCATCTGCTTTGACACCGGGCATCATTCCTATGCCGGATATGATCCGGTGGCCTTTATGCGCCGCCATATGGGCCGGATATCCTATATGCATTTCAAAGATATAGACCCCGAAGTTAAAGCCCGCGCCATTGCCGCGCGGACTGGGTTCTACGATGCCTGCGCCCAAGGCATCTTCTGCAACCTTGGCCAGGGGGACGTTGATTTTCCGGCTGTGCGGCAGGTGCTGCTGGACGCCGGGTTCGATGGCTGGTGCACTGTCGAGCAGGACTGCGATCCGGCGGGCGATACCTCTCCGCTGGCGGATGCCCGGGCGAACCGGGCCTATCTTCAATCCATCGGCTTTGTTGGGGGCGTGTGAGCATGGCAAGACTGACCTGGGGTCTGATCGGCGGGGGCGAGGGCAGCCAGATCGGCCCGGCGCACCGGCTGGGCGCGCGGCTGGACGGCGCCTATGATTTTGTGGCCGGCGCGCTGGATCAGGATCCGGCGGCGGGCCGCGCCTATGCGCAGCGGCTTGGCGTGGCCCCCGACCGCGCCTATGGCGACTGGCGCGAGATGCTGGCGGCAGAAGCCGCGCGGCCCGACCGGCTGGATCTGGTGACCGTGGCCACGCCCAATGCGACGCATTTCGATATCACGAAGGCCTTCCTTGACGCAGGCTTCCACGTGCTGTGCGAAAAGCCGATGACCACCACGGTGGCCGAGGGCGAGGCCATCGTGCGCGCCGCCGCCGTCAGCGGGGTGATCTGCGCGGTGAACTATGGCTATACGGGGTATTCGCTGGTGCGCCACATGCGCGCCATGGTGGCGCGCGGCGATCTGGGGCGCGTGCGGCTGGTGGTGGCAGAGTTTGCCCATGGCCACCACGCCAATGCCGCCGACATGGACAATCCGCGCGTGCGCTGGCGCTATGACCCGGCGCAGGCCGGGGTTTCGGCGCAGTTCGCCGACTGCGGCATCCATGCGCTGCATATGGCCAGTTTCGTGACCGGGCAGGAGGTGACATCGCTGTCTGCCGATTTCGCCTCGCTGGTGCCGGGGCGGGTGCTGGAAGACGATGCGATGGTCAATTTCCGCATGGATGGCGGTACGGTGGGGCGGCTTTGGACCTCGTCGGTGGCGCTGGGCCGCCAGCACGGGCTGACGATTCAGGTCTTTGGCGAAACCGGCGGGCTGCGCTGGGCGCAGGAACAGCCGAATCAGCTGTACTGGATGCCGCTGGGCGGCCGGTTGCAGGTGATCGAACGTGGCGAAGGCAACCTGTCGCCCGAGGCCGACAAATCCAGCCGCGTGACCGTCGGCCATGCCGAAGGCATGCCGCTGGCCTTTGCCAATATCTACTCCGGTCTGGCCGAGGCCATTCTGGCCGCGCGCCAGGGGCGGGCCGCCGACCCGGCCCTGACGATCTTTCCGCGTGCCGAGGATGGCTTACGGTCGATGGCCGCCGTCCATGCGGCGGTGGTTTCGGCGCAGGGCAACGGGGTTTGGGTGGATGCCCGCCCGCCGATGTTCCGCTGATCAGGGCGGGGCGCGCAGCGTGCCCCGTTCGATCACCCGGCAGGGGAAACTGCGCGAGTCCGGCGGGCGGGCGGGATCGTCCAGCATCGCGGCCACCACATCGATGGAGGCCCCGATAATCTCGGCAAAGGGCTGATGGATCGTGGTCAGCGCGACCCCGGCCCATCCGGCCATTTCCATGTCATTCAGGCCGATCACCCCGACATCGCCGGGCACCGACAGGGCGGCGTCGCGCAGGGCGCTGATGGCACCCAGCGACAGCACGTCATCGCCGCAGAACCAGGCTTCGGTGGTGCTGCCTGCGGCAAGCCCGGCCTGCATGGCGGTGCGGCCTGCGTCAAAGGAATAAGCATCGGCAAAGCGGATCGCCATGCCCGTGCCGGGATGACGGGACGCTTCGGCCAGAAAGCCTGCCATGCGGTCCTGCGTGGTGCTGGCCGTTTCCGGGCCGCCCAGAAAGCCAAGGCGCGCATAGCCCCGCCCGATCAGCGTGCGGGCCGCCATCCGACCGCAGGCGACGTTGTCGATGCCCACCACATGCACATCGGGCCTGTCCGCAGGCCGTCCGAACGCATGGACGACCGGCAGCCCCGCATCGCGGAAGGCGCGGGCAAAGCCGCTGGGCAGGGTTGACGAGGCTACGATCACCCCGTCGACCGAATATTGCCGCAGCATCTGCACCGACCGCGCGGGGGCGGTTTCCTCTGACAGGTTGACCAGCAGCGGGCTCAGGCCCCGGTCCTGCAGGCCCCGGGTGAACAGATCGAAAATCTGCAGAAAGACCGGGTTGTGGAAGTTGTTCGACACAAGGCCAATCAACCGCGTGCTGCGCGTGGTCAGGCTGCGCGCCAGGAAATTCGGGCAATAGCCCAATTCCGTTGCCGCCCGTTCCACCTTGGCGCGGGTCTTGCCCGAGATTGAGGCACCTTCGGTAAAGCAGCGCGACACGGCCGAGCGCGACACCCCGGCCCGTTCGGCCACATGTTTCAGCGTGACGGTCATCGGCGGCCCTTCTATGCCTGACCGTGGTAGCAAAGACGGCGGCAGATGACAGGCAATTGCGGGATCGGACGCGGAATCTTGCAACGCGTTGCAAAACGGGTCCACCACTGCGGGGCTGGACCTTTGGCGCCGGGGCCGCCAGAACGTGGCGGAATGGCAGGGGGCTGGGATGCGCGATCCGGATCGGAAGTTTCTGACGCGGCTGTTTCAGGCGGCGGTCACGGCAGCCGACCCCGAGGCGGCGCTGCGGGCGCATCTGCCCGCCCGGCCAAAGGGGCGCACAGTGGTGATCGGTGCCGGCAAGGGCGCGGCGCAGCTGGCGGCAGCCTTCGAGCGGCTGTGGGACGGGCCGCTGACCGGTGTCGTGGTGACCCGCCATGGCTTTGGCCATGAGTGCCGGCAAATCCGGGTGCTGGAAGCCGCGCATCCCGTGCCGGATGCCGCCGGGCTGGCGGCGACCGAGGCGCTGTTTGCCGCCGTGGCGGGGCTGACGGCGGATGATCTGGTGGTGGCGCTGGTCTGCGGGGGCGGATCGGCGCTGCTGCCCGCACCGCCCGCCGGCATGACGCTGGCAGATGAACAGGCGCTGAACCGCGCCCTGCTGGCCTCGGGCGCGCCGATCTCGGTGATGAACGCGGCCCGCAAGCAGATGAGCCGGATCAAGGGCGGGCGGCTGGCGGCTGCCTGTCATCCGGCGCGGGTGGTATCGCTGATCGTCTCGGACGTGCCGGGCGATGATCCGGCGCAGGTCGCCTCTGGCCCGACGGTGCCCGACGGTGTGACGCGGGATCAGGCGCGGGCGATGATCGCGGCCTGGCGGATCGATCTGCCGCCCCGCATCGCCGCCTGGATGGCGCAGGACCACGGGCTTGCCCCGCGCCCCGACGATCCGCTGTTTGCGGGGCACGAGGTGCGCGTCATCGCCTCGGCGCGGCTGTCGCTTGAAGCGGCGGCGGCGGTGGCGCAGGCCGAAGGGGTGGCGGCGGCGATCCTGTCGGACGCGATCGAGGGCGAGGCCCGCGATGTGGGGCGGGTCCATGCCGCCATCGCGCGCGAAGTGGCCCTGCGCGACCGGCCCTTTGCCCGGCCCGTCGTGCTGCTGTCGGGGGGCGAGACGACCGTGACGCTGCGGGGCACGGGGCGCGGCGGGCGCAATACCGAGTTTCTGCTGGCGCTGGCGCTGGCGGCGGACGGGGTGCGCTTCACCGGGCTGGCGGCGGATACCGACGGGATCGACGGGTCCGAAGACAATGCAGGGGCCTTTGCCGATGGCACCACCGCTGCCCGGCTGCGCGCCGCAGGGCAGGACCCGGCGGCACTGCTGGCGGCGAATGACGCCTGGGGGGCCTTTGACCGGCTGGGCGATCTGTTCGTCACCGGGCCGACGGGGACCAATGTCAACGATTTCCGGGCAATCCTGCTGCGATAGCAGCCTCAGCCGCCCGCCTGCCAGGCACGCATCGCCTCCAGCGGCCAAACCGGACCTGCCTGTCGACAGGGCACCGTCCCGCGCGGGCGGGGGAAACGCGGTGCGTTTCCTGTCCCCGCCCGGTGTGGCACCGCCTTTTCCCCGGATCAGGACTCTCTTCCCGCCCGGCAGGCGGCCGGAATGCTGTTCAGGCAGCCCCTTTGGGATCAGCCGCGCCAGAGGCGGGGCATGCGCGGCACAAGGACGGGCAGCAACCGGGATCAGGCCAAAAAGGCCCGTGCAAGCAGCGCCGCGTTTTCAGCGAATCCAGAACCGGGGCAGAAGCACGACGAACACCGCCAGCAGCGCAAGCCGCCCCATCAGCATGGCAATCGTCATCAGAATGATGGCTCCGTCGGGGAAATCGATAAAGGTCCCGGTCCGCGCCACCAGCGGGCCGTAGCCGTAGCCGATGTTGCCAAGCGATGTCCAGGCGGCGAACAGCGCGCTTTCGCTGTCAACCCCAAAAAGGGTGATCGCCACGCTGAAGATGCCGATCAGCAGGACATAGGCGCAGACATACATGATGATGCTGCGCATCGTTTCCCCGTCCACGCTGCGGCCTTGGTACTTCACCGGGGCAATGCGGCTGGGCGAGGCGATCAGGCGCAACTGCGCCGCGATGGCGGCGATCATCACCTGCACCCGGAACACGGTCAGACCGGCGGCGCTGGACGACGAACAGGCACCGATCACGCCGATGATGAAGGCCACAACCATGGAAAAGCTGCCCCAGACGGCGAAATCGCCGGTAAAGAAGCCAGTGCTGCTCATGATCGAGGTCAGGTTGAACAGCGTCGCGCGGAAGGTGGGCTCCAGCGGCGCACCGGTTGTCAGAACGCGCCAGGCCGTCACGGTAAGGACGGCCATCGCCAGCCAGCGCAGATAGGCGCGGATCTGGCTGTCGCTCAGGATCGGGCGGGCACTGCCGCCGACAAGCTGCACATAGCGGATGTAGGGCAGGCTGCCCAGAATCATGAACAGCGCCCCCGCATATTCCCCGGCCCCGGTGTAGTTGCCGAAGGAATTGTCGCGAGGCGAAAAGCCGCCCGTCGCGATCGAGGCCATGGCATGGACAACGGCATCCAGCGTCGTCATGCCGATGGCAAGATAGGTCAGCGCGCAGACCACGGTCAGGGCCACATAGATGCCCAGCAGATTGAGCGCGATGTCGGTGGCCCGCGGCATGACCTTGCCCAGCGTATCAAAGCCCTCGGTCCGGAAGAACTGCATCCCCCCCACCCGCATCACCGGCAAGAAGATCATCGCGATGAACGCGATGCCCAGCCCCCCCAGCCAGTTGAGCATGCCCCGCCACAGGTTGATGCCCGCAGGCAACCGGTCCAGCCCCACCAGCACGGTTGACCCGGTGGTGGTGATTCCCGACACGGCCTCGAAATAGGCGTCGATGAAGCGCGATTGGGTGACGCCCAGAAGGAAGGGCAGCGCCCCGAACAAAGGCACCATCGTCCAGATCGCAATGGTCAGAAGAAAAGCCTGGCGGACCGACAGCGCCTGGCCCGTCGAATTCCGCGTGGCCAGCGTCACAAGGCCGCCCATGCCAAAGGTCACGGTGGCGCAGGTCAGAAAGACCGTGCCATCACCGGAGCCGGCCATCCCGTCGACGACAGCCGGAATCAGCATCAGAACGCCCAGCACGGCGATCATGATTCCGACGATATGGCCGATGGGACGCAGGTCGATCATGCGAGACGGCATGTCTTTGCCGCCTGCTTTCGTCAAGACATGCTGGCGGGTCATGCCGGGTCCACCAGCTCGGCGCGCCTAGCCCGCGTGGATCAGCGAGGCAAAAAGCCGTGGATCCAGACTTTCCGCCGCAAAGGTATCGCCCTGCGTCAGCAGGCTGACGGCATCATGGCTGTGCAGCGATTCCTGGTGGCTGGCCACGATGCGGAAGTCACCGATCCGCGGGTCGGACAGCAGCGCCTGGCAGAAGCTGCGCGCGGCATCCTCGACGAAAACCGGGTTGGCCGCATTCAGCTCGGCAAAGGCCTGTTCATCCTCGCGCTTGACCATCACCTGCGTTTCGGTGGGCACCCCGGCGCGGGCCAGATCGATCAGGTCTTCGAACCACAGACAGTCCTTGCCTGTCACTTCGACAGATATCCGCGCAACCGACCTCTGCGAATGCGGTGTCGCCAGCTGACCACGTTCGCGGCGCGCATGTTCGGACAGTTCCAGCGAACAGGGGCAGGTGCTGGAATAGACATAGTCAAGGTGCATGATCTTCTTGCGCAGCCCGGCATGATCCACCAATTCCAGCGCGATATCGTAGTATTGCCAGCCCGACAGGCCGGACCGCAGCGCAGTGACCCGCACCGGAAAAGAGAACCGCATCTGAATCCGGGCATCGAAACTGTCCAGATCACGCTTGTAGTCATCCAGCGCCGCCTCGATCACCTCGAAGCTGAAGCTGCGTTCGGCATGGGCATAAAAGGACCGCATGATGCGGCTCATGTTGATGCCCTTCTTCTCTGCGTCCAGACTGACCGTGCCGGTCACGCTGGTTTCCAGCAATAGATCGCCGCTGTCGCGGGTGTGGTAGCGGATCGGCAGGCGGAAATTTGAAATGCCGACATGCTGAATCTGGCGCCGCGCCCCCTTTATCAGGCTGGCAGGGCCGTTCTGCAGGTCCGGCAAGCTTGCCTTATAGGCGTCATCCACTGTGAAGGCGTCGGGGTAGGCGCGGCTCAGCGCCGGATATCCCTGACCCGGAACCAGCAGGGCCACCGAGGCGTCGAGCGTGGCAATCTCGGCATCTGACGATGCCTCTGCCCATTGCCGCAGCAGGGCCAGGGCGGCCTCGGCCTCGACACGGCCCGGCTTGGCTTGGACAATCGGCGTCCGGACATTCATCTGAGCACCCTTTCCGGTTCACACGCACTGCAGCACAGATGGGTGCAATGCGCGCTTTTTCCACCCCTTATCGTAACTACGCAGCAAACTGCCGGTCAGATCAACTTCAACGCATGATCAAGGTCGGCAATCAGATCATCGGTATCTTCCAGACCAACGGACAGACGCACAAGACCGGGCGTGATCCCCAGCTTTGCCTTCTGATCCTCCGGCAGCCGCTGGTGCGTGGTGGTGGCAGGATGGGTGGCAATGGTTCTCGCATCGCCCAGGTTGTTGGAAATCTTGATGATTTCCAGCGCATTCATGAACCGGAACGCCGCCTCTTTGCCCCCCTTGATGTCAAAGGCCAGCAGCGTGCCGCCCGATCCCATCTGGCGCAGGGTCAGCGCGTGTTGCGGATGCGACGGCAGGCCGGGGAAGATCACCCGCGACAGGCGGCTGTCTGCGGCAAGAACAGCCGCAATCTTCGCGGCAGATTCGGCCATGGCGCGGCAGCGCAAATCCAGCGTGACCATGCCGTTCAGCATGATCCAGGCGGTGAAAGGGCTCATCGAGCCGCCGGTGTGTTTCATGTAGGGTTCGACCACCTTGCGGATGAAGGCTGTCGTGCCGCAGATCACCCCGCCCAGCGCCCGGCCCTGACCGTCGATATGCTTGGTGGTGGAGTAGACGACCACATCCGCCCCCTGATCGACCGCGCGGCTGAAGATCGGCGTGGCAAAGACATTGTCGACAACCACCAGGGCACCGGCGGCATGGGCGATCTCTGATACAGACGCAATATCAATGACTTCAAGCGTGGGATTCGAGATAGACTCGAAGAAGACCGCCTTGGTTCCCGGCACGATCGCCGCACGCCACTGGTCCAGATCGGTGCCATCGACAAAGGTTACCCGGACGCCGTAGCGCACCAGCACCTCTTCCAGAATATACAGACAGGACCCGAACAGGGCGCGGGACGACACCACATGATCGCCTGCGCGCAGCATCGACACCAGCGCGCCGTTCACCGCCGCCATGCCCGAGGCGGTGGCGAAGGCGTCTTCGGTGCCCTCGATGGCTGCGATCCGCTCTTCGAACATGCGCGTCGTCGGGTTGCCGTAGCGGGCATAGATGAACTCGTCCGCCCCGGCCTGCTGGAACCGCGCCTCGGCCTGCTCGGCACTGTCATAGGCGAAGCCCTGGGTCAGGAAGATGGCTTCGGCCATTTCGCCATAGGGGCTGCGGCGGCTGCCCTCATGCACCAGCTGTGTGCGGCGGTTCCAGTCCCTGGTCATCACAGTCCCCTTCGCGGGCGACCCGCGCAAACAAAAGCCCCCGGCCAACAAAGAGGCATCGGGGGCGGAACGACCCAGACCTCTTTAGCGGCTTGTTTAACGTGGCCCGCAATCCGGTAACAAAGCACCACGCGTAACGGCATACGCCCGGACGCGCCTTGCGTCAACAGGGGCGGCAGGCCTGTCACCGGGGTGACGCCGAAGGGTCATCCCCCTGTTGCACAGCTTGTGTAAAGCACGCACAAACCTCCAAGATATGGGCTTATGCCATGTCCCTTCTGCCCGTCACCTGCCAAGGTACAACCCCGGGGTTCGACAGGGCGGCACTGGAACGCTGCCTGGCAGCCCTTCCCCTCCGTGCCCCCGTTGCCGTGCTGATCCACGGCTTTCGCTATGCCCCCGGGGCCGGTATCCACTGCCCGCATGGGCATATCCTGTCCCTGACCCCGCGCCGTGACGTGCCGCGCGCCATCAGCTGGCCGCGCCATCTGCGGCTGGCCGGCCCGCAGGACGGGCTGGCGCTGGCCTTTGGCTGGCCGGCGCGCGGCACGATCTGGCAGGCGCAGGCCCGCACGGCAGGGGCGGCCGAGGCCCTTGCCAGCCTTGTTGCCGCCATCCGCCGCCTTGACCCGGACCGGCAGGTTGATCTGGTGGCCCATTCGCTGGGTGCGCGCGTCGCCATGGCCGCCCTGCCAAGGGTCGAGGCGGGCAGCATCGGGCGGGTCCTGCTGCTGGCACCTGCCGATTTCCGCGCCCATGCCGAAGCGGCGATGGACAGCGCTGCGGGCCGCAGCGCCGAGGTGTTCAGCATCACCAGCCGCGCCAATGCGCTGTTTGACCTGTGCATGGAAACGCTGCTGTCCGCCCGGCTGCATGCCAGCCTGGCGCAGGGGCTGTCGCAACCCCGGCAAAACTGGCTGGATATGCGGATCGACGATCCGGCCACCGAAATGGCGCTGGCGCGGCTGGGCTTTCCGCTGCGCCCGGCCTCGGCCCGCATCTGCCACTGGCAGCCCTATCTGCGCCCCGGCGTCTTCGCGCTGTACCGCGCGCTCTTGGCCCGGTCGCTGGGCCAGGGGCAGATCCGGGCACAGCTGCGCGCCTGCGCTTCGCAGCCGACGGCGGGCGCACTTGCGGGCCTGCCCCTGGGCGCGGACGCAAGATAGGCGGAGCGGCGATCAGCGCTTGGCCTCGTCCTCTTCGATGCCGTAGGTTTCCAGCAGCTTGCCTTGGGTCATGAAGAACAAAAACAGCGCCGCCGTCAGGCCGAAGGTCTTGAAATTGACCCAGGCCTCGGTGCTCATCAGCCGCCAGACCAGTTCATTGGCCACTGCGAGGGCGGCGAAGAAAATCGTGATCCGGCGCGTCAGGATCATCCAGCCTTCGGGCTGCATCGGAAGGGCTTCCTCCATCACCAGCCGCAGATAGCTTTGCCCGCGCCACAGGCCAAAGCCAAGGATGGCGGCGAAGAGCACATAGATCATCGTCGGCTTCATCTTGAAAAAGCGCTCGTCATTGAACCAGACCGACAGACCGCCAAAGATCACCACCAGAACCACGGTGGCGACCTGCATCTTCGACAGCTTGCCCGTCAGCTTCCACAGGATGCCGGTGGTCAGCAGCATCAAGGGCACGAACAGCGCGGTCATCAGGATGAACCCGTGATATTCCTGCCCGCCCAGGGTAACGGTCGCGTCCTTCAGCCGGCTGAAGCCGATGAAGAAGATGGCGATGGGGCCCAGTTCGAGGGCGAGTTTGAGCCAGGGGTTGATCTTTTTCGGTTCAGGCATTGCTTTGCGTCTTGCCACACAGGGGCGCGGCCCTGCAACACCCGGATAGGTCAGTGTCGCGGAAACACAAGGGAATTCTTGCGCGTCGCAGCCCTGCCTGACTGCGCCTGTTAGTTGCCCAGCAGGGTCAGGGTGCCGACAAGAATGGTGCCCAGAACGAAACCGGCGATTTTCTGAAAGTGGAAGAAACTGCGCACGGCGGGATGGTCGTGGAACAGGTCGCGGTTCCTGCGGCCCGGTTCCATCAGCGGAAAGGCGTTTTCCAGCGAATACCAGAAACAGCCTGACCAGCCCTGGGTGCACAGCGCCCCGGTCCTGCGCCCCAGGATCGTGCCCAGAACCACCAGCGCCGCGAACCACCACAGCAGCCGGAACGGGTAGACGCCAAACCCCACCAGCAACCGCCACACCCATTCGCCCGCCCAGGCGACCCAGTCCTGCAGGCTGCTCCCGTAATGGTCCATCCGGTGCAGATGCCGGGCATAGGCCACCTCATCCGCCGCAGGCCCTGCCCCCATGGCGCGCAATACCGACTCCATCTGGAAATAGGGCTGCGGGGCATGGCCTGCGTCCTGCCCGCCACTGTCCCCGGCGGCCTCAATCCAGGCAATCAGCGGGGCCGCATCGCCGATCCGGCTCAGGTCGCCTTCGGCCCCTGAACCGAAGCCCCCCAGCCGGTCATAGCGGAAGCCCTGCAGATCAAGCGGCAGTGGAGTGCCGTCCGCGCGCACCCAGCTTTCCGGTATCTGCGCCTGCAAGGCCTCGACTTGGGCATTGCGCAGGATCAGTTCGGCATCCTTGCCCCATTTGACCGTGCTCCCTGAGCCTCGCCAAAGCGCCAATTCTTGGGCCGTCAGGCCGGTCATATCGACGAGGCCGGCGAAGGTCGAATCCTGCATTTGCACCACGCCGCCCACCGACGCGCCCGGCAGGTTCACCCCGGCAAACTCCGCCCCGCCGCGCAGGTACACGCTATCGCCCACCGTCAGGCCATCGGCAATGAACAGACCGGTGAAGCGGGAGTCGCTGGCCTCAAGGTTCCCGCCCACCGACGCGCCCGGCAGGCGCACCTCGGCAAACTCCGCCTTGTCGCGCAGGAACACTCCGCCGCCCACCTTCAGGCGATCGGCAATGAACGGACCGGTGAACCGGGAACCGCTGGCGTCAAGGCCCCCGCCCACCGAAGCACCCAGCAGGCTCACCCCGGTAAACTCCGCCCCGCCACGCAGAAACACGCCGCGGCCCACCGTCAGGCGATCGGCATTGAACAAACCGGTGAAGCGGGAGCCGCTGGCGTCAAGGTCCCCGCCCACCGAAGCGGCCAGCAGGCTCACCCCGGCAAATTCCGCCTGGTCGCGCAGGAACACGCTGCCGCCCACCGTCAGGCGATCGGCATTGAACAAACCGGTGAAGCGGGAGCCAGCGGCCTCAAGGTTCCCGCCCACCGATGCGCCCCGCAGGACCACCCCGGCAAACTCCGCCTCGTCGCGCAGATACACGCCGCCGCCCACCGTCAGGCCACTGGCTTGGAACAGAGCGGTGAAGCGGGAGCCGCTGGCCGCAAGGCCCCCGCCCACCGACGCGCCAATAAGCTGCGCCCCCCCGAAGACACCGTTTTGCAGATAGAGGTCCCCCGCTACGCTCATGGTGTGTGCGTCCAGCCCAGCTTCGCCGAGGGTCGCGCCGTCAAGGGAAAGATCACGTCCGAACCGTGATCCATTAAGCGATACTCCCTTTGGCAGGCGGCTGTCATCTAGCCAAAGCGACTGCGGCACCACTTCCTCATCGAGGCGGACCTGTTCGTCGAACCGGGCGCAGCGGACACGGACCGCCGGACGCGCCGGGGCGGAGACGAACGGTTCTCGCGCGGCGATCAGCTTGATGAAGCGGGGTGACAGCAGGCGGCTGTCGGGCCAGGGCTGATCTTCCTTCAGCGCATCGCAGCCTGCTTCGTCATCGACACCGGTCGAATACTGCATGTCGGCGACATTGCCCGCGCAAATCTGCGCCCATGCATATCTCTCGGGCGCACTCGCCCAATCTGGCAGCTTCACCGGGCAGGCCTCGCCCGCCACCGCGCGTCTTGGCGTGGCGCTATCCTGTGCCGCCGCAGCGCCTGCGCCCAGCATCAGAACCAGCAGAAGCCAGACGATCCGCCGCACGCCCTGCACCTCTCACACACAACCCCGCTGCCGGACGGTCATCGGACAGCAAGACCACCGTCCCGAAAGCAGCGCGGCCTGTCAAGCCGGGCGGTGATCCTCACGCCGCCCCATCGATCCCCACGAGCGCCCGTGCGAAATCCTGCGGGTCAAACGGCGACAGATCATCGATCTGTTCCCCCACCCCGATGGCATGGATCGGCAGGCCGAATTTGTCGGCCAGCGCCACCAGCACGCCGCCCTTGGCGGTGCCGTCCAGCTTGGTCATCACCAGACCCGAGACATCGGCAATCTTGCGGAAAATCTCGACCTGCAGCAGGGCGTTCTGCCCGGTGGTGGCATCCAGCACCAGAAGCGTGTTATGCGGCGCGGAGGGGTCTTTCTTGCGGATCACCCGAACGATCTTGGCCAGTTCCTCCATCAAATCCGTGCGGTTCTGCAGCCGGCCGGCGGTGTCGATCAGCAGCAGGTCCGCGCCGGTTTCCTGCGCCCGCGTCATCGCGTCAAAGGCCAGGCTGGCGGGGTCGGACCCTTCGGGGGCGGTCATCACCGGCACCCCGGCGCGGTCGCCCCAGATCTGCAGCTGCTCCACGGCGGCGGCGCGGAAGGTGTCGCCAGCGGCGATCACCACCGATTTGCCCGCCGCCCGGAACTGGCTAGCCAGCTTGCCGATGGTGGTGGTCTTGCCCGATCCGTTCACCCCCACCACCAGCACGACCTGTGGTTTCGTCGGGTAAAGCGGCATCGGGCGCGCCACGGGGTCCATGATCCGGGTGATCTCATCGGCCAGCGCCAGTCTGATTTCTACCGCCGACACCCGCCTGCCCAGACGGCCCGTCGCCAGGTTGGCCGCAACGCGCCGCGCCGTGTCCACACCCATGTCGGCCTGGATCAGCAGGTCTTCCAGGCTTTCCAGCATGGCATCGTCCAGCACGCGCCGCGCCGCATCGCCGCCACCCAGCAGCCGGCCCAGCAGGCCGGGCCGGGCCGGTGCCCCGTTGGTTTGGCTGTCTGATACCGCTGGGGACAGGTCCGGGGGGGCCTCCTCGACGATGCTGTCCAGACCCTGGGCGATCCTGTCCGAGGATTTGAACATCCGGTCGCGGAGTTTCTTGAAGAAGGACATCGTCACCCGCCTTGTGCCCGCCGTTCGGGCACCTGCCCCTGACCTAATCGCTTCCGCGCCGAAGGGAAAGGGTTTGACCGCTGGTCCCGGCGGCGGCAGGGTCACGCGATTGCGACCCGGTCGGGGCTGGATCGGCGGGGGGCGATCTGGCAGGCTAGTGCAAACAATCAGGACCCCGCCCGATGTACCGCAGTGTTCCGCTTTTTCTGGCCCTTGCCCTGCCCGCCTTTGCCGCCGAACCGGTCGGTGTGGCGGAGTTTGAAGCCTTTGCCACCGGCAAGACCCTGACCTATGCCGTGGGCAGCACGGTGTACGGGGCAGAACAGTATCTGCCGGGGCGGCGTGTGATCTGGGCCTTCAAGGGCCAGCAGTGCCGCAAAGGCTTCTGGTATGAAGAGGCCGGGCAGGTCTGCTTTGTCTATGAGGATGACCCGGCTGCACAATGCTGGACCTTCAGCCGTGACGGCGACGGGCTGCTGGCCGGATTCACCGGCGATCCCGAGGGGGCAGAGCCCATACGTGTGCAGGAAGGCGATCCCCTGACCTGCGCGGGGCCTGATCTGGGGGTGTAGCGCGTCAGAACAGCGATCCCTGCCCCGGCGGCTCCTTGCTGCCGCCGCCCTTGCGGGGCCTGCCGCCGACCGTCAGGCGGCCATCCTGAAACTCGATCTCCAGCAGGGTCGCGGCCTCTGCCCCGGCTTTGGTGGTCACCACCGCCCCGTCGCCGCGCACGATGGCAAAGCCGCGTTTCAGCGTTTCGGCATGGCCCAGCGAGGCGCGGGTACGCTCCAGCGCCTCCAGCCGGTCGGCAAGCTGGCGCAGGCGCTGGCGGGTGGCCGTGTCCATCCGCGCGGCTTTGGCGGCAAGGTCGGCCCGGTCCTGCCGGGTCTTGCGCGCGGCATCGGCCAGAAAGCGGGTGAAGCTGGCGGACAAAAGCCGCGAGTCCTGATCCAGCCGGTCGCGGCGGCGGCGCAGCATTTCCTCCAGCAGGCGCGGCCGGATCAGGGCCGCCAGCGGATCAAAGGCCGCGCGCTTGCGGGCATTGGCGGCCCGCAGCGCCCCCCCGAGCCGTCCTGACCACAGATCAAAGCGCTGGCGCGACGGTCCGGCCAGCGCCTCGACCCGGGGCAGGGCGCGGGCCAGATCGCGCAGGCGCTGGCCACGCTGGCTGACACCCTGCGCCACGGCGCGCAACAGGCGCGCGCCCTGTCCGTCCAGCGTCGCCAGCAGGTCCAGCCGCACCGGCACCGCCATTTCGGCCGCCGCCGTGGGGGTGGGGGCGCGGCGGTCGGCGGCAAAGTCGATCAGGGTCGTGTCCGTCTCATGCCCCACGGCAGAGATCAGGGGAATGGCACTGTCGGCAGCGGCGCGCACCACCGCCTCGTCATTGAAGCCCCACAGGTCTTCCAGGCTGCCGCCGCCGCGCGCCACGATGATCAGATCGGGGCGCGGGACCGGCCCGCCCGGCGCGATGGCGTTGAAGCCCCGGATGGCCGCAGCCACCTCGGGCGCACAGCTGGCCCCCTGCACCGCCACCGGCCAGACCAGCACATGGCGCGGAAAGCGGTCGCGCAGGCGGTGCAGGATATCGCGGATCACCGCCCCCGAGGGTGAGGTGACAACGCCAATGACCTGCGGCAGATAGGGGATCGGCTGCTTGCGGCCCGCGTCGAACAGCCCTTCGGCGGCCAGCGCCATGCGCCGCCTTTCCAGCAGCGCCATCAGCGCCCCGGCCCCGGCCAGCACCAGATCCTCGACGATCAGCTGATACTTCGACTGGCCCGGAAAAGTGGTCAGCCGTCCGGTGGCGATCACCTCCATCCCCTCTTCCGGCTTGACCTGCATCCTGGCGACCTGCCCTTTCCAGGAAATCGCCGCCAGAACCGCGCGGTCATCCTTGAGGTCGAAGTAGGAATGCCCCGAGGCCGGGCGCGAGACCCGGCCAATCTCGCCGCGCACCCGAACCAGGCCGAATTCGCCCTCGATCACCCGCTTCACCGCCCCGGAAAGTTCCGAAACGGTGAATTCGGGCGCATTTCCGGGCAGGGCGGGTTCTTCGAACAGGTCGGTCATGCAAGTTGCCTTGTGAACGGGGTGCGCAGAGCCTAGAACGCAGCCCGGCAAAGGCCAAGCGGGCACAGACATGAACATCCTTATCCTTGGTGCGGGCGGGCGGGAACACAGCCTGGCCTGGGCGATCAAGCAGAACCCCAAGACCGACCGCCTGATCGTGGCCCCCGGCAATGCGGGCATTGCCCGGCTGGCAGAATGCGCGGAACTCGACATTCTGGACGGGGCGGCGGTTGTGGCCTTTTGCGCGCGGAATGCCATTGATTTCGTGGTGATCGGCCCCGAGGCACCGCTGGCCGCCGGTGTGGCGGATGCCACGCGCGCGGCGGGGCTTTTGACCTTCGGCCCCTCGGCGGCGGCGGCGCGGCTGGAAACCTCCAAGGCCTTCACCAAGACCATCTGCGAGGCCTGCGGTGCGCCCACCGCCGCCTGGGCGCGGTTCACCGAAGCCGCCCCGGCGCGAGACTATGTCACCTCCAAGGGCGCGCCGATCGTGGTCAAGGCCGACGGGCTGGCGGCGGGCAAGGGCGTGGTGGTGGCGATGACGCTGGCCGAGGCGCTGGCGGCGGTTGACGACATGTTCGCAGGCAGCTTCGGACAGGCCGGGGCCGAGGTGGTGATCGAAGAGTTCATGGGCGGCGAGGAAGCCAGCTTCTTCATCCTGACCGATGGCATCACCTGCCTGCCCATCGGCAGCGCCCAGGACCACAAGCGCGCCTTCGACGGCGATCTTGGCCCGAACACGGGCGGTATGGGGGCCTATTCCCCGGCCCCGGTTCTGACCGACAGCATCGCGGAACAGGCGATGGCCGAAATCCTGCGCCCCACGGTTGCCGAAATGGCACGGCGCGGCACGCCCTATCAGGGGGTGCTTTATGCCGGGCTGATGATCGGGGAAGGCAAGGCGCGGCTGGTGGAATACAATGCCCGCTTCGGCGACCCCGAATGCCAGGTGCTGATGATGCGCCTGGGCGCGCAGGCGCTGGACCTGCTGCTGGCCTGCGCCGAAGGGCGGCTGGCCGAGGCGCGCCTGTCCTGGGCAGAGGACCATGCGCTGACCGTGGTGCTGGCCGCGCTGGGCTATCCCGGTGCCTATGGCAAGGGCAGCCAAATCCGGGGGCTGGACGCGCTGCCGGAAGACAGCCGTCACATGGTGTTTCATGCAGGCACCGCCGAGCGCGACGGGCAAGTCATCGCGACCGGCGGGCGCGTGCTGAACGTAACCGCCCGGGGCGCGACACTGGCCGAGGCGCGAGCGCGGGCCTATGCGATGGTCGACAGGATCGACTGGCCCGGCGGCTTCTGCCGCCGCGATATCGGCTGGCGGGCGCTGTAGCAGGCGACAGGGCCGGACCATCGGGGTGATGCAGGGTGCCGCCGCGCTGTTTTCCCGCCCGGTCCGCAGACCCGGAACATCCGCCGGGGGAACCGCATTCGGAAATCTTATGGCACAGTGGCGATGGAACCGGGGCCCAACGGTGCCTCCTTGGGGACAAGACGGGATCATCCCGATCCTGGCGATCCTGCGGGTTGGTCCGGATGCCGGTCCCGGGCAGCACCATCACAGGATCGGGGCCGATTGCGGTTCTGTCCATGCCTTACCCGAAGCGGGTCGCAGCCCTTCCCCAGCCCCAAGGCACCATGCAACGCCTGCACGGCAGGTTCCATGGACTTGCGGTCGATCAGCACTGATCACTTGCCGCGCAGTGCGGGCTTGCACGCATCACAAGCGCGAAATGATCGGGACTGCATGCGAGCACGCACCCGGCACGCTTCTTGGCAACACTGCCGCACCTTACAAAGGTAATGCTCCTGCGGATGTTGAATTCACACTGATCGCCCAAAGCAGGCACTTGACGGATGTCTGCAACGTGCGGAAATCATACTGGATTGATTGTGGTCAGAAGACCAGGGGCACGCATCATGATCCGAAAAACGAAAGCACAAGTACCGATCACCAGTCTAATCTTCAAGGGTTCGGCCTTCTGGCAGCTTAGACTCAAACTTCAAGTGCAACACCCAGGGCCTGCAGGGCATAGGATGTTGCGATGGACATACGATACAAGCACCTCGACGGCGAGGAACGTGGCGTGATTTTGGCGGAGCATCGTCGCGGTGCGAGCCTTCGG
>JADCEN010000040.1 GCA_020250175.1 Rhodobacter sp.
CCAGACCTGGCTCAACGATGTCGCAGCCCTGTTGAACAACCGCCCCAGGAAAACCCTCGGCTGGAGAACCCCCGCAGAAGCCATGGCCGAAGAAATCGCGGCCTTCAAATCAACCGTTGCACTTGAAGTTGGAATCTAAGGAGGTGCATTTCTCGTGACTAGATGCCCAGAACAAGCACTCAACCTACCTCGCATTCTGGTGGCGTATTCAGACCGCGCGTCTTGCTTGTAAGTCAGCTCACTATCGTTGTTTCCAACAACAAGATCGGGCAGGTCGGATATTGCTTCTTCTACCGTAACCGGCCGGTCCGTGTCGTAGAGGTTTTCAAAAGAGAGCTTTTTCGACTTGCTTGCCGCACAAAAAAATCTGTTCCGTCTTTGCGGAACACCGCAACGCGAAGCATCCGCAACTACTGTGGTCACATGGTATCCTAAACTTGATAGTCTAGTCTCGAGTTCCGCACGAAAGAAGCCACCATCTGTGTGCGTGATTCCCGCAACATTCTCAAAGACCACAAGTTCCGGCTTGAGGGCTTGAACAAACCTTAGAAATTCCTCGAAAAGCCAGTTATTTCCGTTCTGACGATTTCTATTTCTTTGGTTCGATGTGGAGAACCCTTGGCATGGCGGCCCCCCAAAAACAACAAACGGGCGAGTTTTTACCAGAAGTTCAGTTGGGTCAATAAGACGGATATCGTTGTTGATTACGGTTGTAGAAGGATTATTCAGTTCAAAAGTCTTGGCAGCTGCTTTTGAGATCTCGACAGCATGTGAAACATTAATCCCGGCGCTGTGCGCACCGAGAGAAAGCCCACCAGCTCCCGAAAACAGTTCAATGCCGATCAATGCTGCTCCAGTCGTGCATGTATCGTCACAGAACTACACACACCTTGATGCTGCAGCAATAGACCTTTTGGACTGGCGCTTGATGGGAGAACTATGCCGTGGACTACGAGGGCGCTCACAGTATCGGTCTAGTTGCCCACCACCCGCAACCGCAGCTTCAGCATCTCGCCGACAGCGTTCACCCCGGCTCGCAGGGGTGCATCGATCAAGTGGGCATAACGCTGGGTCGTGCCGATCTGGGTGTGGCCGAGGAGGCGACCGATCATTTCCAGCGAAGCGCCGCCGGAGACGAGCAACGAGGCGAAGGTGTGGCGTAGGTCGTGGATGCGGACGTCGGGGATCTGGGCCACCTTCTGCATCTTGGGCCAGAAGCGCTTGGGGTCACCGACCGGCTGGTCGGGCACGTCGCCCGGGAAAAGGAACGGGCAGTCCTTGGGGACGATTTCACGGCGCAAGCGGATCAACGCGACCGCCTCGTGCGAAATCGGCACGCGGTGGATGCGGCGCTGCTTGGTATAGGCGGCCTGCTTGGTCCAGATGGCGAGGTCGAGGTTGAACTGGTCGAAGGTGGCAGTGCGGACCTCGCCCAGCCGGGCGCCGGTCAGCATGCAAAGGCGGATGATGCTGGCGGCGCGCTGATCTTCGTCGACGGCCAGGGCGTTGGCCAGGCGTTCGATCTCCTCGAAGGACAGAAACCGGTCACGGGCGACCTCGGGCCGACGGCGGAAACCGAAGGCCGGATTGTCGGGGCGCATCTTCCACAGCATGGCCAGATTGAACATCTTGCGCAGCATTTCACCCGCGCGGTTGGCCCGCACCGGCGTGGGCTTGGGCGGGGCCAGTTTCTTTCGCCGCTTCTGGGTCGGTTTTTTCTTCGACGGCCGCGCTCGCCCGACCGCTATCTTGGTCAGCAGGCGATCAACGTCAGTGGGCGTGATGTCGGCCACCTTGCGGTTCTTCCACTCCGGCAGGACCAGCTTTTCCAGCATGCTCTTTTGATCCGAGGCGTTGGTCGGGGCCAGCTTCGGCAGGTGTTCTTCGATGAAACGCTCGGCCAGTTCCTTGACCGTGGGCGCGCCGCGGGCAGCCTTGCGGGTGTCGAGCGGGTCCTCGCCGCGGTCGATCTCGCGGATCAGGCGCTTGGCCTCATCCCGGGCGGCGGTGACCGACCATGTCGGCCACACGCCGATGGTGAAGCGCTTCTGCTGGCCTGCGATCCGGTAGATCAGCACAAAGCCCTTGCGCCCGGTGGTGTAGACGCAGAGCCCGAAACCGGGGGTATCTTCGTCAAACAAGACGTACTTGCGGCTGCCGATTTCGGCAGCCTTTACAACGCGTTCAGAGAGTTTTGCCTTCCTGCGACGCTCCTTTCACCCGCAGTCAGCGACGACCCGCGGCGCGGAGCAATGTCTCATTCGGGACAAACCGGCGCTGAGGCGGAAACTAAAGCTGCAACAAAATTTGTGTCAACACTTGTGCAATATCTGTTGTTGCACTATCTTGGTTTACGCATGGCAGCCCCACCGTCTGACCAGCATCCACCGGCATACAGATTACCGTGTGCTTCAACCGCAACCCTTGCACAGAGGAATTTCGGACATGGCTCGCAAGACCACCCGAACCACCCTCGAGGTCAAGATTTCCGGGCTCTTTTCCGGTAAGCTTGTCCACGAGTCCGAAACCGACTCTGGCTGTGCCTCCGATGGCGTCACCATCGACGGGACGGCAACGGACGTGACGAACGATCCCAAGCGGATCGAAAAGTCCCAGTCGTTGCCGCAACCGATCGCTGACCGCCAGAAGAAGAGCAGCCAGTAAGGAAGAGCCCCAGTGGCGTATCACCTTCACCTCATCGCACCACAACATGCTGCGCTAGACCTCTGCCCCAAAGCGGTGCAAGTCGACAGCAACGCGTCGGAGCCGACGCATGGATGCGGAATGGAGGGGCGCTGCTGGGGATCGACCCGGACCTGTGTGCATATCAAACGTGAGAGAACCGAGAAGGTAGCAACAATGATAAAAGTACCGGCAGTCATTCAGACGCCGTCGCTATCATTTCCTGGAGACGACCCGAAAGTGATCAGGCTAGCCGAATTTATGGCGAGGCACGGTGATCGAAAGGTTGAGAAGGAAACTTCTAGCGATAGGGGAACTGAAAAGTCGAAGTACCAACTGCAACTTCGGATGCCTGAAACCCAATTCAGGCAACTGGAGGCGCTTGCCGAAAGGGCTGGCGCTGAAACTGTGAGCGAAGTCATTCGGATGGCTTTGCGTGAACTTGAAAGGGCACTGCTATGGCTTGTCACAGTCGTGTTTGAAGATGGAAGGAGGATTTCTCTGAATGGAGTAAGTGCAGAAGTTCCAACTTTGGAACGAGCCACTAGTTCGCTGGATGGAGTTTCACAGCGAGTCAACGTGGTGCTCGGGAGACGGTCCGCCGAGCGATTGCGGTATATCCAAGCCGCATCGCCCGGATTCACTCTCGGCGAGATCGTTGAGGCCGCAATGGCAGTGCTGGACGACTCGCTTCAGGAAGAGGAGGCCCTAAGAGAGGAGGCTGAGAGGGTGACTAGCCCTCAACGGCCAGCTAATCCTCGTCGCAATCGAAGCTAGTCACCTCCCTGTTGAACTTAATGGCCCGTTAATTCGGGCCATTTTTTTTGCGCAACGGCAATGCTGTCCGCGACTACCTGAAGGAGCAGGAAGCGCGCAAGACCGGCCAGCACAAGGCCGTGGCCGGGCGGCGCTGAGATGGGGGCGCCAATGGCCAAACTCACCCCCGAGGGCCGGTTTCCGGTCGCTGCCCTGATCGCAGAAGCCCAGCGCGAACTTGACCTGCGGCGCCAGTTCTACTGGGCCAAGGTTCGGGCCGGAAAGATGCGCCAGGACGACGCGCATCTGCGGATCGCACTGATGGAGGCGATCGTGAAGCGCCTCACGGTGACGGCCGCGCTATGAGCCATCGAGCCACCAACTGGGCGATCCAGCAGCGCGGGTTGGCGCCTGCGACCAAGCTCGTCCTCTGGCATCTCTGCGACCGGCACAACCCGGATTACGGGTGTTTTCCGTCGCAAGACCAGTTGGCGGCCGATGCCGAAATCTCCCGCGCCAGCCTGAACGTGCAACTCGACAAGCTGGAACAGGCCGGGCTGATCCGCCGGGAGCGGCGCCATTCTGAGGGCGCCCACCGGCGGCAATCGACCCGGTACTTCCTGGCCTTCGAACCGGAGTTTTCAGCGCAGGCGGAGCTGCCGCTCGACCCCAAAACCGGCCCCGACCCATGTCCAGAATCCAGACATGGAAACAGGCAAAAGCCATGTCCAGATTTCGCGAAAAGCCATGTCCAGATTCTGGACACTAACCTTGTAAGTAAAGAACCAGCAATTACTACCGCGCGTGACGCGGGCGCGACGCGCGAGGGCCGGGCCGAGGTTTCCGCAGACGACCACGGCCCCGATCTGGACGCGGCAGAGGCCGCCTGCCTTGCCGCTTGCGGCGACGGCATGGCACCGGCAGCGCAGGCGGCGATCACCGCCACGACGGCCACGGTCGGCGCTTGGCTGAAGGCTTGCTACGACCTCAAACTGGACGTCCTGCCAGTGATTGCCGAACGGACGGCCAAGCCCAGGGGCAGCCCGATCCGGACTTGGGATTACTTCAGCCAAGCGATCGCGGCACGCCATGTCCGTCGGATCGCCCAGGCGGCAAGGTTGCAAGGTGCTGGGGAAGCTGGCGCTGCCCCTGCCGTTGCGACCGGCGGCCCTGCCGTGGTGCCCAGTACCCAGGGCGGCATTCCCGAACACCTGCTCCGCCTCGCCGCTTGGATCAACTCCGACAGCTACGTGCCGCCCAGCGCCTTCACCAACACCACCCGTGACGCCCTGCTGCGGGCGGGCCTTGTCACCGAGGCCACCCTGCGCGCTCGCCAAATCTACTAGACCGAAGGAGCCCCCCATTGCGTCTGACGCCCCGTGAGATCGAGGATCGCCTCGAGGAAGCCGCCTACACCCTGAGGAACCTGCCCGAGAAGGATCGCCCTCGTGGCTATGGCAATTCCTGGCCGCCTGTCGTCCACGACGCCCGCCACGCCTACGGTTACACGCCGGAACGGCCGATGCGGGTGATCCCCAGCGCGGCGGCCATCAGCCGGATGGAGGAATGCTTCGACTGGCTGCTCCTCCTCGATCCCGAGGATGCCCGGATCGTCTGGCTGCGGGCCGAGGGTGCCCGCTGGCGGCAGGTCTGTATTCGCGCCGGGGTGGTGCGATCGACGGCCTGGCGGCGCTGGGTGGCCGCCCTTCTGACCATCTCGAAGAAGCTGGAAAAGCTCGACAAATCAAAGGGCAAAGGCAAGGGCGCAAAACCCCTCACCGCAACCGCCCGCACACCCCCGCGCGAAAGCGGGGCCAAAGCGCAGGCCAACCCGCCCGATCCGTCGAACTTCGGGCGCGACACTTTCCCGGGTTTTGACGCATAAAGAGGGCAAGATGGCGAAGGGTGCAGGCGACGGATCGCTTCACTCGACGCCCTCACCCCTGCTCCCGCCGCCGCTCCCGGCAGGCCCCCCGCCTTAGGTTCTCCCGGAAGGGAGACGTATGCGGGGGGCCTAGGCGCGTCTAACCGCTAGTGACAGAACAAAAATCTGGGTCCGCGCCTTGGGTGCGCGCTTTGGGTGCGCGGGTGCGCACCTGAGGCCGCCAGCGCGTACCCGCAGCCTCTTCCCCCTGCCGTTCCCCCCGCCCCTTCCCGGGCATTGCGCCGCCCACCATGCCGCCTCTGCCCCCCGTCCCCCTCATCCGGCCCGGTGTTCATCACCGGGCCTTTTTTCGTTTCTGGAGATCCGTATGAGCCACGCCGCCACCAACTGGGCCATTGCCCAGCGCGGGCTGAAGCCTGCCACCAAGATCGTGCTATGGCTGCTTTGCGACCGCCACAACCCCGACTACGGCTGCTTTCCCACCCAGGCGCGGCTGGCCGAGGACGCGGAGATGTCCATCTCGGCCCTGAACGACCATCTGGCAACGCTGGAGCGCTGCGGCCTGATCCGCCGCATCCGCACCCACGATCCGCACACGCATCGGCGCATGCCCACACGCTACATCCTCGGGTTCGAGAAAGGATTTCCGCAGGACCCAACGCCGGAAAGCGGAGATGGCTTCCCTGAGAACACAGGCGAAAATGACGCCCCATCTCCGGAAATCACTGATGGGGCCATCTCCGAATTTGAGGGCGATCCATCTCCGGATTTTGCCGAAAGCCATCTCCGAAATCCGGAGAATAACCTTGTAAGGGAACCTTTAATTCAACCAGTAAAGGAGGAGGAGGGCGCGCAGGCGCGCGAGACCGAATTCGATCGGTTGTTCGAGGAGCTGCTGAAAGCGCTGGGCATCAATCCCGACGGCGATCTGCCAGTTTGGTGGCAAGGCTGGCCAGCCCGGGCCCATGTCCAACGCTGGATCGACGACCTCGGCCTGACGGAAGATGAGATCATTGCAACAGCGAGGGCAACCCGGCAGGACCACCCTGCCCCGCCCGACGGACCCAAGGCGCTTGACCGGGCAATGGAGCGGGCAGCGAAGCGGAACTCGCAAACTGCGGCGGCCTCTTCGAAACCTCCGAGCGGCAAGCGCCAGGCCAAGCCGACTGAAGGCCCCCGGCCCAGCACCGACGAACTCGCGGCCTTCTACGCCAACATGGTGAACTCGGACGGCTTCCTCCCCGCCAACACCATCAGTAACACCATCCGAGATGCGATGCTGGCACGCGGTCTCGTCACGCCGGAACGCCTGCGGGCAAGGGGAGTGAGGTAGACTCTGGCGGCTTTCGATCGCTAATCTGCTTTGCTCCGCTGGTCAGTGCAGCATACTCCCCAGCCCGGCCGCCTCGAACGCCACCTTCAGCGCCGGATCTCAGCCGGGATCGATCCGGGCCGGGCCATAGCCGTGAACCCGGTTCCAGCGATCGATCTCGCGCAGAGCGGCGGCGAATTCCTCGTCGGTGTCGCAGATAGTGCGGGTGACATCGCCCTCGGCGAAGTTGAGGATGGTGCGTTCGGAGGGTGAGGCCCAAGTGCCGAACCATGACGCATCCTGCGCGGTGTCGACCTGCGCCCATCCCCGGGCGCAGGAGCAAAGGTCGAAGTCGAAGCGATAGCGGTCGCCGGGTTCGAAGCTTCGGATGATCTTCACGCCCGGCCCTCCCGGGCCGCGATCGCCATCACAGCGAGGTCGCGATAGCGGGCCAGCGCTTTGGGGCTGGATGAGACCGGGTTGATCGAAATGGCACGCAGGCCGGTTACGTCGGCCTTCCCGGCCAGTTCCACTAGCGCGGCAAGCTTCGTGCGGAAGCGGGCGTGGGTCGGGGCAGAGAAGTCTGGCGGCGGAGGCAATTCGCCCTGCCGGGCCTTGGCTTCAATGTCGGCATCCCGGCGGCGACGCGGGGCGCTGGGCGCGGCGGCGGGTTCGGCCTCGGCAATCGGCGACGGTTCATCGGCCGGTTCCGGTGCGGCTTGCGGCGCCGTCGTTGCTGCCGGGGCATCCGGCTCGCAGGCGTCGAGTTCGGCCGCCAGCCGCCCGGCGGCGGTCTCCAAGCCCGGGGCGGTCAGGATAGCCTTGATGGCCTTCGGCGCGCGATCGGTGCCGATCTTGGCGGCCAGCAGCCGTTCAAACCGTTCGGCCGCGGCGGCCACGCTGGCGCTGCGCCCCAAAGGCGCCTCGCTCAGACGCTGGGCGAGGCGGTTGATCTGGACGGCGGAGAAGTTGGTGAACATCGGGGCCTCCTTCAGGCGTTCTTGATGTGGGCGGAGCGGCCTTCGGCGGTGACCGCGTAGATCATGGTGCGGCTGTCGCCGAAGGTCGCGGCGAAGGCTTCGGCCTGATCGATCCGATCAAACCTGGCGCGGATGCGGGTCGCGGGTTTTGACCCGCGGCAGGCGATGAAATGGTCGGCGGCGGCGAGGCAATTGGCCTCAAAACCGGTCATCGGGGTGGTCTTGGCGGGCATCGGAAACCTCCGTTTCAAGGTGTCGCAGACATTGCGGAGACCGCCCGAAGAGCAAGTCCAAATCACTGACTTAATTGGAGAGTGTCGAAAGATGGGGCTGACGCGGCGCGCCTATGCCGCCCTGCGCGAGGTGCAGACGCGCGCCGTGCACAAGGTTATCGCCACGGGGCGGATCACGCTTGAGGCCGACGGCACCATCGACGCCGCAAAGGCCGATGCGATGTGGGATGCCTCGACCGATCCGGCGAAACAGTTGGCGCTAATGCCCACGCCATGAATCTTGGGCGGGGCTCACCGGCCGCCACACGGGCGGTGGCGGTGGCAAATGGTTGGCTGAGGCAAAACTAGAAGCTCAATAGATTGCCGCGGAAGTTGACGCCGGTTCTCTTGCCTAGCAACCGCGATCCACGTTCACGGCAATCCGTCACCGCCGCTTCGCCATCATCCAGATGAAGAACACCCCGCCGATCAGGCCGGTGACAACGCCGATGGGCATGTCTTCCGGGGCCATCACGACGCGCGCGGCTGCGTCGGCCCAGATCAGGAAGACAGCCCCAGCAAGGGCCGATCCGGGCAGGACGCGGGCATTGTCCCCGCCGACGACCAGCCGCATCAGATGCGGCATCATCAGCCCGACAAAGCCGATCAGGCCGGAGAACGCCACCATCACCCCGGTGATCAAGGCCGCTGCTACAAAAACGGTCAGGCGGAACCGCCCGACCTCAATCCCAAGGCTGGCTGCGGTCTCATCGCCAAGGCTCATGGCGTTCAGCCGCCCGGCCTGCGCCCACAGCCAGAGGCCGCAAGGGATCAGCACGGCCAGCGGCCAGATCAGATGGCTCCACTGTGCCAGACCCAGCCCGCCCAGCATCCAGAATACCACCGTATGCGTGGCGCGCGGGTCGCCCAGAAAGATCAGGATGTTGGCGCAGGCCATGATGACAAAGCTGACCGCAACCCCGGCCAGCACCAAACGGTCGGCGCTGCTGGCACCGGCCAGCCGGGCCACGCCCAGCACCAGAACCGTTGCGGCAAGCGCGCCACCAAAGGCCATCAAGGGTACGGTCAGAAGCCCGAGGAAAAGCCCGGTATGCAGCAGCGCCGCTATCGCACCAAAGGCCCCGCCTGACGAAATCCCCAAAAGATGCGGGTCTGCCAGCGGATTGCGCGTAACCGATTGCAGCGCCGCCCCCACAAGACCCAGGCCCGCCCCGACAAGCCCGGCCAAGACGACACGAGGGAAACGAATCTCCCAGACGATGCTGGCGCGACCGGCGCTCCAGTCCGGGGTCACGACCCCCGGCAGAATGCGGTCGATCGCGACACCCCAGACCGTGCCCAAGGGAATGGCCACCGCCCCCACCGACACCGCAACGACGACGGAAACCAACAGCACCGCAGCCGCCGCAAGGGCGATGCCGGTGCCCGTCCCGATCCTGCGGGCCAGCGATGGAAGGGCGGTGGCGTCAACCATGGCTTATTGACCCCAGAAGCCCGCAACCAGCTTTTCCACCGCTTCGATGTTGCGCGGCCCTGGTGTTGCCTCGACGTACTCGAGCACGACGAAACAGTTGTTCACCACGGCGTCGATGCTGGCGAAGGCCGGGTTGGTGCGCATGAACTCGATCTTCTGTTCGGCGGTCACGTCGCCGTAGTTGACGATGACGATGACCTCGGGGTTGCGTTCGACCACGGGTTCCCAGCTGATTTCGGCCCAGCTTTTCTCCAAATCGTCCATGATGTTGATGCCGCCCGCCGCCGCGATCAGGGCCGTCGGCATGGCATAGCGACCAGCGGTGAAGGGCGCCTCTTCGCCCGAGTCATAGACAAAGACCCTCAGAGGATCGGACATGTCCACGGCCGCAGTCACCTCGGCCAGCCGCGCTTCATAGCCTGCAACCAGCGCCTCGGCGCGTTCCTCGACTCCGAAGATGCGGCCGAGGTTCAGAAGGTCGTTGTACATGTCCGCCATCGAGATCCCGTCACGCGGGCCGATGTGGATGCAGCTTTCGGTCAACTCGTAGACCGCGATGCCGAAAGGAGCGAGCGACTCGGGCGTCACTTCGCCACCAACCCGCATCCCATAGTTCCAACCGGCAAAGAAGAAATTCGGCTCGGCCGCAACGAGGACTTCCTTGGTGGGATAGAGCGCCGAAAGTTCGGGCAATTCAGCTACGCCTTCGCGCATCTGTTCATCAAGCGTCTTCCAGCCCGAAATGCCCGTATAGCCCACCATGTTGTCGCGCAGGCCAAGGACCAGCATCATCTCGGTCAGGTTGACATCGTTCGATATGGCCCGGGTGGGGGCGGCCTCGAAGGTGATCTCGCGGTTGCAGCTTTGGACAGTCACGGGAAAGGCGGCGGCGCTGGTGGCCGACAGAAACAGGGCAAGCAGGGAGAGACGGATCATTGTCGGTCCTTTGGGTCAAAGATGAAAGGAAAAGCGGGGTGCGGGTCCTGTCCGGTCGGTGCGCGCCTTGACGTGGAACGCATCGGCGAGGGTCGTCTCGGACAGCGTCACGTCAGGCGGGCCATCGGCCAGGATGCGGCCTTCGCGCAGGATCAGCACGCGTTCGGCAAATTCGGCAGCAAGGGTCAGGTCATGCAACGTCGCGATGACTGTCAGGCCAAGACCTTTCAGCAGCGCCAGAAGTTCCAGCTGATGGCGGATATCCAGATGGTTGGTCGGTTCATCCAGCACGATCACGCGCGGCTGCTGCGCCAGGGCACGGGCCACCATCACCCGCTGACGCTCGCCCCCCGACAATGTGCCAAAGGCGCGGTCGGCCATGCCGCGCAGATCCATCCGCAGGATCGCGGCCTCGATGATCGCAGCATCCTCGGCCCCGGCGGCGGACAGGCCCGTGCCCCAGCCCCGCCGATGCGGCAGGCGGCCCAGGGCCACAATCTGCCGGGCGGTCAGCGCGAAATCCGTGGGCTGCTCTTGCAGGACAGCGGCAAGACTGCGGGCCGCTTCGGGGGCGGTCATCAGCCAGATATCCTTACCCAACAGCCGGACGCTGCCGCGACGCGGGGCTTGGTGGCGATAGATCAGCCGCAGAAGCGAGGATTTCCCCGCCCCGTTCGCCCCGCAGATCGCCATGATCTGCCCCTGCGGCACGGCAAAGCTGATGTCCGACAGGATATCCTGGCGCCCTTTCGGGCCCCATGACACCCCGGTCAGTTCGACAGCATAGGCGGGGGCGGTCACTGGATCGCCCCTTCGCGGGTGACGAACAGCGCCGCCGGAATCCGCGCCAGCGTGTTGTCGCAGAGGCGCGGGGGGCAGTCTCGGCCACTCATCCAGCCATCGTCCAAAGCTACATAAAGGCGAGAGAATTCCACAAGATCATTAATCGGCTGGGCCGGATCAATGTCACCAAACAGCCAAGTCGCCTTGGCATTGGCCCGCCAGCCGACCACGCAAGGCCCGCCATGATCTGGCACACAGCCTGCAAGGCAGGCGGTCCCGGACACTTCGAATTCATCGCCGAGACCTGCCGCCGCAATGGCCGCGCGCAGCTTTTTCAGCAGGGCAAAGCCCGGCGCGCAACTGCTGCCTTTGTGCTTGCAGGCCTTGCATACCAAGATCTGATGCGGCGCAGACTGCGCCACGGAATAGGCAGGCGTGCCCACAGGCCGCCACGGTCTATCGTCCATCGAAGACTCCTTCCGGGGCACCCCGCCCGGTGGTTGCTGACTTCGATGGCAGGTCTCCTGACTCGCGGGTCTGGGCTTGCCCCGCCTTCCCAGCCTGCATCAGGCCAGTGGCACCGGGGGTCGCTCGCCGCTTACAGTTGCGGGGGCAGTCACGGAATTGGCGGCTAATGCCTACACCACACCGTATTCCCTTTTCACCCAGCCGCGCGTGGTTTGGCCGGGAACCATCATGCGCATTGATGCCGCCGCCTGTGGGCGTGGTCAATCCGCATTCCGACCGGACAGATCCACCAAACGACATTGCAGTTCCTTGTGATTCGCTCTAAGCCGCATGTTATCTTATAACATAACAGAGTGAGCCATGCCCAAAAGCCAAACCGACCCGCGCCTGCCCGTCACCGTGCTTTCCGGCTTTCTGGGCGCCGGAAAGACCACGCTTCTGAACCATGTCCTGAACAACCGCGACGGCCGCCGCGTGGCAGTGATCGTCAACGACATGTCCGAGGTGAACATCGACGCCGACCTGATCCGCGAAGGGGCCGAACTGAGCCGGTCAGAAGAAAAGCTAGTCGAGATGACCAACGGCTGCATCTGCTGCACCCTGCGCGATGATCTTCTGACCGAGGTGCGGCGGCTGGCCTCCGAGGGGCGGTTCGACTATCTGCTGATCGAAAGCACCGGCATTGCCGAGCCGCTTCCCGTCGCCGCGACCTTTGATTTTCGCGATGAGAATGACGTCAGCCTGTCAGACGTGGCGCGGCTGGATACCATGGTCACGGTGGTTGATGCCGTGAACCTGCTGCGCGACTTTTCCAGCTATGACTTTCTGGCTGACCGGGGCGAAAGCCTTGGTGATCAGGATACGCGCAGCCTTGTGAACCTGCTGACCGAGCAGATGGAGTTTGCCGACGTCATCGTGCTGAACAAGGTGGGCGACGCCACGCCAGCGCAGGTCGATGCCGCCCGCAAGATCATTCACGCACTGAACCCTGATGCGCGCGTGATCGAGACCAGCCATTCGCGCGTGGACCCGGATCAGATCTTCGACACAGGGCTTTTCGATTTCGACAGCGCGCACGAACATCCGATGTGGGCCAAGGAGCTTTATGGCTTCGCCAACCACACTCCGGAAACCGAGGAATACGGGATTTCCTCTTTCGTCTACCACGCCCGCGAGCCCTTTGATCCGGCCAAAATCCATGCCGTGCTGAACGGTCCCCTGCCGGGTGTGATCCGCGCCAAGGGGCATTTCTGGGTCGCCACGCGGCCCGATTGGGTGGCCGAGTTCAGCCTGGCCGGGGCCATGTCATCCGTCACGCCCCTGGGGCGCTGGTGGGCTTCGGTCCCCGCTGAACGGCTGCCCAAGCACCCCGAGGCGCAGGCCGAGATTGCCTCGAAATGGGCCGAACCCTGGGGCGACCGTCGGCAAGAGATCGTCTTTATCGGCGCGGACCTTGACCGAGAGGCGATTTGCGCCGCGCTGAACGCAGCCCTTGTCACCAGTTGCGCTTTCACCCCGCAAGCGTGGACCAGGCTTCCCGATCCTTTCCCGCAGTGGACTGCGAAAGCTGCATGACGGGCGCGCTTCGCAAACCCCGCCCGCGCGCAGTCTGGGTGGCCGCCTCTGACCAAGCGGACGGCCTTGGGCACATCCACAACCCGGGTGTCGCGGCAACGCTCTGGCGCAGGCGGCGCGATCTGGACTTTGCCGCATGGATCGAGGGAGTGTCTCCCTACAAGCTGCCGCGTCTTCGCGCGCAAATGGCTGTGACCGAGGTTGAGGCGGCAGTCCATGCCGCCTGCGACGTCACCGGTCTGGGTCTGTCGCAAGGGCGGCAAACGCTCGCGTCAGATGTTGCCGCGCTGGCCAGGGTTTTCGGCGCCGTCATGGCGACGACGCAGGTGCAGGTTCGTCTTGATGTCATCCGGACCAACGCCTGCCACAAGTTCCACTGTGACCGGATCGCTGCGCGCCTTCTGTGCACCTATCGCGGACACGGCACCGAATACGGGCCCGCCGCGGCTGATGGAACTGTCCCAAGACACGACGCCCTTCAGCCCTTTGACGCCGCGATCTTTCGCGGCACGCTTTGGCCAGGCGAGGATTGCGGGCTCCTCCACCGCTCACCCCCCATCGCTGGCACCGGCGAAACGCGGCTGTTGCTGGTGGTTGACCTGCCCGAAAACGAAGAGGATTGCGACTGTGGGTTGCCGCATTAGGAGCCCCGTCCCGCACTACTCATGTCGGCTGGCTTTCACTGTTGCCGCTCGAACGAAGTCGGTTTTGGCGTCGGCGTAAAGGCTGCGACCCGCATCCCCGAGCCGTTTGACGAGGCTTTGCTTGAGAAGCGAGTATTTGTCCCGTAGCTCCGCGTCGGCGCGCAGCGCGTCGCGGAAGGTGATCTGGTCGAAGTATTCGGGGTCGTCCAGACGGTAGAGGTGGAGGTTGTGGGTTCGCACATCAACGTCGCGCAGACGGATGAAGAGGCGCCCCGATCTGAAGCCACGGTCAATATAGCCCAGCCCAACGAGCGCCTGAGCGATGCGATCCTCATCCCGTTCCTTGGCGCGCATGGCGATGTCGAGGATGGCCTTGGCGGGAAGGCCGGGCACGGCGGTGCTGCCGATGTGATCGATTTCGAACACAACATCCGCGAGCGCGTCGCGAATAGACCTTGCCTCCGTAGCGAATGCACTCGCCCACTTGGTATCATGAGGGACCAGTTCGAGGGTCCCTTGACGGAGTCCGAGCGGCGTTGCTCCTCTGGTCATCAGGGTGAAGACTCACGCTTCCAACGCGGCAAATTTCCTATCTTGAAAATCTTGCGAACAGGTATGTCGGCGACGGCACAATGTCAATTCTCGGTCCAGACCACGCTTGACTGCTATGTCAAAGGCAGCGACGCCAGGGAAAAGCCGCTATGGCCAATGTCGATATAGAGAAGCGTTTAGCGGCGAAGCCCGGTGGAATCATTGGGGCCTTCGAACGATGCGGTACCCGGAGTTTCTCTTGCAGTGCTTGACGCAATCACCACATTGAAGCGCATCCGCACCGGCATCGCCCGCAGGATGGCGATGATCCGGTCGGCCACGGCGGGCGGGCCTGCGTCGATGAGGATGCGCCTTGCCAGCGGCTGCGAGGCCGTACGCAACAGGCGCTGGCGCGGATGGCTATCAGGCAGGCAGCAGGTGCAGCCGGGCCTCATCAGCCAGTCAAGCGGGGTGCAGGGGGCATCGCCCGTTTCAGCCAGGATGAGGGGAGGATGGCGCGAAGAGCGGGCAAGGTCCGCAATGCGCGCCAGACGGGCCTCGGCTCCGTCGTCCTCGATCAGGTGGACAAAGCTGGTCAAGGGGCCGGGACACTCGATCTCAGCGATTGCACTTGCGCTTCAGTGACTTCTGCAGCCGAAGACGGAAAGCGCAGGACAAAGCGGCGGCGGTCAGCAAAGGTGACGGTCACCACGGTTTCGAGATCCGGGCAGCCGGGTTCATGGCAGGCAAGCTCGGCAATGGCGATGTGATCCTTGTCGCCCAGAGACATAAGGCTTGCGATCCACGCCTTCAGCCGGGCAACAGCTTCGGCATCCGGGCGGGGGCGACGGGAGAAGAGGCCCAGCATCAGCTTGCGCCCAAGGGTGCCCAGAGGACCCCACCCTGCTCATCCGCCGCCAGCAGCCAGCCGGTGAGCGACGTGACGGCCAGCAGGGTGACCGGTGCTCCGGTCGGGCGTTTGACGGCGCGGGGTTCGGCGATCTGGTCGATCTCGGAGTAGATCACCGCGCCCGAGGAATAGCCCGCCAGCACCGCCTCATGCCCCGGCAGGGCGCAAACGACCGAGACATAGCCGCGCCCGCCCCAGGCCAGTTGCATCGGCCCCCGCCCCATCGGCCCCTGCGGCCCGTCAAAGGGCCACAGGATCGCCTCATCTGCGCCGGTGGTGGCAAGCCATGGCAGCTTCCCCGCCCAGGCCCAGCCCTTGACCTTGGTCGGATAGCCCGACATGCGCAGGTCGGCCTTGTCGCGCAACCGCCAGCCGTGCAGCGCGTTTTCCTGCATCCTTGTCATCACAAAGCGGTCGTCGGGGCTGAAAGTAACGGCCGTGTGGCTGCCCGCCCATTTGAGGGCCGTGGGTTTCCACCCGCGCTTTTCCCGCGCCCAGATCGTGACGCCGCCGTAATGCGCCACGGCCAGCCGCCCGCCCTTGCGGTCGAAGGCGAGGCCGCCGACGGTCGAGGGGGTTTCCAGCACCTCGCGCCGGGTGCCATCCCAAAGATGCACCTCGCGGCCCGCCGAGTAGGCAAAGACCCCGCCCACACCCGCCGCCACATGATCCACCCATTTCGGAAAGGCCGCAATCTCGGTCACCCCCTCCGGCGTGATACGGCAGAACCGGCCGTCATCGCCGCCGGTCAGGATCATGCCCGACGATTCGGCGACCATCGACAGCACCGCACCCTTGTGGACAGGCAGCGCCTCGGGCTCTGCGCCGGGGCGGAAGGCGCGGATCACGCCGTCCCCCCAGGCGGTGAACGCGGTATCGCCGACCGTCGTCACCGCCACAGGAACGGCGTCGAAGTCGAACCTGCGTCCGCCCTTTTCGATGCGGGTCGGCGCGAGGGGATCATGCCGTTCCAGCACCGGCATCAGGCGGCCTTGCAGGCGGCAAAGCCCTCGGCCAGCCCCATCTTGTCCAGGTCGCGCCCGATGAACACGAGCTTTGACGCCCGCGGCTTGCCCTTGGGCCAGGGACCAAGCGGCGCGCCGTCGGTCAGCATGTGGACGGCATGGACGACGAACCGCTCGTCCTGACCCTTGAAGTCGAGGATGCCCTTGGACCGCAGGATATCCTGCCCCCGCTCGCGCAGAAGCTTGCCGAACCAGGCCTGGAACTTGCGTTCGTCAAGCGGCGTGTCCGAGGCCAGCGAGACAGAGGTGATGTCTTCCTCATGCTCATGCGTATGGTCTTCGTCCAGGAAATCCGGCTCGATCTCCAGCACCCGTTCCAGGCTGAAGGCATCAAGGCCCAGCACCTGATCCAGCGCCACGCTGCACTTCTCGGTCTTCACGATCTTCGCATAGGGATTAATCGCCTTGATCCGCGCCTCGGCGGTCGCAAGACCGGCGGCATCGACCAGATCGACCTTGTTCAGCAGGATGATGTCGGCAAAGGCGATCTGCTCGGCCGCCTCATGCGCCTCATCCAGATGGGTGGAGAGGTTGACGGCATCGACCACGGTCACGATGGCATCAAGCCGCGTCTTCTCGGCCACGTCCTGATCGACATAGAAGGTCTGCGCGACAGGCGCAGGGTCGGCCATGCCGGTCGTCTCGATCAGGATGCCGTCGAAATCCTTGCGCTTCATCAGCCCGCCGAGGATGCGGATCAGGTCGCCCCGCACGGTGCAGCAGATGCAGCCGTTGTTCATCTCGAAGATTTCTTCATCGGCGTCGATAACCAGCTCGTTGTCGATCCCGGTCTCGCCGAATTCGTTGATGATGACGGCGTATTTCTTGCCATGCGGCTCGGTCAGGATGCGGTTTAGAAGGGTGGTTTTCCCGGCGCCAAGAAAGCCGGTGAGCACGGTGACGGGGGTTTGGGCGTTCATGGTGAGGACTCCGTGAAGGGGGGAAAACGGTCGGGGAACAGCAGCGACTGATGCGCTGCCGTTCCGGCGATAACGCCATCGGCCAGCGCCGGGGTGACGACTCCTGCGGGGCGGGTGATGTCGCCTGCGGCCAGAAGGCCCGCGCGGCTGGTCATGCGGAAATCGGTGGTGGCAAGGTAAGGGCCGGTCGGGCCCGGGCGGGTGACCAGGCCCAGGTCGGCGACGAAAGGCGCGGCGAAGCTGGTTTCACCGTGCAGGAACAGACCCGCAGTGAAAAGGTCGCTGCCATCGGCCAGGGTCAGCCGCGCGCCATCGCCTTCGGCGACCGCCTGAACCAAAGGCGACCGCCGCAATGTCACGTCCAAGGCGCGCGCTTCGTCCTCGGCGTCTGGGCCAAGGTCGTCTTGCGCGATCAGGGTCACATCGGCGGACCAGTCGGTGCGCAGCATCCGCGCCATGTGCAGGGCCATCGGCCCCTTTCCGAGGATCGCGAGCGGTCGCCCCTTCACCTCATAGCCGTGGCAGTAGGGGCAATGGAGCGCCCACTTGCCCCAGCCCTCGGCCAGCCCTTGGATATCTGGCAGCCGGTCGGTCACCCCGCAGGCAAGGATGACGCGGCGGGCCGTGACCTCACCACCCGCTGTCGTCAAACGGAACGCATCGGCCTCGCCCGACAAGCCGGTCACCGCATGATCTGCGAAGCTGACCGTCGGATAGGCCGCTGCATCCTTGCGGATCGCAGCCAATATCTCGAACGGCGGGCGGCCGTCCCAGCCGGGCACGCCATGCGCGGCTGGCGAGGCCGCGTTGCGCGGACGGCCCGTGTCGAACACGGTCACCGTCCGGCTGGCGCGGCCCAGTTGCAGCGCGGCGGTCAGGCCGGCAAAGCTGCCCCCGACGATGGCGACATCCAGCGTCATTGCGACAGGGCCCCGGTCAGCTGGCCGATGTTGTGACGCATCATCGTCAGATAGGTCCCGGCGGGACCTTCGGGGCCGGAAAGCGCGTCGGAATAAAGCGTGCCACCGATCTTCGCGCCCGTTTCAGAGGCGATCTGGTCCAGGAGACGGGGGTCGGCAATGTTCTCGACGAAGACCGCCGCGATGCCCGCATCGCGGATCTGGGTGATCAGGGCAGCCACGTCCTGGGCGCTGGCCTCGGCCTCCGTCGATACGCCCTGCGGCGCGACGAAGGTTAGCCCGTAGGCAGCGGCGAAATAGCCGAAGGCGTCGTGCGAAGTGACGATGGTGCGGCGATCCTCCGGCAGCGCGGCGACGGCCGCCTTGATCTCGGCATCCAGCGCGTCGAGTTCGGCCAGATAGGCGGCGGCATTGGCCTTGTAGGTTTCGGCCCCTTCCGGGTCGGCGGCGGCAAGGCCGCGCTCGATGTTGCCGACGTAAAGCGCCACATTGGTCACGTTTTGCCAGGCATGCGGGTCCTCTGCACCGTGGTCGTGGCCGTCATGCCCATGATCGTGACCGGCCTCTTCCTTGGCGTGGTCGTGATCGTGCGCCTCGCCTTCGGCATGCTCATGGTCGTGGTCGTGCGCTTCGCCTTCGGCGTGGCCGTGGTCATGCCCCTCTTCGCCAAAGGCGATGGGCGTCACGCCTTCCGACGCCGTGATGATCGCGGCCTTGGTGCCCGAAGCTTCGACCAGCCGGTCCATCCAGCCTTCGAACCCAAGACCATTGGCGACGATCACATCGGCACCCGCCACAGCCTGGGCATCGGCAGGTGCAGGCTGGAACACATGCGCATCGCCATCCGGGCCGACGAGCGTTGTCACCTCCACCCTGTCGCCGCCGACATTCTGCACGATGTCGCCCAGGATCGAGAAGGAGGCGATGACGTTCAGTTTGTCCTGTGCGAAAGCGGGCGCGGCAAAGGCAATCGCGGCGGCTGAGGCGAGCAGCAGACGACGGGTCAGCATGGGGATATCCTTTCAGGCTTCAAGATGGGCGCGCGGCCAGAAGCGGGCGGCAAGGCTGCCCGAGGGACCGAACACGAGGGAGAGGAGGTAGAGGGTTCCAGCAGCCAGGATGATTGCCGGGCCGGAAGGCAGCCCTGCATGGTAGGAGGCCAAGAGCCCCGCGACCGACGAGATTGCCGCGACACATGCGGCCACCGCCAGCATCCCGCCGATGGAGGTTGCCCAGAACCGGGCGGCGGCGGCGGGCAGGATCATGATTCCCACCGCCATCAGCGTGCCAAGCGCCTGAAACCCTGCGACCAGATTCAGGACCACAAGGCCCAGGAACAGGAAATGCACTGGCCCGCTCCACCGGCTGACCGACCGCAGGAAGCGCGGATCGGCACATTCCAGAACCAGTGGGCGATAGACCAGTGCCAGCGCGACAAGCGTGACCGTGGCAATCGCGCACAGCAGCGTCAGCGCGGCATCGTCCAGCGCCAGCACGGTGCCGAACAGGACATGCATCAGGTCCACGTTTGACCCCTTGAGCGAGACGAGAAGCACCCCCAGGGCCAACGAGATCAGGTAGAAGGCGGCCAGCGAGGCATCCTCGCGCAGCGCCGTGAAGCGCGCGACCGCCCCAGTCAGCACCGCGACAACCAGCCCGGCGGCGACCCCGCCGATGGTCATCGCGCCCAGGTTCAGCCCGGCCACAAGATAGCCCACCGCCGCCCCCGGCAGGATCGCATGGGCCATGGCATCGCCCGTTAGGCTCATCTGTCGCAAGAGCAGGAACACCCCCACCGGCGTGGCCCCGAGCGAGATCGCAAGGCACCCCAAGAGCGCGCGCTGCATGAAGGCGAAGTCGGCGAAAGGGTCGATCAGCCAGCTCATGCGGCCCCCCGCTTGGCGGGCTGTTCGGCGGGCCGGGCGCAGACATTCGCGTCGTCATCGAAGGCCTCGGACATCTGGCGCGCGCGGAACAGGTTCTCGGCCGTCAGGACGGTGTCGGTCGCGCCATGCGCCACCTTCTCGCGCGCCAGAAGCAGCGTTTCGGGGAAATGGCGCCGCACGGCCTCGATATCATGCAGCACCGCCAAAACCGTGCGCCCCTCGCCATGCCAGCGCTGAACGACGGCCAGAAGATCGGCGGCAGTCTTGGCGTCCAGCGCCGTGAAGGGCTCGTCCAGAAGGATCAGGTCGGCATCCTGCAACAGAAGCCGCGCGAACATCACCCGCTGCACCTGCCCGCCGGAAAGGGCCGAGATTGGGCGGCGTTCAAACCCGGTCAGGCCGACGGCGGCCAGCGCCTCACCCACGCGAGAAAGGTCGGCGCGCGACAGCCCGCCAAAAGCCCCCGTGCGATGCCAAAGGCCCATGGCGACGAAAGCCTTCACCGACAGCGGGAAACTGCGGTCTACCTCGGAGAGTTGCGGCAGATAGGCCACCCGCGCCGCGCCGCGCTCGATCTTCCCCTCCAGCGGCGGCAACTCACCCATCACGCCTTTCAGGAAGGTGGATTTGCCCGCCCCATTCGGTCCGACAATCGCGGTCAGGCTGCCCTCCGCCAGTTCAAGGTCAAGGTGATGCACTGCGGGATGGCGGTCATAGCCAAGCGTCAGGTCGCGCACACGCAATGCCATGGCTCAGCCCGCCACCAGCCAAAGGCCCAGCCACAAGAGCCCCGAAAGACCAAGCGCGAACACCAGCCGAACCAAGGCCCCGGACAAAAGAAGATCGCGCTTCATGCCCGATCCTCCGCGCAGTCACCGCAACGGCCATGCACTTCGATTGTCTTGCGGGCCTCGGCAAATCCCTCGGCGACCAAACGTTCATGCAGGCTTTCCAGAAGGCCCGGCGCCTCGACACCACGCACCGTTCCGCAATCGTCGCAGATCACCACAACGCCCGGGCGTACTGTCGCGACCGGAGCCCAGGCGCGAAGGGTCTCGATCCGGCGGATCAGGCCCGCCTCTTCCAGCGCCTTCAACGCGCGATAGACCGTCGGCGGGGCCACCGCACCCCGATCATTCTGCATCCGGCCCAGAAGCTGATAGGCGGTCATCGGCGCATTGGCCGCGCGCAAATGGCCCAGAACCTGTGACTGATTGAGGGTCAGTTCACCCGCCGCCTGCGCCATCAAAGCACCGTCGGGTTGGGGGCGTCACCATAGACGGCAACCGGATCAAAGCGGCGCTGGCTTTCGGTGTAGCGCAATGGCTCGCCTGCTTCGGCCCCGAATGGCACCGCGCGGTAGAAGCAGGACCGGTATCCGACATGACAGGATGCCCCCGTGCCCGCCACTTGAACCGCCAGCCAAACCGCATCCTGATCGTCGTCGATCCGCATCTCGACGACGCGCTGCACAAGGCCCGAGGTCGCCCCCTTGTGCCAGACCGCCTGCCGGGTTCGGCTGAAGTAGTGCGCCTCGCCGGTTTGGATCGTAAGGCGCAGCGCCTCGGCGTTCATCCAGCCGATCATCAGAACCGCGCCGTCGCCCGCATCGGTCGTCACGCAAGGCATCAGCCCGTCCATCGGAAACCGCGGGGACAGGGCGTGCCCTACTTCCACGTCCTGAACTGAAATGCGGGGGGCAAAGGTCACGGTCATCGGGGGTTGCTTTCGGGGGATCACTGGTGGATATACGTTATAGTATAACATAGCGCAAGCAACATGACACAACGCATCCCGCTGACCCTGATCACCGGCTACCTCGGTGCCGGAAAGACCACGCTTCTGAACGCGCTTTTGCGAGATGCCTCGGCAGGCCGCATCGCCGTGGTAGTGAACGAGTTCGGCGATGTGGGCCTTGACCACGACCTGATCATCGAGACGACCGAAGAAACGGTGCTGCTTTCCTCGGGCTGCATGTGCTGCACGGTGCGCGGCGATCTGGTGCAGGCGCTGGAGGGGCTGTTTGAAAAGCGCGCCGCGGGCAAGCTGGACTTCGACCGTATCGTGATCGAAACCACCGGCCTCGCCGACCCTGCGCCAATCCTGCACACGCTGATCGTGACGCCCGGCCTTGGTGCGGCGCTGCGGCTGGATGGCGTCGTCACCGTCTGTGACGCCGTGAACGGCCCCGCCACACTGGACGCCGGGTTTGAAAACGTCAGCCAAGTGGCCATGGCCGACGTGCTGGTGATCTCGAAGACCGACCTTGTGACGCCCTCACAGGTGGCGAAGTTCCGCACCCGTCTGGCGGCTCTGGCACCGGGCGCAAAGATCGTCACCGCAAACCAAGGCGCGGCTCCCATCGCCGACCTGTTCGGCCACGGCGCGCCCGACATGAACGGCGCCCTGCCCGAGGCGGAGGCTTGGGTCAACGCGCCCGCCTTTGCGCTGTCCCCTCTGCCGCTACCCGCCTTGACCAAGCCTTTCGCCCATTTGGCCAATACTGGCCCCAGTTACGGCCTGTTCGCCATACCCCCCGCACCGACCACAAGCCTGATGAGCGTCATCGCCCCGGCGGCGCGTCACGATGACCGGATAACCTCGGTCTCGATGGTCTTTGACGAACCCATAAACCCGATCATGCTGGACATCTGGATGGAAACCCTGATTGCCGCCCGGGGCCCCGACATCCTGCGCCTGAAGGCTGTGATCTGGGCCGATGGTTTCGACACACCCTTCGTGATCCACGGCGTGCAGCACATCATCGACCCACCCATCCGCCTTGCCCGATGGACCGGCGCAGACCGCAAAAGCCGCGTGGTCATCATCGGGCGCGATCTACCACGCGATGTGCTGCTGGACAGCCTTGAGGTCCTGAAGACACGACCGCTGGTGCACGGCTAGCAGGGCGAAGCTCTGTCGGGATTGTTGGTTTGCTCTTTCGGTGTCTGGTCCCGTTTCCCGGTCTATCGCACTGGATGCTTTCCTGTTCTACACGGACCGGAGTTACAGATCAGAGGGCGCATTATGGCAACCAAGGGTACAGTGCTTGACTACGATGCCGTCGTCGTTGGTGCCGGTGCGGCAGGCATCGCGGCCACCGGCGCGCTGCACGCGGCGGGCCTGAAGGTGATTTGCGTCGAGGCCGCAGACCGCATCGGCGGGCGTGCCCATACCGATACCGCGATCTTCGGTGTTCCCTTCGACATGGGCGCGCATTGGCTGCACAACGAACATGTGAACGCGCTCAAAGCCCCGGGACTTGCGCTTGGACTTGACCTTTATCCGGCCCCTGAGAACGGGGTGACGCATGGGTTGCCGGACCCGTCGATCCTTTGGGATGATGTTGACAGGCTTTACGACGCTATCGGCCAGGCCGCGCAGGACGATGCTGAAACCGAAAGGGCGACCGGCAGGCCGACCGACCGCTCACTGGCCGATCTCTTCGTCGACAAAGGTCCGTGGTCGTTTACAGCCGCCATGATGCTCGCCCTGTCGATCGGCCGGGATCTGCCAGACACGTCGTTGCGGGACATGGCCACATGGGAAGGCGGCGACGACTGGTTCTGCCGCGAAGGCTTCGGGCATCTTGTCGCGCGCATGGCCGAAGGGCTGCCCTTCAGGCTGTCCACGCCCGTCACCGATATCGAGGCCCTGCCGAGGGGTGTGCGGGTCAAGACCCGTTCGGGCGAGATCACGGCGCGGGCGGTCATCGTCACGGCCTCGGTCGGCGTTCTGGCCGAGGATGTGATCCGGTTCGACCCGCCGCTCGAGGCAGACCGCCGCGCGGCGTTCGAGCGTGTTACCATGGGCGATTACAATCATGCCGCCTTGTTGTTCCGACCCGGCGTGGTGCCGGTGCAGCCGGACACCTGGCTGACCTACCAGATGCAGCCGGGCGCAACCGGCGTCGCGCTCGGGGGCGGGTTTCTGTGCAATATCTCAGGCACGAACCTGACAACTTTCGAGACCTCGGGCAGTTTTTCCCGCGCCCTGCAGGCAGCCGGGCCAGAGGCAGCAATCGACCATGCGCTCGAGACGCTGAGCGGCATCTTCGGGTCAGCCATCAAGCGGGATTTCGTCAAGGGACATGCAACCGCATGGCGGCAAGAGCCCTATGTGCGCGGCTCTTACGCAGGTGCTATGCCGGGAGGGCACAGCCAGCGCAAGGTGCTTGGCCGTGCTCATGCCGAACGGGTTCATTTCGCGGGCGAGGCCAGCCATGTCGGGCAGCAATGCTCGGTCAGCGGTGCCCATCTTGAGGGGCTGCGGGCGGCAAGGGACGTGATGGCCCAGTTGGGCCGGGCCTGACCACCCTGAGCCGGGCAAGATGCTTCACGCCCGGAAGCCAGGGGGAATATCGACCGAAGCCAACCACGGTTTGATGTCCAGGACAGGCGTGCCGTCGAAGGCGTCGATGGCATCGATGGTAAGGGTCCCGCTGTCCGCCTGGATGGCCAAAAGGCGTGTGACGGCCAAAGCAATCGGGTTCGGGCGCGCAGGCGATCGCAGGGCGAAGGTGCCTGTCGGTCCATCGCGATGCGCAGGGGATTGCACGATCAGATCGCGGCGGGCGGCGTCCATCCAATAGAGGACCACGATGGCATCCCCCACCGATAGGCCCAGCAGGCCCGCACGATAGGGCGGGTCGATCTGAACCGTGAAGCTGCCCCCCGCCGCCCGCGCCTCGCGCAGGTTCTTGGGGCTGTTGCCCTTCGCCCAGGGCGACCCGATGCGCCCGATGAAGGCAAGCGTCGGCCCGTCGACTGTTGCCGGGTCAAGGCCCAGCAGGACCTCTCCGGGTCGGGGCGGCTGTGGTTGGGTCATTCCGTCTGTCCTTCCGTCACCAGTTCGCCCGACAGGGTGACCTGTTCGAAATCGGTGACCAGCAGCACCAGCTTGACCTGCCAGGGGCCGGGGCTTGGTAGGGTGAGGGGCGGGGTGGTCCAGTGCCCCGGTTCTTGCCGGTTCGCCTGAACGGTCAGCGGGCCTATTCCGGCAGCGGGGTCGGTCAGGGCAAGGCGCACCTCTTGCGGGTCAAGCGGGCCAAAGTCGCCATCGGCCAGAAAGAGGTCAATCGTGACCGCACCCGGAGGGCTGGCCGACAGAACGACATCGGCCATCGCCTTGGTCGTGTGGATATGCACCCGGGGCGGATCGGCCATCGGGGCGGTCGGCGGCGGCGCCAGACGAAACCCCATGGCAAGGCACAGCACGATCAGGCCAAGGGCAGCCTCTGCCCGAACCGTCCGGCGCACAGGTGCCGCATGCTTGCTTGCCAGCATCGGCACGGCCCGCGCCCGGTGCCAGACCGCGAGCGCCAGCATCACGGCCACCAACGCCAGCTTGGCCCCCAGAAGCCGCGCCCATGGGGTGGACAGGGTATCCATCTGCAAGGGCCGGATCAGAATCAACCCGAGCCCAGAGCCGATCAGCACCAGCACTGCCGCCACGGCAGGGCGCGAGAAGCGGCGCAAGAGGGCGGCGCGGGCGGATGCATCGAGCGGGGTCAGCGCGGCAGCAAGTGGGATCAGCGCGCCCACCCAGAACAGCATCGCACCGCCATGTAGGGCCGTCAGTGGTAGGGCAAGGGGTGTCGGTGCGGAAAGGGCATGACCCGAGGCGGGGAAGGACAGGGCCGCCAGTCCAAGGGCCGCCAGCGCGGCCATGCGTGACCCGGTCAGCAAAGCCGCGGCCGCAAGCGCGGCGGCGCTGGCGGCCAGCAAGACGGTGTACAGAACAGGCGACCGAATGGCCTCGGTCCAGACCGCGCCTTGCGCCAGAGCCGAAACGGGAAGTCCCAGCCGGTCCATCCCCTCGGCCCCCAGCCAAAGTAGCCCAAAGGGCAGCACCAGCACGGCCATACCCAAAGCCATCCGCGCCATGCCCGCACTGACCGGGGCAACTGAAGCGGTGAACACAGCAGCCCCGACCGACAGGACAAGCGCCATCACCATGACGGCACGCAAGGCTACGGTGACAAACGCGCTCCGTTCCGCCGTGTCAGGCGCGGCCCCCGTGACCTCGCCCACCGAAAACACCAGCGATCCGGCCACCGGGTGCCCGTCGGCCGATGCCACACGCCAGCGAAGCACATAGGTACCACGCCCGGCCTCGGGCGGGGGGGGGCACGGTCAGGGACGTCGCACCGGTCTCGCCCAACGCCTCAACTCCGCGCCCGTCCGGCAGGCGCCAGGTCAGCGCAAGGACGCCGACCTGTTCGGAGAACTCTAGCCGCACCTCGGCGGGCAGCGCGTCAAGGAGGCTGTCCTGCACGGGCAAGCTGCCGCGAAACTCGGCATGGGCATGGGCCGTGGCGGCAAGGAAGAGACAGGACAGCCCAAGAAACAGGGCAGAAACCCATTTGGCAAAAGGCGTGGATTTCATCGTCTGCTTCCCCTTACCATACTAAGAAAAGGGCCCCCGCCGGGTGCAAGACCCGGACGGGGGCAGTCGGCCCCGGCCCCACGGGAATGAAGGGCCAAGGACACGGCCTTGCGGGTTACGGGACGCCTCCCCCCGCAAGGCCGTGGGTTCTTCAGCTGAGCGCGCGCCTCAGCGGCGGCACGGCGGAGAGGATCACCAGGTCCAGCACGATGACCGCCAGAAGGGTCAGTCCCAGCATCGGGAACGCCAGCGACATCGCCAGCGTGATCAGAAGCGCGCCCTTGGCATAAGGAATATCCTCGGGCCGCGGCGGGGCCCCCAGACGCGCGCCCGAGGGGCGGCGTTTCACCCACATGACCACGCCTGACACCGACACCAGAACCAGCGACAGACAGAACAGGGTGTTCAGCGCCAGGTTCCAGACCCCAAGGTCGCCCTCGTGGAAGGCGATCCCCCAGGCCATGGCCCTGGCATAGACCGAGTAATCGGCATAGCGCACATCGGCCAGCACGTTGCCGGTATACTGGTCAATGTGGATGGTGCGATCCGCCGAGGGGCTTGGCCCGTCGTTCGACATGCTGTCATGGCTGATCGTCCAGACACCCTTCTCGTCGCCCGGCAGGTTCAGCTGAAAGCGGCGGTCAAAGCCCAGCATCGCGGCAAAACCGGTGACGCTGTCGATGGTCACCGGCCCCGCTACGGCGGCGGTTCCGGCAAGCGAACCAGACTCTGGCATCGGCGTCTGTTCCAGCGTCCAGGGCACCTCTTTGGCCGCACCATGGTTCATCTCGGCATGGGTGGCGTCCGACAGGGGCACGGCATCCCATTTTTCGGCAGGGAAGGTGTTCCAGGCCTGCACGAACTTGGCCCCCCAAAGCCCGGCCCAGGACAGGCCCGAGATCAGGAAGATCACCAGCACAACGCTGACCCAAAGGCCCACCGCACCGTGCAGCGACTTCCAGAAGGCACGACCTTTCGCTGCAGTCTGCACCGTCAGGCTTTTGCCCCAGGTCGCCCCGTTGCGGGGCCAGTGCAGGTAGATGCCCGTGACAGTCAGCAAGAGCGCAAGGCTAGCCGCCGCCTCGATCAGCCAGTCGCCGGTATTGCCGATCAGGAGAGTGCCGTGGATGTCGGTGGCAAAGTCATACCACCCGGCCCGCCAGGGGAAGGTCTCGACCACCTCGGCGGTATAGGGGTTGACGGTCACGCCCGTCGTGTCCTCGCCAACCTTTACGGCAAAGGCCGCAACCCGGTCTGCCCCCATGGGCGAGATGTATTGCGTGGCCGCCCCACCCGGAACGGCGGCTTCTGCGGCGGCCTGCAATTGGCTGACGGGCAGAAGGGTTTCCCCCACAGCCACATAGGCCCGCTCGCCGTTCAGTTCCGTGACCGAACTCACCCAAAGCATGATCAGCCCGGTGATTGCCAGCATCAAGAGGAACGGAACGACATAGAGTCCGGCATAGAAGTGCCAGCGCCATGCCGCGAAATAGAGCCGGTTGACCGCGCGCGGGGCGCGGTCCTCGGCCAGTTCAGGATCTGTGATCGATGTCATGTGATCTGTCCTCAATGCTCATGGCCGGGTTCGACGATCTTCACGCCCGGAGCGGGGCTTTCCAGATCATGGGCGTCCTGGCCTTCGGCGGGGATATCGATCCAGCGCTCCGCGCCGTTGGCGCATTCCTGAATGGTCGGGAAATAGACCATCGAGCCGACGGCAAAGGCATCGCTCATCGTGCCACGGAACACGAATTCATCGTAATGCGCGTCAAGCAGTTCGCCGGTCCAGATGATTTCCTTCACACCCTCAGTGATCTTGCGACCATGGTTGGTGTATTCGGCTGCATAGGGGCCGACGACGGTTTCCAGCGTCCAGCCCGCCTTTGGCATCGGCTTGACAGAGTGCATGCCCTCGGGGATCTGGATGCGCACCTTCAGCGTGGCTTCGCCGTTGCAGCCATGCGGCACCCGCAGAACGGCCTTGTAGCCAGCACCCTGCTGGGCCTCGCCCTTTTCGAAAGTAGCATGGGCGAATGCCCCGGTGGCCGTCATGGCCAAAACGGCGGCAGAGATCAGTGTGAGTTTCATGGGATTTCCTTCCTATCGGGTTTTCAAGGCATCTGTCGTGTTGCACTGGCCGGGTGCCCTTCCGGCCAGGGGTCTGAAAGGGTGGGATCGGTGAGGAACCCCTCATCCGTCAGGCTTTCGAGAAAGGCGATCAGGTCGGCAATTTCGGCATCCGTGGCGGTAAAGCCCTGAATCATGCCGTCCTTCATCGGATGGTCCGGCGCGCGGCCCGCGTTGGCGTAATGCGCGATCACGCCGCGCAGGTCGGGGATTGACCCGTCGTGCATGTAAGGGGCCGTCACCGCGACGTTGCGCAAGGATGGCGTGCGGAACCGGCCCGCGTCTTGCGGGCGGCCAGTGATTTCGATCAGGCCCGGCACGGCCGCAGGATAGTCCGTGTATAGCCCCGTGTTGTGAAACCCCACCTCGGCCTGAGGCATCAGCGCGGTTTGCAGCGTGTCGGTGAAATGCACACCGGAATGGCAGTGATAGCATTCGAAGCGGTGGTCGAAGAACAACTGCTCACCCCGCTTGGCGGCATCGGTCAGCGCGGTCTTGTCGCCCATCCGCTTGAAGCGGTCATAGGGCGAGCCAACCGAGATCAGGCTGCGCTGGAACGCTGCCAGCGCCCGCGTGATGGTGAAGAGGTCCGGTTGCGGCTGGTCCGGGAAGGCAGCTGCGAACGCGGTGGCATAGTAGGGATCGGCGGCAAGCCGGTCAAAGATTACCGCCTCTTGCCCCACGCTGCCCATCTCGTCCGGGTTCTCGCCGAACAGCGGGATCAGCGCCTGAAACTCCAGGCTGTCCATATGCGGATTGGCCCAGGTCAAGACCGGCATGTAGCCGACATTGGCGAGACTCGGCGCGTTCTTCACGCCCACCGTGCCGTTGATTCCGACCGGCACCTGCCGCCCATCGGTAAAGGCCAGGCCCTGCACATGACACGATGCGCAAGCCACCGTGTTGTCACGCGACAGCCGCACGTCGTAAAAGAGGTGACGGCCCAGATCGACCTTTGCGGCTGACATCGGGTTGTCATCCGGCACGGGCGGCGGGGGCATCCAGTCGGGCAGCGGCCAGTCATAGCTGGTGGTCAGGGCGAAAGCCGCCCCGGCCAGCAGGCTGACCGCCGCCCCAAGAAGGGGGCGGCGCATTGGATCAGCGCGTCGAGACGAGCGCTTGGGTGCTCGCGGGCATGTCCATGTAAGGCAGGCCCAGCTTGCCCATCACGGTCATGCAATCGGCATCCTTCGGGAAAGACATGCAGCCGGGCGAGGTTTCGGGGGCGTTCACCATCAAGTCCGCCTCGGCAAGCACGGGGGCGGGATCGATGACGACAGTGTTCGCCGCCGGGTCGAACCCGTCCAACCGGATCGCCATGCGGTTTTCATTAGCGCAGGCTGTCGGCGCCTCGGTCTTCGATGCCGCGTCGCACATGGTGGACCCCAGATGCAGGAACCAGCCCTTGGCCTTACCATGGCCGCCACCAGCCGCGGCCCCGGCCTCTTCGGTCATGCCCATCATCGCGGTCGGCACGAGATCAATCCGGACAAACTTGTAACCGCCCTGCCAGTTCCAGAACATTGCCGTGGTGTTCAGGGGGGCCGCAGACACCGTGGGGTCCACGTGGTTTTGCGCGAATGGCACGCCGATGGTGAAGGCAAGGCCGGTATAGTCCCCGTCCGGCACCGTGCCGCGCAGGGTGGTGTTCACGCCTGCCGTGCCGTTGGCGCAGGCGCCACTGGCATCCTCGAAGTCCAGCAGGGCGAGACCGTCAAGCTGCCATTGGCCATCCTGCTCCAGTGTGATGGGCTGCAGGCTGCCATCAGCCTTCATGAGAGCCGCCTCGGACACGAACAGGCGGTAATCGACGGCTTGCACCTCGGTGGCCGTGCTGCCGAGCCCAGCAAAGGTCTCGGCGCAGGAAAACGGCTTGCCGCCGATCTCGGCCGCAAAGGGGATTGAAACCGTCATGTCGGCCAACGCTGGTGTGGCGACAAGGGCGGCAAGCGCCGCAATATAGAAACGGGTCATGGGATATACCTGTGGCTTGGGCGCGGTCATGCGCCCGGTTGATCGGGTTTGACGAAAACGCGATCAGGCCAGAGGGGGGGCACGCATCCCGAGGGCAGGGTCAAGAACGCCACGCACCGCACGGCTTTCGCGCGGCGCGACAACCTTGGCAACAAAGGCCAAGTCGGCATCATGGAGGGTCAGGTCTGCGTCCGGCAGATCAGGCGAGGCAACAATGTGACAGGCAGGACAGTCACCGTGGTCAGGCTGGCCGTCGCCATCGGTATCTGCGCAAAGATCGGCGAGCGATCCGCCAGACAAAAGAAAAGCTTCAATCATGCTGTCGTTCGCCGATGGTATACGGTGCCCGTAGCCCGTCGCAACCAGTGCTACGGTCAGGGCAAAAATCAGCACAAGCCGATGGAAAAGGGTGACCGCGTTTCGCATGACACCCACGTTATGCTGTAACAGCGACGAAAACTCAAGCTCGTGTCGGGCGGAGCAGTGCGACAGATTGCGCCATTTCCCTTCGGCCAAACCGCTGGGTGAACCGCGCCTTCTAGGGATCTCGTCGGAAGCGCGACACAGGAAGAGAGAGGCCTTTCTGGGTGCTTGACGGCCCCACCAAGGTCGAACGCCATATCCTGTCGCTCCCCTTCAGCCGTGAAGAGACCCGGCTGTCCTGGCTGAACCGTTCAGTTGCGCTGTATCGGCTGGCGTTCGGGCAGCCGCGGCAGGACGATCTTCTCGCTTTGCTGGATCAGGTGCGGGACGAGAGCGCGCCGGAGGTGCTCGCCCAACTGCAGATCAGCCTTCGTCCCGATTGAGCGCGCTCAGTTGCGGTTTTCGCGCGCTCTGCGTCCTGTCGACCCCGTATCCCACTGTTTTCGCACGTCGTTTTGGCCCGTTTGTTGACCTATTGTTGACCCGTCGTTGGGACAGCAAAAAGCCGCCCGGGAGGGCGGCTGCTAACCTATTGAGGTCATTGTATAAAACTGGTTGCGGGGGCAGGATTTGAACCTGCGGCCTTCAGGTTATGAGCCAAAACCCCAGCAAATACAACAACTTAGACATTTCAACGACTTGCGCGCCAAGCCTTTGTTAAGGCAAGATTTCAACCCTTGCATTCACCGGTATTGGCCCGGATCAAGCTGCAAAACTGCCGTGAAACGTGTAGTCGCAGGTTGATGTGGCGTTGATGTAAACTGATCGAGGGTGAGATGATCATAATCGCTTTCGGCCCTTTTGCGGACCGTCGGTCATCGTCACGAGCAAGATTGGAGGCTCTTCCAAGGAGGCGTTCATGCGCAATTCAACGAAAGCAATCCGCGCGTGCCCTTTGGGCTCCAACCCGTGCTGTTCAGTTCGCCGTGGTGATCCGTCGCAGGACCACCTCCAGCGGGCCGCGCTGGAAAACGCGGCTCCATGCGAAGGCCAGCAACATGCCGCCCGCCGCAATGGCTAGGGATAGGATCAGCAGCTCCGCCTGCCCAAGCTGGCCGTACAGCCCAAGGCCATAGCCGCCAAAGACCGCGCCAGCGACAACACCTTGCAGGACATAGCCCGACAGAGAATTGCGCCCCGAGGCCAGCCACCCCGGCCCTGGATGGGCGCGTCGCGCAAATCGGATGATGCCGACCAGATAGACCGCAGCCAGCATCGGTGCGCCTAAGGACAACGACATCATCCCCAAGCCCTGTGTGATCCCTGCGGGGTCGGGCAACAGCGCACTCATCGCCGCCGCATAAAGCAGGTTGAGCGGAACCCCGACGGACAGAAGGACCGGCACCGCGCGCGACAGCCGGGCGAACTGCGGGCTACCCGGCGCAAAGAAGTCGACCTTGGCGGCAGCAATGCCCATCGCAAAGGCACCTAGTGCCAGCGGCCCATTGAACAGGGCGACGAACAGGAAGGTCATCGGCCAATCCATGATCCGCGTGGCCACACCTTGGGCAAAACTGCCGCCCAAACCCGGCCCACTGGGGATCGGAACCGGTGCGGACAGGGCCAGCGCGATGATCCCCATCGCGACCGCCGCCAGCGGCACCATCTTTGCCGCGAACATGACCAACTCGCGCGGGGTCTTGTTGCGCTGCCGCCAGATCAGCGCGCCTAGGACGGCATAAAGCACCAGAATGTCGCCGGTGAACACCAACGTCGCATGCAGGGCCCCCAAGAGGGCAAGCCCGGCCAGGCGGCGTGCGTATCTCTGGCCAAAGCTGACATTGGACCGCGCTGCCGCCTGATCCTGAATGTGCATCCCCCAGCCGAAGATGAAGGAAAAGATCAGAAAGAACTTGCCCTGAAACAGCGCCTCGACGGCAAAGACGGCTGCCCGATCGGCAAAGGCCACGGGTGGCACCAGTTGCTGGGTGACCGTCAGGCCGAAGAAGGGAATGTTGACGATGCAGATGCCGATCAGGGCAAAGGTTCGGATCGTGTCAACCACGATGTTGCGGGGTGACGGGGTCATGGCGGGTCTCCTTTGAGCGATTGCTCAGTCATGGGGCAAGTGAGGCCTGCGGCAGGTGTGACTGCGGGGTCAATGGCAGGCTTGGCGGGGGCAAGGCTTTGGTCGGCAGGGCGGTACCCCGGCGATCAAGGGCCGGTGGACACGGTCGTGATCCAGTCAGTTAAAGTGGTCAGAACCTCCGGCGCATAGGCATCGCGGCCTGACAAGAGAAACCGGGCTTGGGCCAGCGCGGGCCATTGCGAGGGCAATTGATAGTTGTAATAGGCAGCCTGCAGCAGCGAATGGGTCGCCCCCGGCACCAGCACGAACCGGTTGTGCGGGTTGGCCCCGGCAAGGGCCGTGCTGTAGACAGACTCCGTCTGCGCCCCGTCCACGTTCAGATCATCGGCACCGGACAGGACCAGCACCGGCAGAGTCAAACCGGGCAGAAGGCCGCGCACATCCTCGGCAAAGTTGCGCTGCACAAAGCCGAACCGTGCTTCGGTCATCAGCGCAGATCCGGGTGTTCCGGCCTGCTGCTCCACCTCCAGATAGTCGGCATAACTTGCCTCCGGGGCAAAGCTGATGAGGGCGCGCGCCATCTGCGCCTGCAAGACTTCGGCAATCATTACTGGGGTTTGGCCTTCGGCCTCCAGTCGCCGGGTGGTGAAATAGGCGCCTTGCTCCTGCCAGCTAACCGCCGCCCCGATCAGCACCAGAAAGGCGGCATCCTTGGTCAGCCCCGGCACGCGCGGCAGCACCCAGCCGCCTTGCGAAAACCCGATCAGGCCGAGGGCCCGCTTTTCCATGCCGGGCATCTCGCGCAGGGCGGCGAGGGCGGCCACGGCTTCGGCGGCGCGATCTTGCATGCCTTGATCCAGCCAGTCGCCGGTCGAGGCCCCAACCCCCGGCTTGTCCCAACTGAACACCGAAATCCCGGCGTCGGTCAGCGTGTTGACCATGGGCAGATAACCACCCTCCGACGTGCGATCCTGTGCTGCATCGCCATGCACCAACAGCGCGATCGGTCCGTCGTTGGAGGCGTCATAGAGCGTGCCCTGCAAGACATGGCCCCCCTGTTCAAAGCTGACATCGCGGGTTGTGACATCGGGCGGATCGAAATCCGCGACATTGGACAGGCTAAGGACCAGCAGAACCGCCACCCCCAGCATGCCAGCGATCCCGATCAGGGCAGTCCATCTTGTCACGCGGGGCATGGGTCGTCTCCGTGAAGGGGCAAGGATCAGGCTTGCCATGGTCAAATCAAGCTTGCGTCGAATTCTGTCGACATCGGCGTGGGCTTCGGTATGGTCCGGCTGAACAACGTTGAGCAACTGCTCAAGCCCTATTGAGCAAACGCTCAGCCCCGTCAAGAGGATTCGCAGCATGACCGACACTGATGCGGCTGAAGACCGCCAAACCCCTGATCGGCGGACGCAGATCCTGCATGCGACGGTCGATCTGCTGCTGGAAAACGGTCTGGCTGCAACGCGGACCCGCGCTGTCACTGAACGCTCGGGCGTGGGGACAGGGCTTCTGAACCACTATTTCCGCTGGAATGATCTGCGCGCTGCGGCCTGGAAACTGATCTTTGACGAAGTCGCCAAGGATACATTCGCCCCCGGCTTGCCGCCTGATCAGGTGATGGACCGATACTTTGCCGAGGCCTTCGCCCCCGAAGCCGAACGGTTCTGGCGCTTGTGGCTGGAGGCGACCGAACTTGCCAAGCAAGACGAGGCCATCGCGCGCGTACTGGGCGAGGCGCAGACAAGACTGGACAGCGCCCTGTGCGATGTTCTGACTGCGGGACAAGCGGCGGGCCTCTGGACGCTTGCCGACCGCGACGCAACCGCCACTCGCCTTGGCGCGCTTCATGACGGGCTGGCGGGCCTCTTGCTCAGCGGTTCACCGCGCCTGACCCGCGCCGCCGCCGAGGTGCATCTGCGGCATCTCTTCGCGCTTGAATGCGCGGGTTAAACATATGCAACCGGCAAAACGCACTGCTGTGAAGCGGCTTTTGCGCGCAAGTGCTTCCCTGATTCTGATTGTCGCCACGACTGCGGTGGCAAGCTGGGTCATCTGGATGCCGAAGGCAGACCTGCGCGGGGTCTGGCGGACCGAAGGCTATGGCTTCGTCCTAGATGTCGGAGCCTTCTCAATTGATATCTATGAAACATCGGCCGTATCTTGCCTGCGCACCCTGCAGATTCCTGCCCATCTGGGCCTGATCCGGCTGGTCGAAGGGGTCAATCTGGGCAGTGACAACGGTCGGTTGTCGATGTCCTTCGATGGGGCCATCGGGGCAATCCGCGCCGACAGGCTTGACGCGTTGCCCGGGCCTTGCGCCCAAGGATCACCGCCGCGGCCCGGTACGGCGCAGGAGAACTTTGATGTATTCTGGGCAAAGATGGATGAGCACTATGCATTCTTCGACCTGCACAGCGTTGATTGGGCCGCCCGACGTGCCGCGCTGCGCCCCGGCAAGGATGAGGTCCTGACCGATGATGCCCTCTTCGCCCTCCTCAGCGACGCCCTGACCGGACTGGACGACGAGCACCTTACCTTGTCCCGTGCAGGCGAGACATTCAGCCCAGCCCTCCGTCCCGACTGTTATGCCAACCGCCTTGAGATGCGCGCCGTCACATGGTCGTCGATCCCCGGTGGACTGACGGAAGTGGCGGATACGGGCCTGTCCTACGGCTTTGCGGCCCCTGGCGTCGGCTATGTCAGCATCGCCCATATGAAGGTCTTGCCCGGCTTCGGCACCAGCCTTGAGGCTTTTGCGGCCAAAGCCTTTGTGCCCGTCGCCGCCGCAATGGCCCCGGCGCGTACGATCATCGTCGATATCCGCACCAATCCCGGCGGATCGGATCTGATCGGTCTGGCCTATGCAGGTTACTTCACCGCCACCCCGGTGCCAGTGCTGTCAAAGACGACTCGCACCAGCACTGGCTACTCCGCTTCGTTGCATCACGTGCTGCAACCGCAAGGCGGCCCCGTCCTGTCGCAACGGGTGATCCTCTTGACTGGACCCTTGACGGCAAGTGCTGCCGAGATCTTCACGCTGGCCATGCGGGACCTGCCGCAAGTCACGGTTCTGGGCGCGCCTACAGCCGGTGCCCTGTCCGACATCCTTGACGTCACTCTGCCCAATGGCTGGACCCTGGGCCTGTCTCACCAGCGGTACCTGGACCAACGGGGCACACTTTTTGAAGCTGTCGGCATTCCCCCGGACCTTGTGCGCCCGGTCGATATTGCCGGTCTAGCCGCTGGTACGGATAGCTTGATGGCAGAGGCCGCAGCGATCGTGCCCGCGCCATGAGGTCCAGATTTGCGGTGTAAATTGGCGCAAATCCGTCACTGACAGAAGAGACCATGAACGACTGAACTCCGCCCAGATCGACGGACACTCGCCACCACCGTCCGCTTGCCAAACCCTACAGTTCAACCGTCCCACAAGGGAAGCTTCGCTTATCCACAGCAACATTTTTTTCACCCTCTTGCTCCGAATCGAGCGCCCGTGCAGCTTGTGCGAGTGGGGAGAGCAGTCCTCAACCAAAAGCAAAACAGGTCTATCGGAAAAGCAGCTTCGGCGGCTGAAGGCGCGACAGCGCCTCTTATGTCGTTGTGTCCGGTCACTTACCCCGCGCCGTCGTGGCGCGGGCTGCAGGCGGTTTGAGCACAGATCATCCTCGGTTCATTTGAGGATGTTGCAGACATGGCCTTACCCGCCCGCGTTTATCTGACCCTTCACGAAACCTCAGCGCGCTGGGGGTGCAACATCGCAGATATCGCCGGGTGGGCCGATGCAGGCAGGTTCAGGATCCTGACCGGCATCACTGCGGTCCGCTGTGGCGACGAGGTCTTTGCAGGCAAGGTTACCCTGTCGCCGATGGAGTTGATGCCGCTTTTCCGGCGTTGCGGGACGGGGCCTTCTGAAGGGATCATGCGGCGCATTCAGCCTGCCGGGCGTCAGGATTGGTTGCTGATCACCGATCCAGTGTTCGGCATAACGGTGGCGGTGGCTGATATGGTGATCATGGCCGAAGAGGTTCACGCCTTCGAGGACGAGAACGACATGATCCGACGTGTGGCGGCCGGGCCCGGCGTTTCAACTTCCTATGATTGGGAAGGGATGAACATCGCGCTGATCGTGCGCATTTTCGATCACGGTCTGCCCGACACCCAAACCGACCTGGTTGCCGAGATGCAGGAGTGGTTCGCGGATCGGTCGGACGGCAAGAAGATGCCCGATAGCCGCAGCATCCGGCGGCGGATCACGCCGATATGGAGGGCGTTGCAGCGCGGGGACGCTTGATGATCCCGGTCCGTGGCTGCCCGGATCACGCGGTCTTTCGGCCACCTTGATCGTCGGCATCGTGAACCAATTGGGGCCTTGGCCGGAAGGCGCTGGCCACAGCATCGACGCCCGCACGGAGCGGCGAGTCCATCAAGTGGGCATAGCGCAGCGTCGTTTGCATCTGGCTGTGGCCCAGCAGCTTGCCAATCATTTCCAGCGAGGCACCGCCGCTGACCAGCAGCGATGCAAAGGTGTGGCGCAGGTCGTGGATGTGGACTTCCTGCAGCCTACACTCCTTCTGGATCTGTGCCCAGAACCGCCGCACCTCCTGCACGGGCTGGCCGGGCGTGTCGCCTGGGAACAGCCACGGCGTGCCACGCGGTACCGACAGCTGGCGCTGGCGCACGATGCTGGCGGTCTCATCCGAGATCGGCACGCGATGGACTCGGCGCTGTTTGGTCATGGCGGGCGGCTTTGACCAGCTCATGTGTTCAAGGTTGAACTGTTCGAACCGGGCCTGCCGCACCTCGCCCAGACGGGAGCCGGTCAGCATGCACATGCGGATGATGTCGGCCGCGCGCCGGTCCTCGGCAGCATCAAGGGCTGCGGCGAGACTGTTGATTTCATCCTTTGACAGGAACCGCTCCCGCGCTGTTTCAATCCGGCGATGGAAGCGTTGGGCGGGGTTGTTCTCGCACCACCCCCATTCGACCGCCAAGGTGAACATCTTGCGCAGTACCTCCCCGATGCGATTGGCGCGCACCGGCGTGGGCTTAGCGGGCTGCAGCTTTTTGGCCCGGTTGTTGGGTTTTTCCTTGTGCGGCCGGGGCCGACCCTCGGCCACCTTGTTCAACAGCTTGTCGACGTCGGTCGAGGTGATTTCCGTTACCAGCTTCCGGCCCCAGACCGGGGCGACCATCTTGGCCAGCGCGGACTTCTGGTCAGACGCATTGCGCTCGGCCAGTTTCGGCAAGTGCTGGGCGCAGTAGCGTTCGATCAGATCGTCCACACGCGGCGCTTCGCGCAACGCCCCGCGCTGGGCCAGAGGGTCAGCACCAGCGTCGATCTCGCGCCGGATTTCCTTGGCGCGCTCGCGTGCCGCCGACACCGACCATTCTGGCCAGCGCCCGAAGGTCATCCGCCGCTGCCGCCCGGCATGGCGGTAGTCCAGCGTGAAAGCCCGGCCGCCCCCGCGGTAGATGCAGGCGGCGAACCCGCGCACCTCCGTGTCGAAGAGCTGATAGTCGCGCCCCACGATGGGCACGGCTTCACGGAGCACTTTTTCAGTCAGCTTGATGCGTTCGGGCATGCGTTGGATCCTTCTTGCATCCGACATGAGGCGTGGTTCCGCCGCACTATCAAGGCAAGCATGGCAGCTCGGGTGGCGGGAAGGCGCAGGGTGGCGGAAAGGTCGCCCTCCTTGCGCCACCCCTTGTTTCACTGAGAGTTTAACTCTGGCCGGGCCGAGCATCGCCGCGTCTGATCATGGCTGTCAGCCTCTCCCGCGCTCAACCGGGCGTCCGCCAGGCTGGAATCGCCGATGCAAGGCATGCTGCGCCTGTAAATCTCCAAGCAAATCAAGGGGTGGCAGGGGTGCCGCGCCGGATGCCACCCCCTCTTTGCCTGCCAATGCCGGTCAATCCCCTGTAAATCCGGGTGTTCGCAGGTGTTTGCAGCTTTGGCGTCCATTTGCCCCATGGGCCAGGACAGCTTGCCCGACCCCGCGCTACGTCGTCCGACGCGAAAAACCCAATGAAACAAGGGGTGGCGCGAGGTTGCGTTCCTTTGCGCCACCCGGCGCCTTCCCGCCACCCCTTCGGCCCTGCGCTCACTGGTCTCTGCAAACGCCCCCTGACGCCTAGCGTCATCGGGGCCTGGAACAGGGAGACCCAAATGCCACGCCTTGGATCGATGCCAGACCCGAAGGACAAACCCCGCACGTTGCTGGTCGGCTGGATCAGCCGTCTTGATCTCGCCGTGGAACTCGGCCTGTCGATTGACACGCTGCGCCGCTGGGAGGCCCAGCGCACCGGTCCCACCTGCGTCCGCGCCGGGCGCAAGGTCTACTACCGTCGCGCCGCCGTCGAGGAATGGCTGGAGGAGCAAGAGCAGGCCGCCCCGCGCCGCCGTCGTGCCGGAGGGCGCCGTTGATGCTTGTGCACCCCCGCAATTCCGACTGGCCAGCCGACCGTGTCGCCGAGGCCCGCGCCGTCATCGCTGATGTCGCCCATCACAGCGACCACCTGATCCGGCTCGCCTGCAATGTCCTTATCGCCCACGGCGTAACTGCCGCCGAACGCAAGGAAGCCAGCGTCTTGCGACTCGTGGTCGACGCGCGACAACCGGTCCGCCAAGCCCAACGCCGGGATCAGCACGATGGGGTGGCGCGATGATCCGCCGTAATACCCCCGAAGCCGATTTGCAGCGCGCTGTCGTCCAGGCGCTGCGCGTTGCCCTGCCCCGCACGGCCATCATCCACCATTGCGCCAACGAGGTGACAGAACCCGGGCCGCGCGGTGCAAAGCGTCAGGCCATTCTGGTCGGTATGGGCGTGCATGCCGGTTTTGCCGATCTGATGGTGATGAACGATGGGCGCGTCCTGTTTCTGGAATTGAAGGCACCCAAGGGCCGCTTGCGCCCTGACCAAGAGGCTTTCCGGGATGCCGTTCTTGCGCAAGGCTTCGGCTGGGCGCTGGTTCGCAGCCTCGACGACGCGCTGGGCGCTTTGGCCGATCATGGTTTCACCAGCCGTGTCCGCCCGGTGCGGAGGGCAGCACCATGAGCCACAAGGCAACCGTCTGGGCCATCCAGCAGCGCGGGTTGAAACCTGCCACCAAGATCGTGCTCTGGTTCCTCTGCGACCGACACAATCCGGATTTCGGGTGTTTTCCGACACAGGCGCGGCTGGCCGACGATGCGGAAATGTCGATCTCGGCGCTGAACGAACACCTCGCCCGGCTCGAGGAGTTGCGCCTGATCCACCGGGTTCGCGTCCATGATCCCCGCACCCACAAGCGTCAGGCCACCCGCTACATCCTGGGGTTCGAGGATGGATTTCCACAAGAGCCAACTCCGGAAACAGGAGACGGGTTTGATGAAACGGACGAGGAACAAGACGGCGGCCCAACTCCGGATTCCGGACATGGAGCCATCTCCGGATTTTCGGCAAAGCCATCTCCGGATTTTGCCGAAAGCCATCTCCGGAATCCGGAGACTAACCTTGTAAGAGAACCCCTAAGTAAACCTGTAAAGGAGGAGGAGGGTGCGCAAGCGCGCGAGGCGATCTCGAATGAATTTTTCGGGGAACTGCTCGCAGCGCTGGGCCTCGATGCCACCGCCCTGCCCGGCTGGTGGCAAGGCTGGCCACCCCGGCTGCACGTCCAGCGATGGCGCGATAAGCTGGGGCTGACCGAGGCGGAAATCGTCGCCGCCGCCGAGGCGTCCCGCCAGGAACACCCCGAACCGCCCGATGGGCCAAAGGCGCTGGACCGCTCCATGCAGCGCGCCGCCCAGCGCAAGCTCGAGGATGCTGGCCGAAAACGCCGAAAGCCGAAGGCGGTACCAGCACCGGCGGCAAAGCCGATCACTGACCTGCCCGCATTCTACGCTAAGATCGTCAACGCGGACGGATACCTGCCGGTCAGCGCGATCAGCAACACCATGCGCGATGCCATGCTAGGCCGGGGGCTGGTTACCGCCGAACGCCTGCGCGAGCGGGGGATCCGGTGAATGGCATGGTGTCACGTCCCCGGCACGGATTGTCCCTCTGCGCAGGCGGCGGAGGCCTTGATCTGGGCCTCATGCTCGCCGAACCCGGTTTTCACACCCGCGCCTTCGTCGAGTGGGAGGACTGGCCACGAACGGTCCTCATCGCAGCCCAGCGCGCAGGATATTTCGCCCCTGCCCCAATCTGGGATGATCTTCGAAGCTTCGATGCCCGGCCTTTCCTCGGTGCCTTCGACATCATTCTCGCCGGATATCCCTGCCAGCCCTTCAGTGCCGCTGGCAAACGCGAGGGTGCCAACGATCCCCGGCACCTCTGGCCAGATGTCGCACGGATCATCTTCGAATGCCGCCCCCAATGGGTGTTTCTCGAAAACGTCGCCGGCCACGTCACCCTCGGACTTGAAACCGTCCTGCGAGAGCTTTGGGCAATGGGCTACACGCCTGCGGCGGGTTTGTTCTCGGCGGCAGAAGTTGGCGCGCCGCATCAACGCCTCCGGATCTTCATCCTGGCCCACACCGATGAGCCTGCATCCCGGCACCGCGAACTACAATCCGGCCGGGAACAGCGACTTCACCCGCAAGGCGGAGGCACTGGCGCGGGGCATCACCGGCAACTGGTCGACGCCGAAAGCGACCGATGGCGCGAAGGGTGGGCCGGGCCAGAGTTATGGATCGGGCGGGACGCCGCCACTGCCAGCGCAGGCCGCGCAATGGCCGACCCCGGCAGCGCAGAACTGGAAAGGCAGCTCGGAGGCCAGCATCACCCGGGCCGATGGCAAATCCCGGATGGATATCCTGCATTACCGGGCGGAACAGGGCTTCACCCGCCCGGCCCCGGCGATCACGCCGGATGGGCTGCAACCCTCGCATCACGCCCCGATCTCGCGCCCGCTCTGGGCTTCGATGATTGCCTCGCATGGGCGTGTCGTCTCGCGGCGGATCCTGAAGGGCCGATCACGGCGGCGGCTGAACCCGCTCTTCGTCGGATGGCTGATGGGCTGGCCAATCGGGCACGCGCTTTGCGCTTGCTCGGCAACGGAGTTCACCCTCTGGCAGCGGCACATGCGTGGCGCACTCTCGCAGCTGCCCATGGCCTCCGGCCCGTGGATCTGGCGGCCAACGGACCAGTCCCAACGCTCGGCACAGATGTCCTTGTTTGAGGGGATGCAGCCGTGACCATGCAACGACAGATCGGCCGCACGGGCCACACAAAGGTGAAACGCGCGCTGGGCGTGCAGGCGGCGCTGGAATGGGCGTTTCGGGTGGAGCAAGCGCAGCTGGAACTGCCGCCGCCAAAGGACGTGACTGAGGAAGGCTTCGGCTTTGGCCTAGAATACGTCCTGCTGCAACGCGCCATGCTTGGCTGCAAGGTGGACGGCGGCCAGCACAAGATGGGCAGTTACACCCATCCCGACGCCGAGGTGATCGCCGCCACCGTCGCAGGTATGCCAGACCGCCTCGGCGGCATTCGAATGGCAATCCAGGTGGCCGAACTATCGCGTGCTGGAATGACCCCGGACTGGATGCCGGGCGTCGTCCCGCGCTGCGTGCCGATGGAAACCAAGAACAACCAGCACGGCGAACGGGCGACAACCGTCGTCGTCGGCACCGAGCGGGTGAAAACGCGCGGTAAGTGGCGAACGGTCGAGTTGCTGGCTTGCCCGGTCACCTGGCGGCCGCATCCGGAGCAGATCGCGTCCGCACGGCGCGGCTATGGCGACTGGTGGCAGGCGCTGGGCTGGGTCCGCGCGGGGCTGATCGCGGGTAGCATGCTGCGCGAGGTCGAAGTGACGGCGGCGATGCCGAAGGCGCGGCCTTGGCTGTCGGCCAGATAAGGCCGCGTGCTGTTCACCGCCCGTCAAGCCTTTGGAAACCCCGAGCAACTGTCCTAAACCGCTTCCGTTGGGCGGTTGTGCCGTCTATTGTCGCCGGAAAACATTGTCGCGGCGGCGGCAGCCGGGGCAGGAAGGTATCTGATGACGACGATTGAACAAGCTGAGGTCCGCTTTGTCGAGTTGATGGCGGAACTGCTTAGGCTGGATGAAGCGGACCGCCTCGATTTTGGATTTTACCGAGTCATTCGACACCATAATCAGGAAGTGAAAGCATTCCTTGGTCAAGTGGTCGAAAAGAACGGCAGCAAAGCGCTGGAAGGCGGAAAGCTGTCTGAAATCCTCGCCACAGCTTTTCGCAAAGCAGATGATGAGGAATCAGCCGGAGATCGTCTTCGGCTTAAGCAAATCGAAGGCGAATTCGGCATCAAGCCGGGTATGAACGATCAAGAGCGGCTCGACCTACTGGATCAGGCCGAACGCTTTCCGGCCTTCAAATCGAAAGTCGACGAATACCGCTCGCTTCAAGAACAGCTTAGGCTCAAGTTTCAAGTGCAACACCCGGAGCCTGAAAGGTATAGGATGTTGCGATGGACCAAGGAAGCAAGCACCTCAGCAGTGAGGAACGTGGCGTGATCTTTTCCGAGCATAGCCGTGGGAGTAGCCAGCGAGC
>JADCEN010000041.1 GCA_020250175.1 Rhodobacter sp.
AACAGTGCTGACGCCGTTCCCGGCAGCTTCACGCGCCAGATAAAACGACTGCCCGCAGCCCTGCGCAAGAGCATGACCTGCGACCGCGGATCCGAGATGGCCTGCCACCCGGAGCTGGCGCATCGCCTGAAGATCGACATCCGGTTCTGCGATCCGCACCAATCGGCGGGGAAACAGTCCCCCGGACCATTTCCTGATCCGCCTCATACCTGGCAACGTGGAAGCAACGAAAACACCAATGGCCTGCTTCGTCAGTTCATGCCCAAGGGAACCGATCTGAGCGGCGTCAGCCAGACCTGGCTCAACGATGTCGCCGCATTGATGAACAACCGCCCGAGAAAGACACTGGGCTGGAGAACACCCGCCGAAGCCATGGCCGACGAAATCGCGGCCTTCAGATCAACCGTTGCACTTGAAACTGGAATCTAAGAACTGCGGGGCTCCCTTGCGCAAGCGTGGCGACTTGGCTTTGAGCCAGATAATGGACCAACTTTTGCACTTTGCTTCGAGGAATGGGTTCGAAATGGTGCTTAAGCGGCTCCCCCTTCGGGACCCGAGGACCGTCGCCCGGGATATCCCAGGGGTACTGGATGTACTGTTTCCTCGCCTGAGTGGCGGGCTTGTGGCCTCCCTCAACCGGACGGCATTCACATTTGCAGGCTTAGCTGCTGTTCCTGACGAGTTGGTCGAGCAGAGCGCACTTCAGAAGGCGATGCTGTTTGAACTGGCAGTCGCACGTGCAGAACGCCTGCTTTCCGGAAAGCTGGAACCTGATTGGGATGACTGCTTACAAGTCGCTGCGAAGCGACAGGGTAGGCACTATGATGCCAAGGTTCCTGCGGTGATTGCGGAATGTGACAGGCAGGCGGCGGAACACTCGGCTCAAAACCTTGTCGAAATGCTGCGGCGCGTGCAGGGGCAACACCCCAAGTTCAAGCTTGAGGCCAGCCCGGCGATCCCGGGGATGGGATGGATCGCAACTGGAGCGGCGGATTTCTCACTTGGTAGTATTCTGATCGAGGTGAAGCATACCGACCGGAACTTTGTTTCGGGCGACTTCCGGCAGGTCCTGATGTATTGGGTCCTGAAGTATGCCTCGTCGATCGAAGGCGAGCTGGACGTGTGGTCTGATTGCCTGCTGCTGAATCCCCGCAGAAACTCCGCCTTGCTGGTGAATCTTGACAAGCTGCTTGGCTCTGCTTCTGCGAGTTCCAGTCGCGTCGAAGTGTATGAACTCCTGCGGTCCATTGTGGGCCATGACTTGGAGAGGAGATAGGGTGCCGATGCGAGGAAGAGCCGGTCGGGATGCGAGTTATTCGGCCATGCGTGACGCGGGCCAACGGCTCGCACAGCCCGTTTGATCTGCCTAAGTCCTTTATCTGGTTGGAAGGGATGGTGCTGTGAGAGAGGATTGAACTCTCGACCTCACCCTTACCAAGGGTGTGCTCTACCACTGAGCTACCACAGCCGACCTTTCCGAAACGCAACCCCGGGGGGCTACCCCAAAGCTGGCAGGGTTCGGAATTCCCCCGCCTTACCGCCCGCTTGCGCCGTGTTCCCCTTGCCGGGGGAGCGGCGTATCACCGGGCCATCACAGCGCCGGACGGGCCCCGTGATCACGGGCGGCTGATTAGCCTCATTCCGGATGCCGTGCAAGGGCTATCTGGAACGCAATCTGGACCAGGCCTGCGGCTTGCGCTAAGAGGTCGGCATGACGGATGCGCCACCCTTTTCCTCTCGCGGGTCCGCTGCTGCGGGCGGCACAAAGGGTTTGCGCCGCGAGGACAGGTTGAAGGCGGCGCTCAAGGCCAATATCGCCAGGCGCAAGGCGCAGGCAAAGGCGCGGCAGGACGATGATCATCCCGATCCGGGTGGCGCGGATCAGGCGAAAGACGGCTCCGGTCCAACCGACCGGCAACAAGACAATGCATGAGGCGGGCAGATGGATTCGATTGTGGTCAAGGGCAATGGCCCGCTGAACGGGGCTATCCCGATCGCAGGGGCGAAGAACGCCTGCCTTACCCTGATGCCCGCCACACTGCTGACCGATGCGCCCCTGACGCTGACCAATGCGCCGCGCCTGTCGGATATCCGCACCATGACGCAGTTGCTGCAATCGCTGGGCACCGAGGTGGCAAGCCTGCAGGGCGGGCAGGTGCTTGCGCTGTCGTCCCATGCGCTGACCAGCCACACCGCCGATTACGACATCGTGCGCAAGATGCGTGCCTCGATCCTGGTGCTGGGGCCGCTGCTGGCGCGTGACGGGCATGCGGTTGTCTCGTTGCCCGGCGGCTGTGCCATTGGCGCGCGCCCCGTCGACCTGCATCTGAAGGCGCTGGAGGCGATGGGGGCAGAGCTTGACCTGCGCGACGGCTATATCCATGCCAGGGCCAAGTCAGGCCGGCTGCAGGGGGCGGTTGTTGAATTTCCCTTCGTGTCGGTCGGGGCCACCGAGAATGCGCTGATGGCGGCCACGCTGGCCAGGGGCACGACCGTTCTGAAGAATGCCGCGCGCGAGCCGGAGATTGTCGATCTGGCACAGTGCCTGCGCCGCATGGGCGCGCAGATCGAAGGTGAAGGCAGCGGTACCATCACCATTCAGGGTGTCACCAGCCTGGGCGGGGCCACCCACCCGGTGGTTACCGACCGGATCGAGTTGGGAACCTATATGCTGGTCCCCGCAATCTGCGGTGGCGAGGTGGAATTGCTGGGCGGGCGGATCGACCTTGTCGCGGCCTTCTGCGACAGGCTGGATGAAGCCGGGATTGCGGTGTCCCAGACGCCCCGCGGCCTGACGGTGGCACGCAGGAATGGCCGCATCCGGGCGGTCAATGTGGTGACAGAACCCTTCCCGGGCTTTCCGACCGACCTGCAGGCGCAGATGATGGCGCTGCTCTGCACGGCTGATGGCACCAGTGTGCTGGAAGAGCGCATCTTCGAGAACCGCTTCATGCATGCCCCGGAACTGGCGCGGATGGGTGCCAGGATCGAGGTGCGGGGCGGGACCGCGACCGTCACCGGCGTGGAAAAGCTGAAAGGGGCCAGGGTCATGGCAACCGACCTGCGCGCGTCGGTCTCGCTTATCCTGGCGGCCTTGGCGGCCGAAGGTGAAACCGTGGTCAGCCGCGTCTATCACCTTGACCGGGGTTATGAGCGGGTGGAAGAAAAGCTGGTCGCCTGCGGCGCGCTGATTGAACGGATACCGGGCTGATGGCCGACGCAAGGTTTGAAGACGCCACCGAAACCCCGCTGCATCTGGTGGCCCGCGACGCCGAGGATCTGGCCGTGCTGTCGGCGCTGGTGCAGGATGCCGTCTTTCCGATCCTTGAGATGCGCTGGCAGAAGCGCAGGCGGCGTTTCGGACTGCTGATCAACCGCTTCCGCTGGGAAGACCGCGACGCCGCCGAACGTGCCGGCCGCCGGTTTGAGCGCGTGCAAGCGCTGCTTGTCGTGGACGAGGCGCTGTCGGTGAAAACCCAAGGCATCAACCGCCAGGACCGCAAAACGGTGCTGTCGCTGCTGTCGGTCGGGTTTGAAGCGGGGGCCGACGGCACCGGGCGTGTGACCCTGACGCTGGCCGGAGACGGCGCCATTGCGCTGGAGGTCGAAGCGCTAGAGGTCACGCTGAAGGATGTGACCCGGCCCTATCTTGCGCCGTCAGGTCGCGCGCCGGGGCATCCTGTCTGAGACGCCGGACGATCCCGCGCGCCAGGGGTTTCCACCCCCGGCCCGGCCATGGGCCGGGCGTTCTTTACGGAAACCCTTCCCCGAAGGGTTCTTGATCGCTCATCACCCCCCGAGGATCGGTGTGAACAGAAAATGGCCGAGGCGGGCCGCATCCTTGAGCCTTCCCCCAGGGCGCGCTAAAGGCGGGCGGTGAAGGAGCCATCCATGCCCGTTTTCCTCAACACCCGTGACGCCGGTTTCGATGCCGCCTTCACTTCCCTGCTGGGGATGAAGCGGGAAGAGGCCGAGGATGTAGATGCCGCTGTGGCCGCGATCATCGCCGATGTGCGCTGCCGGGGCGATGCCGCTGTGCTGGAGTTGACCGCACAGTATGACCGCCTGCGGCTGACGCCGGAAACCATGGCCTTTTCCAAAGGCGAAACCGACGCGGCCATTGCCACGGTCAGCGCCAAAGACCGCGCGGCGCTGGAACTCGCTGCTGACCGCATCCGGGCCTATCACGAACGGCAGCGGCCCGAAGATGCCATGTGGCAGGACGCCACCGGCGCGCGCCTTGGCTGGCGCTGGACCCCGGTTTCTGCGGCGGGGCTTTATGTGCCGGGCGGGCTGGCGTCATACCCGTCTTCGGTGTTGATGAATGCCATTCCGGCACGGGTTGCCGGGGTTGAACGTCTGGTCATCTGCTGCCCCACGCCCGACGGGGTGGTGAACCCGCTGGTGCTGCTGGCCGCGCGCATCGCCGGGGTCGATACCGTCTATCGCATCGGCGGCGCGCAGGCGATTGCAGCCCTGGCCTATGGCACGCAAACCATTGCCCCGGTCGACAAGATCACCGGCCCCGGCAACGCCTTTGTCGCGGCTGCAAAGCGACGCGTCTTCGGGCGGGTCGGCATCGACATGATCGCAGGCCCGTCCGAAATCCTGGTCATCGCCGACCGGGAAAATGACCCGGACTGGATCGCGCTGGATCTGCTGAGCCAGGCCGAGCATGACGCAAGCGCGCAGTCGATCCTTGTCACCGATGATGCCGCCTTCGCTCAGGCGGTGGCCGCCGCCGTTGGCAAACGCCTGCAAACGCTGGACCGCCGCGCCATCGCCGGGGCCAGCTGGCGCGACCATGGCGCGGTGATCGTCACCCGCGATCTGGCCGAGGCTGCCGCCCTGTCCAACCACGTCGCCCCGGAACATCTGGAACTGTGCGTCGCCGACCCCGAGGCGCTGGCCGCGTCCATCACCCATGCGGGCGCCATCTTTCTGGGGGCCTGGACGCCCGAGGCCATCGGCGATTATGTCGGCGGCCCCAACCATGTGCTGCCCACCGCGCGTTCGGCCCGGTTTTCCAGCGGCCTGTCGGTGCTGGATTTCATGAAACGCACCACGCTGGCAAAAATGACCCCGGCCTCGCTTGCTGCCATAGGCCCGGCGGCGGAACGGCTGGCCACCTCGGAAAGCCTGCAGGCCCACGCGCTCAGCGTGCGGGCGCGGCTGGACCGGCTGAATGAAGGGGGCACCTGACGGCACCGGCTTGACGCAAGAGCGAAAGCGGGGGAATATTCACGCCTTGGTTGCAACGGTGATCCGATGTTGGACAGGTTCCGCCTTCGCTATCCGGCGCCGTATGTCGTCAGTATGAGCGTGGTGCTGCCTCTGATATGCCTGCCGCTTGTCTTGGCATTGCCCGGCAACCGGTCCCTCTCCTTGGTATCGACACTCGCCTTCATTGCCGCACTTGCGTTCAACATCCTGATGCTCTTGGAAAGCCTTTACATAGAGCGCGGACTGCCCGACAGACGGTCTTTCTGGCGGATGCGATACGCTGTCGTGTCCGGATACGGATGCTACGTTCTTGCTGTGCTTGCGCTTGGAACCGGCCTGCCAGGAACCCAGGCGGTAATGGCACTGGCAGGAGGTGCGGTGTTCGGCATTGCCTGTGCTTACCTGGTTCCACACGACAGGATACGCCCGGTGACCGGTCTGTTCGACACTGCCAAGCCTATCTGGTCGTGGAGCAGGGGGGAATGGCTGTGGCAGGCTCTGCATGTTGGCCTGGTGCTTCTGGCGCTGGGGCTTTCGATGGTTAAGCTGAAGGACGAAGCATATTCCATCTTTGTGATGACCCTCATTCTTCCATTGTTACAGCCTTATGGTTTGAGTGGGACTCAATTGCATCCGCGTAATTCCCTTCCGATGCTGAGCACTGCCTTTCTGCTGACCGGCCTCTTCCTCGCCTGAACCCCGCGCCAAGACCCTTGCACCATGCCCGCCAGTCGGGCATCACCGGCGGGCTTTGACTTGGGGCCTGCCATGACCAACCGCCTCTGCCATATCGAGATCGACGAGCGGGGCCTGGCCCGACCCACGCCCGAGATCGAGCAGGAACGGCGCGTTGCGATCTTTGATCTGCTGGAAGACAACAGCTTTGCCCTGCCGCTGCGCGAGGGCCGACCGGTGCCCTCTGGCCCCTACCGGTTGGGCCTTGCGATCCGGGAAGGGCGGCTGGTGTTCGACATCGCCGATGAGGCCGCCGGAAAGGTGGGCGAGTTTCACCTGTCGCTGGGGCCGTTCCGCCAGGTGGTGAAGGACTACTTCCAGATTTGCGAAAGTTACTTCGAGGCGGTCAGGCGCCTGCCCCCCAGCCAGATCGAAGCCATCGACATGGCCCGGCGCGGCATCCACAACGAAGGTGCGCGGGTGCTGCAGGAACGGCTATCGGGCAAGGCCGAGGTGGATGCCGACACCGCGCGGCGGCTGTTCACGCTGATCTGCGTGCTGCACTGGGGCTGATGTGGCACAGGCCTTTCCCCAGTCGGTGCTGTTCTGCTGCGATCACAACGCCGTGCGCTCGCCCATGGCCGAAGGGCTGATGAAGCAGATGTACGGCCAGCGCGCCTATGTGCAATCCGCCGGTGTGCGCAATGACATGGAGATAGATGGCTTTTCGGTGGCCGTCTGCAAGGAACTGGGCATCGAGCTGTCGCGCCACCGCTCGCGCAGCTTTGACGAGATGCAGGACTGGGGCGATGACCTGTCGCAGTTCGACCTGATCGTGGCCCTGTCGCCCGCCAGCCAGCGCCAGGCGCTGGAACTGACCCGCTTCAACCACCTTGACGTGGAATACTGGCCCATACTCGATCCCACCGGGCTTGGCGAAAGCCGCGAGGCCAAGCTTGCCGCCTATCGCCAGGCCCGCGAACAGATCAGGGCACGGATGCTGGACCGGTTCGGCCCGCCGACGGAAGCGCCCGGTTCATGACCCGGATCCACACCGCCCCGGACCTGATCCGGGGCCTCGATCCCCGCGACGCAAAGGCCCCGGATCAGGTCCGGGGCGGCGCGCGCTTGTTCCCGGCAAACCGTCTCATGCCCGCCGCGCTGCCGCGATTTCTGCGACAATGCCCATCGTCTCAACGCTGACACGCACCACCCGCGCCAGCAGGTCCGCCACCCGGTCCTTATGGCCGGCAAAGCGATAGGTGTTGAACTTTGCCCGGATCGTCGGGTCTTTCGGGGTCTTTTCCCTGTGCTGGTCCAGCACCCAGTCAATGGCGCTGCGGTTGCCCAGGCGATAGTCCCAGGCGGCAGCGGGGATGCCGGAGAGCACCGTTTCACTGTCCAGCGTGACTGTGCCCGCAGCGGGATCGGATTTCAGGATGACCGTGGGCGAAAGCCCGGCTGCGCGCGCCCGTTCGTCGGGGGTGTCGCGGCGGGTGACGGGCCATGGCTCCACGCTCTCATAGCCGATGTGCAGGTCCAGCAGGCGCTGGCCCCAATTGGCCCACAGGCCGAAATGGGGGTGCAGGGCTTGGATTCAAGTTTCAAGTGCAACGGTTGATTTGAAGGCCGCGAGTTCTTCGGCCATGGCTTCCTCGGGCGTTTTCCATCCGAGGGTCTTGCGTGGGCGCTGGTTCATCGCTCGTGCGACGTCGTTCAGTTCGGTC
>JADCEN010000042.1 GCA_020250175.1 Rhodobacter sp.
CCAGACCTGGCTCAACGATGTCGCAGCCCTGTTGAACAACCGCCCCAGGAAAACCCTCGGCTGGAGAACCCCCGCAGAAGCCATGGCCGAAGAAATCGCGGCCTTCAAATCAACCGTTGCACTTGAAGTTGGAATCTAAGTATTTCGCCCTTCTCGGCCTCTGCGTGATTGGGGCGCCTGGAACCGGGCGGTTTGAGCACGCAGATGGTGTCATAATTGCTCAGCGATGAAGTCTTTTGGCACGGTGGATCGATCTGTCCAGCCGCTTTCGTCGAGTTTGCTGTTGGATCGCAGTCATGCGCCCTGTGTGTGCTTGGAATCGGTGGATGATCGTCTACATCAACGCCACATCAACCTGTAACTGCACGTTTCGCGCCAGCTTTGCAGGTGAATCCGGTTGACTGCGGGTGGTTACGAGAGTGAAAATTGCGCTGGATCAAAGGCTTGGCGTGTAAACAGTTGAAATACATCAGTTATTGGAATCGATGGGGTTTTGGCTCATAACCTGAAGGCCGCAGGTTCAAATCCTGCCCCCGCAACCAAATTTAGACAACGTTCTCAAGACGTTACGAGCCGCCCCACGGGGCGGCTTTTTGCTGTCCGAACGGCGGGTCAACAATAGGTCAACAAACGGACGAATTCCGCGTGCGAAAACAGGGGGATAGTAGCTCAGCAGCAGCAAGAAAGCGTTGAGGCGGCAGCGGGGCGCGTTCGCTCGGGATGCACTGCCTCTTGCCACCTTTGACTGCAGCCGAAACCTTCCCTAGAAACAGACCAGTTGACACGGCGCTTGAATGCCGCGCGTCGGCGCGTTCAAATGCTCCCATGAAGCATGCTCCACTTTTGTCCTGGGCCGACTGTGCCCCCCGCCTTGTTGCCGTTGCTGCCGGGCGTGCAGCGGCTGATCTGGTCATCACGGGCGGTAGGTTAGTCAACGTCCAAAGCCGTGAGATCCTGCCGGGTTGGCAGATTGCGGTCGCCGAGGGGCGCTTTGCCTATGTCGGCCCGGACGCAAGCCACAGCATCGGGCCGCAGACAACGGTTGTCGATGCCACCGGCCAGTTCCTGATCCCCGGCCTTTGCGATGGCCACATGCACATCGAATCCGGCATGTTGACCCCCGCTGAATTTGCGGCGGCCGTGATCACACATGGCACAACCACGATCTTCCATGACCCGCATGAGATCGCCAATGTCCTTGGCCTGCGCGGCGTACGGATGATGCATGACGAGGCGCTGCTGCAGCCGATCAACATCTCCACCCAGATGCCGTCCTGCGCGCCCTCGGCTCCGGGGCTGGAGACGACGGGCTATGAGATCGGCCCCGATGATGTGGCCGAGGCGATGCGCTGGCCCGGCATCATCGGGCTGGGAGAGATGATGAATTATCCCGGCGTCATCAACGGCAGCCAGCAGATGCTGGAGGAAATCGCCGCCACGATGCGCGCGGGCAAAACCGTGGGTGGCCATTACGCCAGCCCTGACCGGGGTATTCCGTTCCACGCCTATGCTGCGGGTGGGCCGTCGGACGACCACGAGGGCACGCGGGAACAGGATGCGATTGACCGGGTTCGGCAAGGGATGCGGTCGATGCTGCGGCTGGGCTCGGCCTGGTATGACATCGAAAGCCAGATCACGGCGATCACCGAGAAGGGGCTGGACCCGCGCAACTTCATCCTGTGCACTGACGACAGTCATTCCGGCACGCTGGTGCATGACGGGCACATGAACCGCGCGGTGCGGCACGCCATCGCTTGCGGCTGCGATCCGCTGATCGCGATCCAGATGGCGACGATCAACACCGCCACCCATTTCGGTCTGGAACGCGAGTTGGGCTCCATCGCGCCGGGGCGGCGGGCGGATGTGATCCTGACCACGGACTTGCGGGAGTTGCCGATCAACGCGGTCTTTGCCCGAGGTGTGAAGGTGGCCGAGGCCGGGCGGATGACGGTGACTTGCCCGCATTATGACTGGCCTGAGGATGCGCGGGCCACCGTGCGGATGGGCCGGGCGAAGGTGGCTCGCGACTTTGCGATTGCGGCACCTGCTGGGGCTTCGCAGGTGACGGCGCGCGTGATCGGGGTGGTCGAGAACCAGGCGCCCACTCGCGCGCTGACAGCCGATCTGGCCGTGACTGGCGGGCTGGTTGAGGCGCAAGGCGATGTCGCGCAGATCGCGCTTGTCGAACGGCATCAGGCGACGGGGCAGGTGGTGAACGCCTTCGTCTCGGGCTTTGGGTATAGGGGCCGGATGGCCATGGCCTCCACCGTGGCGCATGACAGCCACCATATGATTGTCGTGGGCACCGACCGCGACCAGATGGCGCTGGCTGCAAACCGGCTGGCCGAAGTGGGGGGTGGCGTCACCCTCTGGCGCGACGGGCAGGAGCTGGCGCTGGTCGAACTGCCCATCGCCGGGCTGATGTCTAACCGCCCGGCGCGCGAAGTGGCCGACAAGGCACAGGCGCTGGTCGCAGCCATGGCAGAGTGTGGTTGCACGCTGAACAACGCCTTCATGCAGCACTCGCTACTGGCCTTGGTCGTGATTCCGGAGCTCCGCATCTCGGACAAGGGGTTGATCGACGTGACCCGCTTTGCGGTGACGGACCTGTTTGTGACCACAGGGTAACCAGAACCTGGGGTGGTTGTGCCCTGACGGTTGATCCCTACTCTTGATCTGCATAAGCCAGATCAAATCCCCTCCTCTTCACATTGTTGGAGCCTGGCACACCAAGCTTCATTCATGACGCTGCTGCCGTCGCGCTCTTCCTTGATGGCCGATCCGCGGATGGGAGGGCAGGAGTCCATGCTATCGAGTGAAATAAATTGCATTGACCGACATAAATGGCGGAATCAGTTGACCGCCTGACATGGAGCATTCTAGCGATTGTGGCGCAATATCTTGCGAAGCGCGAGAAAACTTGCGGAAATGGCGCTGTGCGCGTCGTCAAGGGAGGAACACATGAGCTACGTCAAGGCACTGGTACTGAGCGGGGCATCGGCCGTCGCGCTCTTGGGAATGTCCCCGGCAGTCATGGCCGAAGGAGGGCTTCGTTGTGAGCCTGGCGAGACCTACATCATGAACGTGATGGTCAGCGGCCACCCATACTGGGTGCCGGTCTTCGAGGGCTTCAAGCAGGCTGCAGAAGCTCTTGGCTGCGAGGCGGTCTTCTCGGGCACGCCCGACTACGACATCACCAAGCAGATCGCTTCGTTCGAGCAGGATCTGGTGACGAACCCCAAGGGCATACTTCTGCACCCGATGCAGGCGGACCCGTTTATCGACCCGATCAACCGCGCCATTGACGCAGGCGTCTCGGTCACGACCTTCGCCGCCGACTCACCCAAGTCGAAGCGCACGGCCTACATCACTTCGGACAACCTTGCCGAAGCTGCCTTTGCAGCGGAAGAGATCGTGAAAGCCGTTGGCGACAGCGCGGAATACGCCGTTCTCGAAAACCCGGGGCAGTCGAACCACGACCTGCGGGTGACGGCGCTGATCGCCTACATGGAGAAGAACTATCCGAACATGAAGCTGGTCGGGCGGCAGGCCACGAACCAAGACCCGAACGCGGCCTTTACCGCCGTGTCGGCCATGCTGCAGGCGAACCCCGATCTGGCCGCGCTGTGGATTCCGGAATCCGGATCAGCCGAAGGGGCCGTGGCCGCAGTGAAGGCCGCCGGGGACAAGCTGGTGATCATCCACGCCGACATCTCGCCGACCACGCTGGAAGAGATCAAGGCGGGCAACATCCACATGGCGCTGAACCCCAACCAGGGCATCCAGGGCTTCATCGGGTTCATGAACACCTTCCTCGGTGCGCATCCCGGCCTGATCGATCCGTTCAACGACTACAAGACCTCGGGCTACAACCCGATGCAAATCCCCTTTGTTGACAACGGTTTTGCGGTCATCACGAAAGACAATGCCGACAGCTTCGTGTTGGAAGCGTACATGGAAGGCCGCAACTGAGGCCCTTCGCCCCGCCGTGCCATCGGCGGGGCATCCCTTCTCTGGACCGACAGATGACCGAGAAACGCCCGCCCCTTTTGCAGTTGACCGATATCGCCAAGTCTTTTGGCGCAGTCCGCGCCTTGCGCAGCGGCCAGCTTGAGCTGCGGGCAGGCGAGATTCATGCACTGGCCGGGGAGAATGGCGCCGGCAAATCAACCCTGATGAACATCATCGACGGCATCCTGCAGCCGGACAGTGGAACCATCCGCATTGACGGGCAGCCGGTCCAGATCGACGGCCCGGCCACAGCCCAACGTCTGGGGATCGGATTTGTGCATCAGGAAATCGCGCTCTGCGCTGATATCTCGGTGGCCGAAAACATCTTCATGGCGCAAACCGCCCGATCCCGAAGTCGCCTCATGGGCGGGCCAGAACTAATCGCCCGGGCAGCCGAGGTGCTGGTGCCGCTGGCCGACATCGACCCAAGGACTCCGGCCGGGCGGCTGTCGATCTCCCAGCAGCAACTGGTCGAGATCGCAAAGGCCCTGACGCTGGATTGCCGCATCCTGATCCTGGACGAACCGACCGCGGCCCTGACGGATCACGAGGCGCAGAAGCTGTTCCGCATCATGCGCGGGTTGGCGGCCCGGGGGATCGGGATCATCTACATCTCGCACCGCATGGCGGAAATCTTCCAGAACTGCGACCGCGTCACCGTGATGCGCGACGGCCAGCACATCCGCACGGACCGCACTGCAGACATCACCCCAGCGGACGTGGTCAATGCAATGGTGGGCCGCCAGTTGGATGCGCTTTATCCTCCAAAGCTGGCAGGCCCGCGCGGTCCGGAGATTTTCAGCGTCACCGGCCTGACCGAGAAACGCTACCGCGATGTGTCCTTCGCAGTGCACACGGGCGAGATTCTGGGATTTGCCGGGCTGATCGGCGCCGGGCGCAGCGAGATCGCACGAGGTGTGACAAGGCTGGAAGGAAACGCCAGGGGGCAGGTCCGGCTTCATGGCGCGGAGCTGACCCTTCGCGACTATGCCGACTGCATTGCGAAGGGAATTGTCTATCTGTCCGAAGACCGGAAGGGGGACGGAGTGTTTCTGGACATGTCCATCGCTGCCAACATCGCAGCTTTGGACCTGTCACGCGTTGCCCGGAAAGGTGGTGTGATCGACACCGCGCGCGAGACGGCGCAGGCGCAGCGCATCGGCGCAAGCCTGCGGCTGAAGGCCGCCAGCATGGCGCATCTTGTGTCCAGCCTCTCGGGGGGCAACCAACAGAAGGTGGCGCTGGCCAAGCTTCTTGCTGTCGAACCGACCGTGATCTTCCTAGATGAACCGACCCGGGGCGTCGACGTTGGTGCCAAGGCGGAAATCCACGGCATCCTGCGGGGGCTCGCCGACAGCGGGGTCGGGGTGATCGTGATCTCGTCCGAGATGCCCGAACTCATAGGTCTCTGCGACCGGGTGCTTGTGGTCAGCGAGGGCCGCATCACCGGAGAGCTTACGGGCCCGACACTGACAGAAACCAACATCATGACACTTGCTGCGCCCGGTGCGATTGCCGGGACGATGGCGCTTTCCGGGACAATACAATGACCTCGACGACCCAAGACCGCAGCCTTTTGTCCCGCCTGTTCGGAGCCAGGGAAACCGGGCTGGTGCTGATCATCCTGACGCTTTTCGTGATCATGTCTTTTGCCAGCCCGCATTTTCTGACCTGGACCAACATGCGGGCCATGACCATGGCCTTTTCGGTCGAGGCGATCGTCGTGGTCGGCATGACGATCCTCTTGATCTCGGGCGGAATCGACCTCTCGGTCGGCTCTGTCACGGCATTGGCCATGGTCATCGCGGGCTTGCTATTCCTGAACGGGGTTGACCCCTGGGTCGCGTCGCTGATCGCGATCGCGGCTTGCGCCGGGATCGGGGCGATCATGGGGTTCTTTGTTACCTATGTCGGACTTCACCACTTCATTGTCACACTCGCGGCCATGGTCATAGCGCGGGGGCTTTGCCTTCTGGGCACCGGCGGTCGCCCCCTTGGGTTGTTCGAACTGCCCGAGAGCTTCAAGTGGATCGGGATCGGATCGATCGGCGTCATCCCGGTGGCAATCGTGATCTTCGTGGTCGTCGTGCTGGTGTTCGACTTCCTTCTGCGGCGTACCACCGCCTTTCGGTTGGTCTACTACACTGGCAGTAACGAAAAGGCCGCTGCCTATTCCGGCATCCGCACCAAGCGGGTGATCTTTCTGACCACGGTCCTCTGCTCCACCCTTTGCGGGGTCGCGGGCATTATCTACATGGCTCGCTTTGGCTCGGCCCAGCCAACCTTTGGCGTCGGGATGGAGCTGAACGTCATCGCCGCAGCCGTTATCGGCGGGGCGAGCCTATCTGGCGGCAAAGGCACGATCTTTGGCGCGATCTTAGGGGCCATCCTGTTGTCGCTGGTATCTTCGTCGCTCGCCCTTCTCAACGTGTCTGTCTACTGGCAGGACATCATCCGGGGCTCGATCCTGCTGGCTGCCGTCACTTTCGACCACTACCTCGTGAAACGTCAGGCGGCAGGAGGCAGGGCATGAACGAGTTGAACGACGATTTCACCTCGATGCGGCAGATGCATGCCGTGCTGGTGCGCCACTTTATTGAAGGCCGCAAACAGGCCGAAATTGCCGAAGAGATGAACCTTTCAACGTCAAAGGTGAACCGCATCATCGCCTTGGCGCGGCGTTCGGGCATGGTGAAGATCAGCATTGAAACCCCTTTCCAGCGCCTGATGGATCTGGAACGGCAACTGGTCGCCACTGGTCTTTTGCAGGGGGCTATCGTTTCTCCCACCGTTTCGGACAATGACGGGACGCGGCTGGCACAAGTCGGGCAAGCCGCCGCAGCGCATCTGGCTGAGACGCTGCGGGATGGCGACATCCTTGGCATTTCTGGGGGCAAGGCGGTGGCGGCGGTTGTCGATGCTCTGGCGGTCGAACGGCCCATCGACGTGCAAGTTGTGCCCTTGACCGGCGGGGTGCAAGGCAAGTTCCACACCGACGTCAACAACCTTGCCTCGCGAATGGCAGAACGGCTGGGCGGGCAATCGCTGCAGCTTCATGCGCCCCTGTTTGCCGAACGGGCGGAGCAGCGCGAGATGCTGATGAACATGACGGCAGTGAAAGAGGTGCTCGATCTTGGCCGCAGGGCGACGGCCTGCCTTGTCGGGATCGGCTCGATCACCCAGCCAGGATCGTCCTACTTCGACCTTCACCCCCTGTCCGCGCCCGACCGGGCGATGCTGCCCGGACTGGGTGTCATGGCCGAGTTTCTGGGCCATCTAGTGCATGACCGGGGGCAGGTTGCAAATTTCGCATTGAACCAACGGCTCGTGGCCCTGCGGCCCGATGAAATCCGCGCCTGCGGGCGGGTGGTTGCGGTCGCATCGGGGGAAGACAAGGTGGGGCCGGTGCGGTCGGTCCTACGCGGCGGCTATGTCTCGACGCTGGTCACGGATGAAGAAACGGCATGCCGCATACTGACAACGGAAGGGCAGGCGTCGTGATGAACATGATGATGCGAGAATTTGCACCAGGCCTCAACGCCAGCGCGGTCGGTCTGGGGACCTGGGCCATCGGCGGCTGGATGTGGGGCGGCACCGATGATGCGGCGGCGGAAGACGCGATCCGCGCGGGGTTTGATGCCGGAATCACGCTGATCGACACCGCCCCCGCCTATGGCCTTGGCCATGCGGAGGAAGTGGTTGGCCGCGCGATCAAGGGCCGCCGCGATCAGGTGGTGATCGCCACCAAATGCGGGCTGGTCTGGCATAATCAGCGCGGACCCTATTTCTTCTCGCAAGGAGGACTGCCGGTCCACCGAGACCTCAGCCCCGCCGCGATCCGGCATGAGGTGGAAGCAAGCCTACGGCGGCTGCAGACCGACCGGATCGACCTCTACATTACCCATTGGCAAGACCCGACCGTGCCCATTCCCGAAACCGTGGCGACGCTCAAGTCCCTGCAGGCCGAGGGCAAGATCCTGGCTTTCGCCGCCTCGAATACCTCACCAGCCGATGTGGCCGCCTATCGCGCGGCGGGCGGCATCGCAGCAGTGCAAGAGGAATACTCGATGCTGCAAAGGCGGATCGAGGGGACGCATTTGCCTGCCTGCCGTGAAAATGGTATCGCGGTCATGGGCTATTCCGTTCTGGGCCTGGGCCTTTTGACGGGCGGTATCACGGCGGATCGTGTCTTTTCAGGCGACGATCAGCGGCGCGAGGATACACGGTTTTCCCCCGAAAACCGGGCCCGCGTTGATCGGCTGATGCAGACCATCCGCCCTATTGCTAGCCAGCACGCCGCCAGTCCGTCCCAGGTGGTGATCGCCTGGACGCTTGCCCAACCGGGCCTGACCTTTGCCCTATGCGGCGCACGCAATCCCGATCAGGCGATCGAGAACGCTAAGGCGGGTTACCTGCGTTTGACCAAAACCGACCTTGAAGCCATCACCCGCGCAATTGACCAACACCTGACCCCTACCGCCGACTGAGGCGACCCAGAGATATGCAAGACCACAACGGCGGAGCGCCCCTCCGCGAAGGAAGACGCTATGCCTGATGCACGCCACCAAAGGATCAAGGAGATCGCCGGAAACGGGGCCTTCGACGTGATCGTCGTGGGTGGCGGGATCAACGGGATCGGCGTCTTCCACGATCTGGCGCATCAGGGCCTGAGGGTGTTGCTGGTCGAGATGAACGACTACTGCTCTGGCTGTTCTGCGGCGCCGTCGCGGATGATCCATGGTGGTCTGCGCTATCTGGAAAATGGCGAGATTTCCCTTGTCCGTGCGAGCCTGATCGAACGCGACCGACTCTTGCGCAACGCGCCGCACCTCGTCCGCCCGCTGCCTACGACTGTTCCGATCGAACGCTTTGCCTCGGGCCTTGCCAATGCGGCGTTCAGTTTTCTGGGCTTTACGGGGCGCCCGCGGCCGCGCGGGGCGCTGCCGATCAAGCTGGGGCTGATGCTCTACGACACGATATCGCGAAAGGGTCGGATGCTGCCGCGCCACCGCTTTCGCGGGCGCGCGGCGACGAAGGCGGCTTTTCCGGCGCTGCGGCCAACCTTGCGCTTTTCGGCTACCTACTTCGATGCCTGGATATCTCATCCCGAGCGGTTGGGAATCGAACTGGTCAGCGACGCCATGGCGCGGAACCCACAGGCTTTGGCGCTGAACTATGCGCAAGTGACTCATGCCGACGCAGGCCTAACTCTGACCGACACCGAGACCGGGAAAACCTTGCCGGTCAGCGCGCGGGTGATCGTGAACGCGACTGGGGCTTGGATCGACGAAAGCGCTGCCACCTTGGGTGCGCGGCTGAATGAGCGGTTGGTGTCGGGAACCAAGGGGTCGCACCTGATCCTCGACAACCCAGCGCTGATGTCAGCCTTGGATGGCCACATGATCTACTACGAGCATGACGATGGCCGGGTCTGCATTGTCTTTCCATACCTCGGCCGTATTCTTGCGGGCTCCACAGACCTGCGGGTGAACACAGCGGGCCGGACCGCCTGCAGCCTTGAGGAGCGCGACTATATCCTTGGTGCCTTGCAGGGGCTTTTCCCGGCGATCCCGGTCACGCCGGATCAGATCGTCTATGCCTATGCCGGTATCCGCCCCTTGCCGGTCAGCGACGCCGATTTCACGGGGCGCATCTCGCGCGGGCATGCGGTGCGGCGTCTGTACGGAGCGGTGCCACAGATCGGCATGGTGGGCGGCAAATGGACGACCTACCGCGCCTTTGCCGAAGAGACTGTTGATCTCGTGCTGGCCGACCTGGGCCTTGCTCGAAGGGCAAGCACCCGCGACATGGCCATTGGCGGCGGGGCGGGGTATTCGGACCAACTGGCTGCCGACCTGGTGGCGGAGCAGGGTCTTGCCCCAGATCGTGCCGCGTATCTGGTTGACCTTTACGGGGCTTGCGCGGCGGCAATAGCTGCATTCTGCGCCAAGGATGACCGCCCCTTGCCCGACGGGCCAATGACTGAGGGTGAGGTGATCTGGGCCGTCCGCCGCGAACAGGCACTGCATCTGGCCGATGTTCTGCAAAGGCGCGGTCCTCTCGCCATTCGCGGTCTTCTCTCTCTGCCTTTGGTCACAGCAGTCGCCAAGGTCATGGCCACAGAATGCGGTTGGACCAAGGATCAGACACACGCCGAAATCACCCGCTTTCTCAGCGATCTTGCAACCTGGCACGGGGTCACATTGCCCGACCCAGAAGGAACCCACCCATGAAAATCTCGCCCAAGGTCCGGATGAACCGGCTGTTTCGCAACGGCGGTTGCCTTGACGTGGCTGTCGATCACGGCGTCTGCAATGAACCCAGCTTTCTGAACGGGCTTGAGGAGATGCCCCGCGTGGTCGAGATGCTGGTTGGCGCCCGCCCCGATGCGATCCAGATGGCCTTCGGGCAGGCCGACCTTCTTCAGTCCCGACCTGAACACGACAAGCCTGCGCTGGTGATGCGGCTTGACATGGGCAACCCCTACAACGCCACCCGCCACCGTGTGATGTGGGCCGAGTTGCAGAATGCCGACGACCCGGTTCTGCCAGCAGTCGAGATGGACGCAGCTTGCGTGGTGGTCAATCTCTTCATGCTCCCGGATGAGCCCGAGCTTTTCCGCCAGTGCGTGCAGAACATCGCCCGTGTGCGCGCCGATTGCAGCCGTTACGGGATGCCACTGATGATCGAACCGCTGGTCATGCTGCCGAATGATGTGCGCGGCGGGTATCAGGTGGATGGCGATGCCGAGAAGATCGTGACCCTTACTCGCCTTGCGACAGAGATGGGGGCCGACATCATAAAGGCCGACCCGACGACCAATCCGCAGGATTTCCACCGGGTGGTTGAGGCGGCCCGAGTGCCAGTCCTGGCGCGCGGCGGCGGCAAGGAAGACCTGCGGGTGGTGCTCGAGAAATCGGCAGCACTGGTGGCGCAGGGTGCAAAAGGCCTCGTCTATGGCCGGAACATCTATCAGCATGCCAATCCGAAGGCGGTTGTCGCGGCATTGATGGCGATCATCCACCAGGGTGCTGACGGGGCCGCGGCGTGGGAGGTCTACAATCGTGGTACCTGATCTCCTGCTTGGTATCGACATCGGCAATACCGTGGTCAAGGCGGTTCTGTTCGATCTGGCTGGCGGCCAAGTGGCGCGCTACGGCGTGGATGGTACCACGCTTAAACCCGCGCCCGGCATGGTCGAACGCCCGGTGGCCGAGCTTTGGGCCAATGCGCGTGCGGCGATTTCGGGATGTCTGCAAAAGGCTGCGGTTGTGCAGGAACGGATCGCGGCCATCGGTCTGGCGGGCCACGGCAACGGACTTTACCTTCTTGATAAGGGCGGGGAGCCGCTTCTGGGCATCCAGTCGCTGGACAGCCGTGCTGCGGCATTGGCGACCGATCTTGACGCCAGAGTCGGCGCCGAGTTGCACGCGATCTGTGGCCAACGTCCCTGGCCCTCGCAGACGCCCACGCTGCTGGCTTGGGTCAAGACCCAGCGGCCCGAGGTCTACGCTCGCGCGGGAACTCTTTGTTTCGCGAAGGACATCATCGGATGGCATCTGACTGGTGAGCGGGCAACCGAGGTCTCCGACATGTCCGGCGCGGGCCTTCTGCGCCTGCCCGGGGCCAGCTATGACACGGGCCTGATGGCGCTCTATGGCTTGGCCGATGCCATGCCGCTCTTGCCGCGATTGCTCCAGCCGACTGAGATGGTGGGCCATGTCACCCCTGCAGCCGCGACAGCGACCGGGCTTTGCGCGGGTACTCCTGTCGTAGCAGGGTACTTCGATGTGGTGGCCTCGGCCCTTGGGTCTGGCGCCATTGGCAGTGGGGCGGCCTCAATCGTGCTTGGCAGCTGGTCGATCAACCAGGTCTTTGCCAAGGCCCTGGCCAATGATCCGAATGTCTTCATGGTGGCGGCCTTCGGCCCCGGCCGCTTTGCCAACATGGACAACAGCGCAACCTCTGCGGCAAATCTGGAATGGTATGTCCGGACATTGGTCGAACGGAAAGGGCACCACGGTGATGCCTTTGCCTTGGTCAATGATCTGGTCGGCCGCGCGGCGATGGCTGCGGACGATCCGATGTTCCACCCCTTCCTTTACGGCGGACGGCATGGCGCGCACCAGCGTGGCGGGTTCTACGGGCTGGCTGGATGGCATGACGAGGGTCACCTTCTTCGCGCGCTTTATGAAGGCGTCGCGTTCGAGCATCGCCGTCACATCGGCATCCTGACACGGGGCGGTGCCGGAATAACGCAGGTCTATCTGTCGGGCGGTGGTACAAGGTCGCCTTACTGGCCCCAGATGATGGCGGATATCCTGGGCCTGCCAGTGCGTCTTGGCAGTGCCGAGGAAACCGGTGCGCTTGGCGGTGCGATTGCCGCAGCGGTCGGCATTGGGCATTTTGCCAGTGAGGAAGCGGCCGTCGCGGCGATGACAACCCAGCGGGCCGTGCTGTCCCCCGATCCGGCCCGCAAGACACTTTACGACCGCCGCTTTGCAGTATGGCAGCGCCTGACCGCAGCGATGGAGCCGTTCTGGGCCGACCTTTCCGGACTGGGACAGCCATGACGGACGAAGGTGCCTACGACTATATCATCATCGGTGCCGGAACGGCGGGCTGTGTGCTGGCCAACCGGCTGACCGCAGACGGCAAGACCCGCGTCCTGCTGCTGGAGGCTGGGGGATCGGACCGCTATCACTGGGTGCAGATCCCGGTCGGATATCTTTACTGCATCGGCAATCCGCGCACCGACTGGATGATGAAGACTGCCCCGGAACCGGGCCTGAACGGCCGTTCACTCAGCTATCCGCGTGGACGTGTGCTGGGGGGCTGTTCGTCAGTCAATGGCATGATCTACATGCGTGGGCAGGCCGCCGACTATGATCTTTGGCGGCAGATGGGCAATCCGGGCTGGGGCTGGGACGATGTCCTGCCCTATTTCCGCCAGTCCGAGGACCACTGCGACGGGGAAAGCCCGCTGCATGGTGCGGGTGGCGAATGGCGGGTAGAACGTCAACGGCTTAGCTGGGACATCCTGCGCGCCGTGCAGGAGGGGGCAAAGGAATTCGGCATCCTGCCCCGCGATGATTTCAATGACGGCTCGAACGAAGGCTCGGGCTTCTTTCAGGTCAACCAGTCGCGGGGCCTGCGCTGGAACACGGCGCGCGGGTTCCTGCGCCCGGCGATGCGGCGGGGCAATCTGAGGGTGGTAACCCATGCGCTGGTCCGCCGCATCTTGCTGGATGGCCACCGCGCGATGGGCGTCGAATGGCTGGCCGACAACGCCCCTTTCCAGGCCCGCGCCGGGTCCGAGGTGATCCTTTCTGCCGGAGCAATCAACAGCCCGAAGATATTGGAGCTTTCAGGGATAGGCCAACCGGCGCGTATGTCGGCCCTGGGTATCCCCGTTGCACATGAGTTGCCCGGCGTGGGCGAAAACCTGCAGGACCATCTGCAGATTCGTACCGTGTTCAAGGTGCGTGGCACGCCTACTCTGAACGACATGGCGGGAAGCCTGATAGGCCGCGCCCGCATCGCCCTGCAATACGCGCTGACCCGCAGTGGACCGATGTCGATGGCCCCCAGCCAGTTCGGCATGTTTACAAGGTCAAGTCCTGACCGGGAAACGCCCGACCTTGAATACCACGTCCAACCTTTGTCAACCGACCGGTTGGGTGACCCGCTGCATCCCTTTCCGGCGATCACGGTTTCGGTCTGCAACCTCCGGCCGACCTCGGTTGGCAGCGTCCACGCAACAACAGCGCGGCCAGACATACAGCCCGACATCCGCCTCAACTACCTGTCGACCGCCGAAGACTGCCGCATCGCAGTTGCTTCAATCCGACAGGCTCGGCAGATCATGACCGCCCGCGCCCTGCAGCCCTACGTCCCTGAGGAATGGCTTCCTGGCCCCGGTTTCGAGACCGACGCCGAGCTAGCGGCGAAGGCTGGGGATATCGCGACCACGATCTTTCATCCGGTGGGCACCTGCCGAATGGGGAACCACATTGACGCCGTGGTTGACCCGACATTGAAGCTGCGGGGCTTTGCAGGGCTAAGGATTGTCGATGCCTCGATCATGCCGAGAATCGTATCTGGCAACACGGCCTCGCCGGTCATCATGATCGCCGAACGTGCAGCGGATCTGATCCGTGGTCGCGTCTGAAAGGAAAGAATTCATGCAGGACCCAGTCACTTTGTTTGCCATCATCGAAGTGCCAGACGCTGACATCAAGCAAGTGAACGTGGCGGTGTCAGAGCTTGCCCGCCAATCGATCCTTGAAGCTGGTTGCCTACGGTATGATGTCTACCAATCGCGCAAACACCCGGTTCGACTGATCATTCAAGAGCTTTGGGCAGACGGGGCGGCGATCGAACGACATCGAAGCTCATCCCATGTCAGAGAGTTCAAGACGGCACTCACTGGGACAACAGCGCAGATTTGGGCCAGTCAATGCGAAACCCTAAACCATCGTTAGCACGGGTTTGCTTGGTAGGTTCGTGACGGTGCCCGTTGCAGAGGTAAGCATAGCCGGATCTGGGGTTCCAGTTTCGTTCGGCTAGTGGATTGATCGTAACAAAGGAATCCAAAAGTGGATTCCCTTGAATTGTTGTCTGTGCGATTGAGGTTCATGCGCACAGGAATTCAATTCACCGTGACGCCGACGGATCGCGCTCAGCTTGAGGCGATCATTTCGGCTCCCTCTTCGCCGCAAAAGCATGTCTGGCGGGCGCGGATCGTTCTGTTGTCCGCAGACGGGACTGGCACCAGCGCAATCATGGCGTCGACAGGCAAGTCGAAGACCTGCGTCTGGCGCTGGCAGGAGCGGTTCATGTCGGAGGGCGTGGCGGGCCTCTTGCGCGAGAAGACGCGCCCGCCCGGCATCCCTAAGACGGCGGAGGCGAAAGTGACAGAAGTTCTCCGTCTCACCCAGGGGCCGCCGCCGCCGGATGCGACGCACTGGACGTTACGCGCGATGGCGAAAGCCGTCGGACTGGCGGCGTCAACCGTGTGCGACATCTGGAAGGCGCATGGCCTGGCCCCGCACCGCTGGCGGCAGTTCAAGCTGTCGAACGATCCGGCTTTTGTCGACAAGCTGCGTGATGTGGTCGGTCTTTATGTGGCACCTCCCGCCCATGCGGTGGTCCTGTCGGTCGATGAAAAGGAGAGTGTCCGGCCTTCTGTGTATCTGTGATCTTGTCCATGCTTCCTGAGAGGAGCAATGACAATGACGATTTCAAACGAACTGCTGGACGAGTTGCTGAAGGGCTGCAAGCGACCTGAAGATCTGCTTGGCGATGCAG
>JADCEN010000043.1 GCA_020250175.1 Rhodobacter sp.
AACTCGCCCTCGTCGCCGCGATGCGCAAACTCCTCATCCTCGCCAACACACTCCTGCGCGAAAACAGGGAATGGCAGGAAACAAGACCCGTACAAACCGCTTGACGAACACGGATACTGGCCGGGGGCTTTGGCCCCCGGCGGGCCAAGGGTCAACGTGGCGCTGTGGCAGGGGCGATGGCCCCTGCCATTGGGACGGGTTCGGCATGCGTGGGGCGCTACCGGTCCCCCCCGTCTCGGGGCGGGAAGAGGAAACGCACCGCGTTTCCCCCGCCCGCGCGGGACGGTGCCCAGTAGTCCGGCAGGTCCAAGTGCGATAGAGGCAAGCGCCCGGCCCGGCGGGCGAGCGCGCCAATCATGGGCGGAACGCATGCTGGCCGGGGGCCGTGGCCCCGGCGGACCTGTGGAATGAGCACAGCGGGGCCGGGGCGATGGCCCTTCCTGCCAGACCGTGCAGACCGCACGGCGCCTGCGGAAGAGAGTGCTGCTTTCCGGCCAGCGGTCTATGCGGCAGGCACGTGTTCAGCAGCCTGTCAGCAGCCGCGGGGCGCGCCTGACGAAGGGGTCAGAACCTTGCCTCGGCCACCACGGCGCGGTGGTCGGACGGCCAGGGCATGACCACGATGTCGCTGCGCGGCCCGTCTTCCCCGACGATGGCGGCATCTGTCACCCGCAGACCGGCACCCCGGGCCAGCACGAAATCAATGCGGTCAGGATGATCATCCGCAGCAGCCTCGTCATAACGCGGGGTCCAGGTAAAGGCGGGTTTCGCCACCGGATCGGGATGCATGGCGCGCAAGGCATCGATGAAGCCCGCATCGGTCAGACGGCGCGTGGTGGGCCAGTTCACCGCCACGGGCTGCTGCCCTGCGGCCACAGCAGCTTCCGTCCAGTCCAGCCCTGAGGGTTCGTTGAAATCGCCGGTCACGAAAATGGCGGCGGCACCTTCGGCTGCGGTCATGTCTTGCGCCAGCAACTCCATTGCGGGGCCGCGGGTTTGATCGGCAAAGCGGATGGCCTCGGCTTCCGAGGTGATGAAGGGGGCGGGGCCGTATTCGATCCCAAGCAGCTGGTAGGGCTGATAGGGTTCATCGTCGAGGTGGATGTTGAACAGCCAGACAGTTGTGCCGTTCACGTCGATGGGCACGCCAAGATCATTGGGGGTGGCCGGGCCGATCGGATAGCGCGACAGGATCGCATTGGCCCACAACGCCCCGTTCTGCTGCGTCTGGTCGTAGACATGCCAGCCCAGCGCCCGGGCAATGGCCGGGGCCACACTGGGGCCGGTGGCCGCGCAATCGGTGGGCGTGCAGGGATCAGGTTCCAGCCGCGTTTCCTGCATACCCACAATGTCGGCCCCGGCAGCGCGGATCACAGCAACGGTTTCCTCGATACCCTTTGCTTCGTTCGCCCCGCCGCCCCAGACGTTGTAGCTCATCACCCGCAGGGTGGTTTCAGCGCTGGCAGGGGCGGCTGCGCAAAGCATCAGTGCGGATGTGGCAGACAGCAGGCGGGTCATCATGATGTCACTCCGGTTGCAGTGCTGACGAAACATAGCGCTGCCTTCCCTACAGAGTTATGACATCTGCTCACCGGCCAGGTCAGCCGCCATCCCGCCAGCGGTTCACGATCGGATAGCGGCGGTCCAGCCAGAAGGCGCGGGAGGACAGGCGTGTGCCGGGGGCGGACTGGAAACGCTTGTATTCGCTGAGGTACAGCAGCTGTTCCACCTTTCTGACCGTGTCGCGGTCGAACCCGCGCGCCACAAGGTCCGCCACGGCCTCGTCGCGGTCCACCAATCCCTCCAGAATGGCGTCCAGCACCGGATAGGGCGGCAGGCTGTCTTCGTCCTTCTGGCCCGCGCGCAATTCGGCGCTGGGCGGCTTGTCGATCACGCGCGGCGGAATCACCTGCCCGGCAGGTCCCAGCATCCAGGGGCGGTGATTCTCGTTGCGCCAGCGGCAGATCGAAAAGACGCGGGTCTTGTACAGGTCCTTGATCGGATTGTAGCCGCCGTTCATGTCGCCGTAGATCGTGCAATAGCCCACGGCAACTTCGGATTTGTTGCCCGTTGTTAGCAGCATTTCCCCGAACTTGTTCGAAAGCGCCATCAGCAGCAGCCCGCGCAGACGGGACTGGATGTTCTCCTCGGTCACTCCCGGCGCTGTGCCTTCGAACAGAGGCGCAAGGGCAGCGCCGACAGCCGCTTGCGGGCCGCTGATCGGCACCGTGTCCAGCCGGCAGCCCAGCGCGCGGGCCACCTCTGCCGCATCGTCCAGCGAGGTCCGCGAGGTGAATTCCGACGGCAGCATCACGCAGCGCAGATTCTGCGGCCCGATGGCATCGGTGGCAATCGCCGCCACAATGGCGGAATCGATGCCGCCCGACAGGCCCAGCAGCACCTTGCGGAAGCCCGATTTTCCCACATAGTCGCGCAGGCCAATGACCATGGTGCGGTAATCGGCCTCGTGCCCGTCGGGGATCGCGGCCAGCGGCCCCTGTTCGGCGCGCCAGCCGTCTGGCCCGCGGGTGAAATCGACATGGGCGATGGCATCGTCGAACTGCGGCATCTGCAGGGCCAGGTGGCCGCCCGGGTTCAGCACAAAGGAGGCACCGTCGAAAACCTGATCATCCTGGCCGCCGGTCATGTTCAGATAGGCCAGCGGCAGGCCGGTTTCGACCACCCGCGCGACCATCAGGTTCATCCGCATATCGGGCTTGCCCCGGTGATAGGGCGATCCGTTGGGCACCAGCAGAATCTCGGCCCCGGTTTCGGCCAGCGTCTCGCACACATCGGGGTGCCAGCTGTCCTCGCAGATCGGCGTGCCGATGCGCAGCGGCCCGATACGGTAGGGTCCGTGGACATCGGCGGCCGCGAAGACGCGCTTTTCGTCGAAGACATCGCTGTTGGGCAAATGGTGTTTCTGCACGACCGTCTGGATGCGCCCCCCGTGCAGGATGAAATAGCCGTTGAACAGCTTGCCCCCCGCCCTGTGCGGGGCACCGATGCCCAGGGCCGGCCCGTCTGCACAATCGGCAGCAAGCTGTGCCAGCGCCGCCGCAGCAGCCGCAGCGAAGGCGGGCTTCAGCACAAGGTCCTGCGTCTGATAGCCGGTCAGGAACATCTCGGTCAGCGCCACCATGTCGGCACCGGCGGCGCGGCCTGCCTCCCACGCCGCTTTGGCCTTGGCGGCATTGCCCTGCAGATCGCCCAGAACCGGGTTCAGCTGTGCCAGGGTCAGGCGGAATCTGTCGGCCATCGGGCTCTCCTGCGGCCCTGCCGGGGCCACCTTGCGTTCTAGCAGAGTTGCGGGCAAGGAAAAGCCGATTGCGGACGGTCCGGCTTGCCACGCCGGGACCGCGCGACTAACCTTGCAGGCGGCGGAAGGGCGCGTGGCAGGGAACAGGCCCCCCGTTCCGCCGTTACAGGGGGCAAAGGGCGTGGGATCAGCAGCAGGCATGCGGGTGGTGCGGACAGGGGTACTGGCCCTGGCGCTGGCAGGGGCACCGACGCTTGTCTTCGCCCAGACAGAGGGCGAGGTGATCGCCAAGCAATATGACGATGGCAGTGTCTATGAAGGCACCTTCAAGGACGGCCGCCAAGACGGCACCGGCAGCTATCGCATGCCCAACGGCTATGAATACACCGGCGAGTGGGTTGCGGGCGAAATCCGGGGCAAGGGCGTGGCCCGTTTTCCGAACGGATCGGTCTATGAGGGTCAGTTCGCGGCTGGCAAGCCTGCGGGCAAGGGCAAGATCACCTTTTCCGACGGCGGCACCTATGAGGGCGACTGGACCGACGGGCAGATGACGGGCCAGGGCATGGCAAACTATGCCAATGGTGGAGTTTATACCGGATCGTTCCTGAATGCCATGCACCACGGCAAGGGCACCCTGAAAAGCCCCGGCGGCTCCAGCTATGAGGGCGACTGGGTGGAAGGCGTCAAGGAAGGGCTCGGCAAGATCACCTATCCCGACGGCGCGGTCTATGACGGCGGGCTTGTGCGCGGCCAGCGGTCCGGGCAGGGCAGCCTGACGATGCCGGACGGGCTGACCTATGTCGGCCAGTGGGCGGAGGGGCAGATGAACGGCACCGGCAAGCTGACCCAGGCCAATGGCGATGTCTATGAAGGCGCGCTGGTGAACGGCCAAAGGCAGGGCGCGGGGCAAATCCTTTACGCCAATGGCGATTTCTATGTCGGCGGATTTGTCGCCGACCGCCTGCAGGGCAAGGGCCGGTTCACGGGGACGGACGGCTATGTCTATGAGGGCGACTGGCTGGCGGGCCGCCGCGAGGGCGAAGCCACCGTCACCTATCCCGACGGATCGGTCTTTGTCGGCCGGTTCCTGGCGGATCAGGCCGAAGGTCCCGGCAAGATCACCTACGCCGACGGGTCCACCTATGACGGGGACTGGAAGGCAGGTGTGCCAGAGGGCAAGGGCCGCGCCACCTATGCCAACGGGCAGGTCTATGAGGGCGAGTTCCAGCGCGCAGTCATCCAAGGCACCGGCAAGATGACCTACCCCGACGGCTACATCTATGTCGGGCAGTGGGAAAACGGCCAAAGGCAGGGCGAGGGCACGGCCACCTATCCCGATGGCAGCGTCTACAAGGGCCAGTTCGTGCAGGGGCAGCGCGAAGGCCAGGGCGAGGTCACGATGGCGGACGGTTTTCGCTACGTCGGGGCGTGGAAAGCGGGCAAGATCGATGGCCGGGGCATCGCCACCTATGCAAACGGCGATGTCTATGAGGGCATGTTCCGTGCGGGCAAGCGGCAGGGCGACGGTATCATGCGCTATGCCTCGGGGCAGGAAACCGGCGGCATCTGGAATGACGGCGCGCTGACCGCCCCGGCGGCAGGCCCCACGACCGGCCCTGCGACCGCCCCGGCGGCAGGACCCACGACCGGCCCTGCGACCGCCCCGGCGGCAGGCCCCACAACCGGCCCTGCGACGGCCCCGGCGGCAGGCCCGGCGGCTGCCGCTGCGGCCCCTGCCCCCGCGGCGACCGGAACGGCACCGACCGGCAGCAACTGAGCCGTCAGACCACCTCGCCCGCATCGAGCCGGGCCAGAAAGGCATCCGCCTCTGCCAGCACGGTTGTCCGGCGGGTCTCTTCCATCCTGTCCCAGGTGCGGTACATCTGCGCCATGCGCGGGTTCTGCGCAAAGCGCATGCGGTGGCGCAGCAGGAAATGCCAGTACAGCAGATTGAACGGGCAGGCCCCCGGACCGGACTTCTGCGCCACATCATAGGCACAGCCCCCGCAATAATCGGACATCCGGTTGATATAGGCACCGCTCGACACATAGGGCTTGGACCCGACGACGCCGCCATCGGCAAACTGACTCATCCCGATGGTATTGGGGGCTTCGACCCATTCAAAGGCGTCGATATAGACGGCCAGATACCACTCATGCACCTGGAACGGGTCCACTCCGGCCAGCAGCGCGAAGTTGCCTGTCACCATCAGGCGCTGGATATGGTGGGCATAGGCCATGTCGCGGGTCTGGCCCACCGTATGCGACAGGCAGGCCATGCGCGTGGGGCCGCCCCAATAGAGGGGCGGCAAGGCACGGTTGTGGGCCAACAGATTGCGCCGGGTGTAATCGGGGCCTTCCAGAAAATAGATGCCGCGCATGAATTCGCGCCAGCCAAGGATCTGCCGGATGAAGCCTTCGGCGGAATTGACCGGCACAAGGCCCGCGCGAAAGGCGGCATCGGCGCGGCCGCAGACCTCGCGCGGGGACAGCAGACCAAGGTTTAGATAGGGCGACAGCAGCGAATGGGCCAGCACCGGATCATCCGCCAGCATGGCATCCTGGGTATCGCCAAAGCCTGCCAGGGAATGGTCGATGAAATGGTCCAGCGCCTGCAGGGCCCCCGCCCGGTCAGTGGCCCAGGGGAAGGGGTGCAGGGCACCGAAGTTTGTGCCAAAGCGCGCGGCCACCAGCTCCAGCACCTCTGCCGTCACCGCATCGGGGGCAAAGCGCGGCGGCGGCGTGCGGAACAGATCGCGGGTGGCGGGCTTGCGGTTGTCATGGTCGAAGTTCCACTGGCCGCCAGCGGGTTTGTCCCCCTCCATCAGCAGGCCGGTCCTGCGGCGCATCTCGCGGTAGAAGTACTCCATCCGCAACTGCTTGCGATCCTTGGCCCAGGCGGCGAAGTCGGCAAGCGAGCACAGAAAGCGGTCATCAGGCAGCAGCGTGACGGGCAGCGGCAGGTCATTCAGCGCCTGGATCAGGCGCCATTCACCCGGCGAGGTCGCCAGAACTTCGCCCGACTTCCGTTCGGCAGCGCGGCGCAGAAGCTCGCCACCGATGGACTGGCTGTTGTCGGGGTCATCCAGACGGGTGTAGGCAACCGCCCACCCCTCTGCCGCAAGGCTGGCCGCGAACTTGCGCATCGCGGCGAAAACCAGGGCGATTTTCTGCGGGTGATGCCGGGCATAGCTGGCCTCGGCCATCACTTCGGCCATGACCACCAGATCGCGCGCCTTGTCGGCCTGACGCAGGGCGGCGATGTCGGGCGTCAGCTGATCGCCCAGCACAAGGATCAGGCGCGTCACCATGGCACCACCCTGCCCTGCCAGTCAAAGAAGCCGCCGGTCTGGGCGGGCGTCAGGCTGTCCAGCACGGCAAGCAGGTTCTGCGCCGCCTCGTCCGGGGGAACGGCGGGATGCGTGCCAAGGTATTTTGCGGTGAAGGGCGTGGCGACGGTGCCGGGGTGCAGACAGGTGACGACCGCCTGCGGATGGGTGCGGGCAATTTCGATGGCCGCCGTATGGACAAGCTGGTTCAGCGCCGCCTTGGCCGCCCGGTAGGAATACCACCCCCCCAGCCGGTTGTCGCCGATCGACCCGACCCGCGCCGACAGCACCGCAAAACGCGCAGGCGCATCGCGCGGCAACAGGCGCAACGCATGTTTCAGGACCAGCATCGGGCCGATGCTGTTCAGCGCGAACTGGGCGGCCAGCGCCGATGCCTCTACCCCGCGCAGGCTTTTTTCCAGGGCGGCACCGCTGATCTCCAGCGCGCCTGTGGCAACGATCACTGTCTGGAAGGGTGTCGTCAGCGGGGCCAGTGCGGCACTGATGCTGGCCTCATCGGTCACGTCCAGACCATCGGCGGACCGCGACAGCCCCGTCACCTTATCCCCCCGCGCGCGCAGCGCCGCAACAAGCGCCTGCCCGATGCCGCCCGATGCGCCCACAACAAGTGCCTGTACCATGCCCCATCCCCCTGCCCGGCCAGCTAGCGCCAAAGCGGGCCGCTGCCAGGGATCAGACTGGAAAGCGGCAGTCTCAGGTGCACAGGCCAACGGGCATGCTGCCGGAACCCGTCCCTGCAGGCGATTTTCCGCCTTCCCTTTCGGGGATTCCTCCGTATGATCCGCCCCATGACACGGGATCGCATCATTTCCTTCGCCTGGGGGTCGCCTTTGCCCCCCTGCCCCCGTGCGCTTCTTCTCCTCAGCCTCCTCTGAGCGTGCCCTGCGGGCGCGACCGCTCAGAGGTGACCAGCGCCCGGGACAGGCCAGAGGAACAAGGAAAGACCATCATGACCGACAAGACCACGCAACCCCGCGTCCTGATCTTTGACACGACGCTGCGCGACGGCGAACAAAGCCCCGGCGCCACCATGACCCATGCCGAAAAGCTGGAGATTGCGGCCCTGCTGGATGACATGGGCGTGGACATCATCGAGGCGGGCTTTCCCATCGCCTCGGAAGGCGATTTCGCCGCAGTGCGCGACATTGCCAAACAGGCGAAAACATCCATCATCTGCGGGCTGGCGCGGGCCAATTACAAGGATATCGACCGCTGCTGGGAGGCGGTGAAACATGCGCGCCGCCCGCGCATCCATACCTTCATCGGTACCTCGCCGCTGCACCGGGCCATTCCGAACCTGGACATGGACCAGATGGCAGAGCGGATTCATGGCACCGTGACCCATGCCCGCAACCTGTGCGACAATATCCAGTGGTCGCCGATGGACGCAACGCGCACCGAGCATGACTATCTGTGCCGCGTGGTCGAGATTGCGATCAGGGCCGGGGCCACCACGATCAATATCCCCGACACCGTGGGCTATACCGTGCCGCGCGAAAGCGCCGATCTGATCCGGATGCTGCTGGAACGGGTGCCGGGGGCCGACAGCATCACCTTTGCCACCCATTGCCACAATGATCTGGGCATGGCGACGGCCAATGCGCTGGCGGCGGTCGAGGCCGGGGCGCGGCAGATCGAATGCACCATCAACGGCCTGGGCGAACGCGCGGGCAATACCGCGCTGGAAGAAGTGGTGATGGCGCTGAAGGTGCGCAATGACATCATGCCCTACCGCACCGGGGTGGACAGCACCAAGATCATGAACATCAGCCGCAAGGTTGCCACCGTGTCGGGCTTTGCCGTGCAGTTCAACAAGGCCATCGTCGGCAAGAACGCCTTCGCGCATGAAAGCGGCATCCATCAGGACGGCATGCTGAAGAACGCCGAGACGTTCGAGATCATGCGCCCCACCGACATCGGCCTGTCGGAAACCAATCTGGTGATGGGCAAGCATTCGGGCCGCGCCGCGCTGCGATCCAAGCTGCGGGACCTGGGGTTCGAATTGTCCGACAACCAGCTTGCGGATGTCTTCGTGCGCTTCAAGGCGCTGGCCGATGCCAAGAAGGAAGTCTATGACGATGACCTGATTGCGCTGATGCAAGACAGCGGCACCAGCGAAAAGCATGACACCTTGCAGGTCAAGCGCCTGCGCGTGGTCTGCGGCACCGAAGGCCCGCGCGAGGCGGAACTGACGCTGACCATCGAAGGCGTGGATCATGCCATCGACGCAACCGGCGACGGCCCGGTGGATGCCGCCTTCAACGCGGTGAAGATGCTCTATCCGACCAAGGCGCGGCTGCTGCTGTATCAGGTCAGCGCCGTCACCGAAGGCACCGATGCCCAGGCCACCGTGACCGTGCGGCTGGAGGAAGACGGGCGGATCGCCACGGGCCAGTCGGCGGATACCGATACGGTCGTGGCCAGCGTGAAGGCCTATGTCAACGCCCTGAACCGCCTGATCGTGCGGCGGACGAAGTCTGCGCCGGGCAGCGATGTGAAGTCGGTGAACTACCGCGACGCCAGCTGACCGGGTACGTCCGGGGCTGCGCGAAAGCGGTCCCGGACCGGTTCGGCAGGGCCTGCGGCAAGAAAATCCGCCCGCGTGGCGGGCCGCGCCAGCCCAAGGGCGAGTTGAACCTTTCGAACATGCAGGACCGCGACGGGCGGGATGATCTGGCAGGTCCTGTTCAAAACCTGACTTTCGCGGTGCGTCCGGGCTGGATGACAGCATGGCCTGCACTGCGTTACGCGGCATCAACACGCGGAATTGCGCCGGGCGCGGCAGCCTTGACCCTTTCCCTGCCCCCCCGCCGTTTCTATAAGGGTTCACCTGCCTTGGACACGAGTCGCGGGTGCGTCGGCTTTTTCCATCAAGGATCACCTCAGGATGTCGGTACTTTCAGGGCTGTTTTCGTCGGACATGGCGATTGACCTCGGCACGGCGAACACGCTGGTTTATGTCAAGGGCCGCGGTATCATCCTGAACGAGCCTTCGGTGGTGGCCTATCACGTCAAGGACGGCAAGAAGCAGGTGCTGGCCGTGGGCGAGGATGCCAAGCTGATGCTGGGCCGCACGCCGGGCAGCATCGAGGCGATCCGCCCGATGCGCGACGGCGTTATCGCCGACTTTGACGTGGCCGAAGAGATGATCAAGCACTTCATCCGCAAGGTCCACAGGCGCACCACCTTCAGCAAGCCCAAGATCATCGTCTGCGTGCCCTATGGTGCCACGCCGGTGGAAAAGCGGGCCATCCGCCAATCCGTGCTGTCCGCAGGTGCGCGGCGGGCGGGGCTGATTGCGGAACCCATCGCGGCGGCGATCGGCGCCGGCATGCCGATCACCGACCCCACCGGCAACATGGTGGTGGATATCGGTGGCGGCACGACCGAAGTTGCGGTGCTGTCGCTGGGCGATATCGTCTATGCGCGCTCGGTCCGCGTCGGGGGCGACAGGATGGACGAGGCGATCATCAGTTATCTGCGCCGCCACCAGAACCTGCTGATCGGCGAATCCACGGCCGAGCGGATCAAGACCTCGATCGGCACCGCCCGGATGCCCGATGACGGGCGCGGCGCCAGCATGACGATCCGCGGGCGCGACCTGCTGAACGGCGTGCCGAAGGAAACGGATATCAACCAGGCCCAGGTGGCCGAGGCGCTTGCCGAACCCGTGCAGCAGATCTGTGACGCGGTGATGCAGGCGCTGGAAGCGACCCCGCCCGATCTGGCGGCAGATATTGTGGACCGGGGCGTGATGCTGACCGGGGGGGGTGCCCTGCTGGGTGATCTTGACCTGGCCCTGCGCGAGCAGACCGGTCTGTCGATTTCGGTCGCCAACGAATCGCTCAACTGCGTGGCGCTGGGAACCGGCAAGGCGCTGGAATATGAAAAACAGCTGCGTCACGTGATCGACTACGACAGCTAAGCCAGGGTCCCGCCGCGCAACGGGCCCCGCGCCGGAGATCAGACCGCCGTGGCAAGAGATCGCAGATCTCCCCCAGACTTCACAAAACCGATCCGGCGAATCCTTGTCGGCGGTCTTGTGCTGCTGCTTCTTGCACTTTTCCTGCTTTGGCGCATTGACAGCCCGCGCGTGGAACGCTTTCGGGCGGCGCTGGTCGACCGGGTGGTGCCCTCGTTTTCCTGGGCCATGCTGCCGGTCACCAGGGCAGCCGCGATGATCGAGGATTTTCAGTCCTACACCCGGATTTACGCGCAGAACCAGGAACTGCGCCGGGAGTTGCAGCAGATGAAAGCCTGGCGCGAGGCCGCCTTGCAGCTGGAGCAGAAGAACGCCCGTCTGCTGGATCTGAACCAGGTGCGGCTTGACCCGCGCCTGACCCATGTCACCGGTGTGGTGCTGGCCGACAGCGGATCACCCTTTCGCCAGTCGGTGCTGCTGAATGTCGGCGCGCGCGACGGAATCCGCGACGGCTGGGCCACGATGGACGGCATCGGGCTGGTCGGGCGCATCTCTGGGGTGGGGCAGACCACCAGCCGGGTGATCCTGCTGACGGACAGCAACAGCCGCATCCCGGTCACGGTGCAGCCTTCGGGGCAGAAGGCGCTGCTTTCGGGCGACAATTCCCCGGCTCCGCCGCTGGAGTTCCTGGAAAAGAAGGATCTGGTCCGGCCCGGCGACCGGGTGATCAGCTCTGGCGATGGCGGGGTGTTTCCCGCCGGTCTGCTGGTGGGTCAGGTCGCACAGGGCGTGGACGGCAGACTGAGGGTGCGCCTTGCCGCAGACTATCAGCGGCTGGAATTTCTGCGCGTGCTGCGCAGCCATGAGACGGAACGCATCACCGAACCGGGCGGGGTGATCGTGCCGCCGATGGCGCTTGAGGGTCTGATCGGGCCGCCCCCGGCACCGCCGCCACCGGAGGCCGCCGATGGCTGAATCCCTTCCCGCCGCGGTCTGGGCGTATCGCGGGCTTTTTGCAGGTCTGGCCTTTGCGCTGCTGTTTCTTCGGATGCTGCCGCTGGGATCGGTTGCCGGTGCCTGGCCGGGGCCGGACCTGCTGGTTTGCCTGACCTTTGCCTGGGTACTGCGCCGACCGGATTATACGCCCGTGCTTCTGATCGCGGCCCTGCTGCTGCTGGAAGACCTGCTGCTGATGCGCCCCCCGGGTCTGTGGACGGCAATCATCGTGCTTGCGGCGGAATTCCTGCGCCAGCGCGGCGCACTTGCGCGCGAAATCAGCTTTGCGGTCGAATGGCTGATGGTTGCGGCGGTGATGGCGGCATCGCTCATGGCGTTCCGGCTGGTGCTGATGCTGACATTCTTGCCCCAGGCCAGCCTGGGGCAGGCGATGATTCAGCTTATTGCCTCGATCCTTTGCTATCCTGTGGTTGTGGGCGCATCGCGCCTGGCCTTTGGCGTGCGCAAGCCCGCCACCGGCGAGATCGATGCTTATGGGAGGCGGCTGTGAGACGGACCGCAAGGGATACCGAAGCCAACGCGCGCAAGGTAACGCGCCGGGCGCTGTTTCTGGGCGGGGCACAGGTGGCCTTCATCGCCGTGCTGGGTGCAAGGATGCGCTACATGCAGGTGGAAGAGGCCGAAAAGTACCGGCTTCTCGCCGAAGAAAACCGCATCAACATCCGGCTGATCCCGCCGACACGCGGCCTGATCCTTGACCGCAGCGGCCGGCTGATTGCCGGCAACGAGCAGAATTACCGCGTTGTGATCACGCGCGAAGAGACGGGCGATGTGGAAACCGTGCTGGCCAAGCTGGCCGACGTAATCCCGCTGACCCCCGAGATGCTGGACCGCACCCGCAAGGAAATGGACCGGCGCAGCGCCTTTGTTCCCATCGTGGTCGCAGACTGGCTGCGCTGGGAGGATCTGGCGGCGGTTGCGGTTAACGCGCCCGCCCTGCCCGGGGTGAACCCCGAGGTCGGCCTCAGCCGCCGCTATCCCCTTGTCGGTGATTTTGCCCATGTCGTGGGCTATGTCGGCCCGGTCAGCGACGCCGATCTGGCAGAACTGGAAGACCCTGATCCGCTGCTGCAGATCCCGAAATTCCAGATCGGAAAGATCGGGGTCGAACGCTGGATGGAGGCAGATCTGCGCGGCCGTTCGGGAACCAAAAGGATCGAGGTGAATTCGGTGGGCCGCGTCATGCGCGAACTGGACCGGCAGGATGGCGTTGCCGGGGCCGACATCCGGCTGACGATCGATGCCGATGTGCAGAATTTCGTGCAGGCCCGGCTGGGGGAAGAAAGCGCGGCCGCAGTGGTGATGGATGTCGTCAACGGTGACCTGATCGCCGTTGCCTCTGCCCCGGCGTTCGACCCGAACCTGTTCGTGCGCGGCATTTCGCAGGCCGATTACAGCGCGCTGATCGAGAATGATCACCGCCCGCTGGCGAACAAGTCGGTGCAGGGGGCCTATCCGCCCGGATCAACCTTCAAGATGGTCACCGCCCTTGCCGCGCTGGAAGCGGGTACGATCACTGAACAGACCACGGTCTATTGCCCCGGATACCTGGAATTCGGGGGGCGCAGGTTCCATTGCTGGAAGCATGGCGGTCATGGCAAGGTGGCGCTGGAACGGGCATTGAAGGGCAGTTGCGACGTTTACTTCTATGACATTTCTCAGCGCGCAGGTATCGACAGGATCGCCGAAATGGGGCGCAAGCTGGGCCTGGGTGTGCGCCACGACCTGCCGATGTCTGCCATCGCCGAAGGGGTCATGCCCGACAAGGCGTGGAAGCAGGACCGCCACAAGGCCGAATGGCGCATCGGCGATACGGTCAACGCCTCGATCGGGCAGGGTTACGTCCTGACCTCGCCGTTGCAGCTTGCGGTGATGACCGCGCGGATTGCCAGCGGCAAGGCCGTGTCACCCCGCCTGGTGCGGGCCATCGGGGATAAGGAGGTGCCGGTGGGCGACATCCCGCCGCTGGACATAGACCCCCGGCATCTGCGCGCGGTCCAGGGGGCCATGTCGGCCGTGATGAACGAGCCGGGCGGCACCGCCTGGGCCTCGCGCATTGAAGATGAGACGATGCTGTTCGCAGGCAAGACCGGAACCAGCCAGGTGCGCAACATCAGCGCATCCGAACGGGCCAGCGGCGTGATCAAGAACGACCAATTGCCCTGGAACCGGCGCGACCACGCCCTGTTCGTGGGCTATGCCCCCGCAACCGCCCCGCGCTATGCGGTGTCAGTGGTGGTGGAGCATGGCGGCGGCGGATCGGCCGTGGCCGCCCCGATAGCGCGGGACGCCATCCTGCGCGCGCTTGCCGACGGTCTTCCGCCGCTCAGCGCCTATCCGGCCAGCCAGCGCACCACGATCGAGACCCAGCAGAAGAACATGAAACTGCGCAAGCCGGAGCCTGCCTCGGCGGACCGCAGCCGGGCATGACAACACCATGAGTTTTCTTGAATATCAGATCAGGACGGTTCCCTCCGGCATCCGCAAGGTGCTGTATCTGAACTGGGGTCTGGTCCTGCTGCTGGTCGCGGTGGCCTCGATGGGCTTTCTGATGCTGTATTCCGTGGCCGGGGGCAGTCTTCAGCCCTGGGCGGAACCGCAGATGAAGCGGTTTGCGGCGGGTCTGGTGTTGATGTTCGCCATTGCCATGGTGCCGATCTGGTTCATCCGCAACATGGCGGGCCTGGCTTACGCCATCTCGATCCTGCTGCTGCTGGCCGTGGAATTCTTCGGCGAAGTCGGCATGGGCGCGCAGCGCTGGATCGATATCGGGCCGCTTCGGCTCCAGCCGTCGGAACTGGTGAAGATCACCCTCGTGATGATGCTGGCCGCCTATTACGACTGGCTCGACACCCGGAAAACCTCGCGTCCGCTGTGGGTGCTGATCCCTGTGGTTCTGATCGGGGTCCCGACGGCGCTGGTTCTGATCCAGCCGAACCTTGGAACGGCGCTGATGCTGCTGATGGGCGGCGCGGTGGTGATGTTCGCAGCCGGTGTCAGCCTTTGGTATTTCGGCGCGGTTGCAGCCCTTGGTGCAGCGGCGATTGCTTCGCTGTTCACTGTGCGCGGCACGCCCTGGCAGTTCCTGCATGATTATCAGTACCGCCGCATCGATACCTTCCTTGATCCGACAACCGATCCGCTTGGCGCGGGATACAACATCATCCAGGCCCAGATCGCGCTGGGGTCCGGCGGCTGGTCGGGCAAGGGGTTCATGCAGGGCACGCAGAGCCGGTTGAACTTTCTGCCCGAAAAGCACACCGATTTCATCTTCACCACCCTCGCCGAGGAGTTCGGCTTTATCGGGGCATTCTCGTTGCTGCTGCTCTACGGGCTGATCATCTTCTTTTGCCTCGTGTCCGCCATGCGGTCGAAAGACCGCTTCTCGCAATTGCTGCTGATCGGAATCGCCTGCACCTTCTTTTTCTATGTTGCCGTGAACCTGTCGATGGTTATGGGACTGGCCCCTGTGGTGGGGGTGCCTTTGCCTTTCCTGTCCTATGGTGGATCGGTGATGCTTGTGCTGATGCTGGCCTTCGGCGTGGTTCAAAGCGCCCATGTCCACCGACCGAGGTAACGCCATGCCCGTCACCGTCCTTTTTGCCGCAGCGCCAGCCCTGTGGGATGACTACCGCGATGCGCTGACCGCAGCGCTGCGGGACGCAGGGCTTGACGCCCTGCTCACACAGGATGCAGCCCCCGAAACGGTGGATTACATCCTGTTCTCGCCCGGTGGTACGATCCGCGATTTTGCGCCTTTCGTCCGCACCAAGGCGGTGCTGAACCTGTGGGCGGGGGTGGAAAGGATCGTCGGCAATCCCACCCTGACCCAGCCCCTGTGCCGCATGGTCGATCCGGCGATGACGGCCAGCATGATGGAATGGGTCGTGGGCCATGTGCTGCGCCACCACCTGGGGATGGATGCGCATATCCTTGGCCAGGACGGCCACTGGCGCGGCGATGCCCCGCCCCCGCCGCTGGCCTGCGAACGGCCGGTCACCGTGCTGGGGCTGGGCGAACTGGGGCAGGCGGTGGCGCGCGCGCTGACCGCGCTGGGCTTTCCGGTGACGGGGTGGAGCCGGACGGCGCGTGATGTGCCCGGGCTGCGCTGCCTGTCGGGGCCGGACGGGCTGACGGCGGCCCTGACCGGCGCGCAGGGCGTGGTCCTGCTGCTGCCGGACACGCCCGATACGGCCGATACGCTGAACGCGGCCCGTCTGGCGCTGCTGGCACCGGGGGCCTTTGTCATCAATCCCGGACGCGGGCCGCTGATCGATGATGCGGCCCTGCTGGCCGCGCTGGATGCGGGGCAGGTCGGCCATGCCACGCTGGACGTGTTCCGCCAGGAACCGCTGCCGCCCGCGCACCCGTTCTGGCATCATCCCCGCGTCACCGTGACACCGCATATCGCGGCCAGCACCCGGCCCGCGACCGCATCACGCGTGATCGCGGAAAACATCCGGCGCGGCGAGGCCGGGGAGCCGTTCCTGCATCTGGTGGATCGCGGGCGCGGGTATTGAAACCCATGCTTTCCCCGCAGGACGGTCGGGAATGGAACAGACGCTGTCAGCCGCACCATCGGACACTGCGCCAAAACGAGGTGCGCCATGACCTATGCACGGGGTGTTCTGCTTGTGGTTCTGGCGGGTTTGCTGTGGTCCTTCATGGGTCTTGCGGTCCGCCATATCGAAACGGCGGGAACCTGGGCGATCCTGTTCTGGCGGTCGGCAGGGATGGTGCCGGTGCTGCTGGCCTTCATCGCCTGGCGATCGGGCGGGCATCCGCTGGACCGGTTGCGCCGCGTCGGGCTCGCCGGTGTGCTGGGCGCGCTTGGACTGGTCTTTGCCTTTGCCGGGGCAATCTATGCGCTGCAGGCGACAACGGTGGCCAATGCCGTGTTCCTGTTTGCCGCATCGCCCTTCATGGCGGCGCTGCTGGGCTGGATCATCCTGAAAGAACCGGTCCGTCCCGCCACCTGGGCGGCCATCGCCGTGGCAGGGGCGGGCATGTTCGTGATGGTGCGCGACGGGCTGGCGGGGGGCGAGACGGCGGGCAACCTTGCTGCCGTGCTGTCAGCCTTCGGTTTTGCCGTCTTCACCCTGACACTGCGCTGGGGCAAGCTGGAAGACATGATGCCTGCCGTCGTGCTGGGCGGGCTGTTTTCGATGGCGGTTGCGGTGATCGCCCTTGGGGTCCGGGGCGAGGTTCTGGCCGTGCCGCTGCGGGACATCGTGATCTCGGTCGCGATGGGGGCGGGCATGCTGGCCACCGGCATGGCGCTTTATACGCTCGGCAGCCGGGTGGTACCGGCGGCGGACCTCACGCTTCTGTCGATGGTCGAGGTGCTGCTCGCACCGGTCTGGGTCTGGCTTGCCTTGGGCGAAACGGCCAGCGCCGGAACCTTTCTGGGGGGCGGCATCCTGCTTGTGGCAATTGCGGGCAATGCCCTGTCGGGCATCCGGCGCAAGCCGGTGGCCCCGCCGCTGACCTGACACGCGTCCGGCCGGTGCTGGCCGCGAAACGGCCTTGACAGGGCGCGGGCGGCGGTGAAGCGTGACACAAAACGGACAGGCGCGGCAGCGGGCAAGATGGCCCGGCACCGGCCGGGGGTGACGGACCGACAGCAGACTGCATATCTTCATGACGCGCCGGGCCGGTCGCCGACCGGCCCGAACCGCGAAACTGACCGGCGGCACAGGCGCCGGCAACCAGACACACATCAATCGGAAAGGGGCACGACATGCCCGGCAACATGACTTTTGACGCGCTGCAAGAGGCCGTCGCACGCGGCGAGATTGACACCGTTCTTGTCGGCGCGACCGATATGCAGGGCCGCCTGATGGGCAAACGCTTTCACGCGCAGTTCTTCATCGACGGCGGGTTCGAGGAAACCCATTGCTGCAACTATCTGCTGGCCACCGACATGGACATGAACACGGTCCAGGGATACAAATCCACCAGCTGGGCCGCCGGCTATGGCGACTATGTCATGAAGCCCGATCTGGCCACGCTGCGCCGCCTGCCCTGGCTGCCGGGCACGGCGCTGGTGCTGTGCGACCTTCTGGACCATCACACGCATCAGGCCGTGCCGCATTCGCCGCGCGCGATCCTGAAAAAGCAGGTGGACCGCGCCCGCGCCATGGGGTTCGAGCCGATGATGGCGACCGAGCTTGAGTTCTATATCTTCGAGAACACATACGAATCGATCCGCGACAGCCTGCAACAGCACGGATCGGTCCGCGATCTGCATCCGATCTCGGCCTATAACGAGGATTACCACCTGTTCCAGACCACGAAGGAGGAAGAGGTGATGCGCGCGGTGCGCAACGGGCTTTATGGCGCGGGCATCCCCGTGGAATGCTCCAAGGGCGAGGCCGAGGCCGGGCAGGAAGAGGTCAACGTCAAGTATTCGGGCGCGCTGGATACGGCGGACAACCACATCATCACCAAGACGGCGGTCAAGGAAATCGCCTGGTCCAGGGGCCGCTCCGTAACCTTTATGGCCAAATATGACCACCGCCGCGCCGGATCATCGGCGCATGTGCATCAGTCGCTGTGGACAGGCGGCACGCCCGCGTTCCGCGATGCGGCAGATGCGCATGGCATGTCGGCCACGATGAAACACTTCCTGGCCGGGCAACTGGCCCATGCGCAGGCGATCACCGCCTTTCTGGCACCCAATGTGAACAGCTACAAGCGTTTCTGCGTGGGCATGTTCGCGCCGACCAAGGCCGTGTGGTCCAATGACAACCGCACGGCGGGCTTTCGTGTTTGCGGCGAGGGCACGAAATCGGTCCGCATCGAATGCCGGATCGGCGGGGCCGACCTGAACCCCTATCTTGCGATGGCGGCCCTGCTGGCGGCGGGGCTTGACGGCATCGACAGGAAGATGGAACTGGAACCCGAAATGAGGGGCGACATGTATCAGGCGGGTATGGTGCGCGAAATTCCCAAGACCCTGCGCGAGGCGGCGGCGCTGATGCACGGATCGGCCATGCTGCGCGCGGCCTTCGGCGCGGATGTGATCGACCATTATCATCACGCGGCCCGGTGGGAGATATCCGAGATGGATCGCGTGGTGACGGATTTTGAGGTCAGCCGCCTGCTGGAACGGGCCTGACACCTGACTGGCGCGGGCTTTATCGCGCCCAACGGACGGGGACATGATGACGAAGACAATCCAACTGATCTCGCCGGTTGACGGGCGGGTCTATCTGGAACGACCCGCGCTGACGCAGGATGCCGCCTGTGCCGCCGTGGCCCGCGCCAAGGCCGCCCAACCGGCCTGGGCCGCGCGCCCCCTGGAAGACCGCATCGCGCTGGTGAAGGCCGGGGTGGCGAAGCTGGCGGAACTGAAAGAGGTGCTGGTCGGGGAACTGGCCTGGCAGATGGGCCGCCCCACGCGCTATGGCGGCGAATTCGGTGGGGTTGCCGACCGCACCACCTACATGTCCGACATTGCCGCCACCGCGCTGGCCCCGATGGTGGCCGAACACAGCGACCGGTTTGAACGGCGCATCACCCGCGAACCCGTCGGCGTGGTCTTCATCATCGCCCCGTGGAATTACCCCTATCTGACCACGATCAACACGCTGGCCCCTGCACTGATCGCCGGCAATACCGTGCTGCTGAAACACGCAACGCAGACGCTGCAAGTGGGCGAACGCCTGGCCGAGGCCTTTCATGCGGCGGGCGTTCCGGCAGATGTGTTCCAGAATGTCGTGCTGGACCATGAAACGACCGAGGCGCTGATTGCGGCACGGTCCTTTGGCTTTGTCAACTTCACCGGCTCGGTCGGGGGCGGGGCGGCGATTGAACGGGCGGCGGCGGGCACCTTTACCGGGCTTGGCCTGGAACTGGGCGGCAAGGACCCAGGCCTGGTGCTGCCCGATGCCGATCTTGATCTGGCCGTGGACGGGCTGATGGACGGGGCGATGTACAATGCCGGCCAGTGCTGCTGCGGGATCGAACGCATCTATGTGCATGACAGCCTGTACAAGGATTTCGTCGAGAAATCCGTGGCCTGGGTCGGCCAGCTTCGCTTGGGCAACCCCTTCGACGTCTCAACCACGCTTGGCCCGATGGCCAACCGCCGCTTTGCCGCCACGGTGCGCGCCCAGACGGCAGAAGCCATTGCGGCGGGGGCACAGGCGCTGATCGACCCGAAAAGGCATCCGGCGGATGATGGCGGTGCCTACCTGGCCCCGCAAATCCTGGTGAATGTCGATCATGCGATGCGCGTGATGCGCGAGGAAAGCTTTGGCCCGGTTGTCGGCATCATGCCCTACAGCGACGAGGCCGAGGCGATCCGGCTGATGAACGACTCGCCCTATGGCCTGACCGCGTCGATCTGGACGAAAGACGCTGATCGCGCAGCGGCCATCGGGGCGCGGGTGGAAACCGGCACCGTGTTCATGAACCGCTGCGATTACCTCGACCCGGCCCTGACCTGGACCGGCGTGAAGGACACTGGGCGCGGCACCAGCCTGTCGCAGCTTGGCTTCCTGTCGGTGACCCGTCCGAAATCCTGGCATCTGAAGAAGGTGACGAAATGACCCTGCGCGGAAACTGGTCCTACCCGACCCCGGTGAAATTCGGCGCGGGCCGCATTTCGGAACTGGCCGACCACTGCAAGGCCGTGGGCCTGAAAAAGCCGCTGCTGGTCACCGACAGGGCGCTGGCCGCCTTGCCGATCACTGCGCAGGCGCTGGACATTCTGGATGCGGGCGGTCTGGGCCGGGCGGTGTTCTCGGACGTTGATCCGAACCCGAATGAGGGCAACATGGAGGCGGGCCTGGCGGTTTACCGCGCGGGCGGACACGACGGGGTGGTGTGCTTTGGCGGCGGATCGGCGCTGGACCTTGGCAAGATGATTGCGCTGATGGTGGGCCAAACGGTCTCGGTCTGGGACCTGGAGGATATCGGCGATTGGTGGACGCGGGCTGATGCCGCCAGGATCGCCCCGATTGTTGCAGTGCCGACCACCGCAGGCACCGGGTCCGAAGTGGGCCGCGCCGGGGTTCTGACCAATTCGAAGACCCACAGGAAGAAGATCATCTTCCACCCCAGATTACTGCCCGCCGTCACCATCTGCGACCCGGAGCTGACCGTGGGGATGCCGCGCTTCATCACCGCAGGCACCGGCATGGATGCCTTCGCCCATTGCCTGGAAGCCTATTGCAGCCCCTTCTACCACCCGATGTCGCAGGGCATCGCGCTGGAAGGCATGCGGCTGGTGCTGGAAAACCTGCCGAAAGCCTATGCCAACCCGCAGGACATGGACGCGCGCGCCCATATGATGAGCGCCGCCGCCATGGGGGCGGTCGCCTTTCAGAAGGGCCTTGGCGCAATCCATGCGCTGAGCCATCCGGTCGGCGCGGTCTACGGCACGCATCACGGCACCACCAATGCCGTGGTGATGCCGATGGTGCTGGACTTCAACCGCGCCGCCATCGAAGAGCGGATCGCACGGGCTGCGGCCTATCTTGGGATCGACGGCGGCTTCGCGGGCTTTCATGCCATGGTCATGGACCTGCGCGCCCGGCTGGACATTCCGGCAAACCTGTCGGCGATGGGCGTGGAGTTTGCCCGGCTGGACGAGCTGACGGACATGGCGCTTGAAGACCCGTCCTGCGGCGGCAACCCGATTGCCATGACGCGAGAGAATACCCGCGCCCTGTTCGAGGCCTGCATGTGACCGAAGGCACCGCCCCCTGCCCCGGCCGGATCGGGGGGCGCGCATGGCCGCTGCGCCGATGACCGGACATGCCCGCTGCGACATCGCGGTGATCGGGGCCGGAGTTATCGGGCTGACGATTGCGCTGCGGCTGGCGCAGGACGGGCATGAGGTGGTGCTGCTGGACCCCAACATTCCGGGGTCCGGTGCCTCCTACGGCAATGCAGGCACCATCGCCGACTACGCGGTGATGCCGGTGGGCACCCCGGATGTGCTGCGCAACCTGCCCTCGCTTCTGTTCAACCGCAACTCGCCCCTGTCGATCCGGCGCGGCGCGCTGGCGGCGCTGATGCCCTGGCTTTTGCGCTTTGCCGCGCAATCCCTGCCCGCCGCCGCAGCCCGCAACGCGGCGGCGATTGCCACACTTGTTGCCTCGGCCAGACCGGCCTGGGAAGACCTGGCAACCGAAATCGGTGCCGCGCAGCTTTTGCAGCGGCGCGGCTGCCTGTATCTGTACGAAACCGAGGCGGCCTATCGCGCGGCCGGGGCCGACATGGCGCAACGCCAGGCCCTGGGCATAGCGGTGGAGCTGATCAGCCCGTCCACGGTCGCGGCGATGGAGCCGATGCTGCCGCCGCTGGACGGCGGGGCGGCGTTCTTTCCGCAGGCGGTCTTCCTGAACGACCCCGGGATGATGATGCTGATGCTGACCGGGGCAGTGCAGGCGGCAGGCGTGCAGCACCTGCCGAAGGCCGCCGACTCGGTCGAGCGGCTGATCGATGGAGTGGCCATTCAGGCGCAGGGCCTGCGGCTGCATGCGCGCCGCGTGGTCCTGGCCGCAGGGGCACATTCGCGCGTGCTGGCGCGGCAGGCGGGCGACAGGGTGCCCCTGGACACCGAACGCGGCTATCATGTGGAATGGGATATGGACCGGGCCCTGCTGTCGCGGCCCGCCTGCCCTGCCGCGCGCGGGTTCTACCTGTGCCCGATGTCGGGGCGGTTGCGCGCGGCAGGCACGGTGGAACTGGGCGGGCTGGCCGCCCCCCCGTCGCCGCACCGCATCGCGCGGCTGATCAAGGGCGCGCGCGAGATCTTTCCGCAGCTTGGCGAGCCGGACCGCGACTGGATGGGCTTTCGCCCGTCGATGCCCGACAGCCTGCCGGTGATCGGCCCGTCGCGCGCCGGGGCGGAGGTGATCCACGCCTACGGCCACGGGCATATCGGCCTGACGCTGGCACCGATCACGGCGCGGATCGTGGCCGATCTGGTGGACGCAAGACCTGTCGGGATCGACCTTGCGCCCTACCTGCCGTCCCGCTTTTGACGGCGTCGCGGCGGGGGTTTCACACCCCCGCACCCCCGTGTGATATTTGAGAACAGATAATGGAAAGGGGAAAACACGATGGAACGCCAGGCTCTGGTGACGGGTTCGGCAGGTTTCATCGGCTATCACCTGTGCCGCAGGCTGCTGGCCGAAGGCTGGGCCGTGACCGGTCTGGACGCGATGACGCCCTATTACGATGTGCGGCTGAAGGAACGCAGGCACGCCATGCTGGCGCAGAACGCGGCATTCCGGCCCGTCATCGGGGCCATCGAAGACCCGGGGCGGATGGCCGGGCTGGTGGACGCCCTTTGTCCCCGTGTGATCATCCATCTTGCAGCGCAGGCGGGTGTGCGCCATTCCATCGATGCGCCACGCGATTATGTGACGGCGAACCTTCAGGGCACCTTCGAGGTGCTGGAAGCCGCCCGCGCGCAGGTGCCGGGGCATCTTCTGATCGCCTCCACCTCGTCGGTTTACGGGGCGAATGCGGCCATGCCCTATGCCGAAACGCACCGGGCCGATCACCAGATGTCCTTTTACGCCGCCACCAAGAAGGCGGGCGAAGGCATGGCGCATTCCTATGCGCATCTGTATGGCATCCCGACCACGGTGTTCCGCTTTTTCACGGTCTACGGCCCCTGGGGCCGCCCGGATATGGCGCTGTTCAAGTTCACCCGCGCGATTCTGGCGGGCCAGCCGATCGAGGTTTACAACCACGGAGAGATGCTGCGCGACTTTACCTATGTCGATGATCTGATCGAGGGCATCGTGCGGCTGATCGGTGTGGTTCCGGGCACCGTGCCGGTGTCAGAGGCGGACAGCCTTTCGCCGGTCGCCCCCTGGCGGGCCGTCAACATCGGCAATGGTGCGCCGGTGCGCCTTTTGGACTTTGTCGAGGCAATCGAGGCGGCCCTGGGCGAAGGCGCGACACGGCGGATGCTGCCGATGCAGCCGGGCGATGTGCCGGCAACCTGGGCCGATGCCACCCTGATCCGCGATCTGGTCGGCCCCCTGCCCCGGACGGACATCGCCGAAGGTGTGCGCCGCTTTGTCGCCTGGTACCGCGAGTTCTATCAGGTTTGATCGGACAGGTCCGCAACCGGGGCCCAGAGCACGTCATCAATGCGCGAGGCACCCGTTGCCAGCATCACCAGGCGGTCAAACCCAAGCGCAATGCCGCTGGCGGGCGGCATAAGGGAAAGGGCCGCCAGGAAATCCTCGTCCAGGGGGTAGCGTTCGGCATAAATGCGCTGCTTTTCGTCCATTTCCAGCTCAAAGCGGCGGCGCTGTTCGGCCGGGTCAGTCAATTCGCCAAAGCCATTAGCAAGTTCCACCCCGCAGGCGTAAAGCTCAAAGCGTTCTGCCAGGCGGGCGTCTTGCGGCACCCGGCGCGCCAGGGCAGCTTCGGCGGCCGGGTAACGGTCCAGCATGGTCATCCGCCCCAGTCCAAGCAGGGGTTCCACCCGGTCCGCCAGCACGCGCGACAGCATGTCCGACCAGCTGTCATCGGGCGCGGTGCGGATGCCCTGCCGGTGCAGCGCGGCCGCCAGCGCCCTGGCATCGGTTTCACCCCTTGCGTCCATCGTCGCCAGCAGATCGATCCCCGCATGGCGTTCAAGGGCCTCGGCAACGCCAAGACGCTCCGGCTCCAGTGCCGGATCGCAGGTCCGGTCACGGTAGCGCAACAGGCTGCTGCCCGCCGCCTGAACCGCAAGGCGCAGCACCGTGGCGCAATCCGCCATCAGCCGGTCATAGGGCGCATGGGCGCGGTACCATTCCAGCATGGTGAATTCCGGACTGTGCAGCGGCCCGCGTTCGCGGTTGCGCCAGACATGGGAGAGGGCGAAGATTTGCGCCTCGCCCGCTGCCAGCAGCTTCTTCATCGCGAATTCCGGCGAAGTGTGCAGGAACATCGGGTGCGCCACGCCGTCATTGCCGATGGCGCTGGTGGCAAAGCCGTGCAGATGCGCCTCGTTCCCCGGACTGACCTGCAGCGCACAGGGATCGACCTCGACAAAATCCTGGCTTGCGAACCAGCCGCGCAGCGCGGCCTGAATGCGGTTGCGCGCCAAGAGCGCCGGGCGGCGGTCGGCGTGGCGGGTGGCGTCCCACCAGGGGGATGATCGGGGCGTTCGGGTCACGGCGGGGCAGTCCGCTTTCGGCTGGAGATTTTCGCGCAGATGCGCTACAGGCCGCGCACCAGCCTGCCGTGATTACGGCGCGGGTCCGCCAACCACAAGGAAGCTTTCGTGAAAGTCATCGCCTCAAGCCTGCGCAAGGGAAATGTCGTCGATCTGGACGGCAAGCTTTACGTTGTTCTGACCGCCGAGAATTTCCACCCCGGCAAGGGCACACCCACCACCAGCATCGACATGCGCCGCATTTCGGACGGTGTGAAGGTGTCTGAACGCTGGCGCACCACGGAAATGGTGGAAAAAGCCTCGGTCGATGACCGCGACTATGATTTTCTGTACGAAGATGGCGAAGGCTTCCATTTCATGGAACCGAACACCTTCGAGCAGATCACCGTCACGCCCGATGTGGTGGGGGATGACAAGGTCTTCCTGACCGACGGGATCAAGGTTTCCCTCAAGACGTTCGAGGGGGTGGCGATTGCCATTGAACTGCCGCAGAAGGTCACGGTCGAGATTGTCGAGACCGAGCCTGTGGTCAAGGGGCAGACTGCGTCTTCGTCCTACAAGCCGGCGATCTGTTCCAACGGCATCCGGGTGATGGTGCCGCCGCATATCGGTGCGGGGACCCGGGTGGTGATATCGACCGAGGATTATTCCTATGTGGAACGCGCCAAGGGCTGATCCCCGGTCGCGGCCCGCTACGGGACAGGGAACGGTCCGGTTCGCCCCGACAGGGGCCCGGACGGGCCCGAAGGGATTGCAGGCCCGCTGCAGCCCGTCGCGGCGGATGACCCATCACAGCATCCCCGGCACGACCTGATCCGGCGGGCGGTGGCCGTCGGCGAAGGTCTTGATGTTGATGATGACCTTCTCGCCCATCTCCACCCGCCCTTCCAGGGTGGCCGATCCCATATGCGGCAGCAGGACCACGTTCGACAACGCGCGCAACCGCGGGTTCACCTCGTGCCCGTGCTCGAACACGTCAAGCCCCGCCCCGGCGATTTCCCCCGCGCGCAGGCCGCGCGTCAGGGCATTTTCGTCCATCACCTCGCCGCGCGAGGTGTTCACGATCACGGCTGTGGGTTTCATCAGCTTCAGCCGCCGCGCGTTCATCAGATGAAAGGTGGACGGGGTATGCGGGCAATTGATGCTGAGGATATCCATCCGGCTGACCATCTGATCCAGGCTTTCCCAGAAGGTTGCCTCATGCTCGGCCTCGACCTCGGGGCGCAGGCGCTTGCGGTTGTGATAGTGAATCTGCATGCCGAAGGCACGGGCGCGGCGCGCCACCGCCTGTCCGATGCGGCCCATGCCCAGAATGCCCAGCCGCCGTCCGGCCAGGCGCCCGCCCAGATGCGCCATCGGCGACCAGCCCTGCCAGCTTCCCGCCTGCATTTCCGCCAGACCTTCCGGAATGCGCCGGGTCACCGCCAGAATCAGCGCCAGCGCCATGTCGGCGGTATCGTCGGTGACAACACCCGGTGTGTTCGACACCAGAATGCCGCGCTGCCGCGCCGTGGCGACATCGATGTGGTCGATGCCAGAGCCGTAGTTGGCGATCAGCTTCAGCTTGTCGCCGGCCTGTCCCAGAAGACCCGCATCGATGGTGTCGGTGATCGTCGGCACCAGCACATCGGCGCGCCGCATTGCGGCCGCAAGCTCTGGCCGGCTCATCCGCGTGTCGGGATCGCGCAACTCGACGTTGAACAATTCCTTCATCCGGGTCTCCACGACATCCGGCAAGCGTCGCGTCACGACAACACTCAGTCGTGCTGTGGGCATGGCCCCCTCCCTGAAGCTTTCAAATCACGTCTTCCGGTGGCAAGGTGACGGCAAGCGGGGCAAGGCACAAGCCCCGGTCGAGGCAGGACGAAACAGCATGACCGGAACCGGATGGGCAGCCTTGGCTGCTGCGGCGTTATTGGCCTTTGCCATGCAGGCCCGGGGCGATGAACCAAAGTCCCCCGGCGGTGTCAAGGCGATGCCGGTTGCGGTGGCACCGGGCGCGGTGCCTGACGCGACAGTCCCCCCGCGCGATCCCAGCCGCGGCAGTGTCACCACCCTGCCGCTGCCGCGCTATGTCTCGCTCAAGACCAACGAGGGCAATGCCCGGCGCGGGCCGGGGCTGACGCACCGCATCGACTGGGTGTTTACACGGGCCGGGATGCCGTTGCGGATCACGGCGGAATTTGAACACTGGCGGCGCGTCGAAGACGCCGAGGGTGTCGGCGGCTGGGTGCATTATTCGCTGCTGTCGGGGGTGCGCACCGGGCTTGTCATGCTGGATATGGCAGAATTCCGGACCCTGCCCGATCCGGATGCGCCGGTTGCGTTTCAGGCCGAAGTGGGCGTGATCGGGCGGATCCTGCGGTGTGATCCGGGGTGGTGCCGAATGTCGGTCGACGGGCAGCGCGGATGGGTTCAAAGCGGCGCGCTCTGGGGCGTGGGAACGGACGAAGTCATCGAATGACCGCTGCGAGACGGTCGCACTTGCAGCCTGCGGCATGGGTGGTCTAGGCCGGACGCAGTCCAGACGCAGAGACCGGCCATGGCGATTCCCTCAACCACGCGGCTCAATCTTTCGGCGGCGGCGGCCTCGGTTACGGTCGCGGTCGTTCTGGTCCTGCTCAAGCTGTGGGCGCTGGGCGAAACGGGGGCGCTTTCGGTTGCCGCCTCGCTGGCCGATTCTGCGATGGACCTGATGGTTTCGGTCGGGGCCATGGCCGCAATCCTGTATGCGGCGCGCCCGCCGGATGAGGATCACGCCTTCGGCCACACCTCGGCCGAGGACATCGCGGCATTGGGCCAGGCGATCTTCGTTCTGATCTCGGCCAGCGTGATCACCGCTGCGGCCATCCTGCGTCTGCTGTCGCCGCAGCCGGACAGGCTGGTGGCCGAAGGCCGGGGCATGGCGGTCATGGCGGTGTCTGTCGCGCTGACGCTGGCACTTGTGCTGTGGCAGGGCCGTGTGGCCCGGCGCACCGGCAACCGCGTGGTGCAGGCGGACCGTTTGCATTACCTCGGTGATCTTTTGCCGAACATCGGTGCCCTTCTGTCGCTCTGGGCCTCGGCCCGCTATGGGCTGGATCAGATCGATTCTGTGGTGGCCCTGGGGGCGGCGGCGCTGCTGGCTTTGGGTGCGGTCCGCATCGGCAAGGCGGCCTTCGATGCGCTGATGGACCGCCGCGCAGACCCCGGAATCATCGAAGGCATCGCGCGCATCGCCGCCGACTGGCCGGGCGTGCATGGCTATCACGATCTGAAGACCCGCACGGCGGGCAGCCGCGTGTTCGTCAACCTGCATATCGAACTGGACGGCGACCAGCCCCTGCGCGAGGCGCATGACATCGGTGCCAGCCTGCGCCGCGCAATCCTGCAGGCCTATCCGCAGACCGATGTGATCATCCACAAGGACGTGGTGCGGCGCTGACACGGCCCCGGCCGCATTTTCTGTTCACAAGCATCGTCGGGAGGGAACGGCAGCAGGCCGTCGGGGGGGGGGGGCAGACAGCCCCCCGTGCCCGGTCAGGTCAGGCTTCGAACAGATCCGGCTGCGGGCCGCTGCGGGGCGGCTCCAGCCCCAGATGCCGCCAGGCCCGCGCGCCCAGCATCCGCCCGCGCGGCGTGCGCTGCAACAGCCCCTGCTGCAGCAGGAAGGGTTCGATGACCTCCTCGATCGCATCGCGCGATTCCGACAGGGCAGCGGCAATCGTCTCGACCCCCACGGGTCCCCCGCCATAATGCTCGGCCAGCAGGGTCAGATAGCGCCGGTCAGCCCCGTCCAGCCCCAGATGATCCACCCCCAGCCGGGTCAGAGAACTGTCGGCGATACCCCGTGTCAGCCGCCCGTCGCCCTCGACCAGCACGAAATCCACCACCCGCCGCAACAGCCGCCCGGCAATACGCGGGGTGCCGCGCGCACGCCTTGCGATTTCCCGGCAGCCTTCGGGGTCGGCGGCAACCCCCAGCAGGCGCGCGCCGCGCGTGACGATCTCGTGCAGCTCATCCTCGGTATAGAACTGCAGCCGGGTCGGGATGCCGAAACGGTCGCGCAGCGGGGTGGTCAGCAGCCCCAGCCGCGTTGTGGCCCCGACCAGCGTGAAAGGCTGCAGATCGATCCGCACCGTGCGCGCGGCCGGACCTTCGCCGATCACCAGATCCAGGGCAAAATCCTCCATGGCCGGATAAAGCACTTCTTCCACGATCGGCGACAGGCGGTGAATCTCGTCGATGAACAGCACGTCGCGCGGTTCCAGATTGGTCAGGATCGCGGCCAGATCGCCCGCCCTGGCCAGAACCGGCCCCGATGTCATCCGGAACCCGACGCCAAGTTCGCGCGCCATGATCTGTGCCAGCGTGGTCTTGCCCAGCCCCGGCGGGCCATGAAACAGGGCATGATCCATCGCCTCGCCCCGCATCCGGGCGCTGTCGATGAAGACGCGCAGGTTCGCCCGCGCCTCGGCCTGGCCGATGAACTCTTCCAGCACCTGCGGGCGCAGGGCACGGTCTGCATCCTCGGGCATCGGCGCGGGGCGCAGGGCGGGGTCTGGTTGCGGGGTCGGGGTCATGGCGGAACATTCCCCGAACTATCACCGGGATGCAAGGCCCGGCTTCGCGGCTGCCGCCACCCTGGTCCGATGCGATGCCCTTGCATGCAGGGTTCCGCGCCCGCGCCCGCCCAGCGCTGCGCGGGGCATGCCTTATCCCTTCGGGGCCAGCCGCTTCAGCGCCATGCGGATCAGCGTCGGCGTATCGGCCTCGGGCGCGTCCCCGGTCGCCGCGGCCACCGCCTGCGCGGCATCCCCCGGTGAATAGCCCAGGTTGGCCAGGGCCGAAAGGGCATCGGCGGCAAATCCAGCGCGGGTCTGCGCAGCCGAAGGGGCCATCGGTTTCCGGTCAGGGGCCGCTGCGGGCACCGGATCGGGGTCTGCTGCATCCACCAGGGCGGCAGAAGACAGCGCCACCCCCTGCGCCATCAGCGACGGGGCCTTTGCCTTCAGTTCCAGCACCAGGCGCTGCGCCAGCTTCGGCCCCACGCCGGGCGCGGCCTGAATCGCACGCGCATCGCCCAGGGTGATTGCCCGCGCGACACCTTCGGGGCCAAGCGCCCCCAGAATCGACAGGCCCGCCTTCGCGCCGATGCCTTGCACCGTGGTCAGCAGCCGGTGCCATTCCTTTTCCAGCAGGGTGGGATAGCCGAAGAGCTGCAGCAGGTCTTCGCGCACCACCAGTTCGGTGTAAAGCGCAACCGCCTCGCCCGGGCCCGGCAGGGCCGCAAGGGTGCGGTCCGAGACATAAACGATGTAGCCTACCCCGCGCACATCGATCAGCACATGATCCTGCGCGCGGTATTCAAGCCGCCCCGACAGCCGCCCGATCATCGGGCTGCCCCGGCCGGACGGGCGGCCCGGTCGACTGCGGCCGCAAACCGGCCCGCCGATTGCAGGTGATGGGCGTGGCAGATCGCAACTGCCAGCGCATCGGCGGCATCCGGGCCGGTGATCGTCACCCCCGGCAGATGCAGGCGCACCATATGTTCGATCTGCACCTTGGCCGCATGTCCCACGCCGACCACCGTCTTCTTCACGGCATTGGGCGCATATTCCCCCACCGCCAGGCCGAACTGCGCCGGCACCAGCAGGGCAATGGCCCGCGCCTGGCCCAGCTTCAGCGTGGCCACGGCATCCTTGTTGACGAAGGTGTGCTCCACGGCGGCGGCGCGCGGCGCAAAGCGCTGCACAACATCGGTCAATTGGACGTGCAGGCTTAACAGCCGTTCGGCCAGATCGCCCGGATCGGAATGGCAAATGCCGTTCGCCACATGCGTCAGACGGGCGCCGACCACGTCGATCAGCCCCCAGCCAAGGTTTCGCAACCCCGGATCGATGCCCAGAACCCTCATGCTGCTGCCTGCTGCCCCTTCGGTTTTCCTGCGAATAGCACGAATGGGGAACATCAGCCAGCCGCTTCGGCATCGGCTGTCACAGCCGATGCTGCAACTGCAAATCGCGACGGGTTGGCGCGCGAAACCGACACGTCGCTGTCAGGTCCCTTGAAACAATGACAAAATCATGAACAAAGCCATGCATTCCATGCATGGGCGGCATGATCAAGCCCGGCTTGCTTTGCAGCTGCAGCACAACTAAATCGCAGCCAGGGGTGAAGAAAGCCCGCAAATCAGGCACTGCGCAAGGATCATTGATCATGTCCACCATTGAAACGACCCGTCCGGCACCGTTCGGTGCAATCGCGACCTATCATTTCATGCAATTCGTCAGCACCGCCCTGGGACGGGTAAAGGGCTGGAACGACGCGCGCGCGACCCGCAAGGCGCTGTCGGCCCTGTCGGACCGCGAGTTGGACGACATCGGCCTGTGCCGGGGTGATATCGATCACATCGGCTGAGCCGGGGATTGATGCCGCGACCGCAGGTCTGCGGATCGCAGGGAAAAGGCCGCGCCCGCCCCCGGGACGCGGCCTTTGTCTTTGCAGGTTTCGGGCGGATGGTCAGGTCACCGGTTCGCCGGTGCGTTGCGATACCCGCAGGATTCCCCGGTCGCCCCGATCTGCCAGCCTGCCGAAGGTTCCGGTGTCGTCACGGCCAAGGCCATCGGACCGCGCGGCTGCGGTGCGCGTGATCGGCCCGAAAGGGCCGCGCACGCGGGGTGCGCGCAATCGATCCTGCAATCACAGTGTCTCCGCCGTTGCCCCGGACAGGCCCTGATCGTGGCCGATCCTGGAACAGGCATGGCAGGTCAAGGGCGTCAGCCGCGCTCAAAGACCAGCGTGCACCACTCGCCGATGTCTTCGCGCTGGCGCAGTGTGAAGCCCGCTGCGGCATAGGCGGCCAGCACCGCTTCGGCCTGCACCACCAGCAGGCCGGACAGAATGGCAAGCCCGCCCCTTGCGATATGGGCGGCCATCGCCGGGGCGAGTTCGATCAGCGGGCCTTTCAGGATATTGGCGAACACCAGATCAAAGGGTGCCGCCCCGGCCAGACGCGGGTGATCGAAACCGGCGGCTTCCACGCAGTCGATGCGGTCGGCCAGCCCGTTGACCTGCGCATTGGCCCGCGCCACAGCGACCGCAACCCCGTCGATGTCCGAGGCGATGACCGGATTGGGCCAGACCCGCGCGGCGGCCATCGCCAGCACGGCGGTCCCACAGCCGATATCGGCCACATTCTGCGCTGCAAACCCTGCGTCCGCCAGCCGGTCCAGCGCCCGCAGACACCCCAGCGTGGTGCCGTGATGCCCGGTGCCAAAGGCCACTGTCGCTTCGATCAGCAGGGCAATCCGCCCCTTGGGCACCCTGTCGGCGTCATGGCTGCCGTAGACAAAAAAGCGCCCGGCCTCGACCGGGGTCAGTTCGCGGCGCACCTTGGCGACCCAGTCGGTTTCCGGCAGTTCCGAGAGCGCAAAGGGCTGCGCGCCGAACGCCAGCGCCAGCAGCGTCAGGGCAATGTCATCGGGCGCGTCCAGAAAATAGCCGCCGACTTCCCACAGCCCCGAGCCGTCCTCGATCTCGAAGACGCCCACCCCGGCGGGTGCCGGCGTCAGCCCTTCCAGTGCGGCGGCCAAGGCTTCGGCGGCGTCCTGCCCCGCCAGGGTGGTCAGCGCGGTAAAGGTGGGCATGGAACAGTCCTTCATGGGGAAGGGGCGGCGATAGCCTGCGCAAGACGGCGGCGTCAAGCGCCGGGTCTGGTTACGCGTCGGGACGGGCCGCGCCGATGATCGTGGCCGGCGTCATTGTGACCCGGCTCTGGCCCGCTCCGGCTAAAGAAAGCTCTGCGGATCGATGTCGATGGCCAGCCGCATATTGGCAGGCAGCTTTACCTGCGCCACCCACTCGGCCAGCGCCTGCTGCAGAGGCGCGGTCTTGCCCGCCTTCACCAGCAGCCGCACTCGATGCCGCCCGCGCACCCGCGCAATCGGTGCGGGGGCCGGGCCGAACACCTGTGCCCCGATCCGGTGCAGAGGCCCGTCGCGCCGCGCCAGCTCGTTGCCGATGTCGAAAATCCGGGCCACATCGGGCGACGACAGGATGATCCCGGCCATGCGCCCGTAAGGGGGCACGCCCGCCGCCCGGCGCTCGTCCGCCTCGGCGCGCCAGAACGCCTCTTCATCGCCGCCCAGAATGGCCCGGATTACCGGATGCCCGGGCTGGAAGGTCTGCAAGAGTGCGACACCCTTGCGCCCGGCCCGCCCGGCCCGGCCCGATACCTGACGCATCAGCTGAAAGGTGCGTTCCGCCGCGCGCAGGTCAGACCCCTGCAGGCCAAGGTCGGCATCAATCACCCCGACCAGCGTCAGCAGCGGAAAATTATGCCCCTTGGCCACGATCTGCGTGCCGATGATGATGTCCGCGCCGCCCGCCGCGATCAGCCCGATCTGCTCTTTCAGCGCGCGCGCAGATCCGAACAGGTCAGACGACAGCACCGCAACCCGCGCATCGGGGAACCGGGCCGCCACCTCTTCGGCCATGCGTTCCACACCGGGGCCGACCGGGGCCATGCGGCCCTCTGCCTTGCAAGCGGGACAGGCCAGCGGCACGGGTTTCGTGGCCCCGCACTGGTGGCAGACCAGCCGCCTGAGAAAGCGGTGTTCCACCATACGCGCATCGCAGTCATCGCAGCCCACCTGATGCCCGCAGGCCCGGCACAGCGTGACCGGCGCATAGCCGCGCCGGTTCAGAAACAGCAGCACCTGTTCCCCCCGCGCAATCCCGGCCGTCACCGCCGCCGCCAGGGTGCCGGAAATCCACCGGTCCGAAGGCAGCTTTTCGCTGCGCATGTCGATGGCCCGCATCTCGGGCAATTCTGCGGACCCGAAGCGGGCGCCCAGATCAAGGCGCGCATATTTCCCCGCCTCGGCATTGGCCCAGCTTTCCAGGCTGGGCGTGGCCGAAGCCAGCACCACCGGTGCCCCGCAGATGGCCGCGCGCAGCACCGCCATGTCGCGGGCATTGTACAGAACACCCTCTTCCTGCTTGTAGCCGGGATCGTGTTCCTCATCGACCACGATCAGCCCCAACTGCTGAAACGGCAGGAACAGCGCCGACCGCGCGCCCACGACAAGCTGCGCCTGCCCCGTGGCCAGCATCCGCCAGACCCGGCGGCGTTCGGTGACGGTCACGCCGGAATGCCATTCGGCGGGCCGCGCGCCGAACCGCGCCTCGACCCGCGTCAGAAAATCGGCCGTCAAGGCGATTTCCGGCAGCAGGACCAATGCCTGCCGCCCCGCCCGCAGGCATTCGGCCACCGCCTCGAGATAGACTTCGGTCTTGCCCGATCCGGTGACACCCTTCAGCAGCGTGGCGGAATAGCCGCCCAGCGCCACGGCGGCGATCAGGGCATCGGCAGCCGCCACCTGGTCCCCGGCCAGCGTCACGCCCGGCAGATCGGGGTGAAGCCGGGGATAGGGCAGGTCGCGCGGCGCGTCTTCCTCCAGCACCGCCCCGGCCTTGACCAGCCCCTTGATGACGGATGTCGTTACCCCGGCCTGCGCGGCAAGCTCGGCCAGCGTCACCGCCGCGCCGCCGAACGCGTGCAGCGCGGCCATGACGCGCTCCCGCGCCCCGGTCATCCGCGCGGGCAGGTCAGGACCGGGGCGCAGCACGCGCCGCATCGCCGGCGGGTCGCCCAGGCCGGGCGCGCGCGTGGCCAGCCGCAGCATCGCAGGCAGCGGCGTCAGCGTATAGTCAGAGGCACGGGTCAGGAACTGGCGCAGCTCGTCGCGCATCGGGGCGGCATCCATGACCCGCAGGATCGACCGCAGCTTCGCCGCGTCGAACCCGCCCGCGCCCGGCCCCCAGACCACACCCGCCACCCGGCGCGGCCCCAGCGGCACCTCAACGAAATCGCCGGTGCCGCAGCCGCCTTCGGGCGCGCGGTAATCCAGAAGGCCCGCCATCCCGCCCAGCGGTTCGGTCGTTACCACGCCAACGCGCGCGCCTTCGGAAAAGACTTCATCCGCCACAGGACACGCCAACCTTTCGCCAGCCTCCGTCTTGCGCTAATACGGGGCCGCACCCCCCGCAACCCCGATCAGGATCAAGGACCAAAGCCCGATGAAATTCTTTGTGGATACCGCTGATGTTCAGGCCATTGCCGAACTGAACGATCTTGGCATGGTGGACGGTGTCACCACGAACCCGTCGCTGATCCTGAAATCGGGGCGCGACATCCTGGAGGTCACGCGTGAAATCTGTGCGCTGGTCAGCGGCCCCGTTTCGGCCGAAGTCGTGGCCCTGAAGGCCGACGCGATGATCGCCGAAGGCCGCAAGCTGGCAGACATCGCGCCGAATATTGCAGTCAAGGTGCCGCTGACCTGGGACGGGCTGAAGACCTGCAAGGTTCTGTCCAAAGACGGGATCAAGGTCAATGTCACGCTGTGCTTTTCGGCCAACCAGGCGCTGATCGCGGCCAAGGCCGGGGCCACCTTCATCAGCCCCTTCATCGGGCGGCTGGATGACATCAACATGGACGGGCTGGAGTTGATCAGCGACATCCGCCTTATCTACAACAACTACGAGTACCCGACAGAAATCCTTGCGGCATCGGTCCGCTCGGCGAACCATGTCTCGCAATGTGCCCTGATCGGGGCCGATGTCGTGACCGCACCGCCAGCGGTCATCAAGGCCCTGGCCAGCCACCCGCTGACCGACAAGGGGCTGGAACAGTTCATGGCGGATTGGGCAAAGACCGGGCAGAAAATCCTTTGACTGATTGAGGGTGTCTGCGGTGCCCGGCACCGGGGCGCGGCCACCGCCGACAGTCTGCATGAACGGGATGTGACATCATGTGTGGTGACGCCAGACCGGACCCCGAGCCATCCGACAGCCCCGGGGACCGCAGCATGATCGCGCAGGACCTGCGCGACATTATTCTTTCCGCGCCGGAGGCGGTCCTGCAGGATCACGCCGTGATGGCAGCCCTTGTCGCGGCTGGCGACCGGGCCATGGGATCGAACGTCGTGGACCTGCGCGGCATGGCCATGGACCGGATGGAAGCGCGGCTGGGCCGGCTGGAGGATACGCACCGCTCGGTCATCGCGGCGGTCTATGAAAACCTGGTCGGCACCAATCAGGTGCATCGCGCAACGCTGCAGCTGCTGACCCCCGCTACCTTCGAGGCCTTCCTGCAGACGCTGGGCAGCGATGTGGCACAAACCCTGCGCGTCGACTGCGCGCGGCTGGTGCTGGAAAGCCGCCAGACCCCCCAGGACCCGGCCCTGCAGCGGCCCGGGTCAACGCTGTGCGTGACCGCCCCCGGCTTTGTCAACGCCTATCTCGGAACCGGCCGCGGGGCACCGCCGCGACCGGTGACCCTGCGCCAGAGGCCCGCCGGGTCCGACCTGCCTTATGGCGCGCAGGCCGACGCGATCCTGTCCGAGGCGCTGCTGCGGCTTGACTTCGGCGAGGGCCGCCTGCCGGGCCTTCTGGCCCTGGGCGCGGGCGACCCCTACCGCTTCCGGGCGGCGCAGGGCACCGACCTGCTGGGCTTCTTCGGCGGCGTGGTAGAGCGGGCGATGCGCCGCTGGCTGCCATGACCGCCGACGCGCTGGCGGCGGTCAGCCCCGGCCAGCGGGCGGCGCTGGCCCAGTGGCTGACGCATATCCGGGCGCTGGACGGGGCTGCGGCCCGTACCGTTGCCGCCTATGGCGCCGATGTGGCGCGCTATCTGGATTTTCTGGCCCGGCATCGGGGTGCCCCCGAAGGCACCGCGGCCCTGCTGAGCGTGCCGCAGGCCGATCTGCGCGCCTTTATGGCCCATGAGCGGGCGCGCGGCCTTGGGCCGCGGTCGCTGGCGCGGGCGCTGTCGGCCGTCAAGGGATTCACGGGCTGGCTGGCAGAACGTGAGGGTATCGATGCCACGCCGGTCCTGTCGGCGCGCGGGCCGAAATACCGCCGGTCCCTGCCCCGCCCCCTGACCGAAGAGGGTGCGCGCGACATGATCGGCCGCGTGGAAACCCAGGCCCGTGAAGACTGGATCGCGGCCCGCGATGCCGCCGTCGTCACGCTGCTTTATGGCTGTGGCCTGCGCATTTCCGAAGCCCTGGGGCTGACCGGTGCCGCAAACCCGCTGCCCGAGGTGCTGCGCATCACCGGCAAGGGCGGCAAGACGCGGCTGGTCCCGGTCATCCCGGCGGCCCGCGCTGCCGTCGCCCGCTATGCCGCGCTGGTTCCCTTTGATCTTGCCCCGGCCGAGCCATTGTTTCGCGGCGCGCGCGGCGGGGCGCTGAACCCGCGCCTGATTGCCAGGGCGATGGAATCGGCCCGGATGCAGCTGGGCCTGCCGGCCACGGCCACCCCCCATGCGATGCGCCATTCCTTCGCAACGCATCTGCTGTCGGCGGGCGGCGATCTGCGCACGATCCAGCAATTGCTTGGCCACGCTTCGCTGTCCACAACGCAGGCTTACACGGCAGTGGACACGGCGCGGATCATGGATGTGTATGAAAAGGCCCATCCCCGTGCCTGACCCATTGCGGTGGAGGCACAATTGAGTATGACGGTCACATGACACGCAGGCTTAATGCCCTTTCGGTTCACCTTCTCACCGCCACAGGCGCGGTGCTGTCGATGCTGGCGATGCTGGCAGCGGTGGATGGCAAATGGAGCCTGATGTTCCTGTGGCTGGTCGTGGCGCTGGTGGTGGACGGCATCGACGGCCCCCTGGCCCGCCGCTATGACGTGAAATCCAACTGGCCGACCTATGACGGCGTGCTGATGGATCTGATCGTCGACTATCTGACCTATGTCTTCATCCCGGCCTTCGCGCTGTTCAAATCGGGCCTGCTGACCGGCTGGACCGGCTGGCTGGCGATCATTGCCATTGTCTATGGCAGCGTGGTCTATTTCGCCGATACGCGAATGAAGACCAGGGATTACTCCTTTGCCGGCTTTCCGGCCTGCTGGAACATGGTGGTGCTGGTGATGTTCGCGCTGAAACCCGGCGAATGGACGATCCTGCTGATCGTCATCGCGCTGAGCGTGGCCATGTTCACCAATCTGAAATTCATCCACCCCGTCCGCACCGACCGTTGGCGCCTGCTGTCCTTGCCGATGGCCCTTGCCTGGACCTTTTTTGCCGGATGGGCCGCCTGGGTGGATTTCGATCCGCAAAGCTGGGCGCATTGGGGGCTGGTGATCACTTCGGTCTATCTCTGCACGGCGGGGATTGCGCAGCAGATCGTGCCGGCCCGGACAAAGGGCGCAAGGCGCTTGCCCTGACCGGATGATCCGGTTTAGCTGCCGATGCCCGCGTTGCGGGCGAATCCTGGTGACCGGGCCCCTCTGGTGAAAGTATCGCGGCGCTTTCACGATGTCGGCACTGAACGAAGCCTGCCGTCAGATGCGCAGCCCATGACCCGATCTGCCAGCCCGATCCCGACCAAGGCGTCATGCCGTTCCACATCCGCCGGGTGGCTGTAATGCAGGGCACAGCGGACAGATCGACCCTTGGCTATTTCAGATGGGCCTTCATCGTGACGGGCCTCGGTCTGCTGATGGGCCTTGTCCTTGGCTGGCAGACGACCGGCACCCTGTCGGGCACGGCAACGGTGTTCTTCATCGTGGCGGTGCTGGCGGTGCTGGAAATTTCGCTGTCTTTCGACAACGCCATCGTCAACGCCAACAAGCTGAAGGACATGACCCCGGAATGGCAGCGCCGCTTCCTGACCTGGGGCATCCTGATCGCGGTCTTCGGGATGCGGATCATCTTTCCGCTGCTGATCGTGGTGATTGCGGCCAGGATCGGCCCCATTGACGCCGTGATCCTGGCCGTTGCCCGGCCCGAGGACTATGCAGCGATCATGCATGATGCCCACCTGCCCATCGCAGCCTTTGGCGGCACCTTCCTGATGATGGTGGGGCTGAGTTATTTCTTCGACCATGAAAAGGATGTGCACTGGGTCAGGTGGCTGGAAATCCGCATGGCGCGGTTTGCCACGATCCGGGGCATCGAAGTGGCCTTCGTGCTGGCGCTGATCCTGGGGTTTTCGCGCCTGCTGGACCCGGATAAGGCCGAGGTCTTCTTCCGCGCGGCGATCTACGGGCTGCTGACCTTCCTTCTGGTCGAGGTGCTGGGCGGACTGCTGGACGCTTCGCAGAAGGCGCTGGAAGCGGCGGCCAAGGGCGGGCTGGGCGCGTTCCTGTATCTGGAGGTGCTGGACGCCAGCTTCAGCTTTGACGGGGTGATCGGGGCCTTTGCCCTGTCGCAGAACCTGTTCATCATCGCCATCGGCCTGGGGATCGGGGCGATGTATGTGCGGTCGATGACGATCATGCTGGTCGAAAAGGGCACGCTGGCCCAGTATCGCTATCTGGAACACGGGGCCTTCTACGCGATCCTGATCCTGTCGGTGATCATGTATGCCCAGGCCATCGTCCATATCCCCGAGGTGCTGACCGGGCTGGGCGGGGCCGCGCTGATCGGGGTGTCGCTGTGGTCATCGGTCCGCTGGAACCGGGCCAACACCTGAGCAGGGGCCGGGGCCGTTTGCAGCAAGATGCGCAGGCAGCGCCCGATCCTGCCGGATCGCTTCGGCGAACCCGGGTCTGCCGATGGTCGGGGACTGCCGGGAAGGTCCGGCAGGCCGGACAGGGTTCTCAAAAAGGGTCCGCAGATGGGTGAAGATTGGGCGCGGCAAAGAGCGTTGTGGTGGCGTGGCGCCTATAGTCGTGGGCCATGGTCGGGCCGCGTCCTGTCTTCAGGGGGTGAGGAGGATCGTAGCCCCGGTGGGGCCGCGCAAGCCGACAAACGGCTGGATGCGGTCAAGGGCCTGGATCTGCGCCTTTTCATCGACCGGCAGGACCACCACCTTGCTCGCACAGACAACACATCAGCGCAGCCCGCTTTTGCAGTTTCTGGTTATGGTCAATCCACCAGACGCCCTGGATTTCGCCGCAAGCCCCCGGCCGCCTACAGCGACTGGTCCAGCAATTCCTTGTCCCAGGACAGCGATGCTTCCGCCACCCGGATCAGCCGGGCCCAGACGGCGGCAAAGGCCGTGGCATCGGACCGGTCCATGCAGATGCGCGCCTCGGCGGCGATCAGACCCAGGCTGATCATGCCCAGATGATCGGCCATCCGCTGCAACCGCCGCAGCCCCCGGCCAAGATCGCCAAGCTCGCGCCGCCGCACCTGTTCCACCAGACCGGCAAGGGTCAGGGCCAACTCGCCCAAGGCGCGCGCAACAACCTGTTCCGCGCCGCCGGGTCCCAGATTGCGATAGATCGATGCGATCGGCTCTGCATCCAGCCGCACACGTTCCTTCGGTCGCAAGGCCGTCACATTGCCTGACATGTCACCCGATCACCCTGAAATCACACCCTTCCCAAGCCTGCCATGCGGTGCTGAACAAAGGGTTGTGGCCCAAGCGGGTTTTGCGTCGAATTGTCTTGACCTGTGCCGGGGCAGAGTGCCGGCCTGCCCGGCAGGGGGCGCAACAAAGGGGTTCCGGTTGGCGAAGCCTTTGCCTATTGAAGGGAGTCGGGCATCAGAAAAGGACATGTCATGGATCAGGCCAGACCGCTGCCCGCCTATCTGATCCAGCGCTTCCACGGCTGGCGCGCCACCACCTGGCAGGACAACAAGGCCTGGTACCGCCGTCTGGCCGAGGCCGGGCAGATGCCGCGCGCCATGATCATTTCCTGCTGCGACAGCCGGGTACATGTCACCTCGATCTTCGGCGCGGACGAGGGCGAGTTCTTCATCCACCGCAACATCGCCGGCCTGGTGCCGCCCTTCAATCCCGACGGGCAGTATCACGGCACTTCGGCGGCTGTCGAATATGCCGTGACCGCCCTGCGGGTGGCCCATATCGTCGTGCTGGGGCATTCCAACTGCGGCGGCGTCAAGGGATGCCACGACATGTGCCTTGGCCACGCGCCGGAACTGGAGGCACAGTCCAGCTTTGTCGGGCGCTGGATGGATATCCTGCGGCCGGGGTTTGACCGGACGGCACCGCTGGCCGGCGATCCGGGGCGGGTGCGGGCGATGGAAAAGCAGGCCGTGGTCATCAGCCTGGAAAACCTGATGACCTTTCCCTTCGTGCGCGAGGCGCTGGCAGATGAACGGCTGTCGCTGCACGGCCTGTGGACCGATACCGGCGCAGGCGGGCTGGAGCAATATGATCCCGCAGTGGACGGATTTGTTGCGGTCTGATCTTTTCCGGCCCGCGCAGGCTGCTATGCTGGGAAAAAGGCGGGGGGACAGGTGACGGACATTCTTGCACTGGCGGGCAGCAACCTGTTGTCGCCAATGATCTTGTGTTTTGCCCTGGGGCTGCTGGCCGCCCTGGCGCGATCCGACCTGTCGGTTCCCGAGGCGGCGGCAAAGGCGCTGTCGATCTATCTGCTCTTTGCCATCGGCTTCAAGGGGGGGGCAGCCGTGGGTGACCTCGGGATTGGCTTCAGCCTGGTCTCGGCGCTGGCCGCCGGGGTGCTGCTGTCCATCGCCCTGCCCTTCGTCGCCTTCGCGCTGCTGCGCGCCCTGACGCAGTTCAGCGTGGCCGACGCGGCGGCTGTGGCCGCGCATTACGGATCGATCAGCATTGTCACCTTTGTTACCGCCACCTCGGTGCTGGAGGGGCGCGGCATATCGTCCGAAGGCTATATGGTGGCGGTGGCGGCGGCGATGGAGGCACCGGCCATCATCTCGGCGCTGTGGATTGTGGCCAAGGCGGGCGACGGGGCCGATGTGGACAACGACCTGTGGCGGGAGATTCTGCTGAACGGGTCCATCGTGCTGCTGGTCGGGTCCTTCGTGATCGGCTTTCTGACCGGGTCCGAGGGGCTGGCGCGGATCGAAAGCTTCATCGTCTCGCCGTTTCAGGGGGTGCTGTGCCTGTTTCTGCTGGACATGGGGCTGGTTGCCGGGCGCGGCCTGCGCGCCTCGGGCGGGGTGCTGGGCCTGGGCGCGATCTTGTTTGGCGTGCTGATGCCGCTGATCGGCGGGGCGGCGGGGCTGGTGATGGGCGCGGGCCTTGGCCTGTCGGCGGGGGGGCTGGCGCTGCTGATGACGCTGGCGGCATCGGCCAGCTATATCGCGGTACCGGCGGCGATGCGGGTGGCCCTGCCCGAGGCCAACCCGAGCATTTATCTGACGCTGTCGCTGGGGGTGACCTTTCCGTTCAACCTGACGGTGGGCATTCCTTTGTACGTGGCATTGGCAAGCGCGGTCGCGGGAGGCTGAGATGCAGACACATCAGGCAAAACGGGTCGAGATCATCATCGAGGCCCCGATGGAAACACGGCTGACGGCGGCGCTGGAACGCGCCGGGGTAACGGGCTTCACCGTGCTGCCCGTGCTGGGCGGTTCGGGCCGGTCGGGCCGCTGGACGCGCGAGGGGCAGGTGGGCCGCCAGGGCATGGTCGCCGTGGTCTGCCTGATCCGCCCCGAGCGGCTGGACGCCTTGCTGACAGCGGCCTTCGAAGTGGTGGAACGCCACATCGGCGTGGTATCGGTCAGCGATTGCGAAGTGCTGCGGGCAGAGCGGTTCTGACGCGGGGCGGCAGGGGCGTGCCGCTGCGGGCAGGGGTGCCGGGAACCGGGGGCACCATGGGGTTCGTCCGGGGTCCGGCAGGATGGACAGGGGCGGTGCGGCGGGATGCGGCAGGCAGGCCCGCGGTTGCAGGGCAACGGGGCAGGGGCCGGGAATGAGCGCAAGTGCAGACGCCTTTCGCGCCGCAAGGGTGGCGATTGCCAAGGCAAAGCAGACGGGTGCAGAAGAGCTGGACTTCAGCGCGGTCGCCTTTCGGGCGCTTCATGTCCTGCCGCTGGAAACCGGTGACCTGGACAGGCTGCAAACCCTGAAGCTCTACAACACGCAGGTCAGCGACCTGGCCCCGCTGCGGGGGTTGACGGGGTTGCAGACCCTCTGGCTCAGCAACACGCAGGTCAGCGACCTTGCCCCGCTGCAGCGGTTGACGGGGTTGCAGACCCTCTGGCTCGATAACACGCCGGTCAGCGACCTTGCCCCGCTGCGGGGGTTGACGGGGTTGCAGGACCTCTCGCTCGTCAACACGCAGGTCAGCGACCTTGCCCCGCTGCAGGGTCTGACGGGGTTGCAGTTCCTCGCGCTCATCAACACGCAGGTCAGCGGCCTAGCCCCGCTGCAGGAGTTGACGGGGTTGCAGACCCTCTCGCTCAGCAACACGCAGGTCAGCGACCTGGCCCCGCTGCAGGGGTTGACGGGGTTGCGGAACCTCTGGCTCGACAGCACGCAGGTCAGCGGCCTGGCCCCGCTGCAGGGGTTGACGGGGTTGCAGACCCTCTTGCTCGACAGCACGCAGGTCAGCGACCTTGCCCCTCTGCAGGGGTTGACCGGGTTGCAGGTCCTCCGGCTCTACCGCACGCGGGTGCTGGACCTGCGGCCCCTTGCCGGACTGCGCAAGCTGGCCGACGAACCCAAGTATGGCGGCCTGGTGTTCCACGACATCCCTGCAACAGCCGATCCGAAGATCGCCGGAATTGCCGCAATCGAGGACGATGCAGCGCGGGCGAAAGCGCTTTTTGCGCTGCTGGACGCAGGGTGGGTGCCGCCGGTGCCGCAAGACATGGAGGACTCCATTGAGATACCGCTGCGTCAACCTGCACCCTTGGAGATCGAGGTTACAGACACCCTGATTTCCATTGCTGGAAAAGACGGCCTGCCGCAGCGCGATGCCAATGCGCGCGCTGCCATGGGGTGGGAGGCGCTTTGCGAGTACCGCAAAGAGTTTGCGGCAACGTTCAGTGTTTCCAACTATGCGCCGCTGCCAGCCTATCTTTCGGCATTCGACCGTGCGATGGGGGATGCTTATGATCCCGCCCGTGTGGTCATGATCGGTGTTCAGGCCCAGCGGTTCGTTGCCTTGTCGCGGGATGCTTCCTTTACCACAACTTTGCCGGATGGCGCGGCGGGCGACCTGCGGACATTCGCCGCCGAAATGCTGGTCTATCTGAACCGCTTTCCCGACTGGGTCGCCTATCGCGACGATGCGGAAGTGATCGACCCCGATGCGCTGCGTGAGGTTGGCGACGCACTGACAGCAATCCGGGATACGCTGAACGGGACGGAAGAGGTTACGGACGCGGTCAAGCAGGAGTATGCCGCCGAGGTAGCCGAGGCGCTGAACGCGAAGTCAACGGGGATTGAGGCAAAGGCGATTGTCTCATCCACCCGTGAGTTGCCACGGGAACTTGCGGAACACGAGGCCCGTCGGCGCAGAACCAACCGTGCGCTGGCAAAGAAAGGTGGCGATTATATAGACGGGATGGTCGTTGCACCGCTGGGAGTTCCGTATCACCTTGCGCTGAAGCTGGAAAAACCGTTGCGTGAATTGGCAAGGCGCTTTCCCACCCGTCTTGGCTGGTTGACGCATTGGTATGATGCGACCTTTGGCTTGGATGAGTGACGTGCATGGTGCGGTGCCTGGGAAGGGTTGCCGCTGCTGGCCGGGATCGACACGACCGTGATCCGCCCGGTAAACTGGCCGAAGCCCGAAAAGCGATAGCTCGGTCAGGGGCGACCGGCGCATTTCCGGCGACCTTGCGGGTTCGGGGCGATACTGTGCTCTCTGCGCCTGAAATTCATCGTGCGCCGCCTCTTTCCTGCCGGATTTGACCCGCGGCAAGTCGGGGCATGGGATCATGTCCCATGGCCTGGTGCAGCTTCCGGTGCTTGCCATGAACCCGGACCTGTCGGGGCCGGGCCTGCGCCGGGGACTGCCGGAAGCATGACCATGGGAGTGCGCAAGAGCAGGAATTGGTCCGGGGGACCGGTTTCCGACGAACGCGGACGGGGGCCTTGATTTCAGGGGTCCTGCAGCAGGCGCGCCGTGCGGTGATGGCGTGCCCGCCGGGAAAGATGCCAACGGCCCCGGTGCGGCGTTTAACCTCGCTGTTGAGCCGCTTGATGGGGGTGGTTGAATGCAGTCTGGCGCGGTGGGCGGCGGGAAAGCCCATGCAAGCCGGCACATCGTATTCTGCGCCGTCCAGGAGCAGGGCGAGCTTCGGCAGTTCGGCGCGGGGCTGATCGCCGACGCCGCGCCACTGGGTGCTGGCGGTCTGCGCATCGTTCCGGGCAAAAGCGGTGGCAATGAAAGCGGATACCAGGCACCTTCCGCTTTTGCCGGCATGGGCGAGGGCATTGCGCATGAAGTGGACCCGGCAGCGCTGCCACTTTGCGCAACGCACCCTCAAGACGGCGGCCTTGATGCCCTCATGCCCGTCGCGGATCACCGGCTTGACACCGCCATCGCCGTGGCAACAGCCGTCGCGCAAGGCGAGCATGACCGGGCGGTCCTCATCTGCGGCACGGGCATCGGCGTCTGCATCAGCGCCAACAAGGTGCGCGGCATCCGGGCCGCCCAGGCACATGATTGCTATTCGGCCGAGCGTGCCCAGAAGAGCAATGATGCCCAGATCATCTGCCTTGGTGCGCGTGTGATCGGGCCCGAACTTGCAAGAAGCGTCGTTTCGTCATTCCTTGGGTCATCCTTCGAACATGGCCGGTCCGGGCCAAAGGTCGACAGGATCATTCGATACGAAAAGGCCCAGACCCTGACATCCTGAAACAAAGGAACCCCTGCTTGCCCGCGCCCGGCAGTTCAGATGCAGCCCGGTTGGAAACGCCGGAGTACGGCCTTATCGCCGAGATTGCCCGGCGCTACTACATCGAAGGCGAAACGCAGGACAGCATCGCGCGGGCGCTTGACCTTTCGCGCATGAAGGTCAACCGGATGATCAAGGAGGCACAGGACGCCGGCCTTGTCGAGATCCGGGTCCGGTTTCATTCTTCGCAGACCCGCGACCTGGAACGCGCGTTGTGCGAGAGTTTCGGGTTGAAGCACCTGCCCCTTGCACCCGGGTCCCAGTCTCCCGACCAGCAGCGGCGCAATGTGGCGATGACGGTCACCCACTTTCTTGAATCCAACCTGCGCGAAAACCTGATCGTCACCGTGGGAATGGGCCGCAATGTCGCGGCAGTCGCCGAAAATCAGGCGTCACGCGCCTTTCAGTCGCTGACCTTCGTGTCCGGAAGCGGCGGTGCCGCCGAGGCCGGGTCCGAAGGCAACGCCGACCATATCTGCCGCAACCTCGCCCGCCGCTTCGGCGGCCATGCCGTCACCCTTTATGCGCCGGCCTATGTTCCCGAGGCCGACCTGCGCGAAAGCCTGATGCGCAACGCCACGGTACGGCGCGTCCTGAACCTTGCCCGCAGCGCCGACTTCGCGCTTGTTGGCATCGGCGATCTGGGCCCGGACAGTCACATGGCGCGCATGGGCTGGTTTTCGCGCGAGGAACTGCAAAAGGCGCAGGATGCGAAAGTGGCCGGTGATCTGACGGGGTACGACTTTTTCGACGCAGGCGGCACCCCCTGCAATGACGCCCTTGGGGGGCGGGTCATCGGGCTGACACGAGAGGACCTGCAGCGAATCTCCACCACCATTGCAATCGCCTCCGAGCCCAGCAAGGCGATGGCGATTCTCGGTGCCTTGAGGACAGGCACAATTGACGTTCTTGCAACCTCACTCTGCAACTGCCTGGCCATCCGAAGCATGCTTGGGGCGGGCCTGTGACGGGCGTGCGGCGCGGGCGCATGGTCAAGGCGGCACGGCGGGCTCGCTGTCTTCCGGCGCACCTGCCCCGGTCCACAGCGGGTCATGGCCCGGAAGACCCGGGCTTTGGCTAGGGCCCCGCAACCGCCCATGCCGCCAAGGCCCGGGACACCATGGTCACAGGCAACCTTGACAGTCGTGCAGAGGAAACATCCCCCACAAGCCCCGGTGGCGCGGGGCTGGGCACCTTGGGCGGTACGGCAACCGGGGCGGGGTACCGATCGACGGACTTCATGATGTCTGTCCGAACCGGCAGGCGGGCATGCCGCAAACGCCGGGATCAACGGCGAACAGCGCCCCTTCCTGCGGGTTGGCGGCCAGATGTTCGGGCGACATGGTGAACCGGGCCGAGGTGACGAAAAGCGTGGACAGGTTCGCGCCGCCAAAGCAGCAACTGGTCGGCCAGGAACAGGGAAGCTCGATGATCGCCTCGATCTTTCCGTCCGGGCCGGTGCAGGTCAGGCAGGCACCACCTGCCACCCGGGCCGTCCACAATCTTCCCCTGGCGTCAAGGCAGGACCCGTCGGGAAGGCCGCGCGGAAAAGCCGATTGCAGGGTCCTGCGCCCGTGAAGCATGCCGTCACTGCCAATCCGGTAGGCATAGATCGCGTTGGCCAGCGTGTCGGCTGTCAGCAACCCGCCGGAGCGGGGAAAGACCATGGTGTTCGTGATGCCGAAGAGGTCATCGGTCACCCGCATCACCCGTCCACCCGGCAGGCAGCGATAGATGGTGCCGGTTGCCTGCACGATTGCGCGCGGGCTGTCATCCTCGTTGATGTTGTTGAACATGGTGCCAACCCAGAACGCGCCATCCGGGCCAACCGCCCCTTCGTTCAGGCGGTTGTCGGGGCGGTCAGGCTCGATCTCAACCAGGGGAACCGGCTCGCCCTGCCAGTCCCAAAGGCAGATGCCGCGTTCCATCCCCACAATGGCCCCGCCATCGCTGCGCAATCCGATCGATGTAGGCCGGCCCGTCACCGGCCAAATCTGGTGTCGTCCCGTGACAGGATCAAACGCCTGGATGCGCCGGCCGATGATATCAACCCAGACCAGCCGCCCGCGCTGATCGTCCCACACGGTGCTTTCCCCGACAATGTCGCGGGCCGCAAGGATCAGCCTGGCATCCATGTTTCTTCCCCTCACGAATCCGTTGACAGACAGGATGGGCAACAGATACACGCAACTCAAGCAAAACCTGTCATACAGCTTTGGGGGCGAGTTGAAACACGTCGGCAGCCTGGGGTTGGTTGGCGATGCCATCGGCGCAATCTCGCGGCACATCCGCGAGAAGGATTTGATGCCGGGCGACAAGCTTCCGTCTGAATCCTTGCTGTCGAAGGAGTTGAACGTGTCGCGGACTGTGGTACGCGAGGCGTTCCGGTCCCTGGCGGCGATGCGGATCATCGAACTGGCAACCGGCAAACGGGCGACCGTGGCGCAGATCGATCATGGTGCGATGTCGCTGATGATCGAACACGGCGTGCATACCGACCAGATCAATATCCAGCAGATCTACGATGTGCGCCGCACCATTGAAACGCGGATCGTCACGCTCGCTGCGATCCGTCGCAGCGATGCCCAGGCGGCCGGGATTCTGGAACTTGCCGAAAAGATGCGCGGCAGCGCCGCCGATCCGGCCGCGCTGATGGAGCATGATCTGGCCTTTCACACCGCCCTGGCCCGTGCGTCGCAAAACCCGGTCTATTCCCTGCTGATCGGCGCGTTCCAGGGCATCACCCGCCAGACCTGGCCGGTTGGCTGGAAAAGCCGCCAGACCCGGGAGTCGCGCGATCTGATGGTTGCAACCCATGCCGAGATTGCCGAAGCCGTCGCCGCCGGTGACCCGGAAAAGGCGACGGCGGCAATGTCGCTGCATTTCGACGAAAGTGTCCGGGCCTTGCTGACGGCCGGGCTGTCATGAAGATCAGCGCCATTGAAACCATCCGCATTGCCGAACGGCCAAACCTGTTGTGGCTGTGCGTTCATACGGACGAAGGGATTGTGGGGCTGGGCGAAACCTTCTTCGGTGCCGCCACGGTAGAGGCCCATGTCCATGAATACATAGCGCCCCGCGTGCTGGGCCGTGACCCGTTCGAGATTGATCGTCTGGCTGCCGATCTGGTGGGTTATCTGGGGTTCCGGTCCTCCGGGGCTGAGATGCGGGGCAATTCGGCCTTTGACATCGCCCTGTGGGATCTGTTCGGCAAGGCGATGAACCAGCCGATTGCGCAGCTGCTGGGCGGCTTCACGCGGCGCGAGATCCGCACCTACAACACCTGCGCCGGGACCGACTATGTCAAGAAGACCTCGGGGCAGGTTACGGCCAATTACGGCATCGGTGCGGGCGCTGACTTTGATGATCTGAACGGTTTTCTGACATGCGCCGATGAACTGGCCCATTCCCTGCTGCAAGAGGGTATCACGGCGATGAAAATCTGGCCCTTTGACCAGATGGCCGAATCCACGCGCGGTCAGTACATCTCGGGTCCCGATTTGCGCAAGGCACTGGAACCCTTTGAAAGAATACGGGCTGCTGTTGGTGACCGGATCGACATCATTGTCGAGTTTCATTCGATGTGGCAGCTTCTGCCTGCGATTCAGATAGCCAGGGCGCTGGCAGCCTATCAGACCTTCTGGCATGAAGACCCGATCAAGATGGACAGTCTTTCAAGCCTGAAACGCTATGCCGGGCAATCGCCCGCGCCGATCTCGGCCTCCGAGACGCTGGCGACACGCTGGGGTTTTCGCGACCTTCTTGAAACCGGGGCGGCAGGCGTGGTGATGCTTGACCTTTCCTGGTGCGGCGGGCTGTCCGAGGCGCGCAAGATTGCCTCGATGGCCGAGGCCTGGCACCTGCCGGTGGCCCCGCATGACTGCACCGGGCCGGTCGTGCTGTGCGCCAGCACGCATCTGTCGCTGAACGCCCCGAACGCGCTGGTGCAGGAAAGCGTGCGCGCCTTTTACCGCACCTGGTACCGCGATCTGGTCACGGCATTGCCCGAGGTCAGGAACGGGATGATAACGGTTCCACCCGGACCGGGTCTGGGGATGGAACTGCATCCCGATCTTGACCGGGCCTTCACGACGTCGAGACGGAAATCCGACGCAACCACGGCCTGACAAGGCCGCAATCCTTATGGGAGGAGTAAGACAATGAAGAAAATCAAGGGACTGGCCATTGCCGCCCTGATGTCTGCCGTTTCGTCCGCAGCGGTCGCACAGGATCCGCTGGACATGGTGTTCACCGTCCATTCGGGCGCATCGAACACCTTCTGGCAGGCGGTTCAGAAGGGCTATGAAGACGCCTGCGCAAAGATCGCGGCCAACTGCCAGATGGTCTATGTGCAGACCGACGGATCAATCCCCGAGCAGGTCGCGAACATGGAAGCGGCCCTTGCGCGCAGCCCGGATGCCCTGATCACCTCGATCGTCGACAACACGGCCTTTGACGATGTCATCCAGCGCGCGCGCGATGCGGGCGTCATTGTCATCGCCTCCAACGTTGACGATCTGGAAGGCGCGGCCGGCAATGCAAGGCAGGCTTTCGTCGGTCAGGGCTTTGTGCCTGCGGGCTATGGCCTGGCGCGGGCACAATGGGCCAACATGCCCGCCGAAGGCCCCTTGCACATTCTGGTCGGTGTTTCCGGGCCGGGTCAGAACTGGTCCGAATCCCGCGCGCTGGGCATTACGAACTATCTGGACGAGATGATCGCGGCCAATCCTGACCGTGCGATCACCTATGAAAAGATCGACTCGGGCACCGACCTTGCCATAGTGGCCGACCGTGTCGGGGCCTACCTTGCAGCCCGGCCCGAAACCAACGCCTATTTTGACACCGGGTTCTGGCATGCCGGTGTGGCAGGCGTGCTTCGTGACCGCGGAGTAGAGCCGGGCAAGGTTCTTCTGGCCGGTTTCGACCTTGTTCCGATTGTTCTGGACGAAATGGATGCAGGTTACATCCAGGTCGAGGTTGACCAGCAGCCCTACATGCAGGGTTTCTTGCCTGTCATGATGGCATATCTGTCCAAGACCGTTGGCCTGGCCCCGGCTGACATCAACACCGGCGAGGCCCTGGTCTTCCCGGCGGATGTGGCGGCTGTGCGTGGCCTGTCGGAACAGGGCCTGCGCTGATTGCAGAAAGACCGGCGCGGGGCCTTGCCCGGGCCCCGCGCCGATGCCTTGCCGCTGAATAAGGATCCGTTGCCATGCGCCGCCTTGTCAAACTTGCCATGCAAAAGCCCGAACTCGCCAGCGCGATGCTGCTGCTGTTGCTGGTTGTGCTGTTTCAATTCCGGTCGGACGGGGTCTTTCTTTCGGTCAACAACGTCCGGGGGTTTCTGGGCCTTTTGCCCGAAACGGCGCTGGTTGCCGTGGGTGTGACGCTGTTGATGATCTCGGGTGAATTCGATCTTTCCGTAGGCTCGGTCTTTGCCCTGATGCCGATGACGATGGCGGTGCTTGTTGTTGCCGGCTGGCCGTTCTGGGTGGCCGTGATGCTTGGATTGATGCTGTGCGCGCTGATCGGGTTTCTCAACGGCTGGCTTACGATACGCTTTGACATCCCGTCGTTCATCACGACCCTGGGGATGCTGTTCATGGCGCGGTCGCTGACGGTTGTGATTTCCGGCGGTTTTCCGCCGCGGATCAAGCCGGGCGAGGTGCCCAGCTGGATTTTTGTCGGCTTTGTCGATGAGGGCGGTCTGATCCGGGCATCGGTCCTGTGGTTCATCGGCATTGCAATAGGGATGAGCCTGCTGCTTTCACGGACCAACTTCGGCAACTGGGTGCGGGCCACCGGGGGGTTTCTGCCCGCAGCCGCAGCCATGGGCATCCCGACCGGCAAGGTGAAGATTGCCTGTTTCATGATCTGTTCGGTGCTTGCGGGATTTGCCGGGATGATCCAGTCGCTGCGGCTGAATTCCTTTCTGCCGTCACTGGGCGAGGGCATGGAACTTCAGGCCGTGGCAGCCGCAGTGATAGGCGGCACGTCGCTTTACGGCGGGGTCGGCTCGATCATCGGGGGATTGATCGGCGCGATCCTTATCCGCGTGATCGACAACGGCATGGTCATGTCGCAGGTCGATGGCAACTGGTTCAAGTTCGCCATTGGTGCCCTGACCATTTTCGCCGTCGTCGGCAATGCCTGGCTGCGCCGCCGCGGCCGCGCCATGAAGGTGGAGACGGACAAATGACCACACCCATCATTGAAACCCGCGAACTGCACAAATGGTATTCGGGCGTGCATGCGTTGAAGGGGGTAAGCCTGAAAGTCGAAAGCGGCGAAGCCGTGGGTCTGGTCGGAGACAACGGTGCCGGCAAATCAACGCTGATCAACATCCTGTCCGGACTGCACCATCAGGACAGCGGCGACGTTCTGGTCGAGGGCAGGCCAGCCGATATCCGCAGCCCCAAGGACGCCATGCGGCTGGGGATCGAGACGATCTATCAGTACAATTCGATGGTGCCGCTGATGACAATATCGCGCAACGTCTTCATCGGGCGCGAACCGCTGAAATGGTCCATCTGGGGCATCGGCATCCTGGACGAACGCAAGATGCGCGAAGAGTCGGTCAAGGCGATTGCCGATGTCGATCTGCATCTGCGCTCGCCCGATGCGCTTGTGGGCGAATTGTCGGGCGGGCAGCGCCAGGGCGTGGCGATTGCCCGCGCCATGCACTTCAAATCCAAGGTCATGATCCTTGACGAGCCGACGAACCACCTGTCGGTGAAGGAAACCGCCAAGGTCATCGGCTTTGTGAAAGGGTTGAAGGCGCAAGGCGTCACCTCGATCTTCATCAGCCATAACATGCATCATGTCTTTGCCTGCTGTAACCGGATCGTCGCGATGGCCCTGGGCAAGGTCGTGCTGGACAAGCCCGCTGCGGAAACCTCGATCGAGGAAGTCTCGGCGCTTTTGTGACAGGATGGGCATGATGGATCTGAACGCACGGCATGTGCTGATCACGGGGGGCCTTGGCTCTATCGGTACTGCATTCGCCGTGGCCTTTGCCGCTGCCGGCGCGCGGATCACCATCCTGGACCGGCCCGGGGCGACACCGCCTGCATCGCATGGCTGGCTGGCAGTGGACCTTGAAGACCTGCCTTTGGCAGAGGCCCGCGTTGCCGCCGCCGGGCCCTTCGACATCCTGATCAACAACGCCGCGCTGATCATCAACAAACCGTTCGAAGCCGTCAGCGTCGAGGAATACGAAACCCAGATGCGGGTCAACTCGGCCTCTGCCTTTGCGCTGGCCCGGGCCTGCGCGCCGGGGATGAAGGCCAAAGGCTGGGGTCGGATCGTCAACCTTACCTCGCTGACCCTGAACGGCCAGTGGGACGGATTTGTGCCCTACGTCGCCTCGAAAGGGGCGCTTCTGGGTCTGACCAAGGGTCTGGCACGGGAACTGGGGCCACATGGCATTACCGTGAACGCAATCGCGCCCGGTGCCGTGGTGTCCGAGGCAGAGCGCAGCGTCTTTGCCGACCGGCTGGAAGATTACAACCGTTTCATCCTGGAACGCCAATGCATCAAGGCCCGCATCCAGCCCCATGATGTTGCCAGCCTGGCGCTGTTCCTTGCGTCGGATGCCGCAGGGATGATCTCCGGACAGAACATCGGCATCGACGGCGGATGGTAGTCAATGACACACACAAAGAATTCAAGCGAGGCTTCAAGATGACCGCTGCTCCCTTTCCGGTTGGACAACGTGACTACAGCCTGGTCGGCCCCGACAGCCGCCGCGCGGTGGAAATCGGGCTGGCTTCGGCCGAATGGTACCACTCCGAGGTGCCCCGTGCCGTGATGAAGGACCTTATGAAGCGCACCGACGGGCCCGCGATCCGCGATACGATCCTTTGGTTTGCGCTGCTGATCGGCGGGGCCTGGGGGGGAATCTATTTCTGGGGAACCTGGGCCTGCGTGCCGTTTCTGTTCGTCTACAGCGTGGTTTACGGATCATCCTGCGACAGCCGCTGGCACGAATGCGGCCATGGCACGGCGTTCCGCACGCCCTGGATGAACGACGTCATCTACCAGATCGCCAGCTTCATGGTGATGCGCAACCCGGTGACCTGGCGCTGGAGCCACGCCCGGCACCACACGGACACCTACATCGTCGGGCGCGACGCCGAGATTGCCTGGATGCGCCCGCCAAAGACGCTGACCAATTTCCTGGCCCTGTTCGATGTGATCGGTGCCGTCCGGTCCTTGGGCATTCTGGCACGCAACGCCTCGGGCCGGTTGACGCCCGATGAAAAGGATTTCATTCCCGAAAGCGAATGGGGCAAGGCGGTTCTTGCGGCGCGGATACATATGGCGATCTATGCCGCGACCATTGCAACAGCCCTTGCCACCTGGTCGTGGCTGCCGTTGATGCTGATAGGCCTGCCGCGCATCTATGGCAGCTGGCACATGGTGATGTGTGGTCATCTGCAGCATGCGGGGCTGGCGGAGAATGTTCTTGATCACCGGCTGAACACCCGCACGGTCTATATGAACCCGATCAGCCGCTTCATCTACTGGAACATGAACTACCATATCGAGCACCACATGTTCCCGATGGTTCCCTACCACGCCCTGCCGCGTCTGCACGAGGTCATCAAGGCCGATCTGCCGCCGCCGAACACGTCGATCCTTGACGGCTACCGCGAGGTTTTCGCATCCCTGCGCCGCCAGAAGACCGACCCGGAATACTACCTTCGCAAGACACTGCCACCCTCTGCCAAGCCGTACCGTGAAGAGTTCCACACCCTCGACATTGCCCGGTCCAGAACCTGAGGAAGCCGCAATGACCCGGATCAAGCCCACTGTCGCCGACCTTCGCGCCCGCAAGGGCAAGGGGCAACTGACCATGCTGCGCGTCATGTCGCTGGACGAGGCGGCGGCAGCCGAAGCGGCCGGGATCGACATTGTTTCGGTTCCTGCCGATCTGGTCACCCATCCGCGCTACCGCGAGGCTGCGCCAACGCTGTTTTCCATGACCGGCCAGACCCATCTGGAGGCGGGGACCAGGGACGATTATCTGCGCTGGGCCTGCAAGGTGATGCTGGCCGGGGCAGATGCCGTCTATTGTTCGGGCGGGCTGGGCACAGTGGAACATGTGGCGCGCGAACATATCCCGGTTGTCGGGCATGTGGGGCTGGTACCCAGCCGCGCCACATGGACCGGCGGCATGAAAGCGGTGGCCAAGACCGCCCAGGGGGCGATGGCGCTGCTTGAAGAGGTGCGCGCCTATGAGTCTGCCGGCGCTTTTGCCGTGGAGATCGAGGTGGTCCCGACCGAAGTCGCCAGCGAGATCAGTCGCCGGGTCGGCCTTCTGCTGTGGTCCATGGGGGCCGGGCCGGGATGTGATGCGCAGTACCTGTTTGCCGAAGATGTTCTTGGCACCAATCGCGGTCACATGCCGCGCCACTCCAAGGTCTACCGCAACTTCGCCGCTGAATATGACCGTCTCCAGTCCGAGCGTATCGCAGCCTTTCGCGAGTTCATTGCCGATGTGGCCTCTTCGGCCTACCCCGAGGACAGGCATCTGGTGAAGATGTCCCCGCAGGAACTGGCTGCCTTTCAGGCCGCGCTGAAGACGTAGCCAAAGCAAGGAGATCATGGATGCCGCACTGGATTCGCGCCTGCGCCACTGACGACATCAGCCCCGAAGACCTGATCCGCTTTGACCATGACGGGCTTACATATGCGATTTACCACGCGCCCGATGGCCGCTTCTACGCCACCGCGGGCCGCTGCACGCACGAGGATGTGCACCTGTGCGATGGTCTGGTCATGGGCCACCTGATCGAATGCCCCAAGCACAATGGCCAGTTCGATTACCGCACCGGTGAAGCCAAACGATTGCCTGCTTGCGTCAATCTGCAGACATTTCCGGTAAAGGTCGAGGCTGGGGCCGTCTTCATCGAACTGAACTGAAGGCCCTTGCCATCCCGGTCTGCGTCGAACGCAGGCGGCAGGCTTCCATCACGGCGTTCGGCCTGTGTTGCGGTGCCCCTGCGCGGCGGCGAAAGATGTGACTGGCGCGTTCTCCGGACCCTCCGCCAGCAATCATGTCCCATGCGTGGGGCATCTCGCCGCCAGCAAGGCCGCCCGCGCAGTGCGTTCACGCGGCTTGCGGTGCGGGCTGCTTTGCGCTGCGCGTGCCACAGGCCAGCCGGGGGGTCAAAACCTTGGGCATCCGCCCCGCCCCCTGCGGCCGCTTCGCCGCCGCCAGGCCGGGCGCTGTCCCGCCGTTGTGCGGGCGGAACGGGTCTTGGTGGAAGCGGCGCGCGCGGGCAGGGAAAACGCAATGCGCTTCCGGGTCCGCCCGGAACGCCCCCTTTTTCCCGGATCGGGAAGGTCTTTCCGGCCGGAAGGCCAAAGGGGGGTGCCTCTTCCCTGCCCAGACCGCATGTGGCGGACGGGCCGGGCCCCCTTTGACAGCGTCAGTCCAGGACAAGCGCCACTTCGTTGCGACGGTTCCATGGCAGGGTAAAGGGTGAATCGTAGAACAGGAATTCCGGCTCGCCCCGCCCCTTGATCCCGGCACGCCCGGCAATGGCCAGCAGCGACACCGTTGCCTCAGCCAGCGCCGCATCGGTTGGCCACCCGGAAAACTGCAGCACCAGCATGCGTTCCGGCGGGGCCTCCAGCAGTCGGATGCGCGGGTCGTCCGGCGGCGGCAGCGTGGCAAGGCTGCGATCCGACGGCATGGTGAAACGCACTGTCCAGCTTTGTGCGCCTGCCGCACCTGTTTCCACCGCCGGTGATCCGGCCGGGATATCCGGCACCTGGGCGACAGGTGTGGTCATTGCGATCTTCGAGGCATCCGCATTCGCGCCGAAGATATAACCGGCGAGTATCCGGAAGCCCGCGTTCGCGGCCCCGGACCGGCTGCCGCCGACCGTCACCTCTGCGACCAGCCGCGGGCCATAGCTGCGCAGTTCGGCCCCCTCAAGGCTGCTTTCCACGCTGTAGGCCGGTGTTTCGGTGCCTTTGTACATCTGTGCCTCTGCCGGTTTAAGCATGAACAGCCCCAGACACAGGGCCATGATCTTTCGCATGGACGCCCCCGCAGATACCAGTTCAGACGGCAGATGTGGTGTGGCCTGTCTTGCCTTGAAAGTGCGATGCGCGTAAATCATGCTGCCATGATGCGTTTCTTTGACATGGATGATCGCGCGCGTATGCCCTGGCGCTTTTACGGTGCGACCGTTTCGGTCCTTGCACGCGGCTGACGGCTGCGCTTGCCGCGCCGTTCTGTCTTCTTCACCTTCTCTTCGGGAAAGCAGCCATGTCTCCGAAAACGCTTTACGACAAGATCTGGGATGCCCATGTCGTGCATGAGGCCGATGACGGCACCTGCCTTTTGTACATCGACCGCCACCTTGTGCATGAGGTGACAAGCCCGCAGGCCTTCGAGGGGCTGCGGATGGCGGGACGCAGCGTGCGTGCGCCGGAAAAGACCATCGCGGTGCCCGACCACAACGTGCCCACCACCGCCGGGCGCGACACGCATATCGACAATGAGGAAAGCCGCATTCAGGTTCAGGCGCTGGACCGGAACGCGCGCGACTTTGGCATCAATTACTATCCGGTGTCGGATATCCGTCAGGGCATCGTGCACATCGTCGGGCCGGAACAGGGCTGGACCCTGCCGGGCATGACCGTGGTCTGCGGCGATTCGCATACGGCCACGCATGGGGCCTTCGGCGCGCTGGCCCATGGCATCGGCACGTCCGAAGTGGAACATGTGCTGGCGACGCAGACGCTGATCCAGCAGAAATCGAAGAACATGAAGGTCGAGATCACCGGCAAGCTGCGCCCCGGTGTCACCGCCAAGGACATCACCCTGTCGGTGATCGGTGCCACCGGCACGGCGGGCGGCACCGGCCATGTGATTGAGTATTGCGGCCATGCCATTCGGGACCTGTCGATGGAAGGGCGGATGACGGTCTGCAACATGGCGATCGAGGGTGGTGCCCGCGCCGGCCTGATCGCGCCGGATGAAAAGACCTTCGCCTATTGCATGGGCCGCCCCCATGCGCCGAAAGGTGCGCAATGGGAAGCTGCGCTTGCCTGGTGGAAGACCCTGTATTCTGACGAGGGCGCGCATTTTGACAAGGTGGTGACGCTGCGCGGCGAGGATATCGCCCCGGTCGTGACCTGGGGCACCAGCCCGGAAGATGTGCTGCCGATCACCGGCGTCGTCCCCGACCCGGAAAGCTTCACCGGCGGCAAGGTGGACGCCGCCCGCCGCAGCCTGGACTACATGGGCCTGGTTCCGGGGCAGAAGCTGTCCGAGATCAGGATCGATACGGTCTTCATCGGGTCCTGCACCAATGGCCGCATCGAAGACCTGCGGGCAGCGGCGGCGATTCTGAATGGCAAGAAGATCGCCGTGAAGCGCGCGATGGTGGTCCCTGGTTCGGGCCTCGTCCGGGCTCAGGCGGAAGAGGAGGGCCTGGCGCAAATCTTTATCGACGCCGGGTTCGAATGGCGGCTGGCGGGCTGTTCGATGTGCCTGGCGATGAACCCCGATCAGCTGTCGCCCGGCGAACGCTGTGCCGCAACGTCAAACCGCAACTTCGAAGGCCGCCAGGGCCGCGGCGGGCGCACCCACCTTCTGTCCCCCGCGATGGCGGCGGCGGCGGCTGTTACGGGGCGGCTGACGGATGTGCGGGAGATGATGTGATCAGTGTCTGCGTTTTCGGACTATATCCTCTACTTTGACGAAAGCGGCTCACCCGATCTTTCGCATATCGACCCAGATTACCCGCTGTTTGTTTTGGCGGCAGTACTGGTGTCGAAAGAGGACTATGTTTCAAGGATCGTTCCGGCAGTTCAACGTCTGAAGTTCGATTTTGTAGGGCACGATCAGATTATTCTCCACGAAGTCGACATCCGCAAACAGGACGCGGCGTTCGCGTTCCTGCGGCGGGACAATGCTGTGCGCTTGGACTTTATGGCAAGAGTATCGACATTGGTCGAACAAGCGACGGTTGAGGCGATCTGCGCGGTGATCCGCAAGGACGAGCTGAAGTCCCGATACTTCCGCCCGTTTGATCCCTATGAAATCGCGATGCAGTTCTGCCTTGAAATGGCAACTGCCCGCCTTCTTGACCTGGGCCAGACTGGTCGCGAGATATGTGCGGTCTTCGAACGTCGTGGTCTGAAGGAAGACAACGAACTTGAACTGGCCTTTCGCCGCATCGTGGCCGGTGACGCCAAATTGAAACGCGGCACGAACAACCGACACCGGATTTCCTTGTTGCAGAAGGTTCAATGGGTTCCGCATTTTGTAAGCAAGAAGGCCAACTCCAGCGGCTTGCAACTTGCGGACCTTATTGCGCGGCCAATCGGTCTGAGCATTCTGCGGCCGGGGCAGCCGAACCGCGCGTTCGAGACCATAAGGCCAAAGATCGCAAAGGGGATGCTGAAGTGCTTCCCATGAAACAAAAACAGACGGCCCCCAAGATCGCCCAGGAGCCGCCTGCCAACCGGGAAAAGCCCAGTCCTGTCGGAGGAGATAGTGACCGGGCACAGCATCGTCAAGTCCGCAAAAAGATCGGAGTTAACGCCCCATGACCCCCTTCACCACCCTGACCGGCATCGCCGCCCCCATGCCGCTGGTCAATATCGACACTGACATGATCATCCCCAAGCAGTTCCTGAAGACGATCAAGCGATCCGGGCTGGGAAGGAACCTGTTCGACGAGATGCGCTACACGCCCGACGGGGCGGAGATACCGGAGTTCGTGTTGAACCAGCCTGCGTACCGCACGGCCGAGATACTGGTGGCAGGCGACAATTTCGGCTGCGGGTCCAGCCGCGAACACGCGCCCTGGGCGCTGCTGGATTTCGGCATCCGCTGCGTGATCTCTACCAGCTTTGCCGATATCTTCTACAACAACTGCTTCAAGAATGGCATTCTGCCCATCGTGCTGCCCGCCGGTCAGGTGGAAGCGCTGATGGAAGATGCCCGCAAGGGTGCGAATGCGCGGATCACCGTTGATCTTGCAACGCAGACGGTCACGGCATCTGACGGACGGTCGTTTTCGTTTGAGGTTGACCCCTTCCGCAAGCACTGCCTGCTGAACGGGCTGGACGATATCGGGCTGTCGCTGGAAAAAGCGGCGTCGATTGACGCCTATGAAAAACGGGCTGCGGTGCAGCGCCCCTGGGTCTGACGTGGCAAGCCGCCTGGCATGGCTGCCTGTCTGGATCTGGGCCGGGGCGGCGGCGGCAGAGCCGCTGCGCGTTGCCACCTTCCACGTTGAACTGTCGCGCGACGGGCCGGGGCTTTTGCTGCGCGACATCCTGCGGTCCGATCCGCAGGTCGAGGCGGCGGCGCAGGTGATCGCCCATGCCGATCCCGATGTGCTGGTGTTGCTGGGCATCGATTACGACTATGGTCTTGCGGCGCTGGGTGCCTTTGCCGACCGTGTGGCGGCAGCAGGCACCGTCTATCCCCACCGCTTTGCCTTGCGCCCCAACACCGGGCGCGCGACCGGCCTGGACATGGATGGGGATGGGCGCAGGGGCGGCCCCCGTGATGCGCAGGGTTACGGCCGGTTTGCGGGCGAAGGCGGAATGGCGGTGCTGTCGCGTCTTCCCATCGACCCGGCCGGGGTGCGGGATTTTTCCGGCCTGCTCTGGCGCGCTCTGCCGGGGGCGATCCTGCCGGACGGCATGGCCCCGGAGGTGAGGGACGCGCAGCGCCTGTCCACGACCGGGCATTGGGAGGTGCCGGTCCGGCTTGCCGGGGGCGGCACCTTGCGGCTGCTGGCCTGGCATGCAAGCCCGCCGGTGTTCGATGGCCCCGAAGACCTCAATGGGCGGCGCAACCATGACGAGGCGGCGCTGTGGCTGCGCCTGCTGGACGGCACCTTGCCCGATGCCCCGCCTGCCGCGCCCTTTGTCATTCTGGGGGATGCGAACATGGACCCGGACCGCAGCGAAGGCCGGCCGGTCGCCCTGCGCCTGCTGCTGGCGCATCCCGGCCTGCAGGACCCCCGCCCCGAAGGTGCGGGCGGATTGGCGACGGCGGATTTCCCCGAAGCGGGCGGCCCGGGCCGGATGCGCGCCGATTATGTGCTGCCGTCTGCGGGGCTTTCCATCCGCGCCTCGGGCGTGGTCTGGCCACAGGACGGAGATCCGTTGCTGCCGGTTGTTCAGGCGGCCTCGCGGCACCGGCTGGTCTGGGTGGATATCAAAACCGACTGACTGGCGCTTGACCCTTGCGCGCCCATTGGCTAGGCCCCGGACACAGGCAATCAACCCACCGGGGGCGCATCTTGGCCAATCCTTCCCTTCTTGTCCTGCCGGGCGACGGCATCGGCCCCGAAGTCATGGCCGAGGTGACGAAGCTTATCAGGTGGTTCGGCGAAAGGCGTGGCATCCATTTCGACGTGACCGAAGACCTGGTCGGCGGTGCGGCCTATGATGTGCATGGCGTGCCGCTGTCGGATGCGACGATGCAAAAGGCGCTGGCGGTGGATGCCGTTCTGCTGGGCGCGGTGGGCGGGCCGAAATACGACGTTCTGGATTTCAGCGTGAAGCCCGAACGCGGCCTGTTGCGCCTGCGCAAGGAGATGGACCTGTTTTCCAACCTGCGCCCGGCACAGTGCTTTGATGCGCTGGCCGATTTTTCCAGCCTGAAGAAAGAGGTTGTCGCGGGCCTTGACATCGTCATCGTCCGCGAATTGACCGGCGGCGTCTATTTCGGCGAGCCGCGCGGCATCTTCCCCGACAATGAGGGCGGGCGCGTCGGCGTGAACACGCAGCGCTACACCACCAACGAGATTCGCCGCGTGGCACGATCAGCCTTTGAACTCGCCCGGCGGCGGTCGAACAGGGTCTGTTCGATGGAAAAGGCCAATGTCATGGAATCGGGCATCCTGTGGCGCGAGGAAGTGCAGTGGGTGCATGACACCGAATATCCCGATGTCGCGCTGTCGCATATGTATGCCGACAATGGCGCGATGCAGCTGGTGCGCTGGCCCAAGCAGTTCGATGTCATCGTGACCGACAACCTGTTCGGCGACGTGCTGTCGGATTGCGCCGCGATGCTGACCGGCTCGCTGGGGATGCTGCCCTCGGCCAGCCTGGGGGCCATTGGCCCGAATGGCCGGCCCAAGGCGCTGTATGAACCCGTGCACGGCTCGGCCCCGGATATCGCCGGCACGGGCAAGGCCAACCCGATTGCCTGCATTCTGAGCTTTGCCATGGCGCTGCGCTATTCCTTCGATCTGGGGGCAGAGGCGGCGCGGGTCGAGGCGGCGGTGGAAAAAGTGCTGGCGGACGGCCTGCGCACTGCCGATCTGATGGGACCCGAAGGCGGCATTCCGGTCAGCACCACCGAAATGGGCGCGGCGGTAATCGCGGCGCTGGACGCCAGCCTGCGGGCATGACGACAGGGCGAAAGGGGTGGCGCACCGCCGCCGGTGCAGCCCGTTTTTCTGCTGCCCCGCCTTGCAGTCCGTCCGCCGCCAAGCGAAAGTGACACCACGATTTCTGCCGGGGAACAGCCCCCTGAACAAGGCAATCCTCGCGTGGCGCTGAACAACTCGAACCTCAACGGCGCGCTGATGTCGCTTGCGGCCTTTGGCCTTTATGCGACGCATGACGCGGTGGTGAAGTTTCTAGGCGCGCAGTATTCGCCGTTCCAGATCATCTTCTTCAGCGTGCTTCTGGGCTTTCCCTTCGTCACGCTGATGCTGTTGCGCGACAAGACCGATGGAAACCTGCGCCCGCGCCAGCCGATGTGGGTCTGGGTCCGCACGATTGCGGCCATCGTCAACGTTGTTTCAGGATTCTATGCGTTTTCCGTGCTGCCGCTGGCGCAGGCCTATGCGGTGTTCTTTGCAATGCCGCTGATGATCACGCTGCTGGCGATTCCGCTTTTGGGCGAAAAGGTGGGCATCCGGCGCGGGCTGGCCGTGCTTGTCGGCCTGATCGGCGTCATCGTGGTGCTGCGCCCCGGTCAGGTGCCGCTGGGCCTCGGCCAGCTGGCGGCGCTGGTTGCCGCGATCACCGGGGCGCTGGTTTCAGTGATTGTGCGCAAGATCGGGCGGGACGAGCGGTCTGCCGTGCTGATGCTTTATCCGATGATGGCGAATTTCGTGGCGACCGGGGCTATGCTGCCTTTTGTTTACCGCCCGATGCCGGTGGACCACTTTGGTCTGCTCGTGCTGATGTCCTTTCTGGGCTTCGTGGCGACCGTGCTGGTGATCCAGGCCTATCGCACGGCCCCTGCGGTGATTGTGGCCCCGATGCAGTATTCGCAGATCGTCTGGGCCGCCCTGTATGGCTGGCTGTTCTTTTCCGAGACGGTCGATCTGATGACGGCCGTCGGCACCGCGATCATCATTGCCAGCGGCGTCTACATCGTGCTGCGCGAGGGCGGCGGCAAGGTGGAAACCAACCAGCCCGTCAGCCTGTCGCGCGTGCGCCCCGAAACCGGTGTCATGCCCCGCGTCGGCGCGCTGTTCGGAAAGGGGCCGCGCGATCAGGGCGAATAGCCGCCCAAGGGACCCGCATTTGAAGAATTGACCGGTGTGACGCTTGGGAAGGGAGTCTGACTGTCTCACCTTATCGAGGTGAGAATAGGTTCATGACTTACGATTTTGGGTTCGGTTCCTGATTCCGATACGGGGAACGCGCAGCGCCATTCCCTTTTGGACATTCTGGTGATCGCACTGGCGGCCCTGGTTTGCGGGGCCGGGAGGTGTGTGGACCTTGCCGAGTTTGCCGCAGCTCGTGAGGAGCTCTTGCGGGAATTTCTGCGCCTTGAGAATGGGTTGCCGAGCCATGACACGTTCAGCCGCCTGTCCGGCTGCTGGACCCGGAGACCTTCGGGCGTTTGTTTGATACCTTTCTGGACGGTCCGGGCACCGATGGCCGGGGGTGCTGGCGACCAGTGGCAAGACGCTGCGCCGGTCGTTCGACCGCGCGGCGGGACGCGCGCCGCTGCATGTGGTGACGGGCCGCCGCTGCACGGACGGGCCAGGCCTGCCCGGCCTGGCCATGATCGCCTGCGTCCAGTCCAGATGCCAGATCAGCGAGAGAACGGCCACGGCCAGGCGCTTCCAAGTCTCCCCGGCCCGGCTGACATCCGAAGCCGTCGCGAAAGCCGCAGGCACCCGTTGGTTGATCGGGAACAGCCTGCACCGGGTGCCCGACCTAACCTTCGACGGGGACCGCGCCCGCAACCGCAAAGACAACGGCCCGGAACCCTCAGCCTTCTGCGAAAGCTTACCCTCAACCTTTTGCGAAAAGCCCGCCGCAAACTCCCCGTCTCCCGCCAGACGCAAACGCGCAGGATGGTCCGGCGACGTCGCAAAATCCATCATCGGCCGAATGCGATGGCGCTGCACCAACCGACGGCGCGGGTTGCGGCGAATGGGACAGAAGGATAAGCTTGATGGGGCGGCGTTTCGGCCCCTGCCACGGATTCCGGCACAACCATCGGCAAATCATGCATTTTTCCTCGACCGACCGGTACATTGCGACGGCTGACCTGGCCGTCGCGGTCAATGCGGCCGTGACGCTTGAACGCCCCCTTCTGGTGAAGGGGGAACCGGGGACGGGCAAGACCGAACTTGCGCGCCAGGTCGCCGCGAGTCTGGGGCTGCCCCTGCTGGAATGGCATGTGAAAAGCACCACCAGGGCGCAGCAGGGGCTGTACGAATATGATGCCGTCAGCCGCCTGCGCGACAGTCAGCTGGGCGATGCCCGCGTCCATGATGTCGCCAACTATATCCGGCGCGGCAAGCTGTGGCAGGCCTTCACCGCGCCGGGCCGCGTGGTGCTGCTGATCGACGAGATCGACAAGGCCGACATCGAATTTCCCAATGACCTGCTGCAGGAACTGGACCGCATGGAATTCCACGTCCATGAGACGGGAGAAACCGTGACGGCCCGCCACCGGCCGGTGGTCATCATCACCTCGAACAATGAAAAGGAATTGCCCGATGCCTTCCTGCGGCGCTGCTTTTTCCATTTCATCCGCTTTCCGGACCCCGAAACCATGCGCCGCATCGTTGATGTGCATTTCCCCGGCATCAAGGAAGCACTGCTGACCACGGCGCTGACCCGGTTCTACGAGCTGCGCGAAACCCCGGGGCTGAAGAAGAAACCCTCGACCAGCGAGGTGCTGGACTGGCTGAAGCTGCTTCTGGCCGAAGACCTGACGGCGGAAGACCTGCGGCGTGACGGCAAGAATGCGCTGCCGAAGCTGCATGGCGCGCTGCTGAAAACAGAGCAGGACCTGCACCTGTTCGAACGTCTGGCCTTCATGGCCCGTGGCGGGCGGTGATCGTCTGCCCGGTCATGCCGCCCGCCCCGCCGCCCTGCGGTTTGAATGCGCCCGGTCCCGGCACCGGACGACAGGACGGGCAGTAGGATGACGGACCGCGACCTGATGATCAGACTGATCCGTACCAGGGACGACCCGGTCAGTTGGCCGCTTCGGGCCGGTCACCTGGCCTTCCGCCGGACGGGCCTGCCCAAGAAGGTTCCCGCGCCGACCTTCGCCCGCGTGGGTCCGGATGACCCGGCAATGATCTGCGCGCACCTGTGGGCTGTCGGGGCGCGCGCGGCGGGCCTTGTCCACCTCGTCAGCCATCGCGGCTGCCGCAAGATCGAACGCCTCCGCAGCCAGCAGGGCCTTCACGCCGACCCGGGTCTGCACCAGGGCTGTCGCATTTGGTTTTCTTTCCGGCGGTCACAGGACCATCTTGTGAACAGAACACAGGCTCCGGGTGATATCGTCACCAAATTCTCCGTCGAAAGAAGCCGGGGGCGGCCAGTCACGTTCAAATGCTACTCCCCAATTCCGCCCCCTTTCCGGGCGGGGACGGGAAACGCACCGCGTTTCCCCCGCCCCTGCGCGACGGTGCGGCAAGGACCGTCTCACCCCGCGCAACGAAAGCCAGCGCCCGCCATGGGCGGGGTGGGTGCTGGCCGGGGGCATTGGCCCCTGGCGGGCGGGGGGCGACGTTGCGGCGTAGCAAAGGCGATGGCCTTTGCCATGGTGGTGGGCAGGGGGGGAACGCAAGGCACCACCTTCCGCCGCGCGGGGCTGTGGCATTCGGTTTTCTTTTCGGCGGTCACAGAAACATCTTGTGAACCAGACACAGGCTTCGGGCGAAATCGTCACCAGGATTTCCTTCGAGAAAGGCCGAGGGCGGCCTGTCACATTCAAGGGCGAGTCCCCTGGGGTCTGCGCGGGCGCGGACCGGGACGGGTGCTGATCGAAACGGTCCGTGCCGGGGCAAACCGCTTCGGCATCCCGGCTGTCCGCTGGCTGACCGCACCTTCGAACGCCTCGGGCCACCGCCGGAATGACCGGTCTGGCAGGCCGAAAGCCGTTCTGCATGGCGAACGGACGCCATGATGCGAATCCTGTCCCGCCTGGCCTGCCTTTTGCTTCTGTCGGCCTGCGCCCTTCCCGCCGGGGTGCCGGCGGGCCGGGTTCCGGCCAGCGCGGACCTGCCGGCGATGAAGACCTTTCCGCCCGGACAAGCCACGCCCCCGCAACGCAGCAATGCCAGCATCGCGCGCGATATCCTGGCGCTGGAGTTTCAGATGGAAAGCGGGCGCGATCTGCCCCGGCTGACCCGGTTCACGGGCCCCATAACCATCGCCCTGACCGGCGACGTGCCCCCCACGGCGGCGACCGATCTGTCCCGGCTGCTGACCCGGCTGCGCGCCGAGGCCGGTATCGACATCACGCCCGTCACCAGCGGGCCGGCCTCGATCACGGTCGAGTTCGTGCCGCGCCGCAGGTTGCAGGCGGTGGTGCCGCAGGCCGCCTGTTTCGTCGTGCCGCGCATTTCAAGCTGGTCGGACTACCGCCGCGCCCGCCGCACCGACCGTGTGGACTGGACAACGCTGACCACGCGCGACCGGGTGGCTGTCTTCATCCCGTCCGACACTGCGCCCCAGGAAATCCGCGATTGCCTGCACGAGGAAGTGGCCCAGGCCCTGGGCCCGCTGAACGACCTTTATGAGCTGTCCGATTCCGTCTTCAACGACGACAATTTCCACACGGTGCTGACCGGCTTCGACATGTTGGCGCTGAAGGTTCATTACGCGCCCGAACTGGCCAACGGCATGGACCGGGCACAGGTGGCGGCCCGGCTTCCCGCTGTTCTGTCCCGGCTCAATCCCGGCGGCGGTCCGGGTGCCCCCCTGCCGCCCACCTCCACGCCACGCCCCTGGATCGACGCGATGGAGACGGCGCTGGGACCGAAGGGGTCCCCCCAACAGCGCCGTGCGGCGGCCCGGCAAGCCCTGCAGATCGCCCGGTCGGAAGGCTGGACCGACAGCCGGCTTGGCTTCAGCTATTTCGCCGTCGGGCGGCTCAGCCTGGCTGATGAGATGGACGCGGCTGTTGCCGCCCTGACCAATGCGGCCCGGATATACCGGACCCTGCCCGATGCCGGCATTCACGTGGCCCATATCGACATGCAGATGGCGGCCTTTTCCCTGTCCGCCAACAAGCCTGCCGATGCGATTGCCCTGGTGAACCGGGCGATACCGGCTGCCACCCGGTCGGAAAATGCGGCCCTTCTGGCCAGCCTGCTGATGATCAAGGCCGAAGCGCTGGAAATGACCGGAGACCCGGTTCAGGCGCAGGCCCTGCGCCTCGACAGCATGGGCTGGGCGCGCTATGGCTTCGGGACAGATGATGAGGTGCGGACGCGCCTGGCGGAAATCGCCCTGTTGTCGCCGCTTTGGGGCGGCTGACACAACCCGACAGCGCCGGGCCACCCGGGCCTTCGGCGGAAAGGCATGGCCATGATCATTCTTGCAGCTTTGGTGTTCGGGGCATTGACCGGATGGGGCGTCGCCCGGCGGCGCGGCGGGCGCGGCCTGGACCAGCTGCAATATGCCGCCGGCTACGGCATTGCCTTTGGCATCCTTGGGGTTTTCATGACCATCCTGGTCAGCCGGATGATCTGAGCCGTGTTCCTGCCCTTCTTCGAAACGCTGCGCCGCACCGGGGTTCCGGTGTCGCTGCGCGAATATCTGGTGTTTCTGGAAGGCTTGGCGGCGGGACTTGCGACCTATGACGCCGAAGGGTTCTACTTTCTGGCGCGCACGGTCATGGTGAAGGACGAGCGCCACCTTGACCGCTTCGACCGCGCCTTCGCCGAAAGCTTCCGTGGGCTGGAGCATGTGACGGCGCAGGATGTGCTGGAGGCGGTCGATCTGCCCGCAGGCTGGCTGGCGCGGATGGCCGAAAAACACCTGACGGCAGAAGAAAAGGCCGCGATCACGGCGCTTGGCGGATTCGACGCGCTGATGGAGACGCTGAAGAAACGGCTGGAACAGCAGAAGGGCCGGCACGAAGGCGGCTCGACATGGGTCGGGACAGCCGGGACCTCGGCCTTCGGCGCCTATGGCTACAACCCCGAAGGTCTGCGCATCGGGCAGGACGCAAGCCGCCATCAGCGCGCGGCCAAGGTCTGGGACCGGCGTGCGTTCCGCAATCTGGATGACAGGGTGGAACTGGGCACCCGCAACATCAAGGTCGCCCTGCGCCGCCTGCGCAAATGGGCGCGCAGCGGGGCGGCGCACGAGCTTGACCTTGACGGCACGATCCGCGCCACCGCCGAACAGGGCTGGCTTGACCTGCGGCTGCGCCCGGAACGGCGCAACGCCGTCAAGGTGCTGCTGTTTCTGGACGCGGGCGGCTCGATGGACCCCCATGTCCGGGTGATGGAGGAGCTGTTCTCGGCCGCGCGCAGCGAATTCGGGCAGTTGAAGGTCTTTTACTTCCACAACTGCCTTTACGAAGGGGTGTGGACAGACAATCGCCGCCGATGGGACGCCCAGACCCCGACATGGGATGTGCTGCGCAGCTATGGCACCGGCTATCGCTGCCTGTTTGTCGGCGATGCCAGCATGAGCCCCTACGAGCTGCTGCAGCCCGGTGGTGCCAATGAGCACTGGAATGCCGAGACCGGCCAGGTCTGGCTGGAACGCGCGCGGGCGCAGTGGCCGCATTCGGTCTGGATCAACCCGGTGCCCGAGGCGTTCTGGGACCAGACCCGGACCATCGGCCTGATCCGGCGCATCTTTGACGGCCGCATGGTGCCGATGACACTGGACGGGCTGGGGCGCGCCATGCGCGAGGTGGCGCGATGAGCCGCGCGGCCCGCCGCCCGCGCTGGCTGATCGCGGCCTTCGGGCTGGCACTGATCCTGTTCATCGCCTTTGCGCTGCACGCGCTGTGGGTGGTGACACATCTGGGCCCGTCGCCCGGCCCGGTCCAGGCCTGGATGACGCCCGGCTACATCATGCGCACCTATGACATCCCGCCCGAGGTGATGGCGCAGACGCTTGGGCTTGAACCCGGATCGGCGCGCGGCAAGACACTGGAAGAGATTGCCGCGACACAGGGCGTGCCGCTGGACGCGCTGCTTGCGTCCGTGCAGGCCATGGTGAACCGGTGACCGACACGCTGCTGGCGCTGGTTCCCGAACATGGCGCGCTGGTGCTGTTTATCGCCACCTTCCTGTCCTGCCTTGCGGTGCCGATCCCGTCGTCGCTCTTGATGCTGGCGGCCGGGGCCTTTGTGGCATCTGGCGATCTGGCCGCCCTGCCGGTGGCGGGTGCCGCCCTGTCCGGCGCGGTTCTGGGCGACCAGCTGGGCTATGGCATCGGCCATTCGGGCGGGACCCGCCTTTGGTCACGGCTGCTTGCAGGCCGCAGGACCGGCCCGCCGGCCCGCCGCGCCGCGCGGGAGCTGCACCGACGGGCCGGGATGACCGTCTATCTCAGCCGCTGGCTGTTCAGCGCCCTTGGCCCTTGGGTCAATTTCGCCGCCGGGGCGACCCGGATTGGCTGGCGGCGCTTTTCGCTGGCCAGCCTGCTGGGGGAAACCACCTGGGTCGCGCTGTACATCGGGCTTGGCATTGTGTTCGGCGCGCGGCTGGAACAGGTGGGGGCCACCGCCGGGTCGGTCATCGGGGCGCTGGCCGCAGGGCTGGTTGCGGTGCTGCTGGGCCGCGCCCTGTGGCAGCGACGGCACGGAACCGCTTGAAAGGCCGCCGCCGTGCGGTCACCATGCAGATCACAGAAGGGGAAAGACAGACCATGCCGGACCAGACCCGCCGGAACCCGGTTCTGACCGGGATATTCCTTTGGCTTTGTGCCATCGCCCTTGGCTTTGGCACACATGCGCTCTGGGTGTTCTCCACCCGTGTTCTTGGTTCCGAAGTGCCACAGGTCGAAGGCTGGATGACGCCGCGCCACGTGATCCGGGTCTTCAACCTGCCCGTTGACCGGCTTGCCCCGATTCTGGGACTGACCGCAGAGGAGGCGCCCTTCACCACGCTGAACGATCTGGCGGCAGAGCGCGGCCTTGCCCCCGAAGTGCTGCTTCAGCAGGTGCAGGATGCCATCACGCAGGCGGGGGGCGGCGCATGATCGCCGAGCTTTATGCCCTGATCCCGCGCCACGGGACCTCGGTGCTGTTCCTCGCTGCCCTTCTGTCCTGCGCCGGAATTCCCATTCCCACCTCTGCGCTCATGCTGGCAGCCGGTGCCTTCATCGCGGCGGGCGACATGCACTTTTTGCCGGTGGCGCTGATCACTCTTTTGGGGGCCATTCTGGGCGACCAGATAGGCTATGGCGCGGGCCGCGTCGGCGGGCAGCCGCTGTGGGACCGCTTCCGCGCCAAGCCGAAATTCACCCCCCTGATGGACCGCGCCCGCGCAGAGTTGGACCGGCGCGCGGTGGCAGCCGTGATCATCAGCCGCTTTCCGCTGTCGGCGCTGGGCCCCTGGATCAACCTTGCCTCGGGGGCCACCCGCATCGCCTGGCCCCGCTTTACGCTGGGCGTGCTGGTGGGTGATGCCGTCTGGATTCTTGCCTATCTGGGCACCGGGGCCTTCTTTGCCCATAAGGTCAAGGATCTTGGCGCGACGATGACCTCTGGCGTGATTGCCCTGACGGCGCTGGCAGCGGCGATCTGGCTGGGGCGGCAGCTTTGGATGCGGCGGCGTCTGCACGCCGCATGACCTTCCCCGTTGCACTGCCCGGATCGCACCCCATATTTGCGGCATGCTGAAGTTCCTGCCCATCCTGCTGATGCTGGCCTACGGCCTTGTCATGTACCGCTTTTCGGTCTGGCGGACGCTCAGGACACTTGACGCGCGCTCGCGCATCCTGGACGAGCCGCAGATCACCGCCCTGACGGCGCGCATGGCGCAGGCGCTGGATTTGCCGAAGGTGAACGTCCATCTTTATGATGTTGATATCGTGAACGGATTGGCCGCGCCGGATGGACGTGTCTTTCTGACGCGCGGGTTTCTGGACCAGTACCGTTCGGGCAAGGTCACGGCCGAAGAACTGGCGTCCGTCATCGCGCATGAATTGGGCCATGTTGCCCTTGGGCATTCGCGGCGGCGGATGATCGACTTTACCGGGCAGAATGCGCTGATGATGATCCTGTCCACCTTCCTGTCGCGGCTGATCCCCGGCGTCGGCGTGCTGATCGCCCGCACCATCACTGCGGCACTGGCCGCCCATCTGTCGCGCAGCGACGAGCATGAGGCCGATGCCTATGCCAGTGCCCTGCTGGTCAAGGCCGGGATCGGCACCGACGCGCAAAAATCGCTGTTCCGCAAGCTGGGTGCCTTGACCGGATCGCCCGCCTCCGGCACCCCGGCCTGGCTGATGAGCCATCCCGCCACCGAAGAGCGCATCCGCGCCATCGAGGCGCGCGAGGCGCGCTGGTTTCAGACCTGATCCATTGCCTTGCCAAGCCGGGGCAGCTTCGCCCGCTTCAGCAGGGCGCGCAGCGGTTGCGGGCGGCCCGAAACGCGTTCCGCCCTGGCGCGTACGGCGTCCACCGCTTGCGAAACCGCTTGGGGATGATGGGACCACAATTCCCACAGGAACCCGTCAGGATCGCGCCGCACCAGACCCTCTTCTGCCAGCAGGTGGCGCGGAAAATCGGCGGCGTTGAAGGTCAGGATCGCATCCGCGCCTGCAGCGACCGCCACCGCCAGTACGTGGCGGTCATTGCCATCGGGCAGCGTCAGCCGTGCTTCGATCGCCGGGCGTGCCGGAATGCAGGCGGCGGGAAAGGCCGCCCGCAGCAGGGCCACCTCGCCCCGCGCGACGGCTTCGGCCCCGGCCCCCAGCTTGCGCGTGGCGCGCGCCCATTCTTCCAGGATGCGGTCCGACCACAGCGGCGTGAACAGGCCCGCCCCTGCCGCGCCGATCAGAATCTCGCGCAGCACCGTGGGATACAGCACACAGGCGTCAAGAACGACCTTCACCCGTCCAGCCGCAAGACCAGCGCCTTCAGATAGCCGCTTTCGGCCAGCTGCGGCAGCATCGGATGATCCGGCCCGGCAAAGCCGGTGTGCAGCAATTGCGCCCGCCGTCCGCCGCGCCCGATGCCGCGCCCGCAGGCATTGCGGAAGGCCGTCAGGTCCACCGCGTGGGAACAGGAACACAACACCAGATAACCGCCCGGCGCCACCAGCGGTGCGGCCAGCCGCGCCAGCCGCTCATAGGCGCGCAACCCCGTCTCCAGCGCGGGTTTCGCCGGGGCAAAGGCGGGCGGATCGCAGATCAGCAGATCGAATTGCGCGCCTTCCCCGGCCAGTGCCTCCAGCGTGGCAAAGGCATCGCCCTGCCGTGTGGCAAACCTGTCCGCCACGCCGCTGGCGGCGGCCCCCTGTTCGGCCAGGGCCAAAGCCGTGGCCGAGGCATCGACGGCAAGCGCGCTTGCCGCCCCGCCCGCCAGTGCGGCAATCGCAAAGCCGCCGACATGGCTGAACATGTCCAGCACCCGCGCACCCTGCGCCAGACGCTGCGCAAAGGCGTGGTTCGGACGCTGGTCAAGGAACAGGCCGGTCTTCTGACCGCCCAGCACATCGGCCATATAGGTGGCCCCGTTCATCGTCACCGGTACGGGGCCGCCAACCTGCCCGCTCAGGATCACGGTTTCCTCGACCAGCCCTTCCAGCCCGCGCGACCGCCCGGTGCCATTCTTGACGATTGTCGCAACCCCGGTCACCGCGCGCAGCGCGGCGGCCAGCGCCATGATATGCGCCTCGGCCCAGGCTGCGTTGGGCTGGATCACCGCAACATCGCCGAACCGGTCGATGACCACGCCGGGAAGGCCGTCTGCCTCGGCATGGACAAGGCGGTAGAAGGGCGCGTCGAACAGCCGCGCCCGCAGCGCCAGCGCCGTGGTCAGGCGGTGCGTGAACCAGTCCTGATCGATCTGCGCATCAGGATCGCGGTCCAGCACGCGGGCAATGATCCTGGATTTTGTGTTTACGGTCACCAGCGCCAGCGGGCGGCGGTCGGCATCTTCCAGCACGGCAAGCGTGCCGGGGGCCAGGCCCTGCGTGCGCCGGTCGGTGACCAGCTCGTCGGCATAGACCCAAGGGAAGCCATGGCGGATCGCCCGCGCTTCGGCCTTTGGCTTCAGCCGGACGGTGGGGCGGCCCGACGGCGCGGGCAGGATGGGTTCTTGGGGCACTGTCATGCGCCCGTCCTACTGCGTTCCGGCCGGGCGGGAAAGGGGCGTGGACCGGGTCCGGCCGGACGGCGACGACCCGCGCTCCCCGTGCTCGGGCGCCGGGCCTGCGCATCAACAACCCGCGCGCGCCACCACTGCCCTGTCGCCAGACTTGTTCAAGCCTCGCGCCCGCCTGCCCCTTGGCAGGCGCGGCCGGATAAAGCGCGCCTGGTGCGTGGATGGCCCCTTGCCTGCGGGCTTGGCACGCCTTCGGCATCCGGGCGCTTCGAACACCCCGCAGGCACAAGCGCAACAGGGCAACCGGCCGCTGCACTCTGTCCTGTCCTGCTGTGGGGGCCTTCCGAGGTTTCCCGTTGATAGCGCTGGCAAATCCTGCTAGTGCCCGCGCCGAAAGGGCACCCCCCGACCCCGGAGAACCGCTTATGTCCCTGCACCGCACCATCGCCGCCGTGACCGGCCGCATCCGCGACCGGTCGGCTGCCACGCGCGACCCCTATCTGGAGCGGATGGCAAAGGTCGTGTCGGATGGCCCGGCGCGGGCGCATCTGACCTGCGGCAATCAGGCCCATGCCTATGCCGCCATGACCGAGGACAAGGACCAGCTTGCCACGGGCCGCGCGCCCAACCTTGGCATCGTCACCGCCTATAACGACATGCTGTCGGCGCATCAGCCTTTCGAAAGCTATCCCGGCCAGATCAGGGCCGCCGCCCGCCGTGCCGGGGCCACAGCGCAGGTGGCGGGCGGCGTGCCCGCGATGTGCGATGGCGTGACCCAGGGCCAGCCGGGGATGGAACTGTCGTTGTTCTCGCGCGATGTCATCGCCCTCGCCGCTGGCGTGGCGCTCAGCCACAACTGCTTTGACGCGGCCCTTTATCTTGGCGTCTGCGACAAGATCGTGCCCGGCCTGATCATGGCCGCCGCCACCTTCGGCCATGTGCCTGCGGTGTTCGTACCCGCAGGCCCGATGACCAGCGGCCTGCCGAACGACGAAAAATCAAGGGTCCGCAACCAGTTCGCCACCGGCGAGGTCGGGCGCGAGGCGCTGATGGCGGCAGAGATGGCCAGCTACCACGGCCCCGGCACCTGCACCTTCTACGGCACCGCCAACACCAACCAGATGCTGATGGAATTCATGGGCCTGCACCTGCCGGGTGCCAGCTTTGTCAATCCCGGCACCCCGCTGCGGCAGGCGCTGACCGATGCCGCCGTCGAAAAGGCCGCCTCGATCACCGCCCTGGGCAATGATTTCCGCCCGGTGGGCGAGATTCTGGATGAACGTGCCTTCGTCAACGGCATCGTCGGCCTGATGGCAACGGGCGGATCGACAAACCTGGTGCTGCACCTGCCCGCCATGGCGCGGGCAGCCGGGATCATCCTTGACCTGCAGGACTTTGCCGAGATTTCAGATGTGGTGCCGCTGATGGCCAAGGTCTATCCCAATGGTCTGGCGGATGTGAACCATTTCCATGCCGCAGGTGGCCTGGGCTATATGATCGGGCAGTTGATGGCAGCGGGGCTGCTGCATGCCGATGCCAAGACGATCATGGGCGACGGGCTGGAAATGTACCGGCGCGAACCGAAGCTGATCGATGGCCGGCTGACCTGGACCGAGGGCAGCGACAGCACGCTGAACGACCGGGTCTTGCGCCCAGCCGCCGATCCTTTCGCGCCGCAGGGCGGGTTGAAGCAGCTCAGCGGCAATCTGGGGCGCGGCGTGATCAAGGTTTCTGCCGTGGCCCCGGACCGGCATGTGGTGGAGGCCCCGGTGCGGATTTTCCACGATCAGGATGCGGTGAAACAGGCCTTCAAACGCGGCGAATTCACGTCGGACGTGATCGTGGTCGTGCGCTTTCAGGGGCCACGCGCCAATGGCATGCCGGAACTGCATTCGCTGACGCCCACGCTGTCGGTCCTGCAGGACCGGGGGCTGCGGGTGGCCCTTGTCACCGATGGGCGGATGTCAGGTGCCTCGGGCAAGGTTCCGGCTGCGATCCATGTTTCGCCCGAAGCAGCCTGCGGCGGCCCGCTGGCCCGGCTGCGCGACGGCGATATTGTGCGGCTGGACGCGGTGGCAGGCACCCTGACCGCGCTGGTGCCGGAGTTTGGCGCGCGCCCTCTGGTTGAGGCGGACCTCAGCGCCAATGCGCATGGGATCGGGCGCGAGTTGTTCGGGGCCTTCCGGCAATATGTTGGCCCGGCCACCGATGGGGCGGCTTTGGTGGTGTGAAACGTGCCTTACTGCGACGACCTAAACTGGACTTGGCTCGGAGAAGTCGATGCTGACTCCAAGACCCGGAGTTTCGCCATCCAATGATGCGCCCGGGCCGAAAAGGTCACGCTCCAGTGGAGCGTGGCCCGGCCCGTTGCCCGAAGGCGAAAGCCGCAGGGCAAGGGGTGTTGGTCTTGGGATACGGCCTGTAAATCAGGCCGCGCCTGCCTGGGCGGGCGCGGATACGCGCCTGCCGGGGGCAGGCAGGCGCGGCCTGATTTGACGCGTGTCAAATCAGGCAAGAAAGAAAGGGAAGGGACAAATACCGACGGAGTTAGAATTGGCTATCCCGCCTCGATTGACTCCCTGCAAACGCTACTGAAACCTTAGTCCCCTCCGCCAACCCATTGATTCATCACACCCCACCCACCTGTCCCACAGTGGGCACCCTCCCCACCCCCGACTGCCCCGATCAAAGGACCTGCCCCATGACCCCCGCCGACCAAAGCCGCCGCGCTGCCGAAATCTGCCGCCTTGCCCCGGTGATCCCGGTGCTGGTGATCGAGGATGTCGCCCATGCCCGCCCCCTGGCCGAGGCGCTGGTCAGGGGCTGCCTGCCCGCGCTGGAGGTCACCCTGCGCACGCCTGCTGCGCTGGACGTGATCCGCGCCATGGCCGGGGTACCCGGCGGGGTTGTCGGTGCCGGCACGCTGCTGACGCCTGCGGATGTCAGGGCGGCCAGGGCGGCAGGCGCGAAATTCGGCGTCTCGCCCGGTGCCACCGACCGGCTGATCGCCGCCTGCGAGGACGAAGGGCTGCCGCTGCTGCCGGGGGCCGCCACCGCAACCGAAGTGATGGTGCTGCTGGAACAGGGGTTCTCGGTGCAGAAGTTCTTTCCCGCCGAAGCCTCTGGCGGTGCCCCGGCCCTGAAGGCCATCGGGGCACCGATCCCGCAGGTCACCTTCTGCCCGACTGGCGGGGTCAGCCTGAAGAACGCCCGCGATTACCTGGCACTGCCCAATGTCGCCTGCGTCGGCGGCAGTTGGGTTGCGCCCCGGGACGCGATGGTGCGGGGCGACTGGGCCGCGATCACCGCCCTTGCCGCCGAAGCCGCCGCCCTGCGCTGAGGCGGCCCGCCGCGCGTCCGGGCAGGTGCCCCGGACGCGGGAAGAACGGCCCGCAGACGACCGGCGCTGCGGGTCAGGACTGTGCCACGCGGGCGGCACGGCCACCGCGCCGCCGGGCTTCGGGGGCCGCTGTCAGACCATCGCGCAGGACCTGTCCCATGGGATGGTGCGGATCAGCCGCGCCGTAGTTTGCAAGCAGCGTGCGGATCGCAGCGGGCACGTCCGCCGTGACCGGCAGGCTCAGCGCCCAGTCGATGAAGATCGACCGGCACTCTTCCAAGGTGATGCCATCAATCCGGTAGCTTTCCCGGACCAGCCCCTTTGGATCAGCCTCTGTCATCCGCATCGCGCATCTCCCCGTCCCCTTGCACCCAGGCCAGTTTCGCGCCGATCACCGCCGCCGCCGCTTCCGACACCGCACGCAGCCGCAGGGTCAGGTCGGATGCCGTTTCTTCCCCGGTTTCCCGCAGCAGAAAGGCGCATCCCCCCTGCCCCAGACCCTCGGGGCCCAGGTCGCGCTCGGTCAACAGCCTGCCTGCCGCGCGCAGGGTCCAGAACAGCCGCCAGGCGGCAAGCAGAATTTCTGCCTCGGCCACCGACAGAAAGCCCGATTCCCGTCCGGCGCGCAATTGCTGATCGGTGCCGCACTGTGGATCACCGGCCATGAGCGCCGCCGTCTGTGCCAGAAACTCGATGTCCATCAGCCGGCCCGGTCCGGTCTTTGCTTCCCAGTCAGACGGCGCAGGCCAGGCTGCAAGCAGCCGCGCCCGCATGGCGGCGGCATCGGAAATGACCTGCGCGCCCCGGCCCTTTTCAAGGATCAGCGCCCGGCGGAACCGCTCGACGGCCTCGGCCAGCCCCGCCCCCCCGACCACCACCCGCGCCCGGGTCAGGGCCAGGTGTTCCCAGGTCCAGGCCTCGTCCCGGTGATAATGACAGAAACCTTCGAACGAGGTCGCAACCGGCCCCTGCCGCCCTGACGGACGCAGGCGCATGTCAACCTCATAGAGCTTGCCCCCGGCCATCGGGGCCGTCAGCGCGGTTACCAGCGTCTGGGTAAGGCGCGCATACCAGGCCCGTGCGCTCAAGGGGCGCGGACCGGTGCTGACGGCATCGGCAGGGGCATCATAGACCATGATCAGGTCAAGGTCGGAGGCGGCGTTCAGCCGCCCGGCCCCAAGGCTGCCCATGCCCAGAACCACCGCCCCTTGTCCCGGCATTTCGCCATAGCGGCGGGTCATCTGCTGGCACAGGGCGGGCCACAGGCCCTGCAGCGTGGCTGCGGCAAGATCGGCATAGTTTGCCCCGGCCTCGTCGGCAGTGATCAGGCCGCGCAGGTGGTGCACCCCGATGCGAAAATGCCATTCCTTCATCCAGCGGCGGGCACTGTCGAGTTTCTTTTCGTAATCCGGCTCGGCGTCCAGCAGGCGCGCCAGATCTGCCGCAAGGGCAGCCTCGCCGGGCCAGGGCGCAAAAAAACTGCCGCCAATCACCGCATCCAGCACCGGGGCGTTGCGGGCAAGATAGCGTGCCAGCGCCGGCGCGGTCGAGGCGATGTCGACGATCAGATCGACCAGCGGCGGGTTCGCCTCGAACAAGGAAAACAGTTGCACCCCGGCAGGCAGGCCGGCAAGAAAACCGTCGAGTGCCAAAAGCGCCTCGTCCGGGTTGGCCGCCCGCGCCAGGCGGTGCAGCAGCACCGGGCGCAGCCGCTGAAAGATTGCAGCCGCCCGTTCAGACCGCAGCGCCGGATAGCTGTACCAGCCGTCCACAATGGCACGGGTCTGGGGCGACAGATCGGGGCAGTCGGGGGCCTCGGCGGGCGCAAAGAAGCCGCCCGTCAGGGTTTCCACCCGATCAAGACGCCGCTTCAGGCGGTCACGGAAGGCATCTGTATCCGCTTCGCCGCAGAACTGCGCGATGCGGGCCACGCCTTCGGCGGTGGACGGCATCACATGGGTCTGGGCATCGCGCACCATCTGCAGGCGATGCTCAAGCTCGCGGTGGGCGCGGTAATGCCGCGCCAGTTCTTCGGCCACGTCCGGCGGCAACCAGCCCCTGGCGGCAAGCGCCGCCAGCGCCCCGGTGGTGGTGCGGTCGCGCAGGCCGGGATCGCGCCCCCCCGCGATCAGCTGGCGCGTCTGGGTGAAGAATTCGATTTCGCGGATACCGCCCTGCCCCAGCTTGAGGTTATGCCCTTCGATCTGCACGGGTCCGTGCAGATTGCGGTGATCGCGGATGCGCAGGCGCATGTCATGCGCATCCCGGATCGCGGCAAAATCCAGATGCCTGCGCCAGACAAAGGGGGTGAGCCTGCGCAAAAAGCGCTCGCCCGCCGCCAGATCGCCGGCGCAAGGGCGGGCCTTGATATAGGCGGCGCGTTCCCAGGTGCGGCCCTGCGCCTCGTAATAGCTTTCGGCAAAGGCCATCGACAGGCAAACCGGGGTCACTGCGGCATCGGGGCGCAGCCGCAGATCGGTGCGAAACACATAGCCGTCCTGCGTGCTGTCCGACAGGACTGCGGCAAGCCGGCGCGTCACCCGGATGAAGGCGCTGCGCGCCTCGGGGGCGGCACCGGGATAGCGGGTTTCGTCAAACAGGCAGATCAGGTCGATGTCGGACGAATAGTTCAGCTCCGCCGCGCCCATCTTGCCCATGGCAAGCACCACCATGCCCGCAGCCGTGGCCGCATCGTCGGGCTGCGCACCGGGCAGCTTGCCGCGCCGGATTTCCTCGGCGACCAGGGCGGAAAGGCTTGTCTGTACCGCCCTGTCGGCAAAGGCGGTCAGCGCAGCCGTAGCCTCTTCCAGCGTCCAGACCCCGCCCAGATCCGCCAGCGCCACCAGCAGGGCCACGCGCCGTTTGGCCTGCCGCAGGACGGGGGACAGAAGATCGGGGGCCAGACCATCGCAACCCGCAAGAAGCGCCTCCAGGCAGGACTCGGGCGGCATCTGCAGCGCGGGCCGCAGCCAGTCGGCCTCGCGGATCATCAGGGCGCGCAGAAACGGGCTGCATCCGGCCGTTGCCGCCAGAAGACCCGCAAGTCCGGAACCGAGATCGGCGAAACCCGCGGCTGTTTCGGATGCGGCCTCTGGATCATGGGCAAGGGGACGGCGCGTGATACGGCTTTCAAAGGTCATGGGCGCAGTGTCGCGCCGGGCAGGCGCAGGGTCAACCTGTCGCATCGCGCGGCTTGCGGCGGGGGCAGGTTTGTGGGCAGGTTTGCGGCCAGACCTTGGGGAGGATGGCATGAGCAAAAGCCTGGCACGGGTCCGCGCCGCGCTGGATGCGGCAGGCGTTGCGTTCGACCTGCGCGAAATGACCGCCGAGACGCGGACCGCAGAGCAGGCCGCGGCAGCGGCCGGCTGCGCGCTGGATCAGATCGTGAAGTCGGTTCTGTTCCGGGGCACCGGCAGCGGTCAGCTCAGGCTGTTTCTGACCGCAGGCGGAAACCGCATTGACCCTGACCGGGCAGGCGCCCTGGCCCAGGAGCCGCTGGAACGGGCGGATGCCGCGCTGATCCGGACCGAGACCGGATTTGCCATTGGCGGCGTGGCACCGCTGGGGCACCTCAATCCCTGCGCCCTGTGGATGGACCCGCGCCTGATGGACTTTGCCGTGGTCTGGGCTGCGGCCGGAACACCCCGCCATATCTTCGCCATCGCGCCCGCCACGTTGCGGCGCATCACCGGCGCGACATTGGCCGGGTTCACCGCCCGGCCTGCGCGCCGGGATGGCACCGGGGATGTGAATTTGTTTAACATGCCCCCTTGAAGACTGGCTCTGCCTGCCCATATCCGCTTCATGTGAATGGACTTCACATTACGACCCGCAACAGGGAGACCGCCGATGACGACAATGACCTCGACCGGAATAACCAGCTGGCCGGGCCGGGCAGAGGCCTGGCTTGACGACCGTGGCAAACCCGCCTGGATCGCCGCGATGATCCTGGGTTTCATCTTTTTCTGGCCCGCAGGACTTGCCCTGCTGGCCTACATGATCTGGAGCAAACGCATGTTCAGCCGATCCTCTTCTTCCTGCGGTGGCCGCCGGATGCAGCGCATGGCCCACATGCCGTCGGGGGCCTGGAATTCCTCGGGCAACAGCGCCTTTGACGCCTACAAGACCGAAACGCTGCGCCGTCTGGAAGACGAACAGCAGGCCTTCGAGGCCTTCCTGCAGCGCCTGCGCGAGGCCAAGGACAAGCAGGAGTTTGACGCCTTCATGCAGGACCGCGCAAAAGCGGTGCAGACACCTGCCACCGTTCAGTCGCCTGACGCCGGCCAGTACTGATACCACATGGCGCGGCCCTGCCGGGGCCGCGCCTTTGCCGCACTTGCACCCGGATTTCAGGGAAACCGCCCATGTACACCACACTGCCCGATCCCGACCATCAGGCCCAGTTCTATGCCGATGTCCCGTTGAAACGGGCCTTGGCCTGGTGTGTCGATGCGATTCTGATCGCCTTGGTGACGGTGGTCGTCGTGCTTTTCACCTTGTTTCTGGGGCTGTTCTTTCTGTCGGTGCTTTACATGACCATCAGCTTTCTGTACCGGACCATCAGTCTGGCGCGTCATTCGGCGACGCCGGGGATGCGGTTGATGGCAATCGAATTCCGCGACCGGACTGGCGCAAGATTCGACCTTGGCACGGCATTTCTGCACACGCTGGGCTATACGCTGACGATCAGCACGGTGCTGCCGCAGCTGTTGTCCATGGGCCTGATGCTGACCACGGCGCGCGGTCAGGGCCTGACCGATCTGGTGCTGGGAACGGTGGCGATCAACAAACCTGCGCGCATCTGAATGAAGTCGGTGCTTGGCGGCACGATCAGGCCTTGCTAACGTCGGCAAGTTGCACATCCTGTCGGCCATGCGTCATACCCTTCCCATCGCGCCCCAATTCTATGTGACGGCTCCGCAGGCCTGCCCTTACCTTGAGGGGCGGATGGAACGGAAACTGTTCACCGCCCTGCAGGGCGAACATGCGCAACGGCTGAACGACACCCTGTCAAAGCAGGGCTTCCGCCGGTCGCAGAACGTGCTGTACCGCCCGTCCTGCGCGGAATGTTCGGCCTGCATTTCGGCCAGGATCCGCGTTGACGATTTCGTGCCCTCGCGCACCCAGAGGCGTGTGATGCGGCGCAACGCGCAACTGGCGCGCCACGCGACAAGTCCCTGGGCGACCGAAGACCAGTACGCGCTGTTTCGCAGCTATCTGGACCAGCGCCATGCCGACGGCGGCATGGCCGACATGGATATCTTCGAATTTGCCGCGATGATCGAAGAAACGCCGATCCGCAGCCGCGTCATCGAATATGCCCGCCCCAACCGGCCGCAGGAAAACGGGCGGCATCTGGCCGCCGTCTGCCTGACCGACCTGCTGGATGACGGGTTGAGCATGGTCTATTCGTTTTACGACCCCGGCCTGATGGATGCCAGTCTGGGCACCTATGTGGTTCTGGACCATATCGCCATCGCGCGTGAGGCCGGGCTGCCCTATGTCTATCTGGGCTATTGGGTGCCGGGCAGCCGCAAGATGGGCTACAAGGCCAAGTTCAACGCGCTGGAGATCTACAAGGGCGGCCGGTGGCAAAGCATCGGCGACCCGGCCGAACACAAGGCCGAACTGCATCCGCTGTCGGTGGACCCGATTGCCGAACAGGTGGCCCGCATCACCCTGCCCCACAGCCGCGCCGGGCGGGAATGACCGGCGCACGGCTGGGCGCGCTGGCGCTGCTGGTGCCCGATTACGATGCGGCGATCTTCTTTTTCGTGTCGGTCATGGGGTTTCGCCTGACGGCGGACATCGATCAGGGGCGCAAGCGCTGGGTCACGGTGGAACCGCCCGGCGGGGGCGCGGCCCTGGTGCTGGCCAGGGCCGAGGGGCCGGGGCAGTTGGCTGCCGTTGGCAGACAGGCGGGTGACCGGGTATTCCTGTTTCTGGAAACGGACGATTTCGCGCGCGACCACGCGCGGATGACGGCGGCAGGCATTTCGTTCGAGGAAGAGCCGCGCCATGAACCCTATGGCACAGTGGCGGTCTGGCGTGACCCGTTCGGCAATCGCTGGGACCTGATCGGGCGGCACTGACCGGTTGCGCATCTTGTTCGCCGGCAAGGGCTTTTCAACCGTCACGCTCGTGCAATTCTTGGTTCTCGCGCCGATATGGCAGAGCCCCGGAAAAGGGGGGATGATCTTCGCCTGTGTATCGTTTGCGGGCGGCCTTCTGGAACTGTTCTTCGGGGGGAAAATCCTGTTCGCGGGGCCAGCAGCATCGCCGGAACCTATCGCATCGCGCCCATGGTGATCGGCCTGACGATCTTGGGCTTCGGCACCTCCGCCACGGAACTGCTGGTTTCGGTGCTGGCGGCGCTTCTGGGTGGCCTGCCCCGGATTGCGGGCGTGGCCTTGCTGGCGGCCTTTGGCGGCTATCCGGCCCAGATGGCGTGATGCGACCAGGCCGCGCCGCCGCCCTGGCCCGCAGCAGAGGGGCAGTTTTGCGATTCTTCCGCGGCATGGGCCGATCAGCGTAATAAAGTTGCGCAGAAAAACGTCACTGCGACAGTTTATACCCGCATTTCCCGTTGACGCCCCTGCACGCCCTAACTAAGGTTCGCCAAAGGTTCAGGGAGGCAGACATGCCCGGCGCTGTGGTGATTGTAGAACGAAGGCGCATGGGCCGGTAACGGTTGACCATCAAGGTTCCCGTGCGCCCCCGATTGACACCCGGGGGCTTTTTGTTGCCTGCCCGCCGACTGACGGAACAAGGGACGCGCCGCCGCAGAAGCGGCCCGAGGATAGGAAAAGACGATGAACAAGGCACATGCGACAACCGCAAAAGCGGCGACGATGACCGGCGCAGGGATGGTGGTTCAGGCGCTGAAGGATCAGGGCGTTGAAGTGGTCTTCGGCTATCCCGGCGGGGCGGTGCTGCCGATCTATGACGAGATTTTCCAGCAGAACGACATCCGCCATGTGCTGGTGCGCCATGAACAGGGCGCGGTCCATATGGCCGAAGGCTATGCCCGGTCCACCGGCAAGCCGGGTGTGGTCCTTGTCACCTCCGGTCCCGGCGCGACCAATGCCGTGACGGGACTGGTCGATGCGCTGATGGATTCGATCCCGCTGGTGGTCCTGACGGGGCAGGTTCCCACCTTTATGATCGGCACCGATGGTTTTCAGGAGGCGGATACGGTGGGCATCACCCGGCCCTGCACCAAGCACAACTGGCTGGTGAAGGATACGGCGAAGCTGAGCGAGACAATTCACCAGGCCTTTCACGTGGCCACGCATGGCCGGCCCGGCCCGGTTCTGGTGGATATTCCCAAGGATGTGCAATTCGCAACTGCCGCCTACACGCCGATGGAACAGACCCGCACCGCGCATTACCAGCCGCGCGTGCAGGGCGACCCCGAACAGATCGCCCGCCTGGTCGAGATGCTGGAAACCGCCGAGCGCCCGGTGTTCTACACCGGCGGTGGTGTGATCAATTCCGGCCCCGCCGCCAGCCGGCTGCTGCGCGAGCTGGTGGAGGCCACCGGTTTTCCGATTACCTCGACCCTGATGGGGCTGGGCTGCTACCCGGCCTCGGGGAAGGCCTGGCTGGGGATGCTGGGGATGCACGGGCTGTATGAGGCCAATCTGGCGATGCATGGCTGTGACGCGATGTTCAACATCGGCGCGCGCTTTGACGACCGGATCACGGGCCGGGTCAAGGATTTCAGCCCGCATTCGAAGAAGGCGCATATCGACATCGATCCGTCCTCGATCAACAAGGTGATCCGGGTGGATGTGCCGATCATCGGCGATGTTGCCCATGTGCTGGACAAGGTGCTGACCCTGTGGAAAGCGCGCGGATCGCGCACGAACAAGGCGGCACTGGCGAAATGGTGGGCGCAGATCGAACAGTGGCGCGCGGTGCGCTGCCTTGATTTCGCCCGGTCGGACCGCACGATCAAACCGCAGCACGCGCTGCAGCGGCTGGAAGCGCTGACCAAGGGGATGGACCGCTACATCACCACCGAAGTGGGCCAGCACCAGATGTGGGCGGCGCAATATCTGGGGTTTGAAGAGCCGAACCGCTGGATGACCAGCGGCGGCCTTGGCACCATGGGTTACGGCCTGCCCGCCAGCATCGGCGTGCAGATTGCCCATCCCGAGGCGCTGGTGATCAATGTGGCGGGCGAGGCAAGCTGGCTGATGAACATGCAGGAAATGGGCACGGCGATGCAGTTCCGCGCGCCGGTCAAGCAGTTCATCCTGAACAACGAACGCCTTGGCATGGTGCGCCAGTGGCAGGAATTGTTGCATGGCGAGCGCTATTCGCAAAGCTGGTCGGAATCGCTGCCCGATTTCGTGAAGCTTGCCGAAGCCTTCGGCTGCAAGGGCATCCGCTGTTCCGACCCCGCCGACCTGGACGAGGCGATCATGGACATGCTGCGCTATGACGGCCCGGTGATTTTCGACTGCCTGGTGGAAAAGCACGAGAACTGCTTCCCGATGATCCCGTCGGGCAAGGCGCATAATGAGATGATGCTGGGCGATGCGGATACCAGAGGGGCGATCGGGGCGAAGGGGGCCGTGCTGGTTTAGCAAAACATGCACATTACGGGGATTGAACTTAAGAACTGGCGAAACTTCAAGTCGGCTTCAGTGGCGATACAAACAGACGTCGTCTATCTTGTCGGGCCCAACGCATCGGGTAAATCTAACTTTCTTGACGCACTTCGCTTCGTGCGGGATATCGCTAAACCAATTGGGGGTGGGCTGCAAACGGCGCTGAAAGAGCGTGGGGGCTTTTCCAAGGTCCGCTGCCTGCATTCACGCGGCAACCGGGCCGGTGGGGGAACTGATCTGATGGTGAAGCTGTCACTTCAAGACAACGATACCTCATGGGTCTATGACTTAGGGATAAACCTTCCAATAGTCGGCAGACGAGACGTTCCACAAGTTGTTCGGGAGAAGGTCGTCAGGGACGGAGTTGAAATTCTTGATCGCCCCAAGAAGGAAGTGGTTGAAGACCCGGAGCAATTGGCGGTTACCTATCTGGAGCAAGCGGCTCAAAATGGTGAATTCCGGCCACTTGCCACATTCTTCGCGGCCATTACTTACGTGCATCTTGTCCCTCAGTTAGTGAAGTTTGGCGAACGTATTTCTGGCCATTTACTGCCCGATGACCCTTTCGGACAGGCTTTCATGAAGCGAATCGCAGATACCGCCAACAGGACCAGAGAGGCTCGGCTCAAGAAAATCTCCGATGCCCTGAAGGGGATCGTTCCCGGCCTGGACGGACTTGCGTTTGAAAAGGACGGCGAGGGGCGTCCGCACATAGAGATGCGCTACCAGACTTATCGCCCGCATGCAGCCCGGCAACTTGAGGATCAGCTTTCTGACGGAACGCTGCGTCTGATAGCCTTGCTCTGGCTTCTTCAAGAGAAACACATCGCACCCCTCTTGCTTGAAGAACCGGAATTGAGCTTGAACGAGGAAATCGTGCGAAAACTGCACCGAATCTTCGACAAAATCAGCAGACGGGCAAATAATCAACTCTTCGTCACAACACATAGCTACGCTTTGCTGTCCAACCCTGGCATCGCTGGGGAAAGCATATTCAAGGTGGAACCGAGCAACGACGGATCTCGGATTATCGGACCCACTGAAGCCGAGATGAATGCAATAAAGAATGGCTTCCCGCCCGCTGATGTCGTCTTGAGCAAAGAGCCCCAGCTGGCATTTGATATTTGATGGCATCGCCTGTTATTGCATTCAGTGGGGAAGATGAGCTTTCTGAAGCATTGGCGCGTCGTTGCGTGGCTCACACGTTGCCGGAAACTGATTTTCTCTCCTGGCGTCCCGCTCAAGGCGGCAAGGAAGCTGTGAAGAACAAGTTTCCAGCTTATCTCCGGAGCGCGGCTGCATATCGCTTCCTCGTAATGCTCGATCTCGATAACACTGCTTGCCCGCCCTCGCTGCGCGCTCAGCTTCTCGATAAGGCGCATATTGAGGACCTGCCACGAAATCTGCTACTCGTTATTGTGAAGCGTGAAGCAGAGTCTTGGGTCTTGGGTGACAGAGATCGCCTCGCAGATTTCTTTGGTGTTGATGCCGCGCGGGTTCCCTTGCAACCAGAGGACCTTGCCGACCCGAAAGCCGTGCTTGTGCATATCGCACGGCGAAGCGTCGCCTATCGCAGAGATTTTTGTCCGAAGCAGGGGACGAGTTCGAAGGTGGGCGTCGGATACAATGATATCCTGAAAGACTTCGTTCGAAACCATTGGCGCCCGGATGTGGCAGCGAATTCCTGTGCGACCCTGCGCCGAACCCTGGAGCGTCTGCAAAACATGAATGGAGTAGTCTGATGTCCGCTTCAACATTGAGAATGACTCGTCGAGCCATTCCATCTATGGCCTGTGCGACCCACATGCGCCAGTGCCGGAAAACGCATGAGCTGGCGGCACCGGATCAGAGTTGAAACGGTTTGGATTCGCCACCATAATGGACGAAGAGTTTGAGTACGATCCGGTCAAGAGTGCCTCCAATCAAGACAAGCATGGGATCGACTTCGCAGAGGCGCAGATGTTGTGGACGGTTGATGGCTGGGAACAGCCATCGCCGTTTCTGAGCGAGCCGCGAGTGCAGCGCACGGCCCTGATCGAAGGCAGGCTTTGGACCGCTGTGTTTACCGTGCGTGGGCACCGCATTCGGCTGATATCCGTGCGCCGCGCCCGAAAAGATGAGGTGGAGACCTATGAACGATCAATCGCAGAAAACCCCGGAACGGGTCTGGAGTCATGACGGGACGAAGTCGATCACGGTCGAAGAGTTTGACAAGCTGTTCGATGACGGAAGCGACGATATCGAGGATTTTCTTGACCGATCAAAGGGCAAGCTGGTGCCGCCCGCCTTCAGGCGCGTCAATGTCGATTTCCCTCCACCCATGGTTCGCGCCCTCGACGCTGTTGCTTCTGCACGCGGTGTCACCCGGCAGGCGCTGATCAAGATGTGGCTGGCCGACAAACTCGATGAACACGCCCGCCGCACGGCGCGCGATGCGGCAGAATAAGGAACGCCCATGCCCCCCCTGAACATCAAGAAAGGCTCCAGCAGCCATTCCGCCTATGACCTGCGCGACCCGAATGCGCCGGTGAGCGAGACGCATACGCTGGCGGTGCTGGTGGATAATGAAAGCGGCGTGCTGGCGCGGGTGATCGGGCTGTTTTCGGGGCGCGGCTACAACATCGAAAGCCTGACGGTGGCCGAGGTGGACCACCAGGGGCACCGCAGCCGGATCACGGTTGTCACCACCGGAACCCCGCAGGTGATCGACCAGATCAAGGCGCAACTGGCCCGCATGGTGCCGGTGCACGAGGTGCATGACCTGACGGTCGAAGGCCCCTCGGTTCAGCGGGAACTGGCGCTGTTCAAGGTGGCAGGGCGCGGCGAGCAACGGATCGAAGCGCTGCGGCTGGCTGAGATTTTCCGTGCCAATGTGGTGGATTCCACGCTGGAAAGCTTTGTCTTCGAGATGACCGGCACACCGGAAAAGATCGATGCCTTTGCCGAGCTGATGCGCCCCCTGGGCCTGCGCGAAATCGCGCGCACCGGTGTTGCGGCCCTGGCGCGGGGAGCTTAGGCGCCGGTGAAGCGGGCCGGGCGCTTTTCAAGGAAGGCCGCCACACCTTCGCTGAAATCCTGGCTGCGCCCGCAGGTGCCCTGCAGCTGCGCCTCCAGCGCAAGCTGGGCGTCAAAGCTGTTGCCGGGGCTGGCCCGCAGCGCCTGCTTCAGCGCGGCATAGGCGACAGTGGGGCCTGTTGCAAGCGACATCGCCCGCGCCTGCCACTGTGCGGCGAACTCTGCATCGGGCACCGCTTCGTAGATCATGCCCCAGTCGGCAGCCTGGCGCGCGCCGATCCGGTCGGCAAACAGCATCGCGCCCATTGCCCGGGCCGTGCCGATCTGGCGCGGCAGCGTCCAGGTGCCGCCCGCATCGGGGATCAGGCCGATCCGGGTGAAGGCCTGGATGAAGCTGGCGCTTTCGGCGGCGATCACCACGTCGCAGGCCAGCGCCAGATTGGCCCCAGCCCCGGCGGCGGTCCCATTCACGGCAGCCAGCGTGGGAATGGGACAATCCCGCAGCAGGTGCAGCAGCGGCTCATACTCGTCACGCAGGATGGCTTCCAGATCAAGGTCGGCAACGGGGCTGTCCGACAGGTCCTGCCCCGAGCAGAAGGCACGGCCTGCCCCGGTCAGAACCAGCGCCCTGGCAGACCCGATGGCCGTGCGGATCGCCGTCCGCAGTGCGGCGCGCAGGGTGGCGTTCAGGGCATTCATCACCTCGGGGCGGTTGAGGGTGATCACGGCAAGGCCACCGCTTTGGGAAACGAGAAGGGTCTGACAGGTCATGCGCGGCCCCTTGAATGGTTCGGGAGTTCTGAACAACGCGGCGGAAATGCCCGGCGCAACGGTGCGTCACTGCTTCAATATGTCGGCCAGCCGCCGGGATTCGTCCTCGGTCAGCGCCACGGCCCCCGGCGCGTCGCCGCGGCTGCGGCGGCGCAGGTACAGCGCCGCAATCAGCCCGCCCGCACCCAGCATCGCCGGGCCGGCCAGCCACAGAAGCAGGTTTGATCCGCCGGTGGTGGGGTTCAACAGCACATATTCGCCGTAACGGGCCACGATGAAGGCCACCGCCTCGTCATCGCTGTCGCCTGCCACCAGCCGCTCGCGCAACACCAGCCGCAGGTCACGCGCCACATCGGCATGCGATTCGTCGATGCTTTCATTGCGGCAGACAGGGCAGCGCAGCCCCTGGGACAGCGCACGCGCCCGCGCCTCGAGCGCCGGGTCCGGCAAGATTTCGTCCAGCTGCACCGCGCCGGCCGGAGCGGCCGCCAGCAGCACCAGCGCCAGCAGACCGGCGCGGATCATTCGGCCGCCATCGCGCCCGGGGCCGCGCGCCGCGCACCGGCGGCAACGCGAAAGCGCCGGTCGGACAGGCTGAGCCCGCCACCCACAGCCATCAGCAGGCAGCCGATCCAGATGAAATTGACGAAAGGCTCGATATAGCTGCGCACCGCCCAACCGCCCCCCGCCTGTTCATCGCCGAGCACCAGATAGACATCGCGCAGCAGCGAATGGTCGATCCCTGCCTCGGTCGTGGGCATCCGGGCCACGGGATACATGCGCTTTTCCGGACGCAGCGTGGCAATTTCCTGCCCGCCGCGCTGCAGGACAAGCTCGGCTTGCGTCGCCATGTAGTTCGGGCCGGGCACATCGCGCACGTCGCGCAGCTGCACGGCATAGGGCCCCAGGGCATAGGTCTCGCCGATCCGGACCACCCGGATATCCTCGGTCTTCCAGGCGGTAACGGCGGCCACCGCAAAGACGGTAACGCCAAAGCCGACATGTGCCGCAGCCTTGCCCCAGTCCGACCGGGGCAGACGTGCCAGCCGCCCCGGCCGCAAGGCCAGCGGGCCGCGTCCGGCGCGCTGCCACAGGTCCGCCAGCGCACCCAGCACCACCCAGGCGGCCAGCACCACACCGACGGGGCCGAGGATGCTGCGCTGTGTCTGCAGCGTCCAGGCAAGGGCACCAAGGGCCATCGACAGCCCCAGCACACCGGCCAGAGGCTGCGCCGCACGCCCAAGATCGCCGCGTTTCCACGGCAGGACCGAACCGATGGGCAGCAGCACGGCAAGCGCCACGATAAAGGGCGTGAAAGCCATGTTGAAAAAGGGCGGGCCAACCGACAGCTTGCGGTCGAACAGCAGTTCGGCCACCAGCGGCCAGACCGTGCCGACAAAGACGACAAAGGCAGACACGGCCAGCAGCAGGTTGTTGGCCACCAGGGCACTTTCACGGCTGACCGGGGCAAAGATGCCCTTCGCCTCCATCGCGGTGGCGCGGGCGGCATAAAGCGTCAGCGCACCGCCCATGAACACGCCCAGGATCATCAAGATGAACACCCCGCGTTCGGGGTCATTGGCAAAGGCATGGACCGAGGTGATCACGCCCGAGCGCACGATGAACGTGCCGATCAGCGAAAAACCAAAGGCCAGGATCGCCAGCAGGATGGTCCAGCTTTTCAGCGCCTCGCGCTTTTCCACCACGATGGCGGAATGCAGCAGGGCTGCGGCAAAGAGCCAGGGCATGAACGAGGCATTCTCGACCGGGTCCCAAAACCAGAACCCGCCCCAGCCCAATTCGTAATAGGCCCACCACGACCCAAGGGCGATGCCGATGGTCAGGAATACCCACGCAGCCAGCGTCCAGGGCCGCACCCAGCGCCCCCATGCGGCGTCAACGCGCCCTTCGATCAGGGCTGCCACGGCAAAGGAAAAGGCCATGCTGAGGCCGACATAGCCCAGGTAAAGGAAGGGCGGATGGAAGGCGAGCCCTGGGTCCTGCAGCAGCGGGTTCAGATCCCGCCCGTTCATCGGCGGAACGGCCAGCCGCAGGAACGGATTCGAGGTGAACAGCAGAAAGGCCAGAAAGGCCACCCCGATCATCCCCTGAACGGCCAGAACGCGGGCCCGCAATGTGGGCGGAAGATTGCCGCCGAACCAGGCCACGCAGGCCCCGTACAGCGCCAGGATCAGCACCCAGAGCAGAAGCGAACCTTCGTGGTTCCCCCAGACGCCGGAAATCTTGTAGATCAGCGGCTTGAGCGTGTGCGAGTTCTGCACGACCAGCCGCAGCGAAAAGTCCGAGGTGACAAAGGCATAGGTCAGCGCGGCAAAGGAAAACCCGATCAGCAGCACTTGCGTTATGGCCGCCGGTTCAGCGACCGACATCCACGCACCCCAGCGCCGGTGCGCCCCGATCAGCGGCACGACCGACTGGATCAGGGCGACCGCAAAGGCCAGCACCAGCGCAAAATGTCCCAGTTCCACAATCATGCGGTGCCATCCCCTGCCGTGTTGGGTCAGATTATGCCGAAACCGGGGGCAGTCCAATGGGGATGCGCGCCGATGCCGCGGCGGTCACCGCGCTTTGAACAGCGACCCAAGCACGCCCCGCACCAGGGCCTGACCGGATTTGCTGCCAAGCTGGCGCGCAAAGGATTTTGCGAAGGCCTCGGTCACGCTGTCGCCCCGCCGGGCGGCGGGCTTCGGGGCGGAACTTGCGGAAGGCGCGCCGTCCCAGCGGCGGGCGTTCCTGAACGCCTCATCCTGCGCGGCAGACCGGCCCGTGGCCGACGCGGCCTCGGTGGCGGCAGCTTCGGCCCGCGCGTGCAGCCTTTCAAAGGCGCTGTCGCGGTCAACCGCCACGTCATATTTGCCGCTGACCGGGGATGCCGCGATCATGGCCGCGCGCTCGGCGGGGTCTATGGGGCCCGCCTGCGAGGACGGGGGGCGGACAAGCGTGCGCTCGACCATGCCGGGTGCCCCCCTGGCCTCCAGAAACGAGGTTACCGCCTCGCCGGTGCCGACGGTACGGATCGCCTCTTCGGTGGAAAAGCGCGGGTTGTCGCGATAGGTTTGCGCCGCCAGCCGCAGCGCCTTCTGGTCGCGGGCGGTAAAGGCGCGCAGCGCATGCTGCACGCGGTTGCCAAGTTGGCCCAGGATGTTTTCGGGCACATCATCGGGGCTTTGGCTGATGAAATAGACGCCGACGCCTTTGGAACGGATCAGGCGGGCCACCTGATCCACCTTGTCGATCAGCGCCTTGGGGGCATCCCTGAACAGCAGATGCGCCTCGTCGAAGAAGAAGACGAGCTTGGGCTTTTCGGGATCACCCACTTCGGGCAGCGTCTCGAACAGCTCCGACAGCATCCACAAAAGGAAGGTGGCATAAAGCCGGGGCGAGGTCATCAGCCTGTCCGCGGCAAGGATGTTGATGCGCCCTGCCCCGCCCGCGTCGACCGACATCAGATCGCCCAGATCCAGCGCCGGTTCGCCGAACAGCTGTGCGCCGCCCTGATTTTCCAGCACCAGCAGACGGCGCTGGATCGACCCGATCGTTGCGGCAGAGACATTGCCGTAGCGCAGGCCGATGGGGCCGGCATTCTCGCCGATGAACACCAGAAGCGCCTGCAGGTCCTTCAGGTCCAGCAGGGGCAGCCCCTCTTCGTCGGACAGGCGGAAGGCGACGTTGAGGACACCTTCCTGCGGTTCGGTCAGTTCCATCAGACGCGACAGAAGCAAGGGCCCCATATCGGCCACGGTGGTGCGGATCGGGTGGCCCTGCTGACCGAAAAGATCCCAGAAGGTGACCGGAAAGGCTCGGTATTGCAGAGCGAGCCCGATCATGCCCGCGCGTTTCACAAAGGCATCGTGGCGCTTGTCTGCCGGCGATCCGGGCCTGGAAAGCCCGGCAAGATCGCCCTTCACATCTGCTAGGAAAACCGGAACCCCGGCGGCGGAAAACCCTTCGGCCAGCACCTGCAGCGTTACCGTCTTGCCCGTACCCGTGGCCCCCGCGATCAGCCCGTGGCGGTTGCCGTAGCCCAGCAGAAGGGATTGCGGCAGCCCATAGCCCTCGCCACCGCCGCCCACGAAAATCGTGCCATTCTCTGACATGTCCCTGCGCACTCCATCACATTCTGATCCCGAAATTCTTTCTTAATCCCCGTCTGGCAGTCTGTGTCTTGCCCGGTACCCGCTGTCGGGTCTGGGTCGACTTCCTCCCTGTCGGACTGGCCGCGCCCTGAACAGGGTGCGGCCATTTTTTCATGTTTTTCAACGGTTGGCGCGGCCATTCAAGCGAAAAAGAATCCCGTTGACGCATGCAGGAATTGGCCTTAGCGTTCTGCGCAATGACGTCGGCCAGTCCGACAGGGAGAAAGAAACGGTTTGGAAAAAGGGCCTCGCTGCGGGCCCTTTTTCTGTTGCCGCAAATGTGACCTTCCCCACCCCCGACCCCTTGATTTTTCTGTCCTGACAGCCGTGTCGCAGCATGATAACGCAGGCAAAAGATGTGCAGCACGGATGGATGGATGTATGACCTTGCTTGACAGACCCCTGCTTCTTGCCCTTGGCCTGACTGTTGCGATGGCCGGTTTCGGCGTTGCTCAGGAAACCACGGCACCTGAAACCACGCCCGGGACCGCGGCCCCGGCTGACGGTGCCGCTGGCGATCTGTCGATGGGGACCGAAGCCGAAGCGGCGGACGGGATTGGAACGACCTATACCGCCGCGACCTTTGAGAAGTGGGAACAACGCTGCATGCGCACCGAAGACGGTGCCGATCCGTGCCAGCTTTACCAGCTGCTCCAGGATGGCCAAGGCAGCAACGTGGCCGAATTCAGCCTTTTTGCCCTGCCCCCGGGTCAACAGGCAGTGGCCGGGGCCACGATCGTGGTTCCGCTGGAAACACTGCTGACCGAACAACTGACCATCGCGGTCGACGGTGCGCAGCCAAAGCGCTATCCCTTCACCTGGTGCGCTCCCTTGGGCTGTATTGCGCGCGTCGGCTTTACGCAGGCTGAAATCGACGGGTTCAAGAAGGGGGCCAAGGCGACGATAACCATCGTTCCGTTCGCCGCCCCGGATCAACCTGTGAACCTTGACCTGTCGCTGAAGGGTTTCACCGCCGGGTTTGACGCTGTTTCCAAGGCCCCTGGGAATTGATCGCGCTGACCTGACCTTTGGCATGGTCCTGACCGGGCTGAGTTACAGGGTGCAGGGCACCGGTGCCACAGACCCTGCCGGGCGCCCCCTGGCAGGGTTTTTCATTTGAAGGCGGCGCTTTGCGGCGGCCTTCCGCGTGCCGCAAGATGGTACCAGACCTGTTCGGCACCCGGACAGTGGCGGGCGGCGCGGCGGGCAATCATCACATAGGGATGGGGCATTGGGGCGGCGGCCACCAGGCTGCCGCGTGCCAGACCCGCCGCCGCCAAAGTCTCGGGCAGAAGCGTCACGCCCGCCCCCGGACGCGCAGCCGCGGCCGCATCCCCCAGGCGGCCAACCGAAAACCCTTGCCGGAATCGGGGCGGCACGGGCTGCCCAAAGCCTGGTGCCAGCCGCCCCAGGACTGCGGATTGGCACAGGTCGGCCCCCCGCCGGGTATGGATCAGACCCCCGTCGCCGGCACCAAGCGCGCGCCCCGCAGACCGGCGGCAAGCAAGGGCGCGGCCACCGGCACAATACGATCCCGAAACAACACCTCAACCATATGGCCCGGACAGGCTGCCGCGCCATAGGTGATGCGGATATCCGCGCCCCGGCCGGTGAATTAAATCGGGTTCTGGTTTTCCCCGATGATCCGCACCCCGGCACGGTCGGCAAGGTCCGCCAGCCGGGGCAGAAGCCACAACTCCCCGACCGAGGCGATGACGGAAAGTACGGCCTGCGGGCGGGATACGGATGTTTTCAGATGTGCTGCGGCTTCGGTCCGTTCGGAGAATGCGCCCGCCACGCGCGGGAATAGCTCTCGTCCGAAATCGGTCAGTTCGACCCCGTTGGCCCGTCGCAGGAAGACCTGCGTGCCAAAGCGGTCTTCCAGCAGGCGGATATGCTGGCTGATGGCCGTTGGGGTTACGCCCAACTCCTGGACGGCTGCGGCGAAGCTGCCCGCGCGGGCCGCCCGGTTAAAGGCCTGAAGAGCGTTCAGGGGCAAGCCATCGCGCATCGGACCTGCGCAGGGGCAAGGTCAAGGTTCGCGTTGCGGGTGCCGCCCCGGCCATCAGAAGATTGGCACAGGTTTTCCTTAGCCTTACCAGGTTTTTTGACCTTGTCAGAAGATGTGTCACGATGGATCATCTGCCCGCGATCAAGCACAGGGGAGGCGCGATGAAGCAGCTTGTCAACCTTGGCGTCTATCCGATAGACCGCCCCGAAAGCCCCGAGTATGTTGAATTGGTGGCGGCCTGCCATGCGCGGCTTGCGACAGAGGGCATGTTTGACTTGCCCGGCTTCCTGAGCGGGGATGCCTTGGCTGAAGCAGTGACGGCGGTTGCCCCGGCCATGGCGACGGAAAGCTTCCGCCATGCGCGCAGCCATAATGTTTACTTCCGTGACCATGTCGAAGGTTTGGCCGATGACCACCCCGCGCTGGTCAGGGTGGAAACGGTGAACCACACGCTGTGCGCCGATCAGCTTCAGGGCAATCCGGTGATCACCCTTTATGACTGGCCACCTTTCGTCGCCTTTCTGGCTGCGGCCATGGGCAAGGACCGGCTTTATCCGATGGAGGACCCGATGGCGCGGGTCAATGTGCAGGCCAGCCGCGAAGGCGAGGCATTGAACTGGCACTTTGACCGGTCAGAATTCACCACCACGATCCTGTTGCAGGCCCCTGATCAGGGGGGCGAACTGGAGTTTCGCAAGGACCTGCGCAGCTCGGACAATCCGAACTACGACGGCGTCGCGGCGGTTCTGCGCGGCGCTGACCCGATGGTGAAGAAACTGGCGCTGAAGCCGGGCGCGCTGAATGTCTTTCGCGGCGTCAACACCCTGCACCGCGTGGTGCCGGTGCAGGGGCCGGTGGAACGTCTGGTTGCCATCTTTGCCTTCTTCGACCGTCCGGGCGTGGTGATGACCGCCAAGGATCAGACCGGCTTTTATGGCCGCGCGACGGCTGCCGCCTGACGGGACGACCGGGACCGGCCACGCGCAGACGCCCGCGCAGGTCGGGCGGCGGCGCGGGCTTTGCCCCCTGACGGTGGTCTTGCCTGCGCGGGCGGTCCACCTACCGGGGTACCGGGGTGCCGCCGACTGCGGCCCAACCGCAGAACAAACGCGGCCGCAGTGCCTGCGGTACCTCTGAACTGTCGCGCAAACGCCCCAAGCCAAGCACCACCGGTGTTGCCCGATCAGCGCGTCCGGGACGCAAGGCGTCAAGCGCGGCGCAGGGCCAGCACGGCGTTCAGCCCGCCAAAGGCAAAAGCGTTCGACAACGCCACATCCACCTGCGCCGTCCGTGCAGTGTTGGGCACCACATCCAGCGCGCATTCCGGGTCCGGTTCCTCATAGCCGATGGTGGGCGCGATGACGCCATCGCGCAGCGCCATGATGCAGGCCAGCAATTCCACCGCCCCCGTGCCGCCGATCAGATGCCCGTGCATGGATTTGGTGGAAGATATCATCAGCCTGTCCGCATGCGGGCCGAAGACATCGGCGACGGCCGCGCATTCGGTCTTGTCGTTTGCCGCCGTGCCGGTGCCGTGGGCATTGATATAGCCCACCTGATCCCCGCTGATCCGGGCATCGCGCAGCGCGCCGCCGATGGCCCGTGCCGCGCCCTGTTTGGACGGCATCACGATATCCGACGCATCAGAGGTCATCGCAAAGCCGACGACTTCCGCCAGAATCTCGGCCCCGCGCGCGCGGGCATGGGCGTAATCTTCGAATACGAAGATCGCCGCCCCTTCGCCCTGCACCATGCCGTTGCGGTTCAGGCTGAACGGGCGGCAGGCATCCTTGGACATGACGCGCAGCCCTTCCCAGGCCTTGATCCCGCCAAAGCACAGCATCGATTCCGACCCGCCCGTGAGCATGGCCTTTACACTGCCGGACCGCACCATCTGGAATGCCAGACCCATGGCATGGTTTGAACTGGCACAGGCCGTGGCCACGGAAAAGGCCGGTCCCTTCAGGTTGAATTCCATGGACAGATGACTTGCGGCGGCATTGTTCATCAGTTTCGGCACCACAAAGGGGTGAACGCGGTTCTTCCCCTCCTCATAGACCGCCCGGTAATTCTCGTCCCAGGTGTTCACGCCACCACCGGCCGTGCCCAGAACCACCCCGGAGTCATAGCCAAGATGGCCGTCAAAATTCAGCCCCGCCTGCGCCACCGCCTCGCGGGCGGCCAGAAGGGTGAACTGGGTGAACTTGTCATAAAGAACGATCTGCTGGCGGTTGAAGTGCACCTCGGGGTCCCAGTTGTGCACCTGGCCACCGATCTGGATCGACAGCCGGTCCCTGTCGCGGATATCCAGGTCGGTGATGCCGCAGCGCCCTTCGCGGAACGCCTCCAGCGTGCCCGGCACATCATGGGCCAGGGCGTTGATGGTGCCGGCCCCGGTGATGACGACGCGGTTCATGCGGGACGGGCGGCCACCAGCGCCTCGACGGCGGCAACGATTGAACCGACGGTCGAGATATCAAAGTCGCTTTCGGACGGGTCATTGGCATTGAAGGGCACAGAAATGTCGAACGCCTCTTCAATGGCGAAGATCGATTCCACCAGACCAAGGCTGTCGATACCCAGGCTTTCCAGGGTCGAGTCCTGCCTTATGTCGGACGGCTCCAGCACAGCCTGTTCAGCGATGATGGCAACCACCCGATCCTTCACAGTTTGCGCCATGGTTCCCCTCGATGCAGCACCGCCCTGACTTAATCTTTCCCGGTCGGCTTTGAAATGGCTTTCTGCAGGGCGGCAACGGTTGCGGCCAGGCGCGGCAGGCGGCGCAGCGCCTTTTGCATCTCGATATGTGTGGTCATCTTCACCGCCGGATAGCCCAGCAGCACGCGGCCCGCCGGCGCGTTGGTGAATATCTTGGTTGCACCGCCCGCAATTACGTCATCCCCGACAAAGATATTGTCATTGACCCCGCATTGCCCGGCCATCACCACGCGGTCGCCGATGCGTGCCGATCCGGCAATGCCGACCTGCCCGCACAGCAGGCAGTCGCGGCCCACGGTCACGTTGTGCCCGACATGGACAAGGTTATCCAGTTTCGTTCCCGACCCGATTTCAGTGTCGCGGATCGTGCCCCGGTCAATGCAGACGTTGGCACCCAGTTCGACATCATCGCCGATTGCAACTGACCCAAGCGAATGAATGCGACTCCAGCCCTGGGGATGATGGTCGGCGCGCACCCCCAGCGTTTCGCGGATTTCCTCGACACCCGATTTCTCTGGCGTGACAAAGGAAAAACCATCGCTGCCGATCACCGCGCCCGGCTGGCAGATGAACCTGTCCCCGATCCTTACCCGCGGCCCGATGCGCACGCCCTGCAGGATCAACGCGTCTGATCCGATCCGCACCGCGTCGGCGATCGACACATGGCTGGCAATCCGTGCCCCCGGCCCGATCACGCAGCCTGCCCCGATTGTCACGAAGGGCCCGATCCGCGCGCCGTCCCCGATCTGCGCGGTCGGGTGCACGTCGCACAGCGGATGCAGGCCCGGCGCAAGGCCCGGCCCCGGATCCAGCATCTGCGACAGACCTGCAAGCGCGATGCGCGGCCGGCTGACCCACAAGGCGGCGGCCAGGCCAAATGCGCGCCAGTCTGCCCCCTGCCAAAGGATGGCGGCGCGGGCGGCACCCCGGGCCAGCCCTTCAGCATATTTGGGGTCCATCGCCAGGGCCAGTGCATCCGGACCGGCGGTTGCAGGTTCGGACGCCGAAAGGATCACCAGATCAAGGTCACCCTCGGCCCGCGCCCCAAGGGCGGCTGCAATATCGCGGATCGTGTGTCCCATGATCGCCCCCGGCGGTTCCGGGCCTGTGCTGCCCGGCACGCCTGATTTAGCCGCGAACAGGGTCCAGTACCACCCCGGCTTCTGTCAGAGCCTCGAAGATACTCGCATCGCGGCCGTAAACATCCCGCCGATAGGTCATCTCGCCTTTGGCGGTCGGATAGGCGGTGAAGTAGACCAGATGAACCGGGATCGGGACTGTCATATTGATCACCGTCTCCACCCCTGTCCGCAAATGGCTTGCGAACTCTGCCTGCGGATCGGCGGACTGCGGCGCAAGAAGCGCATAGGCAAAATCGAACGGGTCCTTCAGACGGATACAGCCGTGGCTGTAGGCCCGCACCTCTTTGGCAAACAGCGACTTGTGCGGCGTGTCATGCAGGTAGATGTCGTGGGGGTTGGGGAACATGAACTTCACCTTCCCCAGAGCATTGTCGTCTGACGGCGGCTGGCGCATCGAAAAGGGGAAATTCGCCGCCGTATAGGCGGCAAAATCGATGGACTCGCGCGAGATCACCCGCCCTGACCGATCAAGTATCTTAAGATGTGACGCCGCGGTGCGGTCCAACTTCAGAAGCGGCAGATATTCCTTTGTGGAGATCGACCGCGGCACATGCCAGCTTGGGTTGATGACCATGTATTCGATCTGGTCCGAGAATTCGGGGCTGCGCTGATCGGGAACGTTCTTGCCAATGACCGACCGGGTCTGGAAGGTGATGCTGCCACGATCAACGATCCGGGCGGTGAAATCCGCCAGGTTCACCCAGACGTGGCGCGTGCCCCGGTCGATGTTGAACCAGCGCTCGCGTTCCATCGCCACGATCACGGATTTCAGGCGCTCTTCGGGGGGCACGTTGATGTCCTGAATCGTGCCGGGTCCGGCAATGCCATCAGCAGTCAGACCATGCCGAAGCTGGAACGCCTGCACGGCACGCTGCAGGGCGGCGTCATAGGACCGGGATGCGCTTTGGCGCAAAAAACCCATTTCCACCAGCCGGTCGCGCAGGGCAACAACCTGCGGGCCCGACTCGCCCGGTTCCAGGGCCTTTGCCTGAACCGCTGGCCCCCAGCCGCCCCGGTCGATCAGGTCTTCCAGCGCCAGCTTTTCGCGCATCAGCAGCGCATATTCGACCGATTTCGGCGGCAGTTGCCGCAGATACGCCGCCGGGTCGGCCGCAAGGAAATCCTCGATCTGCGCGCGCCGGTCCCGCACCGGAACCTCGCGCAGGATGTCAGGATCAATCCTGGACGGCACCAGAACCCCGGTCTGGACATCGCGTGCATAGTCAAGGAAGGCCCGCGTCATCGCCACTTCGGCGCGCCCCCGGTCGCGTTCACTTCGGGCGTTGCGCAGCGCGTCGGTCAGTTGGGCCGCATCATAGCGCGTGGCGGGAAGGCCGTGGTCCGAGGCGCGCGTCAGGACAGCAAGCAGCGCGCTGCGCCGTTCGGCATCATCGGCCTCTGTCCAGATCGCCTCATAATTCCGGTCAAGGTAGAAGGCCGCAACAGCCTCGTCCGGCGCCGCCGCCTCTGCCACCGCCTGGCGGAAGACAACCGTTTGGGCCGAGGCCGCGCCGACGCCCGCCAGAGCAAGCGACATTGCCGTTAAAATTGCTGGAAAAAACCGGAGCATCCGTGATCCTGCAGCATCCTGAACAAACATCTGACCGTCAGTCCCGCGCTTGGCCCTGTTCCGGCCAAGTCTCTGCGATCAAACGCGGAATGTCCATTCACAAAGGGCAGGCCGCCCCAGCCTGCCGCCATCTGTGGCGAAGATGCCGCCCTGCATAAGCCCCGGCCCCCGCTGCGGCTGTGTTCAGCAGATTCCTGCCGATTAACCCGGTGGCAGGGTCTCCGACCCAATCCAAGGCTTGGGTTGAGACTCATCCTGTGGCATGAAGGTGCTGCCCTTGGGCACAGGTGGCACAGCAAACCGTCGCAAACAGACGGTGGTTTCGGCGGCGGGACAGGCACTTAACATGACCGATGTACATGACCGATAAACCTTCGACCGGCTTTTCGCGGCGTGGTCTGCTTGGGGTCTTTGCCGCAACGATGGTCGTGGCGGCACCCACCTACACCAATGCCTTCGGGCTGTTGAAAGGGGCGGGCGATATCCGACGCATCCGGATGTATTCGGGCCGTACCGGCGAAAGCATCGATACGATCTACTGGATCGAGGGGGATTACATTCCCGAGGTGCTGGAAGAAATCAACTACTTCATGCGCGACTGGCGCTCGGGCGGCAAGACAAAGATCGATCCGCGCAATATCGATATCATGGCGGCGTCGCACCGGCTTCTGGATGTAAGCGAACCCTATATGCTGCTGTCGGGCTACCGCAGCGCGCAGACGAATGCGATGCTGCGCTCGCGCTCGCGCGGTGTTGCCCGAAATTCTCTGCATATCAAGGGGCAGGCGGCGGACCTGCGGCTGAAATCGCGGTCGGTCGGCCAGGTGGCCAAGGCGGCGGCCTCGTGCAATTCGGGCGGTGTAGGGAAATATTCGCGGTCGAATTTCGTCCATATGGATTGCGGGCCTGTCCGCCTTTGGGGCGGCTGAGGCGGGAAGCTGCACCCTCATAAACTACGCAAGTCAGGGCACCTTCGGGTGCCTTTTGTCATTCATGCTTCAGGGTCCCTGCCGGTTCGGCCCCGGATCGCCCCTTGAACCCCATGGCCACCACGAACTTCTCCGAACTGTCCGGGCGGCTGGCCGGGGGTTTCACATTGGCAACCTTTATAAAATTGCGCTTGAGCGTGGTCTGAAGTGCTGTCTCCGCCCCGCCTGCCAGAACCTTGGCAACAAAGGTGCCACCCTCTTCCAGCACATCGAAGGCAAACTGCGCCGCCGCCTCGCACAGGGCCACGATGCGCAGATGGTCCGTCTGCCGGTGCCCCGAAGCGGCTGCCGCCATATCGCTGAGCACCACATCGGCAGGCCCGCCGAGCCAGGCCTTCACCTTGTCATCCGCCCCGTCTTCCAGAAAATCAAGCTGGTGGATCACCGCGCCGCTGATCGGCACAACCTCTTGCAGGTCCACACCCAGAACGGTGCCCACGGGTTTATTGGGGCGTTCGCCCAGGGCATTGACCCGCGCAACGGCCACCTGACACCAGCCGCCCGGCGCGCAGCCCAGGTCAACCACCCGCGCCCCCGGTTTCAGGAAACCGAATTTGTCGTCCAGCTCCAGTATCTTGTAGGCCGCGCGGCCGCGATACCCTTCCTTTCTGGCCCGCATGACATAGGGGTCGTTCAACTGCCGTTCCAGCCACAGCGTTGAGGACAGCTTGCGGCCCTTGGCGGTCTTGACCCGCACGCGCAGCTCCCGCTGACCCCGGCCCGAGATGGTCTTCTCGCCCGTCTTCCTGTCACCGGTCATTCGTATGGTCCATCCTGCAAGACGCCATCCGCGCTCATCTGCGCGTAAAGCAGCCCCTCGCGCAGCCCGCGGTCGGCCACCGAAAGGCGGTCGGTCGGCCAGATGCGCATCATGGCCTGCAGGATTGCAGCGCCCGACATGATCAGCGCATGGCGGTCGCGCCCGATCCTGGGGTCTGTGCGCCGGCCTTCGGGGCCAAGCGCAAGGTAGTCGCGGATCACCGTATCGATCTGGTCCGACGACATCCGCAGCCCGTCCACCTTGGCCCGGTCATAGCGGCGCAGCCCCAGAAAGGATGCCGCAACAGTCGTGACCGTGCCGCTGGTGCCGATGATCTGAAAGCCCTCGCGCGGGTTTTCCTCATTATAGGGGGAAAAATTTGCAAGGTTCTCTTCGAAAAACCAGCTCATCAACGCAAATCTTGCGGCATCGTCTTCAACATCGGCAAACTGGTCTTTCAGCGTGGCAACGCCCAAAGGCACCGATATCCAGTCCACCACCCGCGCCGCAGGGTCATCGCCATGGCTGGTAAAGCCGGCATGCAGCCGCATGATGGCGCGGGGCCGGTCCTCGGGACCGACCGCCGACAGATCGATCCAGACCAGTTCGGTGGACCCGCCGCCGATATCAACGACCAGCAACTGCTCGGTGCGCGGGCTGACCAGCGGCGCGCAGGAAATGACGGCCAGCCGCGCCTCTTCTTCCGGCGCGATGATTTCCAGTTGCAGCCCGGTTTCGCGGCGCACCTGGCGGATAAAGTCGCGGGCGTTGCGGGCGCGCCGGCAGGCCTCGGTGGCCACCAGACGCATGCGGTCAACGCCATGCTTTTCGATCTTCTTCTGGCAGATGCGCAGCGCCTGCACGGTGCGCCCCATCGAGGCACGGCTGAGCCTGCCCGAGGCTTCCAGACCGACCCCAAGCTGAACGGTCTTTGAAAAGCTGTCCACAACCGTAAACTGACTGCCCTTCGGCTGGGCAATCAGCATCCGGCAACTGTTCGTGCCAAGGTCAAGCGCAGCATAAAGCTGGCCCGTCTCGGCGGTGCGGGTGCCAGACGGGTCCACCGGCAGCGCAACAGGCCATGGCCCATCGACCGACATCGGCATGGCGTCCGCACCCAGGGGACGCTCGGGCGTCACATCGCCCTCCATTCAAGGTTGGTCCAAGCCTAGCCGCAGGGGCGCGGCTTCGCAAGCGCCGATGCTGACCCGTGGCGGGGCAGATACGGGGAGTTTCGCGCCATACCGGCGCGGGAAACCGCGCGTTCCGCCCGCCTGAAGCGGGCCGATGGCGCGCAGGGTCGCTGGCTGTGCGGGACCTGTCGAAAACCGACATCGTCTGTCGCCTGCCGGCGCTTAGAAGGAAGCGCGCGCACGCAAGGGGAATCAGCGATGCCTGACGTCACGGTTGTCTACTGGCGCGATATCCCGGCCCAGGTGATTGTCGGCAAAGGCCGCAGCGGATCCAAGGTGCAACTCAGCGAACGATTTGAACAGGCGATCGACCGCTGCGCCATGAAGATCGGGGCAAAGGATGCCGATGCCTATATGGCCGAATGGCGCAAAGCCCCGCCCTATCAGGTCGAGGGCGAGCCTGCCGTGATCGCGGCGGCGGAAGCGGCCCGGCTGGAAGCGGAATTCGACGCGCTCCGCCTGCGGGCGCTGATTGACACTGACGGCCGGGCCTGACGCGCCCCGGTGCCAAGAACCGTACAGGAGACCCGTGATGGCCTTGTTCAACTTCCGCCGTGATCCGCATCCCGCCCCAGCAAGTGGCACGCTTGACGCAATGCTCGACGGCTTCTCGATGGAAGTCATGCCGCGCACCGCCGAAAAAGTGGACAGCTTCCGTGACCTTCTGCCCGCAGGAACGCGCGTCTATATCGCCCATATCGAAGGCACGCCCATCGAAGACATGGTCGCCACGGCGCGGCGTGTGGCGGACGAAGGCTTTCCGGTGATGCCGCATTTCCCGGCGCGGATCATTCGTGACAAGGCGATGCTGGCCGACTGGATTGCGCGCTACCGGGGCGAGGCCGGGGTTGCCCAGGCGCTGCTGCTGGCCGGTGGCCTGGCCACCCCGGCGGGGGATTTCGACAATTCGATGCAGCTGATGGAAACGGGCCTGTTCGACGGGTTCGAGCGGCTGCATGTGGCAGGGCATCCCGAAGGCAACCGGGATATCGACACCGACGGGTCCGACCGCATGGTGATGGCGGCGCTGCGCTGGAAGCAGGCCTTCGCCGACCGCAGCGATGCCAGCATGGCGATTGCAACCCAGTTCTGTTTTGAGGCCGATCCGGTCATCGCCTGGGCCGACCGTCTTGCAGCCGAAGGCATCCGCCTGCCGGTTCACATCGGCGTCGCAGGCCCGGCAAAGCTGCAGACCCTGATCAAATTCGCCATTGCCTGCGGGGTTGGCCCGTCCTTGCGCGTGCTGCAGAAGCGGGCGATGGATGTGACCAAGCTGCTTCTTCCCTACGAGCCCACCGATTTCCTGACGGCCCTGGCCACCCACAAGGCAAAGACGCCCGGCTTCGGCATCGAATCGGTGCATTTCTTTCCCCTGGGCGGCATCAAGACCAATGCCGCGTGGATCACCGAAAACGGCGGCGCCAGTGGCGTTCCGGCCTCTCACGCGCAAGGACCAGTCTAGGAAATGACCCGTACCGTTCTGGAATCAAAAACGAAAACCGTCACCATCGGCTTTGACGAACCCTTCTGCGTGATCGGCGAACGCATCAACCCGACCGGGCGCAAGAAACTGGCGGCAGAGCTGGAGGCGGGCGATTTCAGCACTGTCGAGCGGGACGCGCTGGAACAGGTGGCCTGTGGTGCCATGGTGCTGGACGTGAACTCGGGCGCCGTCTTTACCAACAGGATGGCCAGCGATCCACGCTATGCCGACAACAACTTTGTCGAACCGCCGTTGATGCGCGAGCTGATCCTGCGCATTCAGACGCTGGTGGATGTGCCGCTGTGCATCGACAGTTCGGTGCCCGGAGCCTTGGAAGAGGGCCTTCGGGCCTGCGAGGGCCGTCCCCTGCTGAACTCGGTGACGGGCGAGGAAGAGCGTCTGGAGCTGGTCCTGCCGCTGGTCAAGAAATACAACGTCCCCGTCGTGGCCATTTCCAACGATGACACCGGCATCAGCCAGGACCCTGACGTGCGCTTTGCGGTGGCCAGGAAGATCGTCGAACGTGCCGCCGATTTCGGCATTCCCGCGCATGATGTCGTGGTCGATCCGCTGGTGATGCCGGTCGGGGCCATGGCCTCTGCCGGGCAGCAGGTGTTTGCGCTGGTCCGCCGCCTGCGCGACGAGCTGGGCGTGAACACCACTTGCGGTGCGTCCAACATCAGCTTCGGCCTGCCGCACCGCCATGGCATCAATGCGGCCTTCCTGCCGATGGCCATTGGCGCGGGCATGACCAGCGCCATCATGAACCCGGTGCGCGCGGTGGAGATGGAGGCGATCCGCGCCGCCAACTTCCTGATGAACCATGATGCCAATGGCGGCGAATGGATTCGCTTCGCGCGGGTGCTGGAAGCGGTCGAAAGCGGCAAAAGCTTTGCCGAAGCCAGCGCCGAAGCCGCCAGCGCCGGCGGCCGGGGTGGGCGGTCCGGTGGCCGTGCGGGGCGCGGGCGCACGTAAACCTTGCATTAACCATGCCCCGGCAGGATCGGGACATGGATACGATCCTCAGACAAACCGCCCCCGAGGGCTGGATTGCCGAAGTCTTCGGTGCGAAATCCGTCGCACGTGGCGGTGTGATCCGGCGCGACCTGCGCTGGATCGACCGCGAAATCGGGCGCGAGAGGTTCATCGCCGAAGTGCGGGCGCGTGGCTTTCACCTGATCGAAACCGGCGGACAGTGGATCGTGATCTGCAATACGGGTTTTCTGCGCGTGATTTGCTGAGGACGAATTTTCTGCGAAAATTCTGATTTTTCGCAGAAAAATCGTCAGGTCCGGCAGCGGCGAATGACGCAACCGGTTGCCGTCGCGCCGCGAACAGGCATGGCAGACCGGCCCGGCCTGCCCTAATACCATCACGGACGAACGACAGGACAGGCCATGACCGACGACGCGCTTGTGATCTTCACCCCCTCGGGCAAGCGGGGACGTTTCGCTTTGGGCACCCCGGTTCTGATGGCGGCGCGACAGTTGGGGGTCGATCTCGATTCGGTCTGCGGTGGGCGCGGCATCTGTTCGAAATGCCAGATCACGCCGGGCTATGGCGAGTTTTCCAAGCATGGCGTCACCGTCAGCGCCGATGCCCTGTCCCCGTGGAATGCCGTGGAGGACCGGTACAAATCGATCCGCGGGCTGGCAGAGGGCCGCCGTCTGGGCTGTCAGGCCAGGGTGATGGGCGATGTCGTCATCGACGTGCCGCCCGAAAGCCAGGTCCACAAGCAGGTCATCCGCAAGTCCGCCACGATGCGCGATATCGTGATGGACCCGGCCACGCGCGCGGTTTACGTCGAGGTTTCCGAGCCGGACATGCACGAGCCGTCGGGGGATTTCGAACGCCTGGCGCTGGCGCTGCGCGACCAGTGGCAGATGACGGATGTCGAGGCCGATCTTGCCATCCTTCGCCGGTTGCAGCCCGCGCTGCGCCAGGGCGGCTGGAAAGTGACCGTTGCGGTTCATCAGGGCCACCATGACGCCCGCCCCCGCATTCTGGACATCTGGCCGGGCTTTCATGAGGGCGGGCTTTACGGGCTGGCCATCGACCTTGGGTCAACCACCATTGCCGCGCATCTGTGCGACCTGCGGGATGGCTCTGTCCTTGCCTCCAGCGGCGTGATGAACCCGCAGATCCGTTTTGGCGAAGACCTGATGAGCCGGGTCAGCTATGCCATGATGAACCCCGGCGGCGATGTGGAAATGACCCGCGCCGTCCGCGAGGCGCTTAATGTGCTGATCGGGTCCATCGCCGCCGGGGCGGGCATTGATACGTCAGCGATCTACGAGATTGTTTTTGTCTGCAATCCGGTCATGCATCATCTGCTGTTGGGCATCGACCCGGTGGAACTGGGTCAGGCCCCCTTTGCGCTGGCCACTTCGGGCAGCCTCAGCCTTGATGCGCGCGGTCTGGACCTGACGGGCGTCAACCGCGCGGCACGGGTCTATGTGCTGCCCTGCATCGCCGGGCATGTGGGGGCCGATTGCGCCGCTGTTGCCCTGTCGGAACAGCCCGACAAGTCAAAAGACATGGTGCTGATCGTCGATGTCGGCACCAATGCCGAATTGCTGCTGGGCAATGAAACCCGCGTGCTGGCCTGTTCTTCGCCCACCGGCCCGGCCTTTGAAGGGGCGCAGATCTCATCCGGGCAGCGGGCCGCACCGGGTGCCATCGAGCGGGTCGAGATTGATGCCGTGACCAAAGAGCCGCGCTTTCGGGTCATCGGATCAGACCTGTGGTCGGACGCGCCCGGCTTTGCCGAAGCCATCGGCAAAACCGGCGTGACCGGCATCTGCGGGTCCGGCATCATCGAGGCGGTTGCGGAAATGCGCATGGCCGGGCTGGTCGATGCCAAGGGACTGATCGGCAGCCCCGAACAGACCGGAACCGCGCGCGCCATTGCCGAGGGGCGGACACATTCGTATCTGCTGCATGACGGCAGCGTCGGCGGCGGGCCGGTGATCATGGTGACGCAGACCGATATCCGGGCGATTCAGCTGGCGAAATCAGCACTTTATGCCGGGGCACGCCTGCTGATGGATGAAATGGGGGTGGACCATGTGGATCGCGTGGTTCTGGCCGGGGCCTTTGGCGCGCATATCAGCCCGAAACATGCGATGGTGCTGGGAATGATCCCCGATGCCGCGCTGGACCATGTCACCTCTGCCGGAAATGCCGCAGGCACGGGGGCGCGCATCGCACTTTGCAACAGGTCGTCCCGCGCGGCCATCGAGGACACCGTCCGCCGCATCCACAAGGTGGAAACCGCCATCGAGCCGCGCTTTCAGGAGCATTTCGTCAACGCCAACGCCATTCCCCATGCGACCGATCCCTTTCCGGAACTGGGCAGGATCGTCAGCCTGCCCGACGTCAGCTTCAACACCGGTGGCGGCGGCGACGCCACCCGCAGGCGTCGCCGCGCCTGACGCGGCGCGACGGGGCCGGACCGGGGTAACCCGATCCGGCCACCTCAGATCAAGCGGCGGCCTTCATCATGCCTTCGACCTTCAGGATCGCCAGGCATTCATCCAGCGATTTCCAGGCGCGTTCGATCAGGATGTCGATTTCGCCTGTCGTGATGATCAACGGCGGAGAGATGATCATCCGGTCGCCGACATGGCGCATGATCAGGTCATTGGCAAAGCAGCGCTCGCGGCAGCGATAGCCCACGGCACCCGCTTCCGAGGCGAATTTTGCCCGGCTGGCCTTTTCCGGCGTCAGCGCGATGGACCCCATCAACCCCACCAGCCTGGCCTCGCCCACCAGTGGATGGTCGGTCAGGGCCTGCCATTTCGCGGCCAGATAGGGGTGCGCCACATCGCGCACATGGTCGATGATCCTTTCTTCTTCGATGATCCGCAGGTTTTCCAGCGCCACCGCCGCCGCCACCGGATGCCCGGAATAGGTATAGCCATGGTTGAAATCCCCGGCCCCGCCCACGGTATTGGCCACCTCGTCGCAGATGATCGACCCGCCGATCGGCAGATAGCCGGATGACAGGCCCTTGGCGATGGTCATGATATGGGGGCGGATGCCAAAGGTCTGGCTGCCGAACCAGTTGCCGGTGCGCCCGAAGCCGGTGATCACCTCATCCGCGATCAAGAGGATGCCATATTTGTCGCAGATGCGCTGAATCTCGGGCCAATAGGTGCTGGGCGGAATGATCACGCCGCCCGCGCCCTGCACCGGCTCGCCGATAAAGGCCGCAACCTTGTCGACGCCCAGCTCCAGGATCATCTCTTCCATCTCCCGCGCCCGCAGCAGGCCGAACTCGTCAGGCGTCATGTCGCCGCCTTCGGCATACCAGTGCGGCTGGCCGATATGAACGATGCCACCGATCATGCCGCCATGCGCGTGGATCGGGGCCATGCCGCCCAGGCTGCCGCCCCCCATGGTAGAGCCGTGATAGCCGTTCTTGCGGGCAATGATCACCGTCTTGTCCGGCTGGCCCTTGATCGCCCAGTAGCGGCGCACCAGACGGATGTTGGTATCATTGGCTTCCGACCCCGATCCGGCAAAGAACACATGGTTCAGATCGCCGGGTGCCAGTTCGGCAAGTTTCGCGGCAAGGGCGATGGCAGGCACATGGGATGTCTGGAAGAAGGTGTTGTAATAGCTGAGCTCTTCCATCTGGCGCGCGGCGGCCTGCGCAAGTTCCCTGCGCCCGTAACCGATATTGACACACCACAGCCCTGCCATGCCGTCGATGATCCGGTGGCCTTCGCTGTCGGTCAGCCAAACGCCCTTGCCCTGCGTCATCACCCGCACGCCCTTGGCAGCCAGTTCGGCCCCGGCAGTGAAGGGGTGCATGTGATGCGCCGCATCCAGCGCCTGCAATTCGGCGGTCGGCATATGGTTGGTGATCTTGTTCATGGCATCCTCGGTGCAATGGCCGGTGCCGAAGACGCTGCATACCCGCAGGACCCGGCAATCGGGATTATGGGATAATATGATCAAATTTCCCGCAATGCAAGAATTTGATCAAATTTTTCCCAGGGCGAGTGCCGCCCGCACCTGGTCCACACCCTGGGCAATGTCATTGCGGATGGCCTGGCCCAGCGCCATGGCATCGCCGGCCCTCATCGCCGCCAGCGCCTCGCCGTGGCGGTCGGGCAGGCTTTCCGTCCCGAAGCGGGCGCAGACAACCCGCAGCGACGGACCAAACCGCAGCCACAGCGACTGCGCCATCTCCAGCAGCACCCCCGCATCAGCCGACTGGTACAGGGTGAAGTGGAAGCGGTGATTGCCGGAAAGGTACCCCGGCACGTCGCCGTCGCGGATCGCCCGGTCCACGCCCCGGTCCAGCGCCTCCAGCCGCGCGATGATCGTGGCGGTCAGACGGGGGGCGGCAAGTTCTGCCAGGCGCGGCTCGATGGTCAGGCGCGCGAAGGCGATCTGGTCCAGCAGCCCAGGGGTCAGATGCGGCACCAGAACGCGCCGGTTGCCCAGAAGCGTCAGCGCCCCTTCGGCGATCAGCCGCCGGATTGCTTCGCGCACCGGGGTCATGCCCGCCTCAAGATCGCTGACCAGCCCCTGGATCGTTACCGGCTGACCGGGCTGAAGATGCCCGAACAGCACCATGTCCCGCAGCCGGGCATAGGTAAGCTCATGTGTCGGTATCTTGCGGTCCTGCACGGTCATCCTGGCCCTGCCTGCGGATATGATCAAATTAGGCCGCCCCGCGAACAGGATCAAGGA
>JADCEN010000044.1 GCA_020250175.1 Rhodobacter sp.
AGTAAGGCGCCCGCGACCAGGCGCCGAAAGTTGCGGACCTGCGGCTGGCAGGGCCCGCGCTCATGTGCCGGACGTCACGCGACGCCCGGCGACAACCTAGAAATTGTTGTTCTGCTCCGAGAACAGCGAAGTCACCGACTCGCCGTCAGAGATGCGCCGGATGGTCTCGGCGAACAGGAAGGCCACCGACAGTTGCCGGATCTTGCCGCAGGCCTTGGCCGCGTCGGTCAGCGGGATGGTGTTGGTGATGACGACCTCATCCAGATCCGAGCCGGCGATGCGCTCGATGGCCGGACCGGAGAACACCGGGTGCGTGCAGTAGGCGTAGACCCTGCCCGCACCACGCTCCTTCAGCACTTCGGCCGCCTTCACCAGCGTGCCGGCGGTGTCGATCATGTCGTCCATGATCACGCAGTTGCGGCCCTCGATCTCGCCGATGACGTGCATGACCTCGGAGACATTGGCCTTGGGCCGGCGCTTGTCGATGATGGCGAGGTCACAGCCCAGTTGCTTGGCCAGCGCGCGGGCGCGCACCACGCCGCCCACGTCGGGCGACACCACCACCAACTCGGGGTAGTTCTTGTTCTTCAGGTCGGTCAGCAACACCGGCGAGGCGTAGATGTTGTCCACCGGGATGTCGAAGAAACCCTGGATCTGATCGGCGTGCAGGTCCATGGTGAGCACCCGCTCCACGCCCACCGTCTCCAGCAGGTTGGCCACGACCTTGGCGCTGATGGGCACGCGTGTGGAGCGCGGGCGGCGGTCCTGGCGGGCGTAGCCGAAGTAGGGCATCACCGCCGTGATGCGCCGGGCACTGGCCCGCTTCAGCGCATCCACCAGGATGAGCAACTCCATCAGGTTCTCGTTCGTCGGGTGGCAGGTGGACTGCACGACGAAGATGTCCCGGGCGCGCACGTTCTGCAGCAGCTCGACATCGACCTCGCCGTCGGAGAAGCGCCCGACCTTGGCCTTGCCCAGTTCGATGCCCAGATGGGTGGCGATCTCCTGCCCCAACACCGGATTGGCGTTGCCGCAGAACAGCATGGTGTTGAACAGCACGTTTGTTTTCAGCGCAGCGTTCATCGGAAGCTGGCGCCCGGCGTCAGCGTGCAGAAGATTTGGCAGGGGAGGAAGAGTCCCAATGATCCGCGTAACTTGTTGATTCTCTTCATGTTTCTTCCGCCTGCGCCTTGAGGATGCCCCCAAGGATGCCCCCTGACTTTGGTTGCTGCCCGTTGCCAGGCACGGCCACAGGTCGGGGAGGGGCGGGAGTGTAGCATCCGCGCAACCCGAAAACCCGGACCCGGGCCGGGTGCCGGTCAGGCCACAACCCCCCTAAGCCGGGACCGGAATCTAGAGAAACGTCGGGGCCGAAACTACCCGCGACAGGCCCCCCTCGGGAGGACCCGCAGGGGTCGCCAGGCCGGGCGGGCGGGTGCCGTGGGCCTGTCGGTTGCCGGTGCAGTGCCGCGCATGTGCATCGGCTTCCCGTCGAAAAACACCCCGGACACCCCGGCACCCCGGACAAACTGTCGCGCAGGTGCGCCGGGGTTCGTGGGCGGTCGGCTCAGGAAGGCAAAACCCCGGACAACTGCCCCGGACACCCCGGACAACTGCGGCCGCCGAGGTGCGCAGAAGTCCGGCGGGCCTGGGGCGAGATGTCAGGCGGCCACGCCTTCGGCCGCGTCTTCAAGGTGACGGAAGGCGGCCGTGAACCCCTCGCCGGCCGCCAGGCTGTACCAGAAGGCGCCCATGGCGGCCAGGTCTTCGCTTCCCGGGACGGTTGGAGCAGGGGCCCCGGCCACCTCGGCGGCCACTCGGTCCTCGGCTTCGCATGCCTCGATCATCTCCCGCTCAGGTGCCACCAGCCGATCCATTACGGCCACGTCCAGAAGCAGGCGATCCCGGGCGGGCTCGGGTATCTCGCGCATGGCTTCGCGCAGGGCGGGCACCAGGGCCGCGAAGGCGGGTTCATTGCCGCCGGTCAGGGCATCCGCCGCTGCCGACATCAGGGCCTGGGCCTGGGCCAGCCGCTGGCGGATGGACAGCTCGCGGTCGAAGTCCCCGGCCTTGCGCCGGGCCGGGTCGAGGTGCGCCAGGCGCCAGGCATGCGCCGCCTCGACGGAGTGAACCGGCATGCCGCGCAGGTGCAGGGCATGGACAGCTTGTCGGGACAGGTCGAGGGCGCGGCCAATCTCGGCCATCGAGGGGGGCCGGCCTTCAGTCGGGGGTGTCATCTTGGGCATGGTCAAGGTGTGTCAAGTCAATGGAAAACCGGCCCACTAACGCGGATGCGGGGTCCGAATTACCCGCGTCAGCCGGGGCCAGGAAGGACCCAACCCGGGGGGGGTGTCAAGCAAGACCCCGCAGGGTCAACCTTGGAGAACTCCACCGGGCCGAAACCCGCGCGAATGAAACTCCGCGCCGCCGGCCCCACCGGCCGGCACGGGCACCCCTTCGGCGGCCCACGGGGGCGGGCCGCTGTCGTCAAGCCTCGCCCTCGTCAAGCAAGGTTGACCGGATGCGGATGACGCTTGTCATCCCAAGCCCGGGCACGCGCACGCGGCTTGTGTATTCGTTGCCCTTCTGGCGCTTGAGGTGGTCACGGTCGGCCAGAAGGCGCAGAAGGGCCCGGTCGCTCCAGCCCTTGGCAATCTCGGTGCGGAAGACCTCGGGCAGCACCAGCCATTCGATGGCCTCCACCTCGGCCATGCCCCGCTCGGTCTCGATGCTTTTTCGCCAGCCGGCCCGGTTCATGGTCTGCGGTCGGTGGTTGTCCTCGGCCCGATCCCAATCGGTGAACCGGGCTTCGCCGTGGGCCTCGAACCAGCCGCGCACCTGCCGCAACATCGCCACGGTCTCGCTCGTCCCGGTGCCCGCCGGCCGCGCCTCAAGCCAGGCATTGAACATGCGCAAGGTTGCGGCCTGGGCTTCCCCTTCGCTCCAGCCCGTCAGGCCGGCGGCCGTTGCCAGCTCACCCGCTGCGGCCACCAGGGCGAAGCGCCGCGCCACCCGCTGCACTTGCCCCGATGCCGGTTCAGGCACCGCCCGGGCCTCGAAGGTCTCGATGCGTTGCCGCAGGTCTCGGGCCAGGGTCTCGGTGTTCCCCGTCAGGTGTTCCAGCCAGGCGCGGCCGAGGGTGCCGTGTGCCTTCTGTGCGGCCCCCTTCAGGTGGTTCGACAGTGCCCCAGCGTCCCCGAACTCGCCCGGATGGTCGAAAGCCCCATACCCCTTGCCGGCATCGGCGGGAAGGTCCACCAGGCGGATTTCCTGCCCCGCGCGGGGCC
>JADCEN010000045.1 GCA_020250175.1 Rhodobacter sp.
ATCACCGTCTTCAACACCTACGAAGAAATCGTCGACGCCTGTTGCAACGCGTGGAACTTCCTCGCCAACGACCCAAAGGCCATCGCATCCATCACCTCACGCGAATGGGCAAAGGTCAGTTAAAAGGGCCACTGGTATCAGGCAGCCGGGCCTGCCCCCCGCGACCAGGAAAGGTGAAAACCGGGGTGCCCCTCAACAACGTCACAGCACTCAGAATTGATCCGCCAGGCTGACAGCAGGCCATGGTCATATGCGGCCTTGCCGGTGGGCCTTTCTGCGCTGATCGGGTGGTGGCGGTCAACCTGGGGGAATTCCCAAGATGCCGGTCATGCAGTGCCGCCCGCCACGAAAAGGTCCGACACTGCAAAGCGGGTCACGTCGATCAGGCCCTTGTCGGAGATGCGCAGTTCCGGGATGACCACCAGGGCCAGCAGGGAATGCTGCATGAAGGCGTTGTTCAGCGTGCAGCCGCAGTCGGCCATCGCGGCGACAAGGGCCTGCGCCTTGTCGGCCACCTCGCGCGCCGGGCGGTCGGACATCAGGCCCGCGATGGGCAACTCGACCAGCGCCAGTTCCTGACCGTCGCGCCAGAGGGTGACCCCGCCCCCTACCTCGGCCAGCCGGTTCGCCGCCAGCGCCATCTGGGCGCGGTCGGTGCCCACGACGATCATGTGGTGACTGTCATGGGCCACGGTCGAGGCCATGGCCATCCGCCCGCTGTAGCCAAAGCCCGAGACGAAGGCGTTGACCACTTGCCCCGTCGCCCGGTGCCGTTCGACAAGGGCGATCTGGGCGACGTCGCCTTGCGCCCCGACCAGCCCGTCCGTTACAGCCAGGTCAATCGTAAGGGCTTTTGTCGGTGCCTGATTCTCGACCACACCGATAACCCGCGCCGTTACAGGCTTGCCTCCGGCAGGGGCAGGAATCGCAAAATCCCCGGCCGTCTTCCCCAGGCCCATCCGCACGGTGGCACGCGCATCGGCGGGCCAGTCGTAATGCGGACAGGCCACGGTCAGACGCCCGGCTTCGGCCACCTTGACCCCGCGCGCATAGACCGCCTCGATCGGCAGCTTCGCCAGGTCCGAGGTCAGGATCACATCCGCCCGCCGTCCGGGCGCGATGGAACCCAGCTCGCGCTCCAGCCCGAAATGGGTGGCGGTGTTGATCGTGGCCATCTGAATCGCGATCAGCGGATCGCAGCCGCAGGCGATGGCATGGCGCACCGCGCGGTTCATGTGCCCCTCATGCACCAGCGTGCCGGAATGGCAATCATCGGTGCACAGGATGAAGTTGCGCGGGTCCAGCCCCTTTTCGGTGATCGCGGTGATCTGGCTTTCGATATCGTACCAAGCAGACCCCAGCCGCAGCATCGACCGCATCCCTTGCCGCACCCGGTCAACCGCATCCTGTTCCCGCGTACCCTCATGGTCGTCTGACGGCCCGCCTGCGACATAGGCGTGGAAGGGAATGCCCCGGTCCGGGCTGGCATAATGGCCGCCCACAGTCTTCCCTGCGCGCATCGTGGCCGCGATTTCCTCCAGCATCTGCTGGCTGCCGTTGATGACACCGGGATAGTTCATCATCTCGCCCAGCCCGATGATCCCCGGCCAGCGCATCGCTTCGGCCACGTCATCCGGGCCGATCTCGAACCCCGTCGTCTCCAGCCCCGGGGCGGAAGGCGCGCAGGATGGCATCTGGGTGAAAATGTTGATCGGCTGCATAAGTGCCTCGTCATGCATCATCCGCACGCCGCGCAGGCCAAGGACATTGGCAATCTCATGCGGGTCATGGAAGATCGTCGTCGTGCCATGCGGGATCACGGCGGCGGCGAATTCCGCCGGAGTCAGCATACCGGATTCGATATGCATATGCCCGTCGCAGAAGCCGGGGATCAGGTATTGCCCCGCCGCGTCGACCAGTTCGGTCTGCGGACCGATGCAATGCGACGCATCCGGCCCGACACAGGCAAAGCGCCCTTCGGCCACGGCAACCTGCCAGCCCGGCAGAAGCTCGCGGCTTTGCACGTTCACCAGCGTGCCACCGGTGATGACCAGATCGGCGGCTGCACGACCGGCGGCAACGGCGACGAGGCGGGGGGCGCAATCAGCCCAGGACAGCAGCAAGGTGTGTTTCATTCCGGCATTTGACCCTGCCGAAGGGCTGTATTCAAGCCTCAACTGCGGTGTCGTGATCCGGACAAAGCTTTGCTGCCGCGTGATCGGTTCATCTTGAAGTCGGGCACGGATATCATAAGGTGGTGCAGCATCCGCCCGGAACCAGGGCTATGGCGCAGCAATCGCCCGCCTTGCTTGCGCGCAGGGATGGGTGCGATGCCGCGCCTTCGGCCCCTGTGAAGGCATGGTATCGATGAAGGGCGCGCAGACCGATGGGTCGCAAGCCGGGCTCAATCGGTTTGGCCACATCATTCACGACGCGCCTGAGACCGGGATCATGGTTGTGCCTGCGCGATCTGATGCGCCGGAACACCAAGGTGCGGATTGACCCAATGAACAAGGCCACCCCTGACCTGCGCGATCCGGTCTCGGCACCCCGGTCCCGCGACGGCGGGAACAGCCTGTTCCGCAAGCCGCTCTCCGGTGGCCAACGGGTAACAGGCGGGGCGGAAAGCGCCGCGATGAAGCCAAGCGCGGCGATGTTGAAACCAGCCACAACCGCTTCTTCCGGTTTCATGAAGCCCGAGGCCCCGGCAATGCCGCAAAACAGCAGGGCCAGAAACAGAAAGAACCGGGGATGCGGAATCGTCCTTATCCGCAGCACGGGCCGGCCTGCGGGCGTGATCGCCCGTCCTGTGGGGGGGTGGTCTGCATGTCCTGTCGCTTTCCTTGTCTGATGTCCTTGTCTGACCCCGACCATGGCGGTGCAGACAGGGTGCCGTCAACACGGGCGCGCCGCCATCCGTCCTTGATCCTGTTCGCGGGGCGGCCTAATTTGATCATATCCGCAGGCAGGGCCAGGATGACCGTGCAGGACCGCAAGATACCGACACATGAGCTTACCTATGCCCGGCTGCGGGACATGGTGCTGTTCGGGCATCTTCAG
>JADCEN010000046.1 GCA_020250175.1 Rhodobacter sp.
ATAACAACCCCTCGCAGGTTCACTCGAACCTGTGGCGTTCACCTGCTCGACCTTCTCGGTCCTATCGGTTACGTCCCACCCGCAGAAGCAGAGGAAGCGTTCTATGCAAACCTGAACACGCTCGATATGGTCGCCTAGCCGCTGAACAAATCACCCTCCGGTAAACCCGGGGCGGTTCAAACCCCTCGGCCAGAAGCCCGCGCAGAAGCTCACTTTCCGCAAATGCGTTCACCGGCCAACTGCCGGGGTCCAGATCGCGGTGCATCAACAGCTTGGCGAAAGAGAAGAAGCCGAGCTGCATGCCATCGCCATCGATTGACCATCCGGGCTTGCCCGACACAACCTCCTGAACCTTTGTGAAGTAGTCCGAGGGTGCCCAGTCCTCGGCTTCCTCCACCTCGGGCAACGACAGCCCGAAATCCTGCCGCAGCCTTTCCTGCAAGGGCAGGTTGGTCGAGATATCGTCTTCCCGCGCCGCGATGTCGAAGGTCGATGTGCGCTCGTTGCGCAGCAATTGCACCGGCAGAAGAATTAGCGGCGACTCCCGCACCACTTCGGACGACCGGCTTTCTTTCCAGCGCAGGAAGCCGATGGCGAGATAGAGGATGTTGAGCCCCTGCTCCTCTTCGGCCGTGCGCGCATCCGTGGCCAGACGCAGCAGATGGCGGGCCAGCGCCTCGGGCCCCAGCGGCGTTTCGAGGAAGCCGTCCGTCAGCCGATCAGACGTCGCCGACAGGTCCGCCTCCGGCAGAGCAAGCAACGTTTCCTGTCCTTCAGCCGTCTTGTCCTTGCCCATTGCCTTGAACCGCATCTTGCGGCCATTGACCCGCAGGATGCAAAACACCTCATCGGCCTTCTCGTTGATCACGTTCAGGCAATTGGCACGGGAATTGGCACGGTTAACGTGCACAAGCCGGTTCCGCGTACCTGTATCCAGAAGCTTGCGACGCGCGGCCTCAAGAACCTTGGAAACAGTTTTCTCTTTATCTTCAAACATCACATTCGTTCCGGTTGCGCCAAATCCATCTGGGCGCGAAGCTGGCGCAGGTGTCAAGCCGTGGTCTGTCGGTTGGAAAGAGGGAATCACACCAAAGGCCCCGGTCCCTGACTCGCGCGGGCGTCCCTTCGGTTCGCCGCTGTGGTTCTGTTCCATCGAAGCATGTTGGTTTTGATGGCGGTTGCGATCACGGGAACGGATGTGCCGGCGCGCGGGCTTCGGGCGGCGGCGTCGAAGGCGAAGGATGCCAAGGCGGCGCGGCGCATGCTGGCGATCGCGCTGGTGCTTGAGGGGAGAGGCCGCAAAGCTGCCGCCGGGAGCTGCGCGATGGACCGCCGGCGCTGCGGGATCGGGTTCACCGCGACACTGCCGAAAGGCGGGAAGGGCTGTCCGGCCGTCGCTCGGCCGACCCCGCGCCGCGACTGGGCCCGGCGCAGAAGGCAGAACTTGCGCGCATGCTGCGCGAGGGTCCGGATCTTGCCGCAGACGGGGTGGTGCGCTGGCGGCGCGTCGACCTTCAGCGCAAGATCGCAGACGATGCCCTGCCGGATCACGCCCAGGGCAAACCCCTGGAGATGTGGTTCCAGGAGTTCGCCATGGTGCCGCCACCGGTCCAAGGCCCATGGCGGACACGCGGGTCGGCCAGAGGGGCACGCTCAGCCGCATCTGCGCCCCGCGCGGCAGCCGCTCGGGCGAGCATCGCGATACCCGCCAGACTCGGGCCTGCATGTGCGGCACCCTTTGCCCCGAACGCGGAGCCAACGCCGCGCTGGTCATGCCCACCGCCGACACCGCTGCCATGAACGCCCGCCTCGCCCAGGTCTCCCGCACCATCGCCGGGGGCGCGCAGGCCGTACCCGTGCCCGACGGTGCCGGATGGCAGGGCGCCAAGGCCCTGAAGGTGGCCGACACCATCCCCCTGATGCCGCTCCCGCCCCATGCCCCGAGGATCAACACGGTCGGGAACGTCCGGGCCTGCCTGCGCGCCAGCCGCCGCGCCATCTGCGTGTCCGAAACCTGCGGGGACATCGTGGCACGATGCTGCGACGCGTGGAGGTTCTTCGCCAAAGACATTACCACCCTGCGCTCGATTCCCGCCCGTGACGACGCCAAAGCGGTCAAAGTCCAAGGCAGTTGCTACTGTTCATCAACCCGGCGGGTATCCCCCGGTACGCCATATCCCGGCGCGGCCCCCGGCGATTGCGCGCGGCGCACATAGTCTTCGGCCTGGGGGCCATAGACCTGCCAGGCCTTGTGAAGCAGCGTGAGCGGATCGGTCTCGGCCCAGTCAACGCGCAGGTCCACCAGCGGCCAAGTGAGCCGGTCGACGATCTTCATCCCTGCCGAATGCACCGGCCCGGCCTCGCCCCCTGCGGCCAGCCCGCCGGTCAGCCCGGCCAGCAGCCGGTCGCCGAAGGGGCCTGTCGCCGCCCTGTAGGCCGCAATCATCGCCGCAGGCACGCCCGGACCGGCCAGCAGGTTTCCGCCCGCCACCACCCCGTCGCCTTGGACCTGCCCATGCACGCCCAGGGCCCTGTCACCGGTAAAGGCAGCCGTGCCGCCAGCGCGGTCCACCACCAGCACCTGCCGCCAGCCGATATCCGGCGTTGCCGCCGTTACCCCGGCCAGCGCCTGCTGTGCCGTCAGGCCCTGGTCCAGCAGATCAAGCAGCCGTGGCCCCAGCGCGGGATCGGTGACATTCTGCGTGGCCACCACCCCCACACCGGCCCGCGCATTGGCACAGCGCGCCGCAACGGCGGGAGAGGAGGACGCGATGACGATCCCGAACTGACCCGTCTCGGGGCAGCGCGCGGCCAGGGTGAAGGTCATGGGAACGGCCTTTCTTCATGGGTTCAACCCGGGTGCCCTGCGTCGGCGCGGGCGGGGTGCCTTGCCGGCGCTCGGCCCGTCAATCCGGAATCATCGCTGTTGCGTCGATCTCCACCAGCCAGTCCGGGCGGGCGAGCGCCGTCACCACCACGCCGGTCGACACCGGATGCACGCCCTTGATGTATTCGCCCATCGTGCGGTAGACCGCCTCGCGGTGGCGCACATCGGTCAGATAGACCACGACCTTGCACAGATGCTCCATCCGGCCGCCGCTTTCCTCGATCAGCTGGCGGATGTTCTGCATCACCTTGTGGGTCTGCTCCACCGGGTCGTGGCTGTTGATGTTCCGGGCCGTGTCGAGATCCTGCGGACATTGCCCGCGCAGGAAGATCATCGTGCCGCGAGCCACGACCGCCTGGCACAGGTCATTGTCCAGCTTCTGTTCCGGATAGGTGTCGCGGGTGTTGAACTTGCGGATGCGGGTATGGGCCATGGTCGGTCTTTCCGGGTCGGGAGGGGAACAGTTTCGGGCGGGGCGGGGGCGGATAATGGCGCGGGTGGTGCCGCGCCCCTCCGCCAGGGTGGAGATGCGGTGGCGGCAGACCTTGGACATCGCAGGCACATGCCCGTCCCGGTCGCGCAGCACAAGGATCGGCCCACCCGGAATTTCCATGATCAGGCAGTCCCCCGGCGCGCGCAGCGCATCGGTGCCACCCGTGCAAAACCGGTCACGCGCAAAGATTTGCCGCTGTTCCAGTGCTGCGAACTCTGCCAAGGTATCGACCGACTTCGGCATGGCGACGGCCTGGCCAAGGGGCAGGGCCACATTGGCGCGCAACCCGGCGGTCGGGGACAGGGCGGGGTCATGCCGGGTCATCGGTTCTCCTTGCGGGGCGCTGGCGGCCCCGGCGGGCCGCAGCCTGCGCGCAAAGGTGCCGGGAACGGGCCTGGACGCTGCCTGAGGGAAGGAAACAGGGTCTCTGCGCCGGTCAGACCTTATCACCCGCTTTTCAGCAGCGGAAGCAGCAGCGCGAAAAGTTCCGCCTGTGTGGTGATGGCGCAGCGGGCGTACAACTGCCGGCGGAATACCTTTACCGTCTGGGGCGACACCGCCAGCCGCAGCCCGATCGAGACCGAGGAATGGCCGCGCAGGATCAGCAGCGCCACCTCGGCCTGACGCGGTGACAGGCGGATGCCATGGGACCGCGCCAGGGCCGCGCGCAACAACCCGCCCGCCTGATCGCCGCGGCCACTGCCCGCTACCTGCGGCCCCGGCAACCCTGACCAGTGCCGTTCGGACAGGGCGGTGACGATCGGGGCGATGCGGCTGGCCCTGTGGACCTCGGCGGTCGAAAACACCTGGCCCGAGGTTGCGTCCCGCCCCAGGCAGATGTTCAGCGTGACGCCGGGCGCGGGATAGGCCACGAAGGCCACTTCGTCGATCAGCCCGGTGCTGCGGTAATAGTCCAGAAAGTAGCGGCTGCGCTGGAACTGGTCGGGGGCGATGTCGCGCATCCGGTACAGCCCGGCGGCGACCCGGCTTTGGTGCAGGTCGTGATAGGGATCAAGCAGATAGGCCCCGGCCAGATAGGTACTGTCCAACTGCCCGTAGACCTTCGGATCATCGGCCTGATGCCAGAGCACCAGCGGCGGACCGGCATCGCGGTAGGCCAGCACGATCAGGTTGTCACACGGGACAGACCGGCGCAGCCAACCGGTCAGCGCCGTTTCGAAACCCGCCTGTCCCATGCGCCGGATCGCGTCGGCCAGGCGCCCCTCGGCGGCATTGGGCTGTGGGTCCATCTGCCATACCTCTTTGGGGGTATATACCCCCTGTCTGTCGTGCATCTAGGGTTTGCTCCCTGAACCGGGGGTATGGCAAGCGCCGCGTGCCCCCTGCCTTGAGAAAGCGGGCCGGATGGACGAGGTGGTTGGCGTGCACGGGGTGGTCAAGCGCTTTGGCACCTTCACCGCACTGGCGGGCGTGTCCCTGACCATCGGGCACAACCAGTTCTTCACGCTGCTGGGGCCTTCCGGCTGTGGCAAGACCACGCTTTTGCGCTGCATCGCCGGGTTCGAGGATGTGTCAGAAGGCACGATCCTGCTGGAAGGCCGGGATATCGCCCGGCTTGCCCCCAACCTGCGCCCGGTCAATACGGTGTTCCAGCACTATGCGCTGTTTCCGCACATGACGGTGGCCCAGAACGTGGCCTTCGGCCTGAAGATGCAGGGCATGGCCCCCGGCCCGCGCCTGAAACGTGCGGGCGAGATGCTGGAACTGGTGCACCTGTCCGCCTTCGCCGACCGTTTTCCGTCACAGCTGTCGGGCGGCCAGCAGCAGCGCGTGGCGCTGGCCCGCGCGCTGGCCCCGCAGCCCAAGGTGCTGCTGCTGGACGAGCCGCTGTCGGCGCTGGACCTGAAGCTGCGCCAGGCGATGCGGGTCGAGTTGAAGCAGCTTCAGGAGGGCACTGGGATCACCTTTATCTTCGTCACCCATGACCAGGAAGAAGCCCTGACCATGAGCGACCGCATCGCGGTGATGAGCGCGGGCGAGGTCCGGCAGATCGGATCGGCGCGCGAGATTTACGAGGCACCGGTCAACCGGTTTGTCGCCGGTTTCATCGGCGAGACCAACCTTCTGCCGGTAAGGGTCGGGTCTATTGCGGGCGGGATGGCGCGGGTGCTGCTGCCCGGCGGGCATCCGCTGACCTGTCCGGCGGCGGATGCCGTACCGGCGGGTTCGCCCCATGTCTCGATCCGGCCCGAACGGATGACCCTGGTTCCGCCGGGCACCGGCGATCTGGACGCCACCGTTGACCGGCTGATCTATCTTGGCACCGATCTGCAGGTTCAGGCCCGGCTGGCCGATGGCACGGCGCTGCATCTGCGGCTGCAGAATTCGGCCCGCGCCACCCCGCCAGAGGCGGGCAGCACCATCGGGATCGTGATCGAGGACGGCGCTGCGCGCCTTCTGGCCGACTGATGGCGGGGCCCGCAGCATCCGGGTCCGCCGGGACCGGTTACCGCAGCATCACCGGGCCGCTTTTGCTGCCGACATGGGTGATGATCGGCATCTTCCTGCTGCTGCCGGTGCTGCTGATGACGGTCTATTCCTTTCTGACCAGGGAATTCCGGGGCGGGGTCGACTGGACCTTCTCGCTTGCGGCCTATGACCGGTTCCTGCTGAACCGGGGCCTGTTCGGGGACGAGCCGCCGGTGCTGGAATGGACCTACATCACCATCTTCTGGCGGTCGATCTGGCAGGCGGGGCTGGCCACGCTGATCTGCCTGATCGTGGGCTTTCCCACCGCCTGGTTCATCGCCACGCGGCCCGCGCACAGCCGCGCCCTGTGGCTGTTCATGATCACCGTGCCCTATTGGGTGAACCTGCTGATCCGCACCGTATCGCTGCGCTTTCTGCTGCGCGATCAGGGGCCGCTGAACGATGCGCTGATCGGGGCAGGCCTGCTGGACAGCCCGCTGCAGATCATCAACACCAACCTGGCGGTGCAGCTGGGGCTGTTCTACAGCTACCTGCCCTTCATGGTCCTGCCGGTCTATGCCGCTGTGGAGCGCTACAATTTTGCCCTGTCCGAGGCGGCCGCCGACCTTTACGCCAGCCGCTGGACCACGCTGCGCGAGATCGTGCTTCCTGTGGTCCGCCCCGGGATCATCGCGGGCTGCATCCTGGTCTTCGTGCCCTCGCTGGGGGCCTTTCTGGCCCCCGACCTGCTGGGCGGGGCCAAGACCTATATGATCGGGTCGCTGATTGAAGAGCAGTTCAAGGGCAGTCAGGGCAACTGGCCGTTCGGAGCCGCCGTTTCGGTCATCCTGATGACGCTGGTGCTGATTGTGCTGATGATCTACGCCCGCGCCCAGGGCCGGGCCGGGGCGCATTGATGGCCGGGCGTCGGGACATCCGCCGCTATCCCGGCTTTGCCGCGATGACCGTGCTGTGTCTGACCATCCTTTACGTGCCGCTGTTTGTGGTGATGGCCTATTCGTTCAACGCCAGCACCTCGCTGACCAACTGGGGCGGCCTGTCGCTGCGCTGGTATGCCGATCTGTTCACCGGGGTCGAGGCGCCGCGGTTCCGCGCCGCCGCCTGGAATTCGGTCAGCATCGCCACCCTTGCCGCTGCGGCCTCGACCATCATCGCGACCGCCGCCGCCGTTGCCATGGTGCGGGGCGGGCGGTTCCGGGGCAAGGGGGCCACCTTTGCGCTGATCAACCTGCCGCTGATGGTGCCAGAGATTGTCACGGCGGTGGCCACATTGATCTTCTTTTCCGTGATCGGGCTGGCAACGGGCTATCTGACCATCCTGATCGCCCATATCACCTTCTGCATCCCCTTCGCCTATCTGCCCATCGCCGCCCGCCTTGAGGGGATCGAAGAAAGCTGCGAGCAGGCGGCGCGGGACCTTTACGCAACGCGCGCCCAGGCCTTCCGGCTGATCCTGCTGCCCTTGCTGATGCCCGGCATCATCAGCGGCTTTCTGCTGGCCTTCATCATCTCGCTGGATGACTTCATCATCACCAACTTCGTCAAGGGGGCCGGTATGGAAACCCTGCCGACCGCCATTTTCGGGTCGGTCAAGCAGGGCATCAAGCCCAATATCCTGGCGCTGTCGACGGTGATGCTGACCGTATCGATCCTTTTCGTGACCCTGTCCTACTTCGTAAACCGCCTTGGCCAAAGAAGCCGGGCCTGATCCCAACAAGGAGCGTCCCATGCACAAGATCCTGACATCCGTTGCCCTGCTGGCCTTGACGGCCGGTATGGCCGCCGCCGAAGGCAAACTGTCGATCTACAACTGGTTTGAATATATCCCGCAGGAAATGCTGGATAAATTCGCCGCCGAATATGATGTCGAAGTGACGATGGACACCTTTGACAGCAACGAGGCGATGCTGGCCGCGCTGAAGGCGGGCAAGATGGGCCAGTATGACCTGGCCGTGCCCACCGACTATATGGTGGCGATCATGGCCGGTGAAGGCCTGCTGGATACCTTCAGCCATGACGAGATTCCCAATTTCGGCAACATCGACCCGAAATGGATCGACGTGCCCTTCGATCCGGGCCGTAAGCATTCCATTCCCTATCAGTGGGGCACCACCAGCTTTTCGGTGAACCGCGATGTCTACACGGGCGATATCGACACGCTTGCCATCCTTTTCGATCCGCCGCCGGAACTGTCGGGCAAGATCAATGTGCTTGACAGTCAGGGCGAAGTTCTGGCGCTGGCCTCGCTTTATCTGGGCATTCCGCAGTGCAGCCAGGACCGCGAGCAGCTCAAGGCGCTGAACGCCATGCTGCAGAAGGCCAAGCCACATTGGGCCAGCTTCGGCTCTGACACGGCCAAGGATGTGCTTGTGTCGGGCGATGCGGCCGCCGGGATGATCTTCAACGGCTTTTCCGCCAAGGCGCGTGCCGAAGGGGCCAATGTGGAATATGCCTATCCCAGGGAAGGCTTCGTCGCGTGGATGGACAATGCCGTTCTGCTGAAAGATGCGCCGAACCGCGCCAATGCCCTGAAGTTCATGAACTTTCTGTTGCAGCCCGAGAATGCGGCGGCGCTGACGAACTATGCCGCCTATACCTCTGCCGTCATCGGTGTGGAACCGTTCCTGCAGGATGCGATCAAGAACAGTCCGGAAAACAACCCCCCGGTATCGGCACCACAGGGTACCTTCGTGGGGGTCTGCGATGAGGCCACGCAGACGCTTTATGATGCCATCTGGACCAATCTGAAAAAGTAGGGGGCCGGGGTTTCCCGGAAAGCCGCATGAAGCTGGCATTGTATCAGGGGCCGTCGCCCGCCGGGGCGACGCAGGACGGCCTGGCAACCCTTGGCCGGATGCTGCGGGCGGCAGGGGCGGCCGGTGCCCGCATGGCCCTGTTCCCCGAGGTCTTCCTGCCCGGTTACAATGTGGCCGATCCCGGATCGGCAGCGCGCACAACGGGCCAGTGGGGTGCCGCGATCGCCCCGATGGTCCGTGCCGCTGGCTGCGGCGTGACCGTTGGCGTGGCCGAACGCGAGGGTGACCGTATCTGCAATACGGCGCTGGCCTTTGGCCCTGATGGCACGCTGTTGGCGCAGTATCGCAAGACCCAGCTTTATGGGCCGCGCGAAAGAAGCCTGTTCTCGGCGGGCACGTCACACGCAATGTTCGACTTCGAAGGGTACCGTATCGCCCTGCTGATCTGCTACGACATTGAGTTTGCCCCCTTGATCCGCGATCTGGCAGGCCGGGGGGCGCAGATCATCCTGTGCCCCACGGCCAATATGCAGCCCTTCACCCATGTGGCGCGTCTGACGGTGCCGTCGCAGGCGGTGAACCATGCTGTGGCCATCGCCTATGCCAATTACTGCGGCAGCGAAGGCGATCTGACCTATTGCGGCGGGTCTATCCTTGTCGGGGCCGACGGGGCCGTACATGCCCGCGCCGGTCAGGCCGAGGCGCTGCTGATCGCCGATCTGCCAGAGCCGGACCCCGCCCTTCTGTCGACGCAGCTGTCCGATTTCCGCCCGGTGAGGTGACCGATGCCCAGGGATATTCGCCCCAGCCGCCATGACATTCTGTTCGAACCGGTGCGCATCGGCCCGAAACTGGCCAGGAACCGGTTCTTCCAGGTGCCCCATTGCAACGGCGGCGGTTACCGCGACCCCTCGGCAGTAGTCGAAATGCGCCGCACCAAGGCCGAAGGTGGCTGGGGCGTGATCTTTACCGAGCAGACCGAGATTCACCACAGCTCGGAAATCACCCCCTTCATCGAACAGCGCCTGTGGGATGACCGCGACATTCCCGCCCTGGCCCGCATGGCCGAGGCGATGAAATCGCATGGCGCACTGGCGGGCATCCAGATGGCCTATTCCGGCATCAACGGCCCCAACCTCTATAGCCGCGAAGTGCCGCGCGCGGTATCGCCCGGCCCGATCCTGACCTTTACCGCCGACCCGGTGCAGGCCCGCGCGCTGGACCGTGACGGCATCCGCGATCTGCGCCGCTGGTACCGCAATGCCTTTCGCCGCGCCCAGGATGCCGGGTTTGACATTGTCTGCCTGTATGGCGCGCATGGTTTTGGCATCCTTCAGCATTTCCTGAGCCGCGCCACCAACCGGCGCAGCGATGAATATGGCGGCTCGTTGGAAAACCGCGCCCGCTTCGTCACCGAATTGATCGAAGAGGTGCGCGAGGAAACGAAGGGCGAGATGGCCATTTCCATCCGCATGTCCCTGCATGAAGACGGCCCGCTGGGCTTTTCCAACGCCGAGGTGCGCGAGTTCATCGAGATGAAGGCCGATCTGCCCGATCTGTGGGATCTGGCGCAGGGCACCTGGGACGCCTGTTCGGGCACCTCGCGCTTTCTGGAGGAAGGCGCGCAGGAGGCGCTGGTGCGCGGCATCAAGGCGCTGACATCAAAGCCGGTCGTCGGCGTGGGCCGCTTTACCTCGCCCGATGCGATGGTGCGGCAGGTGCGCGAAGGCATCCTCGATTTCATCGGGGCCGCGCGCCCTTCCATCGCCGATCCCTTTCTGCCGCAAAAGATCGAACAGGGCCGGTTTGAGGATATCCGCGAATGCATCGGCTGCAACATCTGCGTGTCCGGTGATATGACCGGTGCGATCAGCCGCTGCACCCAGAACCCCACATTCATGGAGGAATGGCGCAAGGGCTGGCATCCCGAACGGGTCGCCCCGCGCGGGAAAAGTGCGCGGGTGCTGATTGTGGGTGCCGGTCCAGCAGGGCTGGAGGCGGCTCTGGTTCTGGGCAAGCGCGGCTATGAGGTGGCCCTGGCCGAGGCGGGCACCACGCTGGGCGGGCGGGTGACATTGGAACGGGCCCTGCCGGGCCTGTCGGCCTGGGGCCGGGTTGCCGATTACCGGGCGGGCCAGATCGCGCCCATGCCCAACGTCTCGGTCTATTACGAAAGCCGGCTGACGGCCGCTGAGGTGCTGGACTTCGGCTTTCAGCATGTGGCGGTGGCGACCGGGGCGGTCTGGCGGCGCGATGTGGTGGCGCGGCATCACCTGGGGCCGATCCCGCAGACCGGCCTGCCGGTTTTCACCCCCGATGACCTGATGGCAGGGCAGGGCCCGTCCGGCGGGACCGTTCTTCTGTATGATGACGATCATTTCTACATGGGGTCGGTGCTGGCCGAACTGCTGGTGGCAAAGGGCTGCCGGGTGGCGTTCGTCACACCGGCCGCCAAGGTGGCGGAATGGACCGAAAACACCCTGGAACAGCGCCGGATTCAGGCGCGCCTGATGACCCTTGGCGTGGCCCTGCACCTGTCGCATGCGCCGATGGCCTTTGGCCCCGGGGGGGCGCGGATTGCCTGCACCTATACCGGGCAAGCGCGCGACATCGCGGCGGATGCGGTGCTGCTGGTGACTTCGCGCAGTGCCGCAGACAGCCTGGGGCCGGACCTTGCGGCGCGGCGGGCGGACTGGGCGGCGGCGGGCATCCGATCGGTCACGGTGATCGGCGACGCCGATGCCCCGGCCCCCATCGCCTGGGCCGTCTATGCCGGACGGCGCTATGGCGAAGAGCTGGACGGGCCAGACATCGGCGATGCGCTGCCGTTCCGGCGCGAGATTGCGCACCTGACGGGGTAGGGCCTGCCCGGAAGGACGCGGTGTTGGCCGCCTTTGGTGTCAACGGGTTGCGTCATTGCGTTGGCTTTCGGGGGTGCTGGGCCGGGGCGACGCATGGGCTGCGCGGGCTGTTCCTTGCTTGCAGGGTCCTGACCCCGCAGAACCAGGGGCAGATGCCGGCCCCGGGTTGTGACCGGGGTGGCGCGGGCGGGCAGGCAGGCGACTTGCATGCCGGATCAGGGCCATGCCGATCCCGGCCTCGATCACCCTTGCCGCTGCCTGGCAGGGGCGATGGCCCCTGTCACAGCGCCGCCCTGACCTTTCGCCCGCCGGGGGCCGGGCGCTGGCCTGTCGCTGTTAACGGACCTTCCGGTCTGCAGGGCACCGTTCCGCGCGTTCGGGGGAAACGCGGTGCGTATCCTGTTCCCGTCCGGCGGGGAGGCGGAACTGCGTCGCTGCCATGGCAGGGGCCATCGCCCCTGCCACAGCGCCACGCTGGCATCAGGACCAGCCGGGGGCCACAGCCACCGGCCAGCGCCCGACCCGCCCCCGGCGGGCGCTTCTCGCCCGCCGGGTCGGGCGCTGGCCTGCGTTGTTCCCGGACCTGCCGGTCTGCGGGGCACCGTCCCGCGCGGGCGGGGGAAACGCAGTGCGTTTCCTCATCACGCCCGGAGGGACGATTGCACTACCAACGCTTCAATGGCAGGGGCCATCGCCCCTGCCA
>JADCEN010000047.1 GCA_020250175.1 Rhodobacter sp.
AGGGAATGGCAGGAAACAAGACCCGTACAAACCGCTTGACGAACACGGATACTGGCCGGGGGCTTTGGCCCCCGGCGGGCCAAGGGTCAACGTGGCGCTGTGGCAGGGGCGATGGCCCCTGCCATTGCAGCGGGGCTGGTGGTTCGGACTCTGATCTTCCGGCACCGCTCCAGTCGGACCCGGAAACGCACAGCCTTTCCCCGCCCGGTCAGGGATCACGGTCCCACGGGACCGGTCCCGCAAGATCAAACAAGGCCTTCGGCTGACAGTCAGTGCTGACGGTGACAGGCATGCTGCACCGCTGTTCCTGCGATCCTGTCTTGCCCCGGTCCGCAATCTCAGTTCTGCTGGCCTTCCACAGGCAAGGAAAATCCGATTGGCAGCCGAATCCGCAAGCGTCGACCTTGTCCCTGTGGTGATCCTGCTGGGGGCCGCCGTTGTCGCCGTGCCGCTGTTCAAGCGGCTGGGCCTGGGGTCGGTCCTGGGATATCTGGCGGCCGGTCTGGCGATCGGTCCCTTCGGCCTGGGGCTGTTCAGCGATCCGGCGGCGATCCTGCATGTAGCCGAACTGGGCGTGGTGATGTTCCTGTTCATCATCGGCCTGGAAATGCAGCCTTCCCGCCTTTGGGCGATGCGGCGCGACATTTTCGGGCTGGGGCTGGCCCAGGTGCTGGCCTGCATGGCGCTTCTGTCCTGGGTGGGCGTGGCGCTGGGCTTTCCCTGGTCGCAATCGGTCATCGCCGGGGCGGGTTTCGTGCTGACCTCGACCGCCATCGTCATGCAGTTTCTGGAAGAACGGGGCGAGCTGTCCACCCCGCAGGGTGGGCGTATCGTGTCGATCCTGCTGCTGGAAGACCTTGCCATCGTGCCGCTGCTGGCGCTTGCCGCCTTTCTGGCCCCGGGCGGAGAGGAGATGACGCTGGCCACCCGCCTGACCGGTATCGCCATCGGCCTTGGCTGCATCACGGCGCTGATTCTGGCCGGGCGCTACCTGCTGGATCCTTTGTTCCGCATCCTGGCCCGCGCCCATGCGCGCGAGGTGATGACGGCTGCGGCCCTGCTGGTCGTGCTGGGCGCGGCCCTTGCCATGCAGCTGGGCGGGCTGTCGGCGGCGATGGGGGCCTTTCTGGCGGGTGTGCTGCTGTCTGAATCCACCTTCCGCCATCAGCTTGAAATCGATGTCGACCCGTTCCGGGGCATCCTGCTGGGGCTGTTCTTCCTGGCGGTGGGCATGTCGCTTGATCTTGCCGTCATCGCCGAAAACTGGCGGCTGGTGGCAACAAGCGTTGCCGCCTTCATGGTGCTGAAGGCCTGTGGCACCTATGCCATCGCCCGCCTGTTCCGCGCCTCGGCGCGCGAGGCGCTGGAGCGGACCGTGCTGATGACGCAAGGCGGTGAATTCGCCTTCGTGCTCTACGGCACCGCCCTGTCGGTCGGGCTGATTGACGGCACCGCCAATGCCGTGCTGACGGCAATCATCATCGTCTCGATGGTGCTGACGCCGCTTTTTGTCCTGCTGCACGACCGCCTCATCCGCCCCGAGGCCGTGTCGGAAGACGGGATGGAACGGCCCGACGGGTTGTCGGGCAATGTCCTTGTCATCGGTTTCGGCCGCTTCAGCCAGATCGTCAGCCAACCGATCCTGGCGCGCGGCTATACGATTTCGACCATCGACAGCGACCCCGAGATGATCCGCGCAGCGGGGTCCTTTGGCTTCAAGGTCTATTATGGCGACGGCACCCGGCTTGATATCCTGCATGCCGCCGGCGTGGCCCATGCCCGCGCCGTTATCGTGGGGATTGACGACAAGGCGGCCGCCACGAAGATCGTTTCCCTGATCAAGGCCGAATACCCGCTGGTCCCGGTTCTGGCCCGCGCCTTTGACCGCGCGCATATGATGGAGCTGTTGCGGGCCGGGGCGGATGACCCGATCCGGGAAACCTTTGAATCGGCGCTGGCGCTGGGCGCCAGGTCGCTGGCAACGCTGGGCGAGCCGCCCGAAGTGATCGCGGATATCCTCGATCAGGTGCGGCGGCGCGACGCCGAACGCTTTGCCCGCCAGTTCAGCGAAGGCATCATGGCCGGGCGCGACCTGCTGCTGGCCAACAGCCCAAAGCCGGACCGGCCCTGAGCCTGCGTCGCCACCGCCGCGAGGCGTCAGTTGTCCAGCGCCAAGCTGACCCGGCGGTTCTGGCGGCCCTTCTTTTCGATCTTGCCAATGCTGACACGACCGATCTCGCCGGTGCGGGCCACGTGCGTCCCGCCACAGGGCTGCAGGTCGATGTCGCCGATCTTTACCAGCCGCACGCGGCCCTGTCCCACCGGCGGGGCCACCGACATCGTCTTCACCAGCCCCGGATTTGCCGCCAGCTCTGCATCCGTGATCCAGCTTTCGGTCACCGGAAGGTCTGCGTCGATCAAGGCGTTCAGCGCCGTGTTCAGCGTACCGATATCCTCGGGCGGCTCGGGCATGTCAAAATCCAGCCGCCCCCGGTCTGCCCCGATCTGCCCGCCGGTGACCGGCAGCGGAATGACAACCGACAAAAGGTGCAGGGCGGTGTGCATCCGCATCAGCCGATGCCGGCGGTCCCAGTCCAGCACCTGATGCACCGGCGTGCCCACCGGCGGCAGCGCGACCGGCTCTGCCGGGACAACGGCAATCGCCCCGTCCCCGGCCTTTACGGCTGTGGCGATTGCCACCGATCCGCCGACCCAGTCCAGCCGCCCGGAATCGCCGGGCTGCCCGCCCCCCGTCGCATAAAAGACCGTCCGGTCCAGCACAATGCCGCCTTCGGCCGTGTGGCCTGTGACAATGGCTGTGGCCTCGGCCAGGTAGGGGTCCGTCCGGAACAGCAGGTCGGTCATCGCTTTTCGCCCCTTTCGGCAGGTACGGTCAGGCCGGCGAGATGACAGCAGCGGTGGCCGACTGTGCCTGCGCCGCCGTGCCAAGCGACAGAGGAACACCTTCCTCACCGAACCGCCGCAGGATCGCATGGTTGATTTCGGACCGGACCGAAAGCTGAAAATTGACATCGCGCAGGATCAGCCGGATTTCGAACAGAACTGCATCCGGCGTAAAGCCCGTCAGCAGGACCGTCGGCGGCGGGTTCAGCACGGCCAGCGGTTCCGCTTCGGCAATTTCGGTCAGAATGCGTTCCACCTGGCGCGTATCCGCCCCATAGGCGACCGCGACCGGAATGATCAGCCGCCCGGTCAGGTTATAGCGTGTCCAGTTCGTGACCCGGCCCGCAATCAGGTCGGTGTTCGGTACAATCACGTCTGACCGGTCAAAGGTTTGAATCCGGGTCGAACGGACCGAGATTGCCTGGACGATCCCCTGCACACCGCCAACCTCGATCCAGTCGCCCTCCGAAATCGGGCGTTCAACCAGCAGGATGATGCCCGAGACGAAGTTCGACACGATGTTCTGCAGGCCGAACCCGATCCCCACCGACAGGGCACCGGCAACGATGGCAAGACCCGCCAGGTTGATGCCCGCCGCGTTTATCGCCGACAGCGCCGACAGGAAGATACCGATATAGCCAACGCCTGCCACGACCGCATTGCGTCCGCCCTGGTCCATCCTGGTCTTTGGCAGCACCGAAGACCCCAGCGCCCCCTGCAAAAGGCGCGTCATCATGTAGCCAACCGCAAAGACCACGGCAAAGGTCAGGAAACCGCGCGGGGAAATCTGCGTCTCGCCAATGGAAAATCCTGCAAGAAACGTTGTCCACAATTCGCTGAGGTCCGAGACCCGCGCCCCCCAGATCAGCGCGAACAGCGGCAGGGTCGCCAGCGTCAGCGCAAAGCCGATCAGCGTGGGAACCAGCGCGTCGCCCGGCCTGTCGCCCCGCCGCACGATCAGCGCGTAAACTCCCTCCACCACGTCAAGAAGCACGAAGAGCACGCCCAGAAGGCCCAGCGAAAACACGGCCGGATAGACCAGCGCACTGGCCGCCGCGCCATAGCCCAGCGCCGCAAGGACAGGGCCGGCAACCGCGATAAGGACGGCGGCCTTGCCGAACAGCCCGATCAGCCGGTCGCGGAAGGATGGCAGCGCGTCCGCCGCCCCCCTGAAACGGACATGGTCGCGCAACAGCCGGCCGATTCGCAAAAGAACGATCGAGAACAGGACCAGCGACGGAAAATTCAGAATGGCACGGGCTTCAACGGGAATTCCCTTGTCCACAGAAATCACCGTGAACAGCGTCTGAAACCCTGTGAGCGCGCCAAGCACCAGGGAAAAGAACCGCCCCTCGGCGCGCTTTTCGGGCGACAGGTTCAGCAGCATTCCTTCCGTTTCAGCTTTGGGGAAGATCCGCTGTCCCAGCCAGGCCCAGCCAAAGATCACAACGCCCAGCCCGGCCAGGCTTACCGCCAGATGACTGCCAATCGGCCCAAGTACGCCGGTGAACTGGATCGGAACCCCGATCAGGGCAAATCCGATGACCGGCAAGGCCACCTGTCCCAGTGATGCGAAGATGCCAAAGACCGGTTGCCAGTGTTTCGGGGTCAGGTTGTTCAGCGCGTTGCCAAATCTTTCCCCCAGCGACCAGCCGCGCCAGATCAGCCCCAGACCGATGATGAACAGGATCAGCACCAGCGGAAGGTAGGCCCTGAAATCGGCGCGCACCTCGGGCCGGTCCCAGCGCGTTTGCACCTCGTCCCAGATTTCGGTCGAGATGTCGCGCAGCGCCTTGACGGCAATACCCCAGTTGGCGGGGTTGATCGGCATGGGTGTGACCTTGAGCAGCTCGTCCGCCTGACGTTCGCGCAATTGCCGGTCGATTTCCTTGATCAGCCCGTCGGCCCGGCGAAAGGCCTCGTCTGCGGCGATGACCGGCGTTTGCAGCTGGGCCAGCTGATCGTTCAGCTCGGTCCGGCGCAGGGCAATCGCCTCTGTCTCCAGTTTGCCGTCGGCGGGCGGCGGACCCAGCGCATCGATCTGGGTGCGCAGCGTGGCAATCCGTGCGGCATTCACATTCTGCGCGGCCTGAAACGTCGCGCGCCATTCCACCAGATAGCCGCGCATTGTCGTCAGCGCATCGTCAGGTGTCTGGCGGTCCTGCGTCTGGCGTTCGGCCTTCTTTGCCGTCCGTTCCCAGGCGGCATAATCCGGCGGACCCTGATCCTGTTCGGACGCGGCGGGGGTGGCCGTCTGGGCCCAGACGGCGGGCGCTCCGCCACCCGGCCCCAGCAGGACGGCGCAGACAACCGCCAGCGCGCGGATCACGGCAGCGGGCGGGAAGATCATGACTCCTCGAACACCGCCGGGATCGTGCGCGGCGGCGCATCCAGCCATTCTGGCGCGGGCAGCCCCTTTTCCCTCAGGAAGGCCGGATTGTAGAGCTTGGTCTGATAGCGGCTGCCATAATCGCACAGGATGGTGACGATGGTATTGCCCGGCCCCATGTCGCGGGCCATGCGGATCGCCCCGGCGATGTTGATGCCGGTTGACCCGCCCATGCACAGGCCTTCTTCCTGCAACAGGTCAAAGACGATGGGCAGGGCTTCAGCATCCGGGATGCGATAGCTGTAATCGGGGCGGAACCCTTCCAGATTGGCGGTGATCCGGCCCTGGCCGATCCCTTCGGTGATCGAGGAACCGGGCGAGTCCAGCTTTCCCGCCGTGTAAAAGCTGTGCAGTGCCGCCCCTTCGGGATCGGCCAGCCCGATCCGCACCCCCTTGGGTTGCAGCGCCTCGGCCACACCGGCGAGCGTACCGCCCGATCCCACCGCGCAGATGAACCCGGTCACCGTCCCGCCGGTCTGATCCCAGATTTCGGGGCCGGTGGTTTCCACATGCGCCCGGCGGTTGGCCAGATTGTCGAACTGGTTCGCCCAGATCGCACCATTCGGCTCGGTCTGCGCCAGTCTGGCGGCAAGACGGCCCGAATAGCGTACATAATTGTTGGGGTTGCGGTAGGGCACCGCCGGAACCTGCACCAGTTCGGCCCCGGCAAGCCGCAGCATGTCCTTCTTTTCCTGGCTTTGCGTTTCGGGGATGACAATGACGGTCTTGAACCCCATCGAAGCCCCGACCAGCGCCAGCCCGATGCCGGTGTTTCCGGCCGTCCCCTCAACAATCGTGCCGCCGGGCTTCAGGGTGCCCCGCTCGACCGCATCCTTGATGATGTAAAGCGCCGCCCGGTCCTTGACCGACTGGCCGGGGTTCAGAAACTCCGCCTTGCCCAGAATTTCGCAGCCCGTCGCGGCACTTGCCTTGCGCAGGCGGATAAGGGGTGTCTTGCCGATGGCATCCGCCAGATCGCTGTAAATCCGCATGGGCGCAGTCCTTCTTGCTTGCACTCCCGTTTAGGCAACTCGGGCGCGGAACTCAAGCCAAGGGCAGTGCCGCGACCGACCGGGGCGGGGAAGACGGTGCAGGTCTGCCATGCGGGCCGTGGTTTGCAAGGTGCCCTGGCCCATGCCACAAAACATCCCGGCACGCCCCGAAACGATGCCCCGGCCCGCAGTCATGACGCCCAGGTCCTTCTTTCCAAAGGCCCTGCGGCCAGGGAACCCTTCGGCAAGGCCGGTCAGATCACCTTGCCCGACCGCCCCGCCAGATCGGTGAAGAACTGCCAGGCGACCCGGCCCGACCGGGCACCGCGCGTCGCCTGCCATTCAATCGCCTCGGCGCGCAGTTGTTCGTCATCGATCACCAGACCACTGGCGTCGCAATAGCCCCGGATCATGTCCAGATACTGGTCCTGCGAACAGGGATGAAAGCCCAGCCACAGCCCGAACCGGTCCGACAGCGACACCTTTTCCTCAACCGCCTCGGACGGGTTGATCGCGGAAGAGCGTTCGTTTTCAATCATCTCGCGCGGCATCAGATGCCTGCGGTTCGAGGTGGCATAAAACACCACATTGTCCGGCCGCCCTTCGATCCCGCCATCTAGAACAGCCTTCAAGGCCTTGTAGTGCTGATCGTCATGGGCAAAGGACAGATCATCACAGAACAGAACAAAGCGGTCCGGCGCGCCGCGCAGCACGGTCAGAAGGCGGCCCACGGACGGCAGATCCTCGCGGCTGATCTCAACGATCTTCAGATTGCGGCCCCGGCGGATCACCTCGGCATGGACCGCCTTGACAAGGCTCGATTTTCCCATGCCGCGCGCGCCCCACAGCAGCGCATTGTTGGCCGGCAGGCCGTCGGCGAATTGCAGCGTGTTGGCCAGCAGGATGTCGCGCACCCGGTCCACCCCGACCAGCAGCGCCAGCGCCACCCGCGACACCTGGCGCACCGCCACCAGCCGGTCCGGCCCCGTGTGCCAGACAAAGGCATCGGCTTCGGTGAAATCCGGCGCAGGCGGTGCAGGCGGGCTTATCCGATCAAGAGCGTCGGCAATCCGCGCCAGCGCTGCCCTGGCCTTGGGGCCGGTCATGCCTTGCCGGGGCCTGCGGCACCCGTATCGCCCTCGTCATCTACCCACAGCCCTTCGGCCCGCAGTTCCGCCTCGCGCTTTTTCTCAAACCGGCGGACCAGAAGGATCGAAATTTCGTAAAGAGGGTAAATCGCGCTGAACAGGATGATCTGCGACACAGCGTCGGGCGGCGTGACGATGGCGGCAACGATCAGGATGGCCACAATCGCATACTTGCGAACGCCCGCCAGACCTTCCGAACTGATGATCCCCGCCCGGCCCAGAAGTGTCAGCAGCACCGGCAACTGAAAACACAGACCGAACGCCATGACGAAACTCATCGTCAGCGACAAATACGCTTCCATCGATCCTTGAAAGGACACGCCTGCCAAACTCTGCGGGTCGGCTTCCGTCCCGGTCACAGCGGCGGTCAGCGGATCGCTGAGCATACCGTCCTGAAAGGTCAGAAAGAACGAGAAGGCAAAGGGAAGGATTACGAAATATGCAAAGGCCGCCCCGATCAGGAACATGACAGGCGAGGCGACAAGAAATGGCAGAAAGGCATTCTTTTCCTGCCGGTACAGACCTGGGGCCACGAACCGCCACAATTGGTAGGCAATGATCGGGAAGGCCATCAGGAAGCCGCCCCACATAGCGATCTTGATCGCCACGAAAAAGCCTTCCTGCATCTTGACCAGGATCAGCTGACATTGCTGCCCCCGTTCGGCCAGCGCCGCGCACATCGGATGCGACAGAAACCCGAAGACCGGCTTCCAGATCAGATAGCCGATCATGAAGCAGGCCATAAAAGCCGCCATCGAATACAGGATGCGGTTGCGCAATTCTGCCAGATGCTCGATCAGCGGGGCCGAACTGTCATCGATCTGTTCGGCGGTCATGCGTCACGGCCTTCCGCTGGGGCCTTACGCGGCGTGCGCGGCTTTGGGGTGGCATCGGCCTTCGCTGTGGCGGGCTTTGCGGGCGCGGGTTCCGCTGCTTTTGCGTCCGCCGATTTTCTGGCTTTCGGTCCCGTCGCCGCTGCGGGGGGTGCCGGGGCAACCGGGGCTGCGATGCGGTTTTCGGCGGCGGCAAGGGTCGCCGCGCGTTCGTTGGTCTTGGCCGCGGCCAGCGCGGCTGTGGCAGGCCCTATGGGCACGACAGCGGGTGCCGTGACCGGTGCGGGAACGGTCGGGGTCGCTGCGGCGGCAGGGATTACAGGCTTCGGCGCGGGCTTCAGCGGATCCCATTTCTCGAACCGCGTGGCGGCATCACGCACCGCATCAAGACCAAGGTTCTTGGGCGACACAACGGACTTCACATCGCGCGCGATGGTATCAACGCCGCTGTCCTTCGCCGCCGCCTCCATCGCCCGCTGGAAATCGCGCGACATTGACCGGGCTTTGGCGGTGAACCGCCCCAGAGTGCGGAACATCTCGGGCAGGTCTTTTGGCCCGATCACAATCAGCGCCACCACTCCGATGATCAACAGCTCTGACCAACCTATATCGAACATTTTCGATGCGCCCTTTCACGACCGCAAGGCATACTGACACTGCCCTGCCGGATGCGTCCGGCAAGTGCGGATGGATCAGACCTTGTCTTTATCGGCAGGGGTCACATCGCGCACCGGATCGGACGCGGCCTTTTCAATTTCCTGCGTACCGTCGGTGACGCCTTTCTTGAATGCCGTGATGCCCTTGCCGACTTCGCCCATCAGGTTGCTGATCTTGCCGCGACCGAAAAGCACAAGCACGACGATTGCGATTATTAGAATTTGCCAAGGACCGACCTGCATTGCAGCACTCCGTTGTTAGCCTTTGGCGGCTGCGGGGTCGCACCACCTCAAGTCTGGATTCTTAGGGGCAACTGTCCCGAAATCAAAGCCCGAATCTGTCGGCACCGTGCCGCGTGGCCCTAGGACACCCCCGGTGGCGCGTCTCTGCTGACAGTCATTTGTCAGTTGCACCGTGCAAAAGCTGTTCTTCCTAGAATCGAATCCTCAGGGAGATATCTGATGCACCGCTTGCTTTTCTTAGCCCTCGCCCTTCCCTTCTGCTCTGCCCCGCCCGATGCCCGCGCAGATGGCACCGCCGCGCCGCAGCCCGTTGCTGAAATCGTGACCTTCCGCCTTGTTCCAGGGACGGACGAGGCCACCTTCCTGTCTGCCGCAAAGGCCACGGAAGCACCCGTTGCCGCCCGGCCCGGCTTCCTGCGCCGGAGCCTGAGCCGTGACGACACCGGCCTTTGGACGGATTACGTCGAAGGGGCAGACCTGCAATCGGCCGAGGCAGCCGCGCAGGCCATGATGCCGCTGCCCGAATTCGGCCCTTTCATCGCCGCCATCGACCCGGCCAGCATGCAGATAAGCCACCGCACCATCCTGTGGCGCATGGGCGATTGACCGACGGCGCGGCGCGGCGCAGGTTAGGCCCATGCGCCGCACCGACCGCCTGTTCGACCTGATCCAGATCCTGCGCGACGGCAAGCTGCACCGCGCGTCGGACATGGCGAAGGCGCTCGAGGTGTCCACCCGCACGATCTGGCGCGACATGGCCACGCTGATCGCCTCGGGCCTGCCTGTCGACGGGGAACGCGGCGTCGGCTATATCCTGTCCGCGCCGATCACCCTGCCCCCGGTGGCCCTGACCCGTGACGAGATGGAGGCGCTGCGTCTGGGCGTGCAGCTTGTCGCGTCAGCCGCCGATCCGTCGCTGGCCCGTGCCGCGACCAGCCTGCGGGCCAAGATCGCGGCGGTCACCCCCGATGCAGGCCGCGATTCGGGCAGCGATACCTTTGTCTTTGCCAGCGCCGAGGCCGCCCGCGCCGCCCCCCGCCTGTCCCATATCCGCCGCGCGATCCGCGAGCATGAACGGCTGTGGCTGCGCTACACCACGCTTTCGGGCGCGACGGGCGAACGCATCGTGCGCCCGCTGCAGCTGGAATTCTGGGGGCGGGCCTGGACGATGACGGCCTGGTGCGAAATGAAAAGCGATTTCCGCGTGTTCCGCGTTGATCTTATCGAGGCGCTTGAACCGCGCGGCCCCTTCCGCCCCGAACCGGGCACCACGGTGGATGACTATATCGCGCGCCTCGCCGAAGTCCCCTGAACGGGGCGGGATGCCGGAAAGACAAAGCAGCGGTCGCGCCGGATCATCAGCCAAAGATCCGTGTCAGGGCGCGGCAGGAAAACCCCGGGCACCGAGGCGGTCAGCCGCGATCCGTCAAACTCCATCCGGAAATCGACCAGGCTTTCGCGCCCCATGAACCGCGACCGGATCACCCGGCCCCGCGCCGCCGTGCCATCCTGCGGCGTCGGGTTGGGGCCGCGACCGCCCCTGTCGAAGTCGATCTTCAGATGCTGCGGGCGGATCACGATCTCGACCTCGGCCCCGTCGGCATGGCCGGGCGTCAGGAAGGCCCCAAAGGGCGTTTCCGTCAGCGCCCCCCGCGACACCGCCCGGATCACGTTGATATCGCTGAAAAACGCCGCCGCCGCCTTGTCGACCGGCGCATTGTAGACATTGTAAGGCGCACCGCGCTGCACGATGCGCCCGTCGCGCATCAGCGCAATCTCGTCGGCCATGCGCATGGCTTCGTCCGGCTCATGCGTCACCAGCAGCACTGCCGTCCCCTCTTCCTTCAGCACGTCCAGCGTGGTGTCGCGGATGCCGTCGCGCAGCCGGTTGTCCAGCCCGGAAAAAGGCTCGTCCATCAGCATGATGCGCGGGCGCGGGGCAAGGGCGCGGGCAAGGGCCACGCGCTGCTGCTCTCCGCCGGAAAGCTGGTGCGGATGCTTCGGCCCAAAACCGGAAAGCTCGACCTTTTCCAGCAGCGCGCCAACACGGCGGGACTTCTCCGCCCTGTCGATGCGCAGCCCGAAGCCGACATTCCCGGCCACCGTCAGATGCGGAAAGAGGGCAAAATCCTGGAACATCAGCCCCACCGACCGCGCCTCGGGCGGGACATGGACCCCCTGCCCTTCGACCGCTTGACCGTCGATCCGCACCTCGCCCCGGTCGGCGCGATCAACCCCGGCAATTATCCGCAACGTCGTCGATTTCCCGCAACCCGAAGGGCCAAGAAGGCAGGTCACCTGCCCCGGTGCCACCGCCAGCGACACATCATCCACCACCACCCGCCCGCCGAAACTGCGGCCAAGATGCGAAACATCAAGGCGAAGGGGCGGGACGGGGGGCATGCAAACTCAACTGAATTGGTCAGGTATTCCATACCAGCGCCGCAGATGCGCCACAAGCCGCCCACCCGGAGCAGGGCCTTGTCAGGATGTCAGTTGTCCGACTGCCAGCCGTCCGGCGGTCTGCGGTCTGGCCGAGGGGGCGCAAAGAAGGCAAGGATGGCCCGCCTGACATGTCCCAGCACGGCGTCAGACCAGATCAACGTGCGGCCCTGCCGGTCGGTGAGGCGGCCGTTCTCAGGCAAGGCCAGCAGAGCCTCGGGCTTTACCGTCATTCCGCACAGGGTAACGTCAACCAGCCTGTGCCGCCGCGCCCTGACCCAAGGCAGGGCCGCCCAGACATAGCCCAGCACGGCGATCCGCGACATGTACTCTGTGGGCAGCTTCACGGCAAAAGACGTCGGTACCGCCGCCACCACCGCCTGCGCCGCCCAACTCATGAACCGTTCATCGGCGCACATCGGTGGAAAGCCAAGCGTAGGATATTGCCGCTTCAGGTCCAGAAACCGCGCGGCGATATAGCCGCAATCTGCCGGGTGATAAATCACGACCGAGGAATTGCCCCGCGCATAGCGCTTGCCCCCGCTCAGTCGGCAGGCCAGCCGCCCCAGCGGGCCAAAGGGCAGGACGGCACTTTGCAGTATCATCAACCCGCCCGGCTTGAGAAAGCCTGTCGCGGTGCCGACATCCCCCAGGATAACGGTATCCAGATCAAGATAGACCGCCGGCAGATCATCCGGCACGACCCCGGGGTCAAACAGGCACAGCTTGGCCTGACAGCCGCCGCCCAGCATCTCGGGCTGAAGCCAGACATCCGGGATCGGACGCGCGGTTATGCGGGCGTCAAGGCCCGGACGGGACCGGTCCGTCAACAGCACGAACCTGGGCTGCCTGCGGGCATGGATGGCCACGGCAGAGACAAGGCGGTTGACGGTCCCGACGCCGTATTTGTCGCCCCACAGGATCATCACGCATTGCCAGTCGGGCGTTGTCTGCCCGGCAGCATCAAAGGGTGGCATTCGTCGCCCCGCCATCCAGAAGGATGTTCTGGCCGACGATAAACCCGGCGTGCCGTGAACACAGGAAGGCGCAAGTCGCGCCAAACTCGGCCACGGTGCCATAGCGCCCGGCGGGAATGGTGGCGCTGCGTTCGGCAATCGCGTCTTCCATGGTGATGCCGCGCGCCCTGACGACGGCCCCGTCCAGCGCGATGGCACGGTCGGTGGCATGGATGCCGGGCAGAAGGTTGTTGATGGTGACACCCTTGCCCGCCACCTGCCGAGCCGTGCCCGCGACAAAGCCGGTCAGCCCGGCCCGCGCCGTGTTCGAAAGCCCCAGCACCGCGCAGGGGAATCGCATTTGAAGATTTGGGGTAGCGCTTGGGTCTGAATTGGATTCTGCTTGTGGTTCCTAAGGGAGGAACCCATGCCGTCATTGATCACGATCCTTCGCCAAGTTCCCGACCCTCGGACGGGGAATGCGCAACG
>JADCEN010000048.1 GCA_020250175.1 Rhodobacter sp.
AGTCAAACCGGACGGCGGCGGGTCTGGCACGTTGTTATAGCGGCGAACCACGTCGAACTTCGGGCGCGACAGATGCAACACTTTCAGGCCAGTATTTCCCCATGATCGAAGACTTGTGCACGGCTCCTGGAGACCAGGCGCACCTCGATCCTCAACCGGCGGCGCACCCGACGCCTGGCCTCCCGCGGCCCATCCCCGCCTTGGTTCCACCCGGGCGGGGTCGGTATGCGGGGGGCCCAGGCGCGTCTAACCGCTAGTGACAGAACAAAAATCTGGGTCCGCGCCTTGGGTGCGCGCTTTGGGTGCGCGGGTGCGCAGCTGAGGCCGCACCTTGCCATGGACCCTATCCGAAAGGCCCCGCCCCGTGCTTCAGATCGACATGCTCCCGGTTGACCGGCTGGTTCCCTACATCCGCAACGCCCGGACCCACAGCGAGGACCAGATCGCCCAGATTGCGGCCTCGATCGCTGAGTTCGGCTTCACGAACCCGATCCTGATCGGCGAGGACGAGGTGATCATCGCAGGCCATGGCCGCCTGATGGCCGCCAAGGCGCTGGGCCTGACCGAGGTGCCGGTGATCGTGCTGGACCACCTGACCGAAGCCCAGCGCCGGGCGCTGGTGATCGCCGACAACCGCATCGCTGAAAACGCCGGGTGGGATGACGATCTCCTGCGGTCGGAACTGGCGGCGCTGCGCGAGGCGGATTTCGATCTGGAGCTGATCGGCTTCGACGAGGCCGAACTGGACGAGATCATGGCCGGGTTTGAAGGCTTCGGCATGGGTGGCGGTGAGGGTGACACCCAGGGCGAAAGCACCGGCGGCGGCGCGACTGCAGCTGCCCCTTCAGCAAACCTCGCCGAACGGTTCGGCATCCCGCCCTTCTCGGTCTTCGAGGCTCGCAAGGGTTGGTGGCAGGATCGCAAGCGCGCCTGGCTGGATCTGGGTATCTGTTCCGAACTCGGCCGTGGCGCTGCCCCCGGCGGCGCCCCCCGCCCGCTGGATCGCGGCTGGTCAGGCGAGAAATCCTTCCCCGCCGTCCCCGGCATGCGTACGGCCGACCCGGCCCCGATCCAAGAGGGGGGCAAGCGCACCCGGAATGAGGCCGCCCAAGATTAAGGGGGGCGCCCCCGCGGGTGCGATCACTTGGCCTCAGAACACAACGCTCTCGGCCCGTAGCTGCCGTTCGGCGACTTAGATGTCAACTTCTGCCTTTCGCTTTCGAATTGACTATTGCGGTCGCGAATGCCGGTTTTCAAAAGCTGATCTTCGCCGTAGTTACGCGAAAAGCTGCAGGGCCTCTGGTGGCTGGCCAACAGGCGCAAACAGCGACCGGGACCGTTCCTTGCTTCTCTGCCCTTTGCCATCCCAACCTGGCTGTCTGGTCGTGATCCCTGCTTTGCTGCAAGCCACCCTTGATCTCTTGTGTGAAGTTGAGGCCGCCGCGCGCCCCGCGGATGCTGTAACTTCTGCCTTCTTCCGGGCGCGCAGCCATCTCGAAGACCGCGATCGGGGGGCGGTGCTTGAGCAGCTTTATGCGCTTCTGCGCCATCGTGCCCGGCTTGGCTGGTGGCTGGCCCGGCAAAACTGCGTTGATACCCCGCGCAACCGGCTGCTGGCTTGGCTCATACTTGGAGAGGGCAAAACGCCCGATCAGATCAAGCGGTTGTTCGAGGGCTCGAAATTCACCCCCGCCGCCTTGACCGATCCCGAAAACGAACTTCTGGTCAAATTGCGGGACGGCACAATCGCCCATCCGGATATGCCCGAGGCGGTGCGTCTTGAATGTCCGCCCTGGGCGGTTGCCCCTCTGAAGCGGCGCTTTGGAGAAGTGTTCGGGGCCGAGATGGCCGCAACTCTGGCGCCGCCACCGCTTGATCTGCGGGTCAACCCGATCAAGGCAACGCGCGACGCCACGCTTCGGAGTTTGCAAGGCATGGGTCTTCGCGCCGAGTCGATGCGGCTGTCACCCCATGGCATCCGCCTGCAGGAACACCTCTCTCTGGCCAGGCTGCCGGGGTTGAAGACCGGTGATCTCGAAATTCAGGACGAAGGCTCGCAGCTTGTCGCCCTTTTGGTCGATGCAAAACCTGGCGAGCGCGTGGTTGATTTCTGCGCCGGTGCCGGGGGCAAGACGCTGGCGATCGCGGCCCAGATGAAGAACAAGGGGCATGTCGTCGCCTGCGACGTAAACGAGACCCGCCTGAAGCGCTGTGCCGAACGTCATCGCCGCGCGGGGCTGCACAATGTCGAAACACGGGTGCTGGCCAGTGAAACGGACCGTTGGGTCAAGAGACACAAGGGCGGGTTCGACCGTGTGCTGGTCGACGCGCCCTGCAGTGGCACCGGTACCTGGCGCCGCAATCCTGATGCACGCTGGCGTGCGCCGGAATTGGGGCTGGAAAACCTTGTCGCCTTGCAGGCCCGGATTCTTGCGAGTGCCGCGCGTCTTGTGAAGCCCGGCGGGCGACTTGTCTACGCGACCTGCTCGATCTTATGCGAAGAGAACGAAGCGCAGGTCGCCATCTTTCTGGCCTCAAACCCCGGTTTTCGTCTTGCACCGGTGTCAGAAGCCGCGCCGCACCTTGCGCGTGCTACCCAGTCCGCACACCTGTCGCTGACACCTGCGCGCCATGGAACTGATGGCTTCTTCGCAGCCGTCATGCAACGGGATGCCTTGCCCGCGCCGGGCCATGCCGACCCGATGCACACCACCTGATCCTGCCCTTGGCGGGCAGCGTTGACACGCCCGGGCCAAAGCGGACGATCAATGCGCCTGAGCGAACGACGGCTTCGGAGGGCCTCAAGACTCAAGTTGATATGCCGCACCGCTGCCAGCCCTTCCGGGCCGGATAAGTCCGCTTTGCTTATTCAGATGCAGCCCGGGCCAGCAGCGCCGCCGTCGGGAAGCGCCGGATCGTTGATTCCGGCCTGCAGATCGCCTTCCTTCGCAACACCCGATGGGCAGGCAAAGAGCTTGGGCATCACGACATTGCCCGAAACTTCCAGCGCGTAGTGGCGCGCCAGTTCGTTTAGGACAGCCCTGCCCAGCCGTGGGTCAGCGCGCAGGCTGCCGCGGTGCGAGGCGTCGAGACGGGGCCAATGGAACGCCTCTTCCAATGACAGGCCGAAATCCAGCATCAGCGCCGCGATCTGCGACACGCAGGGCATGATGAGATCGCCGCCCGAGGCCCCGACGGCGAACAGGGCCTGCCCGTCGCGGACAGCCACGGTGGGCACCATGTTGGACGAATTGATCCGCTTGCCGCCTGCCATGGAGGTCCGCAGGCCCGGGCGTGGGTCGAAGTAGCTGACGCCGTTGTTCATCGCGAGCCCGGATTCCGGGAGCGTGATGCCGGCGCCGAAATGATCCAGAAGCGTGTAGGTAAGGGCAACCATGTTGCCTTCGGCGTCCGCCGCCGACAGGGACGAGGTCGAGCTGCCCACCTCGGCCAGTGTGCCGTTGCGGGCGCGATGCGCGCGCCAGGCGGCCTCTAGCGCGTCGGCGTAGATGCGCCAGCTTGCGACGTCGGGGGCCTTGGGCGGAACCGGCATCCACGCTTCGACATGGGCAAGGAAGTCGCGCTGGCGAAGGCCGCCGCTCTGCTCTCCGGGGGTATAGAGGGTGGCGCCGCGATGCTGCGCCTCCATCGGGGCATATTCCTGCACCTGGTAGGCTTCCAGATCCTCCATTGTTATCCGATTGCCTTGGGCCTGAAGTTCGCGCACCAGATCGCGCCCCAGATCGCCGCAATAGAAGCCATCGGCCCCGGTGTCGCCCAGACGGCGTAGGGTGCGGGCCAGGCCGGGAATCTTCAGGGTCGCGCCCGGCTGCAACGGCCCGCCGCCCGGCAGATAGATCGCGGCGGAGGTCGAATCCCTGGCCAGGATCGCCATTTCCGAGGCGATCATCAGCGTGCAGAACCAGCTTGCCGGGATGCCGTCTTCGGCCAGCCGGATCGCGGGTTGCAGGGCGTCGGCCAGGGTCTTGCGGCCGAAGCGGCGCAGGGCGTGGTCGAACCCGGCCACAGCCCCGGGGACCGTCACGGCGCGGGCGCCTTGGGTGTTGGCGAAGTTGACGACAGCCGGAAAGCCCATCGACGTCGCCGGCAGATTGGCATCGATCGGATAGTCATCCGCTGTCAGCGCCCGGGGCAGCACCCCCTGGAAATCCAGCGCGACAGCGCGCCTCTCGGCGGCCAGCCACACGACCATGAAGCCGCTGCCGCCGATGCCGCACATCCAGGGCTCGACCGCACCAAGCGCAAGTGCGGCGGCGACGGCCGCGTCCACCGCGTTGCCGCCCTGTGCCAGCAGGTCTGCGCCCGCTTCGGCAGCGCGGATGTGTTGCGCGGCGACGATGCCGGCCTTGCCCCGAACGGGCCGCTTCACCGTCATCCATTGATCTGCCGCTGTCGCCAATCCCTTGCCCTCTCACGAATCGCTTGCCTGACGGCTCCTATTGAGTATATTTCATGATATATTGAAACACGTAAAGGGCCACCCGGCATGAGCAAGCGCAAGAGCGATGAGGCCTATGGCGAGTTGCGGCGGCGGATCATGCTGGCAGAGCTCCCGCCCAACAGCCTTCTCGACGAAAAGGCGCTGCAGCAGTCGCTGGATTGCGGCCGCACCCCCTTGCGTGAGGCGATCCTGCGCCTGGCGCAGGAAGGGTTGGTGATGTCGATGGGGCGGCGCGGCTATGCCGTGGCGGGGGCCACGCCGGAAGACCTGCAACGCGGCTATGAACTGCGCCGAGAGCTTGAGACATTCATCGCAGGCCTTGCGGCCGAGCGTCGCACGCCCGAGGACATGGAGCGTCTGGATGCCTTCCTCGCCAAGGTCGAAGCGGAAATCGCGACACACGAAGGCAACGTCACCTGGGAACTGGCGATCGACGAACAGTTCCACAGCCTGATCGCCCGCGCCTCGGGCAACCAGTTCGCCCAAAGGTATCTCGACTCGCTCTACGGCCTGTCGGTGCGTAGCCTCTACGTCTCGCAGGTGCCGATCACTTTCGTCCGCGACGAGTTCGACACCTACCGCCAGCTGATCGACGCCATCCGCATGCGCGATGCCGCCGCCGCCCGCAAGGCGATGACCGCGCACCTGACCGTCAGCCCGATCAAGGCGATTGCCCTAAGCGGGATGCGCTACAAGGCCAAGGTGTCGTGATGCGCAGGGAGCGGCGCGAGCAACTGCAGACGGGGCTGATGCTGGCCCCTTCGCTGCTGCTGCTTGGGCTGTTCATCCTTCTGCCGCTCTGCGTTGTCTTCGCCTACAGCTTCGCCCTGCGCGACCCCTATGGCGCGGTTCTGCCGGGCTTCACCTTCGACAACTACAAGGAACTTGTGCAGGGCGTTTACCTGAGGGTTCTGGCGAACTCCGTCTCGCTCGCGGCCTGGACGACCGCACTTTGCCTGCTGCTCGGCTATCCGGTCGCCTACTTCATCGCCTTCAAGGCCGGGCGTGCGGCCCCTGTCCTGCTATTGCTGCTGCTGATCCCGTTCTGGGTCAACTTCCTGATCCGCATTTCCGCGTGGGTCGTCCTTCTGGGCCGCGGTGGCCTGATCAACCAGGGGCTTGTCGCCTCGGGTCTGATCGACGAGCCCATCGGGATGCTGGGCACGGTCGGGGCGACGCTGGTCGGAATGGTCTATGCCTTTCTGCCGATGGCGGTGTTTCCGATCTATGCCGCGCTGACACCTATCGACCGGCGGCTGATGGAGGCCGGCGCCGATCTGGGCGCGGGGCCGGCGGAAACCTTCGCCCGCGTCACCCTGCCGCTTTCCCTGCCGGGCGTCCTGGCGGCGGCGCTTTTCGTCTTTGTGCCGTCGATGGGGGTCTTTGCCATCCCGGTGCTTCTGGGCGGCGGCAAGGACATCATCCTGGGCAACCTGATCGTCCAGCTGTTCCTCGAGTTCCGCAACGTCCCGGTCGGTGCGGCGGTCTCGATCCTTCTCCTCGGCTTCTCGGGGCTTGGCATCCTTCTCTACATGCGCGCCTTGCGGCGGGTGGAGGCGATGAAATGACCGCCCGCGCCAAGGCCCCCGGCTGGTTCCTGCGCCGTGTCGTACACGGGGCCCCGGGGTGGATCACGTTGCTCACCTACCTTTTCATGCTGCTGCCGTTTGCGGTGCTGATCACCTTTGCCTTCAACGCGGGCAAGTCGACGGTGGTCTGGACCGGCTTTTCGTTCAGGTGGTTCGAAAAGGTGGTCAGCAACGGCAACATCCTGGATGCGATGCAGGTCAGCCTGATCGTCGCAGTGGCCAGCGCCGCCGTGTCGACGGCCATTGGCGCCACCGCAGCGGTGGCGATCACGCGGCGGTCCTTCCCCGGCCGTGACGTCTTGGGCGCCGCCCTTGCCGCCCCGCTGGTGCTGCCGGAGATCGTGCTGGCGGTGGCGCTGCTGATGTTCATGTCCTTTGCCGGGATGACACTGGGCTACACGACCCTGATTATCGGGCATGTTCTTGTCTCGATCCCCTTTGCCACGCTGATCGTGCGGGCCGCAGCCTCCTCGCTGGACCCGCGGCTAGAAGACGCCGCGGCCGATCTGGGCGCGAACGAATGGCAGACCTTCACCATGGTGACGCTGCCGCAGTTGATCCCAGCGATCTTCACCGCCTTCATCCTGTCGGCCACGCTGTCCTTCGACAACCTTGTGATGTCCACCTTCACCTCGGGTGTCGGCACCACCACGCTGCCCTTGCGCATCTATTCGATGCTCAAGCTTGGAATTACCCCCGAAATCAACGCACTGGGTGCGCTGATGGTCCTCGCCAACGTCACGATCCTGCTGTTGGTCATGGGCCGCTACCTTCCCCTCATGCTCAAGACCAACCGGCGCTGAACGTCCGGACCCAACCCCCGTCCCACCAGGAGATCATCATGACGAACAGACTTTCCCTTGGCCTCGCCGCCTCGACCCTGGCGCTCTTCGCGGCGCTTCCCGCCCTCGCCGAAGAACTGCGCATCTACGGATGGGCCGGAGAGATGCCCGACGAAGTGCTTGCCGACTTCGAGGCAGAGACCGGCATCGACGTCACCTTCGATACCTTTGACAGCAATGAATCGCTGGTGGCCAAGCTGGATGCCGGAGGGTCAGGCTATGACCTAGTGAACCCGTCGCAATATGCGGTGCAGATCCTCGTCAACCGCGGCAAGCTCGTGGAACTCGATCACTCGAAGATCGAGACCTATGACAATATCGGCCCGACCTTCAAGGAAGTCTCCTACGACCCGGGCAACAAGTACTCGATCCCATATGTCTGGGGCACGACCGGGCTTGCCTACAACAAGACCTGCGTGGATGCGCCGATCACCAGCTGGAAGTCGCTCTTCGATGAAAAGTACAAGGGCCGCGTCTACATGCTGGACAACATGCTCGCCGCCTACATCGCCGGCCTGCAGGTCAACGGTTTCAGCGCCAACACCTCGGACCCGGCCGAGATCGAGAAGGCCACCGAAACCCTGATCGCGCAGAAGCCGATGCTGGCGGGCTACAACAGCACCAACTTCGCAGACCTCGTGTCCTCGGGGGAGGCCTGCATCGTGCAAAGCTGGTCTTCTTCGGTTCTACAGGCGATCGTCGACAACCCCGATGTCGTCTATGTCCTGCCGGAAGAGGGTGGCACGATGTGGATCGACGGCTACAGCATCCTGACCGACGCGCCAAACCCCGACGCGGCCTACAAGTTCCTGTCCTACATCCTGCGCCCCGAAGTGGCGGCCAAGACGACAGAACTGACCAAGACCGCCACCGCCGTGCCGGAATCGAAAGCGCTCCTGCCGAAGGAAATCGCGGAAAACCCGGCCGTGTTCCCCGATGAGGCGACCATTGCCAATGCCGATTTCATCCTCGATCTCGGCGATGCGATGAAGTTCTACCAGGACGGCTGGACCAAGGTCAAAGCCGCCCCGTGATGCGACAAGTCACTGGCGCGCGGGGCACTGCCTCCGCGCGTCGTCCACCGCGAGACCAGGCCAGAAGACATGTCCGTATCCGACAAAGACCCCTCGCAGCAAAAGCCTGTCGTCGAGCTCAAGGGCGTCGAGAAGCGTTTCGGCACGTTCACGGCCCTGCAACGCATGGACCTGACGATCCGTGAAGGCGAGTTCTTCACCCTGCTCGGCCCCTCGGGCTGCGGCAAGACCACCACCCTGCGCCTGATCGCCGGGTTCGAACTTCCCAGCGACGGCCAGATCCTGATCGCGGGGCAGGACGTGTCGCAGGTGCCCGCGCATCTGCGGCCCGTGCACACGGTGTTCCAGAACTACGCGCTGTTTCCGCACATGTCGGTGCTGGAGAACGTGGCCTTTCCCCTGACCGTGCGCCGCATCGGCAAGGCACAACGATTGGAACGCGTGCGGGCGGCGCTGGACCTGGTACAGATGGGGGCTTTTGCCGGTCGAAAGCCCTCGCAGCTGTCGGGCGGCCAACAGCAGCGCGTGGCGCTGGCGCGCGCGCTGGTCAACGAACCGCGGGTTCTTCTGCTGGACGAACCCCTTGGCGCGCTGGACCTGAAGCTGCGCAAGGAAATGCAGGCCGAGTTGAAGGCCATGCAGCGTCGGTTGGGCATCACCTTCGTCTTCGTGACGCATGATCAGGAAGAGGCCCTGTCCATGTCCGACCGGATCGCCCTGATGAAGGGGGGCGAGATCGTGCAGCTGGATACGCCGACCGGCCTCTATGACCGCCCGGTCAATGCCTATGTCGCTGACTTCATCGGCGAGACCAACATGATCCCTGCGCGGGTCATCGAGACCGACGCCGAAACGGCCCTTGTCGAGGCGATGGGAACACGCCTGCGCGTGTCGGGCACCCAAGGTGCCGCTGCGGGTTCCGATGTCCAGCTGGCGATCCGACCGGAGCGGGTCTGCGAAGACATGGCCGAGCTTGAGAATACCGCCGAAGGCATCCTTGCCGATGTCGAGTTCATCGGGACGGACCTGCGCATGACCTATCGGATGCCCGACGGCAGCCGGGTCGTGATGCGACGGCAGAACAGCGGGCGCGCGGTTCCCCAACCGGGAGAGACCCGGCGCCTTGGCTTTCGGCAAGACGACCTGCGGCTGTTCAGCCGCTGACAAGACAAGGACAAGACATGACCGACATTTACCGCTTGGAAGCCCTGCAGCCCCAGCTTGACCCCGCCACCACGGCCCGGCTGGTCCAGGTCGAGGCAGCAACGCTGGGCCACTACCTGCATACGGGCTTTGTCGATACCGCAATCCGCCCTTTGATCGTAGGGCCAAGGGTCGCGGGGGCCGCCGTCACCGTGCAGATTTCTGGCCCGGATTCGACCCTGCTTTATCACGCGATGGACCGTGTCCGCCCTGGTGACATGCTGGTCATTGACCGCGTGGGCGACCACAAGCAGGCCTGCTGGGGGGGCTTCATGGCCGCCGTCGCGCAAATCCGTGGCCTCGCTGGCGTAATCATCGACGGCGCTGTCACCGACCCTGCGGCGATCCGCGAGGCAGGCGTGCCGACCTGGGCGCGCGATACCTCTGCGGTGACGACCAAGCTTCTGAACCTGGGCGGCGGCTTCAACGTGCCGGTGTGCATCGGCGGCGTGGCCGTCAACCCCGGCGATGCCGTGCTGGCCGACGACTGCGGTGTCGTGGTGATCGAACCCCGGCGCCTGCAGAAGCTGATCGAGGTCGCCCTGGCCGATCAGGCCGAAGAAGGCGGCTGGATCGACCGGCTGCGCAAGGGCGAACGGTTGCAGGACCTGATCAACATCCGCGCGATGCTGGAAAAGAACGGAATGGAGGGAACCGGTGTCTGAGAAGCTGTCCGAAAACGCGGTCTGGCTGTCGACGCCGCACCACCAGCTGGTCGAGATTGCCGTCTCGTTGGGCTGCCGCCGATTTGTCCTGGATATTGAGCACGGCTATTTCGACCTTGACCCAACCGACAAGCTGATCGCCCTGATCCGGGCGCTCGGGGCCAGTGTCTATGCCAAGGTTCTGGGGCCCGAGACGATTCCGATCCAGCAGGCGCTGGACATGGGGTGCCACGGCGTCATCATCCCGCACATCGGCGATGTCGACCACGCCCGCCATGTCACCGCCGCCACGAAATACCCACCGAACGGCCGGCGCAGCTTTTCGGGCACCCGTCCGTCCCGGTATGATGCCGTGGGGCAGGAGTACTACACCCGCGAGGATGCCGAAACGCTTTGCCTGCCGATGATTGAAAGCGCCGAGGCTCTGGCCGATGTTGAGGCGATACTGGCCCTGTCCACGGTCGATGGCCTGTTCGTCGGCCCCTCCGACCTGTCACTGTCTCGCGGACGCGGTGCTTATGCCAAGACCGAGGCAGACTTTGCCGACCTCCGCCGCATCGCCGCCGCCGCCAAGGCCGCGGGCAAGCCCTGGATCATGCCCGCCTGGTCGCAGGCAGAGCGTGACCTTTCGCGGTCGCTCGGATCTGCCTGGCAGGTGACGGTCGATGAATATGGTGCGCTCTGGACGGGCATCGAAGCCGGGCTGAGGGGCTGAGGGGGGAATCATGTCGATTGTCGTCTATCTGGGTGACGCCCAGGAAACCCAGGAGTGGGTGGTCCTTCTGTCCGGCCTTCTGCCCGGGTTCGAAATCCGCGACTTCGACGATCCGGGCGATCTGGCTGCTGTCGAATATGCTGTCGTCTGGGCCCCCCCGGCCGGGCGGATCAGGTCCTTCCCGAACCTTAAGGCGGTGGTCTCGATAGGTGCCGGGGTCGATCATGTCCTGCGCGATCCCGAATTGCCGCGCCACCTGCCGATCCTGCGGACGACCGGCCCCGATATGGTGCAGCGCCTGCGCGAATACGTCGCGCTGCATGTCCTTGCGCATCACCGCGACCTTGCAGTTACCGATGCGAACCAGGCCCGCGCCCACTGGCAGCAGATCGTAACACCCATCGCCCCGAAACGCCGGGTCGGCATCATGGGCCTAGGAAACATCGCCAGGGCCTGCGCACAGTCCCTGGCGATGCTGGGCTTCGACACCGCCGGCTGGTCGCGCAGCGGCGGCACGCTCGAAGGGGTCTCTGTCTTTGCCGGAGCCGAGGGTCTGTCCGATTTCCTGGCCCGCACCGAAATCCTCGTCTGTCTTCTGCCGCTGACGCCGCAGACCCGTGACATCCTGAATGCCGATCTCTTCGCCCGCCTTCCGCGCGGCGCGAGGCTGATCAACGCAGCGCGCGGCGGGCATCTGGTCGAGGCCGACTTCCTTGCGGCGCTGGACAGTGGCCAGCTTGGCGGGGCAACGCTGGATGTCTTCCGGACCGAACCCCTGCCCGCCGATCATCCGTTCTGGCGGCATCCGAAGATCCGCGTCACCCCGCACATCGCGTCGATGATCGACGCGGAAACCGGAGCCTCGGTAATCGCCGGCAACATTCGCGCCTTCGAGGCCACGGGCACCTGCGAGGCCGTGGCGGACGCCGAACGAGGCTATTGATGCAGTCCTTTCTGGACGGCCTGCGCAGAATCCTTGGCCCGGCCGGACTGATCACGGACCCGGCCGACATGGCACCCTACCTGACCGATTGGCGTCGTATGTTCTCGGGCACGGCGCTGGCAGTCCTGCGCCCGGCGAACACCGATCAGGTATCCGAAGCCATCCGACTTTGCGCGCAAGACGGCGTCGCCATCGTGCCGCAGGGGGGTAACACCGGCCTCGCGGGTGGTGCAACACCCATGGGCCCGGCGCCGCAAGTCGTTCTGTCCCTCTCTCGCATGACCGCCATCGGCACGCCCGACCCCATCGGCCTGGTGATCGAGGCGCAGGCGGGCGCGATCCTGCAACGGGTGAAGGAGGTGGCCGCCGACTGCGGCCGACAGTTGCCGATAAGCTTAGCCGCCGAAGGCAGTGCCACCATCGGCGGCATCATCGCCACAAATGCCGGAGGGGTGAATGTGCTGCGCTATGGCATGGCACGGGATTTCGTGCTGGGTCTGGAAGTTGTCCTGCCCGACGGCACGGTGGTGAACGGGCTTAAGCCACTGCGCAAGGACAATGCGGGCTTCGACTGGAAGCATCTCTTCATCGGCTCCGAAGGTGCCTTCGGCATCGTCACCGCCGCCCTCCTGCGTCTGGTTCCTGCGACCCGGCACCGGTCGGTAGCCCTGCTTGCAGTTCAGGACCTGCAGGCGGCGATCCGTCTCCTTGGGCTGTTTCAGGACCGCATCGGCGAAACACTTTCGGCCTTCGAGCTGATCTCGGCCGATGCCCTTCGGCTGGTCGAGACACAGTGCGGACTCGTCGCGCCGGTTACCGGTGGCAACTGGTTTCTACTGGTAGAGGCTGTCTCATCGCTGGATGGGCTTTCGGCGGGCGTCGAGGCTACGCTGGAGACTGCATTCAGCACCGGATGGGTTCAGGACGGCACGCTGGCGGCAACCGAACAGCAGGCGCAAGCACTGTGGGCCCTGCGCGAACACGTCACAGAAGCCGAAGCCCGCTGTGGCAAAAGCCTGAAGCATGACGTGTCGTTGCCGGTTTGGGGCATGGGCGACTTCCTCGACAGCATTCAGGAAGGCCTCGCCGGAATGGCGCCCGCAGCACGAATGAACGTCTTCGGCCATCTCGGGGACGGGAACCTGCATGTTAACGTAATCCTTGGCGACACGCCCGCTGCATGTGCAACGGACATCACTCGCCTCGTTCATGACCAAATCGCCACGGCAGGAGGGTCGATTTCCGCCGAGCATGGCTTGGGGCAATATCGGCTGGAGGAATGGCGACGCCTGACGCCTGAGGCAGTGCTCGATCTTTGCATTGGAATCAAACGGGCGATGGATCCGAAAGCACTGATGAACCCTGGCAAAGCCATCCTTGGACCCTTTTCGCCCCGGTAGTGCCACATGACGTGTCGGAACGGCCCCAGTATTGGCAGCCTGGCCATCACGGCCCTCTTGCGCTTGCTTGTTGCCATCCCGCTCCAGAACCGGACAGTCTGCCGACCGGATCAAGGGTCCGCTTTCCGCCCAAAGCTACCGAAACGGGTTCTCGGCCGCAAAGACTGCTGGCTTCAAGAGTGCCCCTCCCGGGCTTCGATGGCCAGCACCGCGAGGTCGCGATAGCGGGCCAGCGCCTTGGGGCTGGAGGAGACCGGGTTGATTGGCATGGCGCGCAGGCCGGTGGCATCGGCTTTTCCGGCTAGTTCCGCCAGCGCAGCCAGCCTTGCTCGGAAGCGGGCATGGGTCGGGGCGGAGAAGCCGGGCGGCGGTGGCAGTTCGCCCTGCCGGGCCTTGGCCTCGATGTCGGCCTCCCGGCGGCGGCGCGGGGCGCCGGGCGCGGCGGGCGGTTCGACGTAGGCAATCGGGGCCGGTTCGACGGCTGGTTCCGGTGCTGCTGGGGGCGGCACCGGTTCTGCCGGGGCGTCCGGCTCGCAGGCGTCGATCTCGGCCACCAGCCGCCCTTCGGCGGTCTCCAAGCCCGGGACGGTCAGGATCGCCTTGACCGCCTTCAGTGCGCGATCTGGACCGATCTTGGCGGCCAGCAGCCGTTCAAACCGTTCGGCGGCCGCGGCCACGCTGGCGCTGCGGCCCAAGGGCGCCTCGCTCAGGCGCTGGGCGAGGCGGTTGATCTGGACGGCGGAGAGGTTGGTGAACATCGGGGCCTCCTTCAGGCGTTCTTGATGTGGGCGGAGCGGCCCTCAGTGGTGACCGCGTAGATCATGGTGCGGCTGTCGCCGAAGGTGGCGGCGAAGGCTTCGGCCTGATCGATCCGGTCGAACCGGGCGCGGATGCGGGTCGCGGGTTTCGACCCTCGGCAGGCGATGAAATGGTCGGCGGCGGCAAGGCAATTGGCCTCAAAGCCGGTCATCGGGGTGGTCTTGGCGGGCATCGGAAACCTCCGTTTCAAGGTTTCGCAGACATTGCCGAGACCGTCCGAAGAGCAAGTCCAAATCACTGGCTTCATTGGATAATGTCGCAATTTGGGGCTGTCGCGGCGCGCCTATGCCGCCCTGCGCGGGGTGCACGAAAGCGCTGTGCGCAAGGCCATCGCCACGGGGCGGATCACGACCGAAGCCGACGGCACAATCGACGCCGCAAAAGCCGATGCGATGTGGGATGCCTCGACCGATCCGGCGAAACAGCGCGGGGCCCATGCCCGGGACCTGGGCCTGGACACGGCAGCCGCGACACGGGCAGTTGCAGGCACCAAGGCGGTGCCGCGGCAGGCCTTTGCCGCCGTGGCCGACACTTTGACCGGGGCCTGAGCAGATCAGGGCAGTGCCTAGTGGATCGAATCCAACAATTGGAACCCCCGATTTCTGGCGGCGATGATTTTGTCTGGGTCTGCGCGCCAGGTGAAGGGCCTGGCTTCGCAGGTGTTGTGCTGTTCGATGAAGCGGGTGATCGCGGTTTTCAGGTCGTCGACGGATCGGAAGACGCCGTGTTTCAACCTTCGTCGGGTGAGTTTGGCGAAGAAACCTTCGACGGCGTTCAGCCATGAGCTTGATGTCGGGATGAAGTGGAAGGTCCAGCGCGGGTGGCGGGCAAGCCAGGCCCGGACATTGGCGTGCTTGTGGGTGCAGTAGTTGTCCAGGATCACGTGAATGGCCTTGTCGGCAGGGACGCAGCGCTCGATCTGGTTCAGGAAGCGGAGGAACTCCTGATGGCGGTGACGGGCCATGTTCTGGGCGGTGACCTCGCCGGTCAGAACATTGAGCGCGGCAAAGAGCGTCGTGGTGCCGTGGCGCTTATAGTCGTGGGTCATGGTCGGGCCGCGTCCCTTCTTCAGTGGCAGCCCAGGCTGGGTGCGGTCAAGGGCCTGTATTTGCGACTTTTCATGGGAGTGTCTGAAACTCTGTGTATCTGACCGGGTCCATGCGGTTTTCAGATACGTTCAGGCGTCGAAGCGCCCGGTGAACATTATGGCCAGCTGATTGCGGGCTGCAACCCATTCCCGGACATTTCGGCCGCCCTTTTCG
>JADCEN010000049.1 GCA_020250175.1 Rhodobacter sp.
ATCCCGCCAGCCCGCAGGGACGGTGGCCACCGTCCCTGCGGGCCAACCCCATCAAACGACAGGGCCTGCGAAAATCATAGAGACAAGCGCCCGCCCCGCCCCCGGCGGGCGCTTCTCGCCCGCCGGGCCGGGTGCTGGCCTATCGTGGTGCGGGTTGAACCGGTCTTTGTGGAAGCGTCGCGCGCGGGCGGGGGAAACGCATGCGTTTCCTGATCCCGCCCAAAGCGGCAATCCCCTTCCCCGGATCGGGAAGATTTTCCCTGCGGGCAGGCGGATTGCCTTTTCAGCACCCTTTTAAGCAGGTACCTTGGTCTCTGTAAGTAAAAAACAATCCGGGACACACTCAATCCCCAATGGGTTCGCCGTGGTCTCGGAAATGGTAGGCCCGGAGGGACTCGAACCCCCAACCAAGGCGTTATGAGCGCCCTGCTCTGACCGTTGAGCTACAGGCCCGAAGCCACCTGTCTGGTAGCGCATTCCGCCTGTGCCGGTCAAGGCGCGCGGGGCGCGTTGCGCGGCAGGCTGGGATCGTCTATGCGGGCGCGGTGACGGGACGGGTGCGCAAAGCAGGGGATCACGGGCCATGACCACGCCGGGGAACGGGCTGACCTATGCCGATGCAGGGGTGGATATTGACGCCGGAAATGCGCTGGTCGAACGCATCAAGCCTGCCGCAGGCCGCACCGCGCGGCCCGGCACAATGGCGGGCCTTGGCGGGTTTGGCGCGCTGTTCGATCTGAAGGCGGCGGGATTCACCGACCCGATCCTGGTGGCCGCAACCGACGGGGTGGGCACCAAGCTGCGCATCGCGATTGACACCGGGGTGGTCGACACCATCGGGGTCGACCTGGTGGCGATGTGCGTCAACGATCTGGTCTGCCAGGGCGCGGAGCCGCTGTTCTTTCTGGATTACTTCGCCACCGGCAAGCTGGATGTCGATCAGGCCGCCCGGATCATCACCGGAATCGCGGCGGCCTGCACTGCCACCGGCTGCGCGCTGGTCGGCGGTGAGACGGCGGAAATGCCGGGCATCTACCACCGGGGGGATTTCGATCTGGCCGGCTTTGCCCTGGGCGCGATGGAACGCGGGGCGGAGCTGCCCGCCGGGGTGACGGCGGGTGATGTGCTGCTGGGGCTGGCATCGGACGGGGTGCATTCCAACGGTTATTCCCTTGTGCGCAAGGTGGTGGAGATCTCGGGCCTGGGCTGGGATTCGCCTGCACCCTTTGCCGCAGGCACGCTGGGCGCAGCGCTGCTGGTGCCGACGCGGCTTTACGTGAAACCGGCGCTGGCGGCGGTACGGGCGGGCGGTGTGCATGGGCTGGCCCATATCACCGGGGGCGGGCTGACCGAAAACCTGCCGCGCATTCTGCCCGAAGGGCTGGGGGCAGAGATTGACCTGTCCGCATGGGTGCTGCCGCCGGTGTTCCGCTGGCTGGCCCAAACGGCGGGCATGGCGGAACCCGAGCTTCTGAAGACTTTCAACTGCGGCATCGGCATGATCGCTGTGGTCGCGGCAGGCCGGGCCGATGCACTGACAAAGCTTCTGTCCGACATGGGCGAAACCGTGGTGCCGCTGGGCCATGTCACGGCGGGGCAGGGGGTCAGCTATCGCGGCGTGCTGCTGTGACGCGCGTTGCCATCCTGATTTCCGGGGGTGGCTCCAACATGCTGGCGCTTTTGCGCGATATGGCAGAAGACCGCGCGGCGGTTCCTGTGCTTGTCGCCTCGAGCGATCCGGCGGCGACGGGGCTGGGCCGCGCGGCGGCGCTGGGCGTGCCGACGGCGGCGGTGGATCACCGGGCTTTTGCCGGGGACCGGTCGGCGTTCGAGGCGGCGCTTCTTTCGCCGCTTCTGGCGGCGCGCCCCGACATCATCTGCCTTGCGGGTTTCATGCGCGTGCTGACGGCGGGCTTCGTGGACCGGTTCCGGGGCCAGATACTGAACATCCACCCCTCGCTGCTGCCCCTCTATCCGGGCCTGCACACCCATGCCCGTGCCCTGGCGGCGGGGGATGCCGAGGCGGGCTGCACCGTGCATGAGGTTACCCCGGTTCTGGACGATGGCCCGATCCTGGGCCAGGCGCGTGTCCCTGTCCTGCCCGGCGACAGCGAAGCGGCATTGGGCGCACGCGTGCTGGCGATGGAACACCGCCTGTATCCGGCGGTGCTGCGCCGCTTTGTGCGGGGCGACCGCACCCCGGTCTGCCTGCCCTGACCGGTGCGGGTCGACGCGGGCGGGACGCTTTCCTTTCCGCGGGCTGCCCACTATAGCAAACCGGCGGGATGCCCCCGCAAACCCCTTGTCGCGGGACCGTCATGAAGACCATTGCCACGACCGATGACCTTGCCGCCTTCTGCACCGAGGCCAGGGATCACCCCTATGTCACCCTTGATACCGAGTTCCTGCGCGAGCGCACCTACTGGTCAAAGCTGTGCCTGATCCAGATGGCCCTGCCCGGCAAGACCGGCAAGGCGGTGCTGGTGGACCCCATCGAAGGGGCCGGGATGTCGATGGAACCGCTTTATGACCTGTTCCGCCACGAGGCCACAGTGAAGGTGTTCCATGCCGCACGGCAGGACCTCGAAATCTTCTTCGTTGAAGGCCGGGTGTTTCCAAGGCCGTTGTTTGACACCCAGGTTGCCGCCATGGTCTGCGGCTTTGGCGAACAGGTGGGCTATGAGACGCTGGTCAAGAAGATCGCGCATGAACCCCTGGACAAGACGTCGCGCTTTACCGATTGGTCACGCCGCCCGCTGAGCGACGCGCAAAAGGAATATGCGCTGGCCGATGTGACCCATCTGCGCCTGATCTATGAATTCCTGGCGGCGCAGATCATCAAGACCGGCCGGCAGAAATGGGTGGAAGAGGAATTGTCGATCCTGACCGATCCGGCCACCTATACCGTTCATCCGGACCAGGCCTGGGAACGGGTAAAGACGCGCACCACTTCGGGGCGGTTTCTGGCGGTGGTCAAGGAACTGGCCCGGTTCCGCGAGGATTATGCCCAAAGCCGCAACATCCCGCGCAGCCGCGTCTACAAGGATGATGCGCTGCTGGAACTGGCCTCGACCCGTCCGGCCACTGTCGATGATCTGGGCCGCTCGCGCCTTTTGCTGCGCGAGGCGCGGCGCGGCGAGATTGCGGATGGCATTCTGTCAGCGGTGAAGGCCGGGATGGAGATGCCGTCGGAGCAGATGCCAAAGCCCGACCTCAGCCGTGACCAGCTGCAGGTCAATCCGGCGCTGGCGGACCTGCTGCGGGTACTGTTGAAGGCCAAGTCCGAGGAGTTGGGTGTTGCGGCCAGGCTGATCGCCTCGGCCTCTGACCTCGATGCGATTGCGGCGGGCGCGCGCGAGCTTGACGCGCTGAAGGGCTGGCGGCGCGAGGCCTTTGGCGAGGATGCGCTGCGCCTGTGCCGGGGCGAGATTGCCCTGTCGGCCAGGGGCAATGCCGTGCGGGTGATCAAGCTGTAGCGGTCGTGCAGGCAGAATCGGTCGCGGGGCTGCCCGCGCCGGGGGTCAGCGGCGGCTTGACCTTGCGTTGCGTGCGCCTGTCACGATGATTTCCGAGATGCCCTCAAGCTCGCGGTTGGTCAGCGTGGTGGCCACCGTGATCTCGCGCGAGGGCTGGGTTGACACGCGCATCGGTTCCATTGGGGGCACGACGACGAAGCGGAAACCCGCCCGCCCGTCCACCACCGGTTCGGCAATCAGCTCTGCCGCCCAGAAGCCCTGGGTCTGCGGCAACCCGGTGGCCCGGATGATCGCGCCGCCATCAAAGGGTTCCACCGACAGGCTCAACACCTGATCGACCAGAGGGCGCGGGTCCTGCGGCGTGCCGACATCCTGCACAAGGCTTTCGGTTTCCTGCGACCCGCCGAACCAGCCGAAGGGGTTGTACCAGGTTCTCTGGCCCGATCCGCAGGCGGCCAGCAGCAGCAGCACCGACAGGGTGGCAAGCATCGGTTTCGTCATCATCATCCCCTTCACCGCACAGCTTTCGCTACCTTATGGCGCAGGCTTTGAAAAGGCGCCGCCGCGCGGGCTGGACCTTTGCCGCCGCCCGCCTTAGGTCACCCGCAGACAAGGGAGACTGCGATGGCCACGCCTGCCTTTGAAGAGATTGCCGAAACTTTCGCGTTTCTGGACGACTGGGAAGACCGCTACCGCCATGTGATCGAGCTGGGCCGCACAATGCCCGAGCTTGACGAGGCGCTGCGCGTGCCCGCAACCAGGGTCACTGGCTGCGCCAGCCAGGTCTGGATCGTGCCGCGCATCACAGGCGACGGGCCGGACGCGCGGTTTGACTTTCAGGGCGAAAGCGATGCGATGATCGTGCGCGGCCTGATTGCAATTCTGCACGCGCTTTATACGGGACTGAACGTGGCCGAGGTGGGAAAGATCGATGCCGTGGCCGAACTGGGGCGGCTGGGGCTGAACGATCATCTGTCATCGCAACGGTCCAACGGGCTGCGCGCGATGGTGCAGCGCCTGCGGTCGGTGGCGGCAGAGGCGACGGGCGGGTAAGAGGCAGGGGCGATCCGTCTACTTTTGCTTATGACGGAAGCATCCCTCCAGAAATCGCGAAATCTCGCCATGCAGATGCGCAACGTTGGCGCTGCCGCTGATGATGTGGCCTTCACCAGCGTAGCGAACCAGACGGACAGGACTGCCGGCAAGCAACAGCGCCGAGTACATTTGTTCTGCCTGACTGACCGGAATAAGGTCGCGGTCGCCGTGAAACAGGAAGACCGGCTTACTTATCTTCGGCGCGTCAAACCAAGGGCTGGCGTCAAGATAGTCCTGCGGGTTTGCCCAAGGTTCACGCAGTGTAAGAACGGTCTTCCTCGAAAGTTCAACGGAAGCCTTTGTTGTCTCGGTGCTGTCGTCCAGCCCGTCGCGCGGATCAAACTGGCCGTGCCAGCCCATTGCATTGTAGTTTCCTGCAGAAGCGATTGCCCCACGGAACTTCTGGCTTCTTGCCAGCAGGCTTAGGGCGAGTGAAGCGCCCGCGCTATGGCCATAGAGCACCATTCTTGTCGTATCTATCTGTCCCCCGGCGTCCGCAGCGGCAATAGCGAGGTCAACGTATTCGGCCAGCCGTTGCAGAAAATCGGAAGCGCTTCCCTGTAGTCCTTCCAGCGGAAGGGCCGGAAACAGCACGGCATACCCCTGCGCGGCGAGCAGGTGCGGATTGTGCGCCCGGGGATTGTGGGAAGCATGAGCCTTTACGCAGGAATGCGGCGGATAGCGGTTGCCGGGGTAAACATGAACGATCACCGGGTAGGGCGCACTGCCGACGGCATCTGGCGGCAGCATCAGTTCACAGGGCAGGATCGGGTCCAGACCCGCGTTCAGAAAAACAGTGCGCGCCTGCCGCTTGCGACCGATCTGCTGGTTAAAGCTTGCCACTTTGTGCAGTGCACCGTTCCGCTGGGCCATGACGTGGCTGCCGTCCTGATCCGTCAGAAGAAACGCCAGAACTGCGCCGTGATCAACCACTTCTACAGCCTCGATGATTGAACCTGGCGGAACCAGGCTTGGCTGCAGGGTGGTGCCGTCCTTCGTGACGCAAATGACGCGGTGATCGTCCGGACCCCCCTGAAGAACAACGGCGCAGGTAGCGACCAGATGGCCTGTGGACCGGCCGCGATAGGGCCATAACACTCTGGCTTCGCTGAGTGGTAACGCTGTCAGCTCTTCTGAAATCTTGTCGGAGGAGGGTCCAAGGACCCTGACCGTGCCACTTTCGCACACAAGAAGATGACCCGTCGGCAGGGCATGAATTGGTGCTTCTGGCGATGTCTGCAGCTGAGCGGTGGCCTTGATCCGGTCCTCGTTCGGATTGAAGAGAAACCAAGCGTCCCTTGGCGCGATCTGAGAAGTGTCACGTGCCCTTTCGCGGCAAAGCACCTGCCCGTCGGTGAAGACATGGATTTCGCCGGCGGCCCCCGCAAAACGGTGGGTTCCGGCACGCTGAAAATCGACCGAACCGGCCGGGCGGCGCATCAGAACCGCATGGTCCCCGTTCCGGTGATCAAGCATTCCCCAAAGGCTGCCATCGACGGCGTTCCATGCCAGGCTGTTCAGGGCCGGAACGTAGTCGCCGGTTTCAAGGAATACTGGCTGGGGATGACCGACGCATTCCAACGAAGTCTGGCAAAGTCTGGCATCACCCGTCGGACCGATGGCCGCGATCAGGCAGGATGTGCCGTCGGGGGCAATCAAGAAACTTGTCTGCCCCTGATGGTCCCGGACAACCCGAATGTCCCAAAGCACTGTAACGACATCATTCAGCAGGAAATGGCTTACCCTGGTTTCAGGCTGCCGCAGAGACTCAGGCGTCGGTACGGGTTGGGGACCATCCAGAACTTTCGCGGTCAACGCGCGGCCATAGCGCGCGCCTGTTTCTTGCCGTGCCGCCTGCACCAGCCGACGCAACTTGAAGGAGGGGGAGGTTGGCGCGCGAAGGTGCCGGGTCACAAAGCTTTTGGGTCCGGTCCAGTGCAAGGCCTGAAGCGCAAAGCCCGCCGCATTGAGTTCCACGGGCGCTATCTCCCGGACAACTCCAGTCTCTCTGTGCCAGACGGCCAGGTGTGCCTTAAGGCAATTCTCGTCGAGATCGTCCAGCAAGGGTTCATAGCGTGCCTGAACAAAAGCAAGGCACCGTCCATCCGGACTCCATGACGCAGAAAACGATGTCAGGGCAGGGTCGGTATCTGAAAGCAGGCGCGACAATTGCGGGAGCTCTGCCGAAAGATCTGCCCAGTACAGGTCAAATTCCTCGGGTTGCGATCCGGCAGGCGTGGTTTGGGCAAAGGCCTGCGCCATCGGTCGCCCCACTGCCACCGCCAGGAATCGTCCATCGGCCGAAAGGCACCATTGGTTCGGCATCTTGAAGGTGTGGATGGACTCAAGATCGGCGAAGGTCAGGAGATTTGCGTCACACATAACTTCAACCTCACTCTCGGCACACAGGGTAAAGGCTATGCGTCGGGCCGGCCAATGTCCATGTTGCGGGAATTTTCGCAGAAAATTCGTCACTGGGCCGCGCGGGCGAGGGTGGTTTCCAGATCGCCATATCCCGTAAAGCGGCGCTCATAGGCCAGGCCAAGCCGGGCGGCGCAGTCCCGGGCCCTGGCGTCCAGCGCCGGGTCATCGGTTTGCGCCTGATAGACCAGCTTGGTGTAATTGCCGAAATACAGGTCGCGCAGTTCGGGGTGCCGGTCCAGCCCCATGGGCCGCCAGACAAAGGCCTCGAACTGTCGCACCAGAAAATCGGTCAGGTAGAAGGCCGAAAACTCTTCATCCGCGCGCGACAGGAAGTCTTCGGTGCCCTGGAAGAAGGCGTAGCAATGCGGGCCGTCAATCATCTCTACCCCAAGGGCGGCGCAGCGCGCCTGCAACAGGCCACCGGTGCCACAATCGGCATAGACCACGAACAGGCTGTCATAGGCGGCGCGGTGCGTGGTGACGGCAGCTTCTACGGCATCCGCAATACGATCCGGCCAAAGATGCAGATTCGCCGGAAGACATTGCAGATCAAGGTGATGCCAGCCATTCTTGCGCTTGAGCGCAAGGATTTCATGCGCCAGTGCGCCGCAGGCGATCAGCAGGATCCGGCCCTGATGCCGGGGCGGCAGGCCGATCTCGGCCAGAACGCCGTCATCGGGCAGGCCCGTCACCGCTTGAACCCCCGCCAGCCCAGAACAAGGCTGCCCAGCAAGGCGGCGCTGCCCAGTGCGATCAGCGGCAGGCCTGCCCCCGCCCAAAGGGCGATGGTGACGCCTGCGGCGGCGATCACGCAAAGGATCAGCAGGGCAAAGGTCTTTGGCGGCATGGGCGGCATCCTTTTTCCCCAACATGGGGTGGCGTGCCGCCTGCGCCAAGTCCGGCCCCGCAGGGCTGTCGGGCCGGATCAGCCGGCAAGCTGGTTGTGCTTGCGCGCGACGAACTGCTTGGCGGTTTCCACCGCCACGGCGGCGTCGCGGCAATAGGCATCAGCGCCAATGGCGCGGCCGAATTCCTCGTTCAGCGGTGCGCCGCCGACCAGCACGATATAATCGTCGCGCAGGCCCTTTTCCTTCATCGTGTCGATCACGACTTTCATGTAAGGCATCGTCGTGGTCAGCAGGGCGGACATGCCCAGAATGTCGGGCTGCTCGCGCTCCAGCGCGTCAAGGTATTTGTCGACCGAGTTGTTGATGCCAAGGTCCAGCACCTCAAACCCCGCACCTTCCATCATCATGGCGACAAGGTTCTTGCCGATGTCGTGAATGTCGCCCTTGACGGTGCCGATCACCATCTTGCCCATGCGCGGCGCGCCGGTTTCCACCAGCAGCGGCTTGAGGATGAACATTCCCGCCTTCATCGCATTGGCGGCAAGCAGAACTTCCGGCACGAAAAGAATCCCGTCGCGGAAGTCTGCGCCGACAATGGTCATTCCGGCAACCAGCGCCTTGGTCAACACGTCATAGGGGGCCCAGCCGCGGGCGATCAGGATGTTGACGGCTTCCTCGATCTCTTCCTTCAACCCGTCATACAGATCATCGTGCATTTGCAGCACAAGCTCGTCATCCGACAATTCTGATAGGATGATCTCGTCGTCGGCCATGGCCTGCTCCTGCCTTCTGTTTCACGTTCAATGGGGCCAAAGGCCTGGGTGGACTTTTCGGATTGCGACATGGGCAAGGTAAAAGCCGACAGGGCCGCGTCGCAAAGCGACAGTGCTGGCGCATGTTCCACATTCGTTCTAATCTTGGGCCATGGAAAAGGGTGACGGGATACTGCCGGGGCAGCGCCTGCGGGGGCGCGGTGCGCAAAGCAACCGGGCGGGCCGGTTTGAAGGCGCAACGCGCACCGCCCTTTACGACGGCTGGGACATCACCGAAGAGGAACGCCTGCTGCGGACCGAGGTGCGCATCGAACGGCCCCGGTCGGCGCTGGTCTACAACCGTTCGCCCGATCTGCCGTTTGACCGCGCCATCAACCCCTATCGCGGTTGCGAGCATGGCTGCGTCTATTGCTTTGCGCGGCCCACCCATGCCTTCCTCAACTTATCGCCGGGGCTTGATTTCGAAACGCGCCTGATTGCCCGGCCCGGCATCGGCGCGGTGCTGGCGAAAGAGCTTGCGGCAAGGCGCTACAGCGTGGCCCCGGTGGCCATCGGCACCAATACCGACCCCTATCAACCCTGCGAGGCGCAGCACCGAGTGATGCGCGAGGTGCTGGAAGTGCTGCTGGACTTCAGCCACCCGGTGGCCATCACCACAAAGGGCACTCTGATTGAACGTGATCTGGACATTCTGGCACCCATGGCGCGGGACGGTCTGCTGCGGGTCGGCATATCGGTGACCACGCTGGACCCGGCCCTGTCGCGCGCGATGGAGCCGCGCGCCGCACATCCGGCGCGGCGGCTGGAGGTGATCCGGCGGCTGACGGAGGCAGGCGTGCCGGTGCGGGTGATGGTTGCCCCGGTGGTGCCGGGGCTGACCGACAGCGAGTTGGAATCCATTCTGGTGGCGGCGAAAGCGGTCGGTGCGGTGGCGGCAAGCTGGATCATGCTGCGCCTGCCGGGTGAGGTTGCGCCATTGTTCCGCGACTGGCTGGCAAGGGCAGTGCCGGACCGGGCAGAGAAGGTCATGGCGCGGGTGCGCGACGTGCATGGCGGGCGGGATTATGACCCTGCATGGTTCAGGCGGATGAGCGGGCAGGGGCAATGGGCCACCCTGACAGAGCGGCGGTTTCAGATTGCCGTGGCACGGCTGGGGCTGAACGCGGCGCTGCAGCCCCTGCGCCGGGACCTCTTTCGGGTGCCGCCCCGCGCGGGCGATCAGCTGACGCTGTTCTAAGGGCGGTCGGGCGGCATGACCGGGCCGCGCTGCCCCGCCGGGCAGGGTCAGCCGCGGCGGCCGCGCCGTTCGCGCCGCGGGCTGCCGGCATCGTCGCCGGTGCCGTCCGACGCCGATGAAAAGCCGCCCAGCAGGGCACTGATCGTCTCCAGTGTCGGGCGCGGCCCCGCCGGGCGGCTTTCCAGCGCCTCACGCATGGCCTTCAGATGCTCCGGCATAGTGCCGCAGCAGCCGCCGATAATTCGAACCCCCGCATCGCGCGCCAGCACGGCATATTCGGCCATCAGCGCGGGCGTGCCATCGTAATGGATGTGCCCGTCGTGATACTTCGGGATGCCCGCGTTGCCCTTGGCAATCAGCGGCCGTTCAGAGCCATGCGCGGCAAAGCCCAGAACGGTGCGCAAAAGGTCCGACGCCCCGACACCGCAATTGGCACCGAAGGCAATCGGCGGGTTTGGCAGTTTTTCCACCATCTCCACCATCGCGGCGGATGTGACGCCCATCATGGTGCGCCCGGCGGTATCAAAGCTCATCGTACCGCACCACGGCATTGCAGCCAGCTGGGCGGCCTCTGCCGCTGCCCTGAATTCTTCCGGTGCCGACATGGTTTCAACCCAAAGCACATCCGCGCCCCCGGCCTTCAGCCCTTCGGCCTGTTCGTGGAACATTTCGACCGCGACCGCATGAGTCATCGTTCCCATCGGCTCGAAAATCTCGCCCGTGGGTCCCACCGACCCAGCCACAACAACAGTCCTGCCAGCGGCATCGGCAATCTCGCGCCCCAGGCTGGCGGCAAGGCGGTTCAACTCGGGCACGCGGTTCTGCGCGCCGTGCAGCTTCATCCGGCTGGCATTGCCGCCAAAGGAATTGGTCAGGAAGATGTCCGATCCGGCGTCCACCGCAGAGCGGTACAGGCTGCGGATGCTGTCGGGATGTTCGATGTTCCAGATCTCGGGCGCATCGCCTGACGACAGGCCCATGTTGAACAGGTTGGTTCCGGTCGCGCCATCGGCCATCAGCCAGTCGCGAGAGGCAAGAAGGCGGGTCAGGGCATCGGTCATCACAACTCCTGGCGCAGCGGCGCGGCCCGGCCAGCAGGCAGGCCTTCGGAGAATCTGTGCCATGCTGCCGCCGCAGGGGCAATGCCATTCGGTGCACCATGGGCCGGTGGCGGGGCGGATGCAAGCGGGGCCGGGCGAAGGACCGCGCGGGCGATGTCTGCACCCGTGAGTCCCAAAGCCCACCAGGACGGCGCGCAGAGATAGAGCGGTTCCCAGCGGGGTGCGAAGGCGGCCTTGAACCGGGCCAGCCCGCCGTCTGGCGGATGCCCGGTCCGCCGCCTGCGGGGAGCGCGGCGAACAGCCGCCAGCGACAGGCGGGGAATTCCGGCGGCGCGTGCCGCGTCGATTGCGGCGGTCAGCAGCGCATACATGGTTCCGTCCGGACAGTCGGGCAGGCTGCGCAGCAGGTCCAGCGTCCATTCGTCCGGGCCGTCATGCAGGGTCACAAAGGCAATCACGCGGCCCTCATGACGGGCAAGAAACACCCGTTGGCCCGCCACATAGTGCGGGCACCAGCGCCCCATGGAAAAGCCGCGCTCGCCCCCATGCGCCTTGGCCCAGCACGCCGCCACGCGGGCCATTTCTGCGAGGGGGCAGGGACCTGTGACAGCCGTGACGGATACCCCGGCCTGGCCCGCCCGACGCAGCTTGCGGCGCAGCCCGGCACGGGCCGGGCCTGCCGGGCTGAACTGCGCCGGACAAAGCCAGGCCTCGGCAGCGACCCGTCGCACGACCCAGCCTGCCTGCCGTGCGGCAAGGGCCATGCGTGCGCCTGTCTTGTACAAGCAGGGCAGGCGCCCCTCTGCCTGGGCGGTGGCAGAAAGGGCGGCAAGCGCCCTGACCCGCGCGTCCGGGCCGACAGCCGGGCCGGGATCGCCAAGGGCAACACAGCTGTGGGGCAGACGCCCGAGCATCCAGCCCGGCGCGCTGCCGCGCCGTTCCAGGGTCAGCACGCCCTGCCGGACCAGCCCGGCCTCGGCCCGGGGGGGCTGTGCGGGCAGGGCCGGGCCGCAGGTTGCAGGTTGGGCGCGTGCCGGTCTGCACAAAAGGACGATGCCGGCAATCCCGGCAGGAAGGACGAAGGCCGTCAGGCGGAAGGCCAGGATCGCCCCGATCAGGGCGGCATCCCCGACCGCAGGCAAAAGCGCCAGCAGGGTCACTTCGAAGGCACCGACCCCGCCCGGCGCGCCCGTCATCCAGCCGGCACCAAGCGCCAGCAGGACCGCCGGCAGCATGGCCAGAAAACCAGGGCCCGTGTCGGGCGGCAGAAACACCCACAGGGCCGCCGCAAGGGCCAGCATTTCGGCGATGGCCCAGCCGGTAAAGGAACACAGGCAGATCAGGCTGGGCAGCCGGATGTGGCGGGCCAGACGATGCGGCGGGATTGCGCAAAGACCGACCAGCAGCGCACAGACCGCCAGTGCGCCCGCCGCCGCCGCCTGTCCGGGTGCTGTCGGGACCGCCAGCGTCGCAAGCGCACTTACAAACCCCAGCACCACAAGAAAGCCGATGCTCATCCCCACAGACAGGCGGGCGGCCTGCAGGCCCCCAAGCCCCGGCACGCGGCGCCAGCGGATCAGCGTGCCGATCGCCGGACCAAAGCCCAGGGTCTGACCGATGGCCGCCGCGATCATGCCGGCATGGCGGGCCTGCCGGACCGGCGCCTGCGTTGCAAAATGGCGGTGCATCACAATTTCCTGCGCGCCGACAGCCCAGAAACCTGCGGCGACGCAGGCAAGCGAGACCACCCAGGTGACCGGTGTCACGTCCAGCACGGCCCGGTGTACCGCTGCGGGGTCAAGACCTTCCATGCGGTCCTGCAAAAGCAGTACGGCCATGGCGCAAAAGCCCGGGATCACGCAAAGACGCAGCGCGCGGGCAGGGCCGCCGCCGCCAAAGACCGCGCTGCGCGTCATGATTCCTCCCGCCCGTGCCTCTGGGCCCACAGATGGGCCGACGCAGGTTCAGGCGGGGTTAACGGGTCCGATTGTCGCCAGATTCACCGGGCCGACGTCAGGCCTCATCCACAAGCTGGGCCTTGGCCACCGCCAGAAGCTCGGTCATCCTGGCGCGGATGGCGTCGGGCGAGGACAGGGTACCAAGGTCGCCCGCGACCTTGCGGACCACGTCTTCGGTGCCTGCCTCTTCAAAATCGGCCTTGACCACGCTCATGGCATAGTCCGCTGCCGCATCGCCCGATTTGCCCATCAATTCCGCCGCCCAGAGGCCCAGCAGCTTGTTGCGGCGCGCTTCGGCGCGGAACTGCATTTCTGTATCATGGGCGAACTTCGATTCGAAGGCGCGCTCGCGGTCAGTGAAGCCAGACATCGGATGTTTCCCTGCTGTGATCCCGGTTGCCCCCATATGCGGTTTCGGTCCCGGTGCCGCAAGGGGGCCTGCGGCGGTGATCGCCTTGCGACAGGGGCCGGGTTGACGTATAGGCTGCGACAAATCGGCGAATGGCCGGTGCCGCACCGGTGCCTGCCCCGTTCACCGCCGCGCGGAGAGGTCATGGCACGACGCAAGAAGATCTACGAAGGCAAGGCCAAGATCATGTATGAAGGCCCCGAGCCGGGCACTTTGGTTCAGTACTTCAAGGATGACGGCGGGGCGATCAGCACGCCCAAGCCCGGTCAGGCGATCGAGGGCAAGGGCGTTCTCAACAACCGGCTGTCGGAATTCTTCATGTCCGGGCTGAATGCCATCGGGGTGCCCACGCATTTCATCCGCCGCCTGAACATGCGCGAACAGCTGGTCCGCATGGTCGAGATCATCCCGATCCAGGTGGTGGTCCGCAATTTCGCTGCCGGGCCGATTTCCGCGCGCCTTGGCATTCCCGAAGGCACGCCGCTGCCCCGGCCGATTGTCGAGTTCTACTACAAGGATGAAAAGCTGGGCGATCCGATGGTGGCCGAAGAGCATATCATCGCCTTTGGCTGGGCCGGGCAGCAGGACCTGGATGATATGGTGGCGCTGGCGCTGCGGGTGAATGATTTCCTGTCGGGGGTCATGATGGGTGTGGGCATCCGGCTTGCCGATTTCCGCATCGAGATCGGCCGCATCTGGGAGGGCGATTTCATGCGCCTGATCATCGCCGATGAAATCAGCCCCGACAGTTGCCGCCTCTGGGACATGCGCGCAGCCGAACAGGCCGAGGGCCAGCCCGCCATCGACCCCGGCCCGCTGGCCGATGTCTATACCGAACTGGCCCGCCGTCTGGGGGTCCTGCCCACGAATGTGACGCATACGCCAAAGCCCACGCTGATCAACTGAAAGACCCCCGATGAAGGCCCGCGTTCATGTCATGCTGAAAGACGGCGTTCTGGACCCGCAGGGCGAGGCGGTGCGCCATGCCCTGGGCAGGCTGGGCTTTGCCGGCGTGCAGGCCGTGCGTCAGGGCAAGGTGATCGAGCTTGATCTGGCCGCCACCGACCGCGCCGCCGCAGAAGCCGAGGTGCGCGCCATGTGCGAGAACCTGCTGGCCAATACCGTGATCGAGACGTTCACCGTCGAGATCGCCTGAAGACAGGGCGGTGCCCGCCCGCCCATCCGGGCAACCGAGGAAAGAGACCGGCCATGCGTGCAGCGGTTCTGCGGACCTATAACCAGGACCTCTCGGTCGAACAGGTGGCTGATCCGGTCTGCGAGACCGATGGCGTGGTCCTGCGGGTGCTGGCCTGCGGCATCTGCCGGTCAGACTGGCACGGCTGGACCGGAGAGCATCCGCGCGTGAAGCCGGGGCAAATTCCCGGTCACGAATACTGCGGCGAGGTGGCAGAGGCCGGGGCGCTGTCGTCATGGCGGGTGGGTGACCGGGTGGTGGCGCCCTTCATTCTGGCCTGCGGCGCCTGTCCCGACTGCCAGTCGGGCCATGGCAACACCTGTGCGCGCCAGCGTCTGCCGGGCTTCACCGAACCGGGGGCCTTCGCCGAATTCATTTCCGTGCCCTTTGCCCATAACCTGGCACGCCTTCCCGACAGCCTGTCGCCTGTGGTTGCGGCGGGGCTGGGGTGCCGGGTGACGACGGTGTGGCATGCCCTGACCGACCGGGCGGCGCTGCGGGCCGGCGAATGGATGGCCGTCCATGGCACCGGGGGGATCGGTCTTTCGGCGCTGCTGCTGGGCCGCGCCCTGGGCGCGCGGGTCATTGTTGTCGATGTCGTTCCCGAAAAGCTGGCCCATGCCCTTGCCCACGGCGCCGAGGCCGCGATTGACGCGCGCGACGGCGATGCCGCGGGGCGGATCATCGCACTGACCGGCGGCGGGGCGCATCTGAGCATCGAGGCGCTGGGCATTGCCGCCACCACCAACGCCTCGATCGAATGTCTGCGCCCGCTGGGCCGCCATGTGCAGATCGGCATGCCGGTGGGCCATGCCGCGCGCATGGAGATCAACATGAACGCCGTCTACATGAAGAACCTGGCCCTGTACGGCACGCGCGGCATGCCAGGCTGGCGCTATCCATCGCTGCTTTCGCTGATCGAGGCGGGGCGGGTCGATTTCGCGCCGCTGGTCGCACGGGAGGTCACGCTTTCGGGGGCCTCGGCAGAGCTGCGCGCCTTCAACGGGCCGACCCCGCCAGGCGTGGCGGTGATCAGCGACTTTTCGGCATAGTCGCGTCCTGTCGGGCCGGGGGCCCCGGCCCTGCCGCGCCGGGGGTATCCGGGCGGGCAAGACGGGGCAGGGGGGGTGGAATGACCCTTCGGTTTGGTCTAAGCCCGTGCCACACCGCTTGCAGGGGGCCGATGATGAAAGCCGCTGTCGTTACCTTTCCGGGGTCAAACTGCGACCGCGACCTTGCCGTGGCCTTTGCGCAGGCCGGGGCGGATGTGGTTCGGGTCTGGCACAAGGACAGGGCCCTGCCTGCGGGCGTGGATATCGTCGGCATTCCCGGCGGCTTCTCGTTCGGTGACTATCTGCGCTGCGGGGCGATTGCGGCACGCTCGCCCATCGGGCATGCGGTGGCCGACCATGCGGCGCGCGGCGGCTTCGTTCTTGGCATCTGCAACGGTTTTCAGGTGCTGACCGAGATGGGACTGCTGCCGGGTGCGCTGATGCGCAATGCGGGACTGAGGTTCGTCTGCAAGCCGGTGACGCTGACGGTCGCCACCACCAACAGCGCCTATACCGGCGGATGGGCCAGGGGCGACAGGATCAGCCTGCCGGTTGCGCATCATGACGGCAATTACACCGCCGACGCCGGAACGCTGGCGCGGCTGGCCGGGGAAGACCGCATCGCCTTCACCTATGCCGAAAACCCGAACGGGGCGATGGCGGATATTGCCGGGGTGCTGTCGGCCAACCGCAGGGTGCTTGGCCTGATGCCGCATCCGGAACGCGCCGTGGACGCAGCCCAGGGGGGGACCGATGGTGCGGTGCTTTTCCGCTCGGTCCTTGGCGCGCTTGCGCCGGTCTGACCCAGGGGAATCGCTTGAAGGTCATTGAGCAGTTCGCGTGATGAGGGCTTTGAGGTATTCTTGATCCCAAGCGGCAGTTTTTCTGCGGACTTTGAGGCTGTCCTTTCCGCCTGCGCCTCGGATCAGGTTCATAGCCATGTG
>JADCEN010000005.1 GCA_020250175.1 Rhodobacter sp.
CTCAAGGCTCAGAAATTCCCGGAGCAGGTCCTCCCGGTCCTCGGCAAACCCGGCAAAGTCCACGCAACTCTCCGCCCCGCAGACCGAGCCCGCCAGCGCAATCACCAGAAGGTCCAAAAGCGCATGGCGCTGCGCATTCCCCGTCCGAGGGTCGGGAACTTGGCGAAGGATCGTGATCAATGACGGCATGGGTTCCTCCCTTGGGAACCACAAGCAGAATCCAATTCAGACCCAAGCGCTACCTCAAATCTTCAAATGCGATTCCCCTGGCGGAACGGCAGGGCAAGCGGTTGCCGTCCGTCCCGCTGGATATCGACAGCGCCCCTGTTGATGTCCACGGCCACCAGCCGAACGCGGAGTGGAATGGCCATGACAACGCCCGGATCTGCCACCCGCTGTTCACCTCCATCGCCGAGACCGGCGACCTGTTCTATCCCGGATGATCACATTTCTCCTCGGCGATCCGCCCTTTTCATGGCAAGATCGGTTCTGAGGGAGTGCGGCGGGGCAGAAAACAGTCCGGGGGACTGTTTTCCCGCCAAACGGGACGGGGCATCGGCATGTTGATGCATCTTCACAAGCAAGCGACGACGACACCCAAGGTTCGCGCAGTCATTCAGTCCAGCGACGAGGCGGGGACGGTTCTTGCGGAACGCTTCGGGGTCACGCCGCAGACGATCTGCAAATGGCGCAAGCGTGACAGCGTCGAGGATCGCAGTCACACGCCGCACCGGCTGCAGACGACCCTAACGCCTGCGCAAGAGGTCGTTGCCGTGGCGCTCCGCACGACGCTGCTGGTGTCGCTTGACGACCTGCTTGCCGTGTTGCGGGAATTCCTCAACCCCCGGGCCTCGCGGTCGGGCTTGGACCGCTGCCTGCGTCGGCATGGGGTGGGAAATCTGCGCGACCTCCAGGCCAAGGCGGTGCGACCGAAGCACAGCGGCTTCAAGGCCCATGAACCCGGTTACAACCACGTAGACGTAAAATATCTGCCTCAAATGGCTGACGAAAGTCGCCGCCGGTATCTGTTCGTCGCCATCGACAGGGCAACGGGATGGGTGTTTATCCGCATCTTCAAGGCAAAGACGGCGGCCAATGCGCGGCGGTTTCTGCGTGACCTGGAGCGCGCCTGCCCGCTCCGCATCCGCACCATCTTGACCGATAACGGCAAGGAGTTCACGGATCGCCTCTTCGGCCTGCGCAAGCGCGCAGCCACGGGCGCGCACCTGTTCGACCTGCTCTGCGCCGAGCTGGGCATCGAACACCGCCTCACTCCGCCGAAGTCCCCCCAGATCAACGGCATGGTCGAACGCTTCAACGGCAGGATCGAGGAGGTGCTGCAATCGCACCACTTCCAGTCTGGCGAGCAACTGGAAACCACGCTGCACCGCTATGTGGTTCTCTATAAACAGAAACTGCCGCAAACAGCCCAGAGCAGCAAAACCCCCCTTGCAGGCGATGAAGGACTGGCACAAACTGGGGCCAGACGTGTTCAGAAAACAGCCATACTACCTTCCGGGATGGGACAGTTAAGCGGCAAACGCTGCTATCCGAGAAGAAACGCTTGATCCACAGACCCGTTCATGCGATCATCACAATAAGGCGAGGATTGCTTGGGAACATCGTCACTTACTGAGGGGTACCTCTAAGAATACGCGAGAATGGCGGAAGTTACCTGCTAAGTAATTGAACTAATGTGATGCAGTTTCGCCAAGCTCTGATTATTCTAGGCGCCCGGGGGAACGTGGTCCAAAGCTTGGCATTCGACCGAGAATTAACCGAAGCATGCGGCCGAAAATGTACAGAAGAGCTTGCACTTATTGCACAAATTGGCTTGTGCAGTCCGCGTCCCACTCCTGCATCAGACACCCCCGATTCTTCCCCCCTGCCCTCCAAAAGGATGATCCCGCGCGCAGCTGGGCACTGCTCATCATGACCCCCGAATCGTGATCGGAGCATTACCTACAATGATCAGTGAGGTTAGCATGCCGGACAGAAACGGCAAGAGGAATCGGAGAAAATGAAACCATACAGGATTGTCGTCGTGGGGTTGGGTTATTGTGGCCTGTCCAATGCCGTACTGCTGGCCCAGCACAACTGGGTGACGGCCGTCGATATCGACCCTCGCCGCGTCTCGATGGTGAATGTCGGCAAAAGCCCCATCGTCGATGCCGAGCTGGAGGCTTACCTGTCAGGAAGAAAGCTGCACCTGATAGCCACGACCGAGGCCGCCCAAGCCTATGCCGAGGCCGAATACGTGATCGTGGCCACCCCCACGAACTATGACCCCGAGACCAACCTGTTCGACACCTCCAGCGTCGAGGCCGTCCTTCGGCAGGTCATTGCCGTCAACAGACAGGCCACGATCGTCATCAAATCGACCATTCCAGTCGGCTATACTAGGTCGATCCGGGTGCAGCTGGACACGGACCAGATCATCTTCAGCCCCGAATTTCTGCGCGAGGGCAAGGCGCTGCATGACAACCTTCACCCCTCGCGCATTGTGGTGGGCGAAGATTCACCCCGCGCCCGCACCTTTGCCGACCTCCTGGCGCAAGGCGCGCTGCGGCCCGACATTCCGCTGATCTTCACCGGCTCATCTGAGGCCGAGGCGATCAAGCTGTTCGCCAACACGTTTCTTGCAATGCGCGTCGCCTTCTTCAATGAGCTTGACAGCTATGCGCTGCACACCGACCTGAACGCGCGCGACATCATCGAGGGCGTCGGCCATGACCCGCGCGTGGGCAGCCACTACAACAACCCTTCCTTCGGCTATGGCGGCTATTGTCTGCCCAAGGATGCCAAGCAGTTGCTTGCCAATTTCGCAGGCATTCCGCAGAATCTGGTGGGTGCCGTCGTTGCGGCAAACCGTACACGCAAGGATGTCCTGGCCGACCGCATCATCGCGATGAACCCCCGGGTGGTCGGCGTGTACCGGCTGACGATGAAGGAAGGGTCCGACAACTTTCGTCAGAGCGCCGTCCAGGGCATCATGAAGCGCCTTGCGAGACGCGGCATCGAAGTCGTGGTCTATGAGCCGGCCCTGGAAGAGGATTATTTCCATGGCTCTGCCGTGCTGCGCGACCTGGACGCCCTGAAAGCCATGGCCGACGTGATCGTGACCAACCGCAACAATCCCGATCTGGAGGATGTGCGTGCCAAGGTCTTTACCCGCGACCTTTTCGGCGAAAGCTGATCCGTCAACGCATCGCCGGACCAGTTTCTGCTGCTGAGGGACGCTATTGGATCGCATCCAACCCCTGGAACCCCCGATTTCTGGCACCGATGATTTTGTCCGGGTCTGCCCGCCAGGGGAAGGGCCTGGCTTCACGGGTGTTGTGCTGTTCGATGAAACGGGTGATCGCGGTTTTCAGGGTACCGGCGGATCGGAACACACCGTGTTTCAACCCTAGTCGGGTGAGTTTGGCGAAGATGCGGAGGATCAGTAAACGGTCCGGGGGACCGTTTTCCCGACGCAAGTCGGCGGCGTTCAGCCATGAGCTTGCTGTCGGGATGAAGTGGAAGGTCCGGCACGGGTGGCGGGCAAGCCAGGCCCGGACAGTGGCGTGCCTGTGGGGGCGGCAATTGCCCATTACCCTTTGAATGGCCTTGTCGGCAGGGACGCAGCGCTCGATCCGGTTCAGGAAGTGGAGGAACTCCTGATGGCGGTGACGGGCCATGTTCCAGGCGGTGACCTCGCCGGTCAGAAGATTGAGCGCGGCAAAGAGCGTCGTGGTGCCGTGGCGCTTGTAGTCGTGGGTCATGGTCGGACCGCGTCCTGTCTTCAGGGGGTGAGGAGGATCCTGGCCCCGGTGGGGCCACGCTAGCCGACAAACGGCTGAGTGCGGTCAAGAGCCTGTATTTGCGCCTTTTCATCGACCTGCTGGACCACCGCATGGGCGGGAGGTGCCACATAAAGACCGGCCACATCCCGCAGCTTATCGACAAAAGCCGGATCGTTCGACTGCTTGAACTGCCGCCAGCGGTGCGGGGCCAGGCCATGCGCCTTCCAGATGTCGCACAGGGTCAAGGCCGCCAGTCCGACGGCTTTCGCCATCGCGCGTAACGTCCAGTGCGTCGCATCCGGCGGCGGCGGCCCCTGGGTGAGACGGAGACCTTCTGTCACTTTCGCCTTCGCCGTCTTGTGGATGCCGGGCGGGCGCGTCTTCCTGTGTTTCGGCATGCAATTTTGGCCCCCTAGGCGGGGTGATCGGCGTCCAATTTTGACCCCCCTTTTGATCTGTCATCCCAACGGCCCTTTCAACTGACTTGTGCCCAAGTGCGTGAGGTTATGGAGGCGATGGCTTCGGGGTCGTTTGCGAAGAAGTTCCGGGCCTTGCAGCAGGCATCGACGATTTCTTCATGGGTGTTGAAGACGGTGATGGCGAGCTTGTTGGCGCGCAGATAGGCCCAGACGTTCTCGACGGGGTTCAGTTCCGGGCTGTATGGCGGCAAGGTCAGCAAGGAGAGATTGTCGGGGACGACGAGGGCGGCTGATCCGTGCCAGCCTGCGCCGTCAAGGATGAGAAGCGCATGGGCACCTGGGGCAACGGTGCGGGCGATCTCGGCCAGGTGGGCATTCATCGCCGCGGTGTTGACGAAGGGCAGGACCAGCCCTGCCGCGATGCCGCGCGCCGGGCAGACCGCACCGAACAGATACGCCCATTGATCGCGGGTGTCGCAGGGCGCGCGGGGTCTGGTGCCGCGCCGCGCCCACATGCGGGTGAGGGTTCCCTGCTGACCTACGCGCGCGTCCGCCATGGGCCTCGGACCGGTGGCGGCGCCATGGCGAACTCCTGGAACCAGACCTCAAGCGGCTTGTCGCGTGCCCGCGCAGGGATCGCCGCAGCTACCGCCTCGGGGAAGTTTTTTTGAACGCTTCCTGCGCCTGCGGGTCCGACTTCGGGTGCTGCGGACGCACCGAGAGCCGCCGGAAGCCGAGTGCCGCCAGTTGCTTGCCGACGCTGCGCTCGTGCAGGGTGACGCCGAACTCTGCCGCGATGCGGGCCTGCAAATCCTTGCGCCGCCAGCGCACCACGCCATCCCGCACTGGATCGGGGCCCGCCTCCACCCAGTCCGCAAGCTCCGCCATCTGGTCGGGTGCCAGCGGCCTCGGGGGGTGTGGAACCGTCCGGTTCACCAGCCCGGCAAGACCCTCGGCATTGTAGCGATGCCCGTTCGTCGGGGAAACTGTCCCCCGGACAGCTTCCTGATCCTCCTCACCCCGCAGGGTCTGCCGGTCCATCCCACAGGTTTGTGCCGCCGTCATGCGGTCAACGCCCTCCAGAACCAGTGAGATCGCCAGTATCCGCCGCGCCGCCCGCGCATCCTTCGTCCGGCCCGCCGCAGCCCGCAACTCCGACGCCGTCAGTTCCCCCCGCGTGATCGCAATCCCTGCCATGCCTGCCTCCTGCCTATGACGCCACATTGAGTCAGAGTTCGGACGGCTTGGGAATCCCAAAAGAGTCGCGCGCAAGGGCCGTTGGTATAAGCCGGATAAAGGGGCAGCGGACGGAGGGGGAGTTGAAGCGGGTGGATACGATTGCGCGGGTCCGGCGGGCCTTTCACATCCGGGGCTGGTCGATGAAGAAGATCGCCCGGGATCTGCATCTGTCGCGCAATACGGTGCGCAAGATCCTGCGGTCGGGTGAGACCGACTTCACCTATGAGCGGGAGCGGCAGCCGATGCCGCGGATCGGGCCGTGGCAGGGTCAGCTGGAGCAGTTCCTGTCGACAAATGCAGGCAAGCCATCACGGGAGCGGCTGACGCTGATCCGGATCTTCGAGGAGCTTCGGGGGCTGGGCTATGAGGGCGGCTATGATGCAGTGCGCCGGTTTGCCAAGGCCTGGTCGCAGAACCGCGGGGCCGCGACGGCCGAGGCCTATGTGCCGCTCTACTATGCGCCGGGCGAGGCCTGTCAATTCGATTGGAGCCACGAGGTCATTCTGATGTCGGGCGTGACCGTGACCGTGAAGGTGGCGCATGTCCGGCTTTGCCACAGCCGGATGGTGTTCGCCCGGGCCTACATGCGCGAGAGCCAGGAGACGGTCCTTGACGCGCATGACCGTGCGTTCGCCTTCTTCAGGGGCACCTGCACACGTGGGATTTACGACAGCGAGGTGGAGCCGCCACTGGTTCGAGGCCCGCTGAGCGAAGACGGCGGTGGAGGCGGTCTTCACCGGCAAGGAGCGGCATTACAACCGCCGCTTCCTGCAGATGTGCAGCCACTATCTGGTCGATCCGCCGTCCATTGGGCTTGAACCAATGGCGCACCAATGAACGGCCCTGCACACCCGCATCGGGCTGGGAGAAAGGCCAAGTCGAGAACCAGGTCGGACTGGTGCGCGAGCGGATGTTCACGCCGCGCGTCCGCGTCAGCAGCCTCGACGAGTTGAACGCCCTTCTGATGGACAGATGCGTGGCCTATGCCAAGGCGCACCGCCACCCCGAACAGACCGACAAGACCATTTGGGAGATGTTCGAGGCGGAACGTCCGCAACTGGTGCCCTATGCCGGGCCCTTCGACGGCTTCCACAGCGTGCCCGCCTCGGTGTCGAAGACCTGCACGGTCCGGTTCGACAACAACAAATACTCGGTGCTGGCCACCGCGGTCGGACGGCCTGTTGATGTCCATGCCTATGCCGGCCGGATCGTCATCCGACAGGACGGGGTGGTGGTCGCTGAACATCCCCGTGCCTTCGGTCGGGGTCAGACGGTCTATGATCCGTGGCACTATGTGCCTGTTCTGGCGCGCAAACCCGGGGCGCTGCGCAATGGCGCGCCGTTCCGCGACTGAACCGCCCCGGGTTTACCGGAGGGTGATTTGTTCAACGGCTAGGCGACCATATCGAGCGTGTTCAGGTTTGCATAGAACGCTTCCTCTGCTTCTGCGGGTGGGACGTAACCGATAGGACCGAGAAGGTCGAGCAGGTGA
>JADCEN010000050.1 GCA_020250175.1 Rhodobacter sp.
CCAATTGCCAAAGATCGCCGAGCGTCGTCCTCCGGCCTGCATCCGTTCACTCACATGTCCCAGCAACGAAAGACCGGCGTCCCCCCCAGAGGCAGCGCCCCACAAGATGTAGCAACCCCGGCATCAACGGGATAAGCCTTTGCTTCACACTTGTAGATGACGGCGATTCTACACCGGAAAAGCTAGCCGAAGCGCCTCACTTATACAGACAGCCGGTGCAGGGGATGATTGACCCCTTCGGTGTCGAGATTGTGGGTCAGGCCAAAGGGCTGTCATATCCGATCACGATCAATTTCAGGATGGCCACGGATCACCCAACCCCCGAGGAGGTTGCCGCACTGGCGACGAAACACGGCATCGAACCCGACAGAATCGAAAAGAATTGGCCGCTTCTGTTGGAACGGATGGTAGCTGCGGGACAAACCATCGGGCGTGGCGATCCGATCGTCTACACGGCGCAACTGAAGCGCAACGGGCGGATCACTTGGTCTGAGGGTAACTCCCTCGCCCGCGGAGGGGGCGCTGAGTGGCCCATGCTTTTCGGTGCCCATGTTACGCTGGATAGTTTGTGTGCTGCGCTGACGGGCGGGCAGGATATAGTAGCGTTGACCGATGCCGCCAACTGACGGCCCTCCAATCCATAATAGCCACACAGGGGCAGGTTCGGACGCTCGAATAGGGGAGAACGTCGGTCAGCATCCAATAACTCGTCATCCTGGGCAGATAATTGAGAGTAAGTTGATGCTTTTGGCTCTTTGTGCTGTCGTATACCTTGCGCCGAGCCATCCATCTTGTGCCGATATTTTTCCGGGTAATTTTGTGAACGGCCAGCCACCCGTAAACTCCTGGAAAGCCCTGCGCGATTTTCGGATCGTCAAACAAGAGCTGGACTATTCCTGTGGCGCGGCCAGTCTCGCCACGATCCTCAACGAATTCTACGGCATGTCAGTCACTGAAGAGGACGTTCTGACCCGCATGGGCGCAACAGATCGCGCGTCCTTCCGGCAGCTTGCGGACGTCGCGCCCAGCTACGGGGTGCGGGCGGGCGGGATTATGCTGTCCTTCGATGACCTCAAGCAGCTGCAAGTCCCTGCCATTGCCTATGTCCAGTATCGTGGCGATGACCATTTCACAGTCATCCGGGGCATCCGCCGCGATGGCGTGGTGCATCTGGCCGATCCGTCATGGGGCAATCGCCAGTTGACCGCACATCAGTTTCGCAGGATGTGGGAAGCGCCGGAGACGGACGGAACGATGCGCGGACGCATCCTTTTGATTCTCCCGCAGGATGTGAACATGACAGAGATCGACCAGACATTCTTTGCCGAACCGGACGGCTGGTCCCTGACATTGCAGACGATCCCACTCTCAAGGTGAGCCGATGAACCCAGCGCAAGAAGCACAGGTCTTGATCTTCAACGCCGTAATCTTGGGCATGGGCCTTGTTCCTGCGGTGCCGGGGAAACACTTGCATCCCTGTGGCGCGCATGTATAAGGCCGCATTCTTCCGCTTACCCACGTAACCGGTGCACCCCCTCGTGGACGGGCTGCGGAAGTGTAGATGCCCGTCCTGTGAAATGCACCCGACAAGACTGGAGACCACATGCCGCTTTACGAGCATGTATTCATTTCGCGTCAGGATCTTTCCAACACGCAAGCCGAAGGCCTTATCGAACACTTCTCGACCGTCCTTGCGGACAACGGTGGCAAGATCGTTGAACACGAGTACTGGGGCGTCAAGACGATGGCCTACAAGATCAACAAGAACCGCAAGGGCCACTATGCCTTTCTGAAATCGGATGCGCCTGCCGCAGCCGTGCAGGAAATGGAACGCCTGATGCGCCTGCATGACGATGTGATGCGCGTGCTGACCGTGAAGGTCGACAAGCACGAAGACGGTCCGTCGACGCAGATGCAAAAGCGCGATGACCGTGGCGAGCGCGGCGACCGGGGCGAGCGGCCCGAGCGTGGCTTTGGCGGCGACCGTGGCGACCGCGGCGGCTTCGGCGGTGACCGTGGCGGCTTTGGCGGCGGCGACCGTCGGCGTTGATCAGGAGGGAAGTGTAAATCATGGCGAACAAACCGTTTTTCCGCCGCCGCAAGGTCTGCCCCTTTTCCGGCGACAATGCCCCGGCGATTGACTACAAGGACACGCGGCTTTTGCAGCGCTATGTGTCCGAGCGCGGCAAGATCGTGCCGTCGCGCATCACGGCCGTTTCGGCCAAAAAGCAGCGTGAACTGGCCCGTGCGATCAAGCGCGCGCGGTTCCTTGCGCTGCTGCCCTATGCCGTGAAGTAAGGAGATCGACCCATGCAAGTCATCCTTTTGCAGCGTGTGGCCAAGCTTGGCCAGATGGGCGAGGTCGTGAACGTCAAGGACGGATACGCCCGCAACTTCCTGCTGCCGCAGGGCAAGGCGCTGCGCGCGAACGACGCCAACATCAAGTCGTTCGAAGCCAGGAAATCACAGCTTGAGGTGCAGAACCTGGAGACCAGAAAAGCGGCGGAATCTGCCGCCGGAAAGCTGGACGGACAGATTTTCGTCGTGATCCGTTCTGCCTCGGATGCGGGCGCGCTGTACGGGTCCGTGACGACCCGTGACGCCGCCGAGGCCGCAACCGAAGCCGGGTTCACGGTGAACCGGGCGCAGATCGTGCTGGAGCGCCCGATCAAGGAGCTTGGGATGCACAGGGTTACGGTGGTGCTGCACCCGGAGGTTTCGGTGAAGATCAGCCTGAACGTGGCGCGTTCGGCGGAAGAAGCCGAACTTCAGGCCTCGGGCAAGTCGATCCAGGAGCTGGCGGCGGAAGCCGAGGCGGCTGCGGATTTCGAGATTGCCGAGCTGTTCGACGAAATGGGCGCTGCCAACGATTTCGATCCGCGCGACGAGCGCTGATCTTTTTCGCAAGACATGGAAACCGCGCCGGGACACCGGCGCGGTTTTTTCGTGGCCGGGCCCGGCCCGCCTGCCTGATCCTGGGCGGGGGGTCTTTCCGGCCTCCGATCACCCGGGGACATTCCTGCGGTTGAAGCGGCAGGGGGCCGTTGCCGGCAGGCGAGGCGGGCGGTATTTTGGAACAGCCATGTTCAGCGGAAACTGCTTTTGTTGAACATCATTCCGTGTTCAACAGAACTGCCTTGGTTTGGCGAAACCCGATTTTCAGGGGAATCCTGTCTTGTTCAACATAAAATATGTTCAACGAAATGGATTGCTGTTTAACATAGATGTCTGTTCAACGAAGTGTGCGGTTGCGGAGGAAGCATGATGTTCAACGAAAGATTTCCGGGTTGAACATGCCATGATCCTACATCATTCCCCGCTTGCCCATGCGGTTTATCAGGATCTGCTGGGGTCGCTTGGCAACGGGCAGGTCGCGCCCCTGCACGGATCGCCTGCGCTGGAGGAGCGGTCGGGGCGCAAATACTGGTATGACAGCTACCGTGTCGGGGATCAGGTTCGCAAGCGCTACATCGGCGAGGATACACCCGACCTGGCAGAGCGCATGGCGCTGCATCGCGAAGATGTGCGGCGCAAGAAGGAGGGGGCCAGCCAGCGGGCGAGGCTGGTGCGTCTGCTGCGGGCCGAAGGGTTCCTGCCGACCGGTGGCGGCACTGGAGCGATCCTGAATGCGCTGGCGAAAACCGGGGTGTTCCGCACGGGCGGGACCATTGTGGGCACCTGCGCCTTCCGGCTTTACGAGGGTGAGCTTGGCTTGCGCTTTGGTTCCGATCCCGCTGCCGGGACGGAGGACGGAGATATGGTGCGGTTGGACCGGCTGTCGCTGGCGCTTGACGACGGGGTTGACGCATCCTTGCCGGAAAGCTTTGGCGACCTGGAGTTTGCCCCTGTGCCCGGCATGGACGGGGCGGCGGTCTGGAGGTGGAAGCAGACCCGGTCCGAAACGCTGATCCAATTCCTGACGCCGTCGATCCGGGCTGGGGAAGCTGTCCGGGACCTGCCTGCCTTAAGGGTTTCGGCGCAGGCGCTGGATTTTCTGGATTATCTGATTGCTGATCCGGTCAAGGCGGCGGTCCTGTACCGATCCGGTGTCCTGGTGCAGGTGCCGCGGCCGGAACGCTATGCCATTCACAAGCTTATCCTGGCCGACCGGCGGCGGGGCGGGCCGGACACGCTGAAATCGCGCAAGGACCGGGCGCAGGCCGCCTTTCTGATTGCCGCTTTGGCCAGGGGTCGGCCGGAAGGGCTGCGTCAGGCCTATGAGGCGGCGATCGGAAACGGGGTGACATGGCGCGACCGGATTGCGGCCAGCCTGAAGCGCATGCCGCAGACCTTTGCCGTGCTGGAAGCCTTGTAGGCGGCGATTTGCATGACAGTGCGGCCTGTGGTGTTCGGTTCCGGGGTTATGTTGCGTGCAGGGAGACAGGCGTGTATCACCGCGCGAAGGTTTGACAGGGCAGGAGAGTTGCATGCGTCGGGTGGTCGTGACGGGTCTGGGCATGGTTACTCCGCTGGCTTGCGGGGTCGAGAAGACCTGGGAACGCCTGATTGCGGGTCAGTCGGGGGCTGGGCCGATTACGCGGTTCGATGCCTCGAACGTGGTGACGCAATATGCCTGCGAGATTCCGATGGGCGATGGCAGCGACGGCACCTTCAACCCGGATGACTGGATGGAGCCGAAGGACCGCCGCAAGGTTGATGATTTCATCCTGTACGGAATGGCGGCGGCGGTTCAGGCGGTGCGCGATTCCGGCTGGGAGCCGCTGACGGAAGACGACCGCTGCGCGACCGGGGTGTTGCTGGGGTCCGGCATCGGCGGGCTGTCGTCCATCGCGGAGACCGCCATTCTGATCCGGGACAAGGGACCGAAGCGGGTATCGCCTTTTTTCATTCCGGCGGCGCTGATCAATCTGATTTCCGGTCAGGTTTCGATCCGCTTCGGCTTCAAGGGGCCGAACCATGCGGTGGTGACCGCCTGTTCAACCGGTGCGCATGCCATTGGCGATGCGGCGCGGCTGATCCAGTGGGGCGACGCCGATGTGATGATCGCAGGCGGCGCGGAAAGCCCGATCAGCGAGATCGGCATCGCCGGTTTCAACGCCTGCAAGGCGCTGTCCAGCAGGCGCGCCGATGATCCGACCAAAGCCTCGCGCCCCTATGACGCGGACCGGGACGGGTTTGTAATGGGCGAAGGTGCGGGCGTGGTGGTGCTGGAGGAATACGGGCACGCCAAGGCGCGCGGTGCGAAGATCTACGCCGAAGTTCTGGGATACGGATTGTCGGGCGATGCCTATCACATCACCGCCCCGAGCGAGGACGGCGACGGCGGGTTCCGCAGCATGAAAATGGCGCTCAAGCGTGCCGGGCTGCAGCCGGCAGACATCGATTACATCAATGCCCATGGAACCAGCACGATGGCCGATACCATCGAACTGGGCGCGGTAGAGCGGCTTTTGGGCGATGCGGCGGCACGGGCGACCATGAGTTCGACCAAATCCTCGATCGGGCATCTTCTGGGGGCGGCGGGCGCGGTGGAGGCGATTTTCTGCGTGCTGGCGATCCGCGACCAGATTGCACCGCCCACGATCAATCTGGACACACCGGCGATTGCAGCAAAGCTTGACCTGGCACCGAATGCGGCGCGCAGGCGCAAGATCGATGTGGCGCTGTCGAATTCCTTCGGGTTTGGCGGTACCAACGCATCGCTGATCCTGGGACGGGTGACAGGCTGATGTGGCGGTCGGTGGCGTCCAATGCGCTGACCCTGTTTGTCGTGCTGCTGGCGGTGGCAGCGGGGGTGCTGACCTGGGTACGCGAGGAGTTCACCGGGCCGGGGCCGCTGGTCGAAGCAGTCTGTATCAAGGTTGAACGCGGGGCGTCGCTGGCGCAGATCAGCCGGGTGCTGGAAACGCGGGGCGCGGTGACGGATGCACGCATCTTCCGTATCGGTGCGCAATATGCCGACCGGTCAGCGGACCTGAAATTCGGCAGCTATCTGGTGCCGCCCGGCGCATCGATGTCGCAGGTGCTGGAGATTGTGACGGCGGGCGGGCAATCGACCTGCGGGCGCGAGGTCAATTTCCGGATCGGCGTCACGGGTGCGGATATCGTTCTGCGCGAGCTTGATCCTGCGACGGGGTCCTATATCGAGGTTGTGAAGTTCGATGTGACCCAGCCGGCACCTGCGGCCTATGTGGATGCAGCCGGCGAGGATGATCTGCGCTGGCGGGTGACGCTGGCCGAAGGGGTGACAAGCTGGCAGGTAGTGGACAGCCTGCGGCGAGCCGATTTCCTGACGGGAGAGATTGCGGCCGTTCCCGCGGAAGGCACGCTGGCCCCGGACAGCTATGAGGTGACACGCGGAGCCGACCGGGCGGCACTGATCGCGGAGATGGAGGCGCGGCAGGCCCGTATCCTGGGCGACCTTTGGGCGGCGCGGGCGGAGGGGTTGCCCTTTGCCTCGGCGCAAGAGGCGCTGATCATGGCGTCCATCGTGGAGAAGGAAACCGGGATTGCCGAAGAGCGGCGGCTGGTGGCGGGCGTCTTCCTGAACCGGCTGGCGCAGGGGATGCGGTTGCAGACCGACCCGACGGTGATCTATGGCATCACCATGGGCGAGGGGGCCCTGGGGCGCGGGTTGCGGCAGAGCGAGCTGCGGCGCGAGACCCCCTACAACACCTATGTGATTGACGGCTTGCCGCCGACACCGATTGCCAATCCCGGACGGCTGAGCATCGAAGCCGCGCTGAACCCGGAGGCAACGGATTATCTGTTCTTTGTGGCCGACGGCACGGGCGGGCATGTTTTTGCCGCGACCCTGGCCGAGCATAACGCCAATGTGGCCAAGTGGCGTGCCATCGAGGCGCAGCGGGCGGCGGAGGGTGAGGACGGCGGCGCGGCGGCGGTGCCGCAAGAGTGAAGAAAAGGTTAAGGCTGCGTACGCTAACTGTCTGGTGGCGCTGAATTTTTTGCTTGACTTGCCGCGCGGTCCCCTGTAGGACTTGGGGCATGCTGGAAGAGGTGGGCAAGCGGCACGGGGTACCCCGGTGCCGCTTTTTCATTTGCCCATGCGGTCCGGCCAGAAAGCGGGTGCGGGGGGTGATGACGAGTGATTTGCCTTCGGAGGATCCGCCGCCCGTCGATCTTCTGGAAGCGACAGAAGATCTGTACCGGCAGGCGGCGGAAGATCTGGTTCAGGCGCAGCGAAAGCTTCGGCAAGGTTCGGTGGACGAGGTTCGGGCCGCAACACAGGCGGTGAAGGACCTTAAGGCCGCCTTCCAGTTGGTGATGGATGAAAGGACGCGCATTGAAAAACTCCGCAAGCAGGTTGCCGGGGTCGTCCACGACTACGCGATCGACTTTGACGCGGCGCGAGCTGAGATCGGGCGCCGCCTGGCTTGCCTCCGCGACGCCGGAGGCGGTGGTTGAATTTCTGGGAGGGCTGGACGACAACGCGCTGCTTGCCTTGCCCTGGATGTTCGAATTCTGGGCCTTTCCGCATCAGCTGCCCCCCGACGGGGCCTGGAAGACCTGGGTCGTCATGGGGGGGCGCGGGGCGGGAAAGACACGGGCGGGGGCCGAGTGGGTTCGCGCGGAAGTGGAAGGATCAAGGCCCAAGGACCCCGGCCGCGCAAGGCGGGTGGCGCTGGTCGGCGAGACGGTGGACCAGGTGCGCGAGGTGATGATCTTTGGCGACAGCGGCATCCTTGCCTGTTCGCCGCCCGACCGCCGCCCGGAGTGGGAAGCCACCCGCAGACGCCTGGTCTGGCCCAACGGCGCGGTGGCGCAGGTGTATTCGGCGCATGATCCCGACAGTCTGCGCGGACCGCAGTTCGACGCGGCCTGGGTGGACGAGCTGGCCAAGTGGAAGAAGGCAGGCGAGACCTGGGACATGTTGCAGTTTGCGCTGCGGCTGGGGGCCAATCCGCGGCAGGTCGTGACCACGACGCCGCGCAATGTCGAGGTGCTGAAGGCGGTGCTGAAGAATCCCTCGACTGTCCTGACGCATGCGCCGACCGAGGCGAACCGGGCCTATCTGGCCGCAAGTTTTCTGGAGGAAATCCGCAGCCGCTACAGCGGGACATGGATGGGGCGGCAGGAGCTGGACGGCATCCTGCTGGAAGAGGTCGAGGGTGCGCTGTGGACTGCGGCACAGCTTGAGGCGCTTCGCCTGCCGCAGGCGCCGCCGCTGGACCGGATCGTGGTGGCGATTGATCCGCCGGTGACCGGCCATCGCGGTTCCGATGCCTGCGGGATTCTTGTGGTAGGGGCGATCACCGAAGGCCCACCGCAAAACTGGCGCGCGGTGGTTCTGGAGGATGCAAGTGTCGCGGCGGCCAAGCCGCAGGCCTGGGCGCAGGCCGCGATCCGTGCCTTTCACCGGCACCGGGCCGACCGTCTGGTGGCGGAGGTCAACCAGGGCGGCGCGCTGGTGGAAAGCCTGATCCGCCAGTTCGATGCGCTGATCCCCTATCGGGCGGTGCATGCGGCGCGCGGCAAGGCACAGCGGGCAGAGCCGGTGGCCGCGCTGTATGAACAGGGACGCGTGCGGCATCTGGACGGGCTGAGCGATCTGGAAGATCAGATGTGCCGCTTTGCCCGGCAGGGATATGCCGGATCGGGCAGCCCGGACCGGGTTGATGCGCTGGTCTGGGCGCTGACCGACCTGATGATTGAACCGGCCCGGTCGTGGCAGCGACCGGGCATCCGGACCCTTTAGCCGGACAGTCCCCGACAGGTGATCATGCTGAAGGGTGTCGGCGGCCGCGCCGGGGGCCCCATGAGGCATGCCCGAAGACAAAGGAGCAGTTTCGCCATGAAGTTCGACTTTCTGAGGCGCGGGCGCGGGCAGGGGCCGGAGCACAAGGCCTCGGCCACGGGGGCGCTTGTCACATTCCGCGGCGGCGGGCGGGCGGTGTGGAGCCCGAGGGACACGGTTTCGCTGACGCGGACCGGCTTTCAGAGCAATCCGGTGGCCTTTCGCGCGGTGAAGATGATTGCCGAAGCCGCCTCTGCCCTGCCGGTGATCCTGCAGGACCGCAACCGGCGCTATGAGACGCATCCGGTCCTGGAGCTGATCCGGCGTCCGAATGCGGCGCAGGGGCGGGCCGATCTGTTCGAGGCGCTGTACGGATTCCTGCTGTTGTCGGGAAATGGCTATCTGGAGGCCGTGCCGGGTGGTGCGGCCCTGCCGGGAGAGTTGCATGTGCTGAGGCCGGACCGGATGAGCCTGGTTCCGGGGGCCGACGGCTGGCCTGCCGCCTATGACTATGCGGTGGGAGGGCGGACGCACCGCTTTTCGATGACGGGCGGGCCGCCGCCCATCTGCCATATCCGCGCGTTCCATCCGCAGGATGACCATTACGGCTTTTCGCCGTTGCAGGCGGCGGGTGTGGCGGTGGATGTGCATAATTCCGCATCGGCCTGGTCGAAGGCGCTGCTGGACAATGCCGCCCGCCCGTCGGGGGCAATCGTCTATCGGGGGGTGGACGGGCAGGGCAACCTGAGTGCCGATCAGTATGACCGGCTGGTGAGCGAGATGGAAAGCCATCATCAGGGGGCACGCAATGCGGGCCGTCCGATGCTGCTGGAAGGGGGGCTGGACTGGAAGCCGATGGGCTTTTCCCCGTCTGACATGGAGTTCCAGAAGACCAAGGAGGCGGCGGCGCGCGAGATTGCGGTGGCCTTCGGGATACCGCCGATGCTGATGGGGATACCGGGCGAGGCGACCTATGCCAATTATCAGGAAGCCCACCGTGCCTTCTACAGGCTGACGGTGCTGCCGCTGGCGGGCAAGGTGACGGCCGCGATTTCGCAGTGGCTGTCCAGCTTTACCGGGGAAGAGGTGGAGTTGCGCCCCGACCCTGATCAGGTGCCAGCGCTGGCGGCAGACCGTGACCAGCAATGGGCGCGCGTCGGTGCGGCGGATTTCCTGAGCCCGGCGGAGAAGCGGGCCGCCCTTGGCCTGCCGCCCCTGGCGGAGGGTTGAGCATGCGGGATGCAGGCGGCGGATCGCGGTTTCTGTATGAGAGTTTCGATGCGGCGGCCGCCCGGATCGAGGCCAATGAACGGGTGGCGCAGGAGCGTTGGGCCGCGCTGGAGTTTCGGCTTGGTCAGATCGATGCGGCGCTGGAGCGGCTGGAGAAGCGCATCTGGGTAGGGGTTTACGGCCTGGCCTGCTTTCTGCTGGCGCAGATGGCAGAGGCCGTGATTGCGGCAGCGATGAGGTAGCAGCGACATGGGTGAGATGACACAGGCGGGCGCGCCGGAGCGCAAGTTCCATCGCCCCGAAGCCGGGATCACGGTGACGGAGGGATCGCGGATCGAAGGCTATGCCTCGATCTTCGGGCGCCGGGATCAGGGCGGGGATGTGGTGGGGCGCGGGGCTTATGCGGCGTCACTTTCGGCGCTGGCGGCATCGGGCCGACGGGTCAAGATGCTGTGGCAGCACGATCCGGCACAGCCCATCGGGGTGTGGGACGAGGTGCGCGAGGATGCGACCGGACTTTATGTGAAGGGGCGGGTCCTGACCGATGTGGCGCGCGGAAAGGAGGCCGCTGCCCTGCTTGCGGCCGGTGCAATCGACGGATTGTCGATCGGCTACCGTACGGTGCGGGCCGAGAGGGATGCCAAGGGACAGCGGCTGCTGCAGGAAGTGGAGCTTTGGGAAGTGTCACTTGTGACTTTTCCGATGCTGGCCGAAGCGCGGGTTCAGGCCAAGGCCGACCCTGCCGCAGATGCGGGCTGGATCAGGCTGGCCCGGCTTTTCGAGCAGGCGCACCGCAATCTTGCCGCGCGCTGACGCGGCCCAACCACGGGGGACAAGATGGGAGAGACCAGTATCCGGCCCGGGGCGCACAGCCCCGGAGCCGCCGGACCGGCTGAGCAGATGACCGAGGCTTTGGCCGGTTTTCTGCAGGAATTCAACGGCTTTCAGGCCGAAGTGACATCTGCGCTACATCAACAGGAAGAGCGACTGACCATGCTGCAAGCCAAGACGATGACCTATGGACGCCCGGCCCTTTCAACTGCGGTTGCAATGGACGAGCCGCACAAGAAAGCCTTCAGCGCCTATCTGCGCCACGGCGATGACGAGGCGCTGCGCGGCCTGATGCTGGAGGGCAAGGCGCTGAGCACGGCCGTGCCCGGCGATGGCGGTTTTCTGGTGGACCCGCGCACGGCGGATACGGTGAAATCGATGCTGGTTTCGACCGCGTCGATCCGGTCGATTGCCAGCGTGGTGACGGTGGATGCCTCGAATTTCGATGTGTTGATTGACCGGTCGGACGTGGGGACCGGATGGGTTACCGAGACCGGATCGGTCACCGAGACGGCGACGCCGCTGATCGAGCGCATCTCGATCCGGCTGCACCAGCTTGCGGCCATGCCCAAGGCAAGCCAGCGCCTGCTGGACGACAGCGCCTTTGACGTGGAGGGCTGGCTGGCGGAAAAAATCGCCTCGCGCTTCATCCGGTCGGAGTCGGCGGCGTTCGTGAACGGGGACGGGGTGGACAAGCCCAAGGGCTTTCTGCTGCCGGCCAAGGTCCCGAATGCCACTTGGACATGGGGAAACCTTGGCTATGTGGCCAGCGGTGCCGCAGCGGATTTCCCCACGACGAACGCCGTCGATTGCATTGTGAACCTTGTCTATGCCCTGGCGGCACCCTACCGGGCCAATGCGACCTTCGTGATGAATTCCAGGACGGCAGGGGCCGTGCGCAAGATGAAGGATGCCGACGGCCGCTTCATGTGGGCCGACGGGCTTGCCGTGGCGGAACCGCCGCGCCTGATGGGCTATCCGGTGCTGGTCTGCGAGGACATGCCCGATATCGCGGCGAACGCCCATGCGATTGCCTTTGGCGACTTTGCCGCAGGCTATACGATTGCGGAACGGACGGACCTGCGGATTCTGCGCGACCCGTTTTCGGCCAAGCCGCATGTGCTGTTCTACGCCACCAAGCGCGTGGGGGGCGATATCAGCGACTATGCTGCGATCAAGCTTCTGAGGTTCGCGCTGTCCTGACGGCAGGTTGGAGCGCCGCCCCGGATCGGGGCGGCGGCCGACATGCGGGGTGCGGTCTTTTTCCGGGCGAAGGCCGCCTGTGCCCGCCAGACCTTTTCATGCCTTTCGGGAAGCGGAGACGACCCAGATGTTGAACGAAGACACGCCCATTCCGGTCGCGTCCTTGCCAATTCAGGCGATGCGGGACCATTTGCGCCTGGGCACCGGCTTTGCCGAGGAAGGATTGCAGGACGGGTTGCTTGAAGCCTATCTGCGGGCCGCGCTTGCGGTGATCGAGGGCCGGACCGGCAAGGCCCTGCTGCAGCGGGTGTTCCGCTGGGTGCTGGACGACTGGCGCGACCCGGCGGCGCAGGCCCTGCCGCTGGCTCCGGTGCGAAGCATTCAGTCGGTGACGCTGACGGATGCTGCGGGCGGAACAACCGTGCTTGACCCGCAAGTGTACCGGGTGATCGCCGATCTGCATCGCCCGCGCCTTGCGCCGACGGGGCAACTGCTGCCATCGGTGCCGGGCGGGGGGCAAGTCGAGGTGGTGTTCACGGCAGGGTTCGGCGCCTTGTGGACCGATGTTCCGGCGGACCTGCGGCAGGCGGTGCTGATGCTGGCCGCCGATCTGTACGAGCGGCGCGACGAGATGGGGTTGCGGGAACAGGGGTTGCCCTTTGCAATCCTGTCGCTGATCGAGCGCTGGCGGACGGTGCGGTTGTTGGGCGGGGGCACGGCATGACCCGGATTTCCCTGTCGCGCCCGCTGGTTCTGGAGGTGCTGCGCACCGAACCGGACGGGGCGGGCGGTTATGCCGAGCAGTGGCGGGCGCTGGGGACCCTGTGGGCAGAGGTGACGGCAGGGACGGGGCGCGATGCGCCGGTGGAGGAATTCACCCGGGCCCAGGTGACCTGTCGGATCACGGTGCGCGGGGCGCCGGTGGGGGCCGAACAGCGTCCGCGCCCTGACCAGCGCTTTCGCGACGGATCGCGGCTGTTTCGGATACTGGCCGTTACCGAGCGCGACGCGGCGGGGCGGTATTTGCTGTGCTTTGCGCGCGAAGAGGGGACGACATGAGTTATGGACAGGCCGCGGCCCTGCAGGCCGCCGTGTATCAGCGCCTGACCGCATTGCCTGCGCTGGCGGGCATTCCGGTGGTGGATGCGGTTCCCAGGGGGCAGGGCGCGGGGACGTTCGTGCTGATCGGCAGCGAAGAGGTGCGCGATCTGTCCGATGCCACCGGGTCCGGGGCAGAACACCGGTTTGCGGTAAGCGTGATCAGCGAGGCGGCGGGGTTCAATGCGGCCAAGGACCTGGCAGTGGCCATTTCGGACGCGCTGAACAATGGGGCCCTGACGCTGAGCCGGGGGCGGCTGGTGGGCCTGTGGTTTCAGCGTGCCACGGCGCGCAGGCGCGATGATGGCCGGGTGCGGCGCATCGACATGACCTTTCGGGCGCGTGTCGAGGACTGAGGGCGCGCGGGGCCGAAAGCGAAACATCTGAAGGGAGCGGCGGGATGCCTGTACAGAACGGCAAGGACCTTTTGATCAAGCTTGACCTGTCGGGGTCGAGGCAGTTCGAGACGGTGGCAGGATTGCGGGCCACGCGCATCAGCCTGAATGCGGAACCGGTGGACGTTACCAGCCTGGAGAGTCCGGGCGGCTGGCGCGAACTGCTGGCGGGGGCCGGCGTGAAATCGGCATCGATCAGCGGATCCGGCGTGTTCCGCGACGAGCAGACCGATGCCCGCGCCCGGCAGGTGTTCTTTGCGGGCGGGATGCCCGCCTTTCAGGTGATCGTACCCGATTTCGGGACGATCGAGGGGCCGTTCCAGATCACGGCGCTGGAGTATGCCGGGACCTTTGACGGCGAAGCCACCTACGAGCTGACGCTGGCCTCGGCGGGGCTTCTGACCTTTGTGGCGCTGTGATGGCGAACCCCTGGGCGGGAGAGGTGACCGTCGTGCTGAATGGTCAGGCGCATGTGGCGCGTCTGACCCTTGGCGCGCTGGCAGAACTCGAGGCCGCGATGGAGGCGGAAAGCCTGGTGGACCTTGTGGAGCGCTTCGAACAGGGCAGGTACACGACGCGCGATGTGCTGGGGCTGATCGTGGCCGGCCTGCGCGGCGGCGGCTGGTGCGGCACGGCAGAGGACCTGCGCGCGGCGGAGATTGCCGGGGGCCTTGGCGGGGCGGCGCGGCTGGCGGCCGAATTGCTGGTGCGGGCCTTCGCGCCCCCGGACCCGGCAGCGGCCCCGAAATGACCCGCATGGACTGGCCCGGCCTGATGCGGGTGGGGATCGGGCAGCTGGGGCTGGCACCGGAGGCGTTCTGGCGCCTGACCCCGGCAGAGTTGCAGATTCTGGCCGGCCTCGGGCAGGCGGGGCATGCAATGTTCACGCGGGCGCGGCTGGAGGCGCTGATCGGGGCCTTCCCGGACAGCATGAAGGGGGATGGTGATGATCGAGATCGACAGTTTGTCAGAAAGGCTCACGGCGCTTGAGTCCGCCTGCTTTGCGTCGGCGAGCGGTGTCGGAGGCCTGAATAGCGAGTTGGGCAAGATGCAGGGCGGGATTGCCCAGGCCGGACGTGAAGTGACCGGATTGACGAGCGGGATCGGCAGCGGGTTGCGGCGTGCCTTCGATGGTCTGGTCTTTGACGGGGCCAGGCTTTCGGATGCGCTGAAGGGGATCGGGCAGACCCTGTCGGACACCGCCTATCGCGCGGCGACCCGGCCCGTGACCGACGCGCTGAGCGGGCTTCTGGCCAAGGGCATTGGCGGGTTGATGCAGGCGGTCACGCCTTTTGCCAAAGGGGGGGTGATCGCGCAGGGCCGTGTCACGCCATTTGCGCGCGGCGTGGTTACGGGGCCGACCGGCTTTGCGATGCGCGGAGGTCAGGGCCTGATGGGCGAGGCGGGCCCGGAAGCCATTCTGCCGCTGTCGCGGGGCGCTGACGGCCGCCTTGGCGTGCAGAGCGCCGGGGGCGCGGGCCGGGGTGTATCGGTGGTCATGAACGTGTCGACGCCGGATGTGCAGGGGTTTGAGCGCAGTCAGGGGCAGATCGCCGCGCAGGTCAACCGGGTGCTGGCGCGCGGCCAGCGGAACAGATGAGGGCGCTGAATGGGATTTCACGAGGTGCGGTTTCCGGTGAACCTGAGTTTCGGGTCGTCCGGCGGGCCGGAGCGGCGCACGGAAATCGTGGCGCTGACGAACGGGTTCGAGGAGCGCAGCACGCCCTGGGAACATTCTCGCCGCCGCTATGATGCGGGTCTGGGGATGCGCAGCCTGGACGATCTGGGCGAGGTCATTGCCTTTTTTGAGGCGCGGCGCGGCCAGCTGCACGGCTTTCGCTGGAAAGACTGGCTGGATTTCAAGTCATCCGCAGCATCGCAAGCGGTCACGCCGCTGGATCAGATGATCGGTCAGGGGGACGGGATCAGAAAGGACTTCAGGTTGAGCAAGACCTATGTTTCCGGGGTGGGGACCTATCAGCGCCCGATCACGAAGCCGGTGGCGACGACGGTGCGCGTGGCGGTCGGCGGTGTGGAAAAGGCAGGCGATCTGGACTGGACGTTGCAGGCGGCGACCGGGACTGTGACCTTCGCCCTGGCCCCCGCGCTGGGGGCGGTCATCTCGGCCGGGTTCGAGTTTGATGTCCCGGTGCGGTTTGATACGGACCGCATCCAAACCTCGATCGAGGCTTTTCAGGCGGGCGAGGTTCCTTCGGTTCCGGTGGTGGAGCTGCGGGTCTGATGGCGGGGCGCGAGGAGCTGCTGGCCCATCTTGCGGGCGGGGTTGCAACCCTGTGCCGGGCCTGGGCCGTGCAGCGCAGGGACGGTGTGGTGCTGGGCTTTACCGACCACGACCGCGATCTGAAGTTCGACGGCCTTACCTATCGGGCCGAAACCGGCATGACGGCGCGCGCCCTGATGCAAACCACCGGCTTTGCCGTGGACAACAGCGAGGCGGTGGGCGCGCTGAGCAGCGATGCCGTCACCGAGGCCGATCTGCTGGCAGGGCGATACGACGCGGCCGAGGTGCGCTGCTGGCTGGTCAACTGGACCGATGTCCGCCAGAGGCTGTTGCAGTTTCGGGGAACCTTTGGCGAGATTGTCCGGTCAGCGGGGGCGTTCCGCGCCGAATTGCGCGGCCTGACCGAAGCGCTGAACCAGCCGCAGGGCAGGGTCTATCAGCGCGATTGCGCCGCCATTCTGGGCGATGCACAGTGCCGCTTTGATCTGGGCCAGCCCGGATTTTCGGCAGAGCTTGCTGTGCAGACCCATACGGAGCGGCGCGTTTTCGTATTTTCGGGCGTGGCGGGCTTTGCCGCCGGCTGGTTCGAAAAAGGCCGGCTGCGGCTGCTTGACGGGCAAGCGCGCGGGGTCATCGGGCTGATCAAGACCGACCGGACCGAAGGCGGTCAGCGGGTGATCGAACTGTGGGACAGGATCGGGCCGCCGGTGGCTGCGGGCGACCGCATCCGCCTGGAGGCAGGATGTGACCGGCAGGCTGCCACCTGCCAGTCGAAGTTCAACAATTTTCATAACTTTCGCGGGTTTCCGCATATCCCGGGTGAAGACTGGCTGCTGTCTTATCCCACAGAGTCCGGGGCGAATGACGGCGGGAGGCTGCGGTGATGTCGGGGAACGCCCTGGGGGTTGTGGACCTGGCGCGGAGCTGGATTGGAACGCCCTACCGTCATCAGGGCTGCGTCCGGGGCGGGGGGGCTGATTGTCTTGGCCTGCTGCGGGGATTGTGGCGAGACCTGTACGGAGCCGAACCGGAACCTGTGCCACCTTATACGGCGGATTGGGCCGAGGCGGGTGGCGAGGAAGCCCTGTGGGATGCGGCACGGCGATGGCTGCGGCCCTGTCGCGCGGAAACCGTCCGCCCCGGCGACGTTTTGTTGTTCCGGATGCGCGACGAGGGCATCGCAAAACACCTGGGGATTGCCGCAGAGGTTGGCGCCGCCCCCAGCTTCATCCACGCCTTTTGCGGGCATGGTGTGGTTGAAAGCCCGCTGTCGCAGCCCTGGGCGCGCAGGGTTGTCGCGCGGTTCACATTTCCCGAAGGAGAGGTCTGAATGGCGACGATCGTTCTATCGGCTGTCGGGGCGGCGATCGGGGGCAGTTTTGGCGGCACGGTCCTGGGCCTGTCAGGGGCGGTCATTGGCCGGGCGGTCGGGGCCACGCTGGGCAGGGTGATTGATCAGCGGCTGATGGGATCAGGCTCTTCCGTGGTTGAGGTGGGACGGGTCGAGCGCATCCGGGTGATGGGGGCAAGCGAAGGCACGGCCATTGGCCAGGTTTTTGGCCGGATGCGGGTGGCGGGGCAGGTGATCTGGGCGACGCGGTTCAAGGAAACGGTCACAACGACGCAACAGGAAAGCCGGGGCGGCAAGGGCGGCAGGCGCAACCCTTCGGTGGTGACCGAGAGCTATTCCTATTCGGTCAGCCTTGCCGTTGCCCTATGCGAGGGAGAAATCCTGCGCGTGGGCCGGATCTGGGCCGATGGCAATGAGATCGTGCGTGACCGGCTGAACATGCGGGTGTATCCGGGAAGCGAGACGCAACAGCCAGATGCAAAGATTGCCGCTGTCGAAGGGGCTGGCCGTGCGCCTGCCTATCGGGGCATCGCTTATGTGGTGTTCGAGGATCTTCCGCTGGCCGATTTCGGCAACCGGGTGCCGCAGTTTTCATTTGAGGTGGTGCGCCGGGCGCAAGGGGCCGTGGCCCGGTCCATGAGCGATATCGCAGGCAGCGTGCGGGCGGTGGCGCTGATTCCGGGGACAGGGGAATATGCGCTGGCGACAAGCCGGGTACATTATGACGACGGACCCGGCCTGCAGCGCGCTGCAAACATGCATTCGCCATCGGGCCAGACGGATATGGTCACATCGCTGACGCAGCTGCGTGAAGAGCTGCCCCGGTGCGGCGCTGTTTCCCTTGTGGTGTCCTGGTTCGGCGATGATCTGCGGTGCGGCAGCTGCACGGTGCGTCCGAAGGTTGAACAGAAGATCACCGAAGGCACGATGCCCTGGTGGGCTGGTGGCATTGGCCGGGGGGAGGCAGGGCAGATTGCCACCCTTGAGGGACGGCCTGTCTATGGCGGAACGCCCACGGATCAATCGGTGATCGAGGCGATCCGTGCCCTGCAGGCCGCAGGGCAGCAGGTGATGTTCTACCCCTTTGTGCTGATGGAGCAGATGGCGGGCAATACATTGCCCGACCCATGGACCGGGGCCACGGGGCAGCCGGTGCTGCCCTGGCGGGGACGCATCACGCTGTCGGTGGCACCCGGCCGGCCCGGTTCGCCCGACCGCACTGCCGGGGCCTCTGCCGAAGTGGCCGCCTTTTTCGGGACGGCTGAGCCCGGTCATTTTGCGCGGAACGGCGATCAGATCAGCTATTCGGGGCCGGCATCCTGGGGCTACCGGCGCTTTGTGCTGCATTATGCGCATCTTTGCGCGGCCGCTGGCGGCGTTGAAGCCTTTTGCATCGGATCGGAGTTGCGGTCAGTGACGCAGATACGGGGGCAAGGAGACAGCTTTCCCGCCGTGGCGGCCTTGCGCCAGCTGGCGGCGGATGTACGGGGGATTCTGGGGCCGGGCGTCAAGCTGAGCTATGCGGCAGACTGGTCCGAATACTTTGGCTACCATGATGCGTCCGGCAATGTTCAGTTTCATCTTGATCCGCTTTGGGCGGATGCGAACATCGATTTCATCGGGATCGACAACTACATGCCGCTCTCGGACTGGCGTGACGGGGAAAGCCATGCCGATGCTGCCTGGGGCGCGATCTACAATCTTGATTACCTGAAGTCGAATATCGCGGGGGGCGAGGGATTTGACTGGTTCTACGCCTCGGCCGCAGATGCCTTGGCGCAGACCCGGACGCCGATCCAAGACGGGCTTTACGGGGAGCCTTGGGTGTTTCGCCCGAAAGACCTGAAAAGCTGGTGGTCCAACCCCCATCACGACCGGGTCGGGGGGGTACGGTCTGCGGTGCCGACGGCATGGGTGCCAAGGTCCAAGCCGGTGCGGTTTACCGAACTTGGCTGTCCTGCCATTGACAAGGGTACGAATGAGCCGAACCGGTTTGTGGACCCCAAATCTTCGGAATCGCTGTTGCCGCGCGGATCAACCGGACAGCGCGATGACCTGATCCAGATGCAGTATCTGCGCGCGATGGCCGAATTCTGGGCGGAGGGGGTGAACAATCCGCTGTCACCCGGCTATGGCGGGACGATGGTGGACATGACGCGGGCCTATGTCTGGACCTGGGATGCCCGGCCCTATCCCGAATTTCCCAACCTGACTTCGGCCTGGAGCGATGGCGATAACTATCGGCTTGGTCACTGGATCAATGGCCGGGCGGCGAACCTGACGCTTGCCTCGGTGGTTGCCGATCTGTGTGAGCGCTCGGGGCTGGTCGGCTTTGACGTGTCGCGTCTTTATGGCCTTGTGCGCGGCTATGCGGTGGCAGAGGTGGGAACTGCGCGGTCTGCCCTGCAACCGCTGGCCCTTGCTTACGGGTTTGACGCCGTTGAGCGGGAGGGAATTCTTGGCTTCCGGATGCGGGACGGTCGGCTGACGGACACGCTTGACCGCGCGATGATGGCAGTAAGCACAGAGATCGATGGTGCGGTCGAATTGACCCGCGCAGCCGAAGCCGAGATGACCGGTCGGGTGCGGCTTGGCTTCGTTGATGCCGAAAGCGCTTTCGAAGTGCGGCAGGCCGAAGCGATCTTTCCGGACGAGGCGGCCTTTGGCGTGGCGCAGTCGGAACTGGCGCTGAGCCTGACGGCGGCAGAGGGCAGGATGATTGTGGAGCGCTGGCTTGCAGAAGCGCGGGTCGCGCGTGACGCGGCCCGTTTTGCATTGCCCAAGTCCGCACTTTGGCTCGGGGCTGGCGATGTGGTTGCCGTTGATGATGCGCGCTATCGGATCGACCGGATCGAACAGGCGGAGTTCCTGCAAATCGAGGCGGTTCGCGTCGAATCTGCGGCCTATCGGTCCGGGACAGCGGTGCAGGTGCGCCCTTTTGTGGCACCCTATACGCCGCCCGCGCCGGTTCACCCGCTGTTTCTGGATTTGCCGCTGCTCAACGGGGCAGAGGTGCCGGATGCCCCGCATCTGGCCGTGGGGGCCGTGCCATGGCCGGGGCCAGTGGCGGTGTGGAGTTCGGCGTCCGACAACGGCTATGCCCTGAACCGGCTGGTGATGGTGCCGGCTACATACGGGGTAACCGAGACGGCGCTTGCACCGGCCCGCCCGGGTCTGCTTTCCCGCAGTGCGCCCTTGCGCGTTCGCCTGTCGGGCGGGACCCTGAGCTCAACCGACCTGGCGGGGATGTTGAACGGGGCGAATGCCGCTGCCGTCGGCGCTGGCGCAGCGGGACCCTGGGAGGTATTGCAGTTCACCGGGGCCGAGCTTGTGGCACCCCAGGTCTATGACCTGACCGGCCTGCTGCGCGGGCAGGCGGGGACGGAAGATGCCATGCCGGAACCCTTGCCGGCGGGCAGTGCTTTTGTGCTTCTGGACCAGGCACCGGTGCAGATTGCCCTGTCGCAGGCGGCCCGCGGTCTGGACAGGCACTACCGGATCGGCGCGGCAGAGCGCGGCTTTGACGACGCTTCAACGGTTCATCGCATCATCGCCTTTGAGGGCGTCGGGCTGCGTCCCTATCGGCCGGTGCATCTGCGTGTCGCGGGGGATCCGGGGGGGGAGCGGTCTGTGACGTGGATCCGCAGGACACGCATTGACGGGGATGGATGGCGTGTCGGAGAGGTTCCGCTGGGCGAAGACCGCGAAACCTATCTTGTTCAGGTGATATCGGGCATTCTGATGGTCAGGGAAGTGTCGGTGATGGTCCCGAACTGGATCTATCCGGTATCGCAGCAGGCCGCCGACGGCACGCTGGGCGGGTGTCTTTTGCGTGTGGCGCAGGTTTCGGACCGCTTCGGCCCCGGTCCTTTCGCGCAGATTGCAGTGTGACGGGATGCGTCCGGTGCTGATCGGTGATGTCCTTGCCGCAGCCCGCGTGCTGTTCGTTTTGGGCGAAGAGGACTGGACCGGCTGTATCGACCGGTTGATCTGGCAGGCGCAGGTGGCCGACCGGTACCGGCGCCGTCTGGGACGCCCGCACCCCGCCTGGGGCAATGGCAGCCTGATGGCCGTGGCGGGTGCCGAGCCGAAGGCAGATGCGGAACCGTTCCTGTCTGATCCGCGTTGGCTGCGGGCCCTGTCCTGTGTGCTGGACCGATTGTGCTTCGCAAAGCTTTCTTTTGTCTCGGGCCGCGTCGGGGTATATGATGGCATCCTGCAACGAGGATGGAGGCAGACGCCATGGCCGAAACCAGAATGAAGATGGCCACCATCGACCCGGTCTGGCAGCGCATCGGCGAAGAGGCGGTTGAGGCGATCCGGTCAGAGCCGCTGCTGGGCGGGTTGGTGCATTCCAGCCTGCTGCACCATGCCAGCATGGAGCGGGCGCTGGCCTATCGGTTTTCGCTGAAGCTGGCCTCTGGCGAGATGAGCGAGCAGATCCTGCGCGAGATTGCGGACGAGGCCTTTGTATCTGACCCTGATCTGGGCCAGGCTGCGCGGGCGGACCTGGTTGCGGTCTATGACCGCGATCCTGCATGCCACCGCTTCCTGCAGCCGATCCTGTATTTCAAGGGGTATCAGGCCCTGCAGGCCTATCGTGTTGGCCACTGGCTGTGGCAGGCGGGCCGGAACGATCTGGCCTATTTCGTTCAGATGCGGGTTTCCGAGGTGTTTGGCGTGGATATCCATCCTGCGGCGACAGTCGGCCGGGGCATCATGATCGACCATGCGCATTCCATCGTGATCGGTGAAACGGCCGTTGTCGGTGACAATGTGTCGATGCTGCATTCGGTGACGCTGGGCGGCACCGGCAAGGAAGACGGCGTGCGTCACCCGAAGATCGGCAATGGCGTGCTGATCGGGGCCGGGGCAAAGGTTCTGGGCAATATCGAGATCGGACATTGCAGCCGTATCGCCGCCGGGTCCGTGGTGTTGCAGGATGTGCCGCCCTGTTCAACCGTCGCGGGCGTTCCGGCCCGGGTTGTGGGCGAAGCCGGATGCGCGCAGCCGTCTGTCACGATGGATCATCTGATCCGCGAGCACCTGGGCGAATAGGCCCCTCCGCCGTGGCGGAAGGGCAGACGTTCAGGCCAGCATGGCAACGGGGTCTTCAAGGTTCTGGAGGATTGCCTGGAGGAATTCCGCCCCCAATGCCCCGTCGATCACACGGTGATCGACCGAAAGGGTCATCGACATGACAGTGGCGACGGTAATCGTGCCGTCCTTGCCGACAACGGGGGTCTTCAGGCCGGCCCCCACGGCCAGGATGGAGCCATGCGGCGGATTGATCACGGCATCGAAGTTTTCGATCCCGAACATGCCGAGATTTGAAATCGCGAAGCTGCCCCCCTGATACTCGTGCGGTGCCAGCTTGCGGGTGCGGGCGCGGGCTGCCAGGTCCTTCATTTCCGCAGAGAGGGTTGAGATCGACTTCTGATGTGCATCGCGCAGCACGGGCGTGAACAGGCCGCCCTCAATCGCAACAGCGACGGCAACATCGGACGGCCTGAGGCGGAATATCCGGTCGCCTGCCCAGACAGCGTTCGCATCCGGCACCTGTTGCAGCGCGAGGGCACAGGCCTTGATGATGAAGTCGTTGACCGACAGCTTGATGCTGCGGCTTTCCAGGTGCTTGTTGAGGGTCTCGCGGAAGGCCAGCAGGGCATCCAGTTGCACCGAACGGCGCAGGTAGAAATGCGGGATGGTCTGCTTTGCCTCGGTCAGCCGGGCTGCGATGGTCTTGCGCATCCCGTCGAGCGGCACAACGTCATAGCTGCGGTCTGCGAACATCCTGGCGACCGTTTCGGCGGTGGCCCCGCTGGCAAGCGCGGGCGCGGTGGCCGCAGGGGCCGGGGCTTGCGCTGTAGCGGGCGCGGCAGCGGCAACCGGGGCAGGGGCGGGTTTGGAAAAGCCTTCGACATCGGTCTTCACGATCCGGCCATGCGGGCCGGAGCCGGTGACCTGTGCCAGATCAAGGCCCCTTTCCGCCGCGATCCGGCGGGCCAGGGGCGAAGCGAAGACGCGCGCAGCCTTGGCCGCGGGTGCCGCAGGTGCCGCCGGAGCGGTTGCAGCGGGCGGCGGTGCGGCGGTAACGGGCTGTGCCGCCGGGGCCCTGGGGGCCGGGGCGGTATCGGCGCTTTCGCCGTCTTCCAGCATCGTGGCGATGGGGGTGTTCACCTTGACGCCGGCGGTCCCTTCGGCGACCAGAAGCCTGCCGATGATCCCCTCGTCGACAGCCTCGAATTCCATGGTGGCCTTGTCGGTTTCGATCTCGGCCAGAATCTGGCCGGATTTCACCCTGTCGCCTTCCCTCACCAGCCATTTGGCCAGCGTGCCCTCTTCCATCGTGGGCGAAAGCGCGGGCATGAGGATTTCTGTTGCCATGTCAGCGCTCCTTACCGGTAGCAGACGGATTTGACGGCTTCGACAATTTCGGCCGTCGTTACCAGCGCAAGCTTTTCAAGGTTGGCAGCATAGGGCATGGGCACGTCCTTGCCGGTGCAGTTCAGGACGGGGGCGTCGAGATAGTCGAACGCCCGCGTCATGATCGTGGCCGACAGATGGTTGCCGATGGCCCCGACAGGCCAGCCTTCTTCAACCGTCACGCAGCGGTTGGTCTTCTGCACGGACGCAAGCACAGTGTCATAGTCGATGGGCCGCAGCGTGCGCAGATCAATAACCTCGGCGCTTATTCCATCTTTCGCCAGGTTCTCGGCAGCTTCCAGCGCATGGGTCATGCCGATGCCGAAGCTGACGATCGTCACATCGGTTCCTGTGCGCCAGACCTTTGCCTTGCCGAAGGGGATGGTGAAATCCTCCAGCACAGGCACCTCGAAGGACCGCCCGTACAGAATCTCGTTCTCAAGGAAGATCACGGGGTTCGGATCACGGATTGCCGTTTTCAGCAGGCCCTTGGCATCCGCCGCCGAATAGGGCATCGCCACCTTCAGGCCGGGAATATGGGCATACCAGGCTGCATAATCCTGGCTGTGCTGGGCACCGACGCGCGCGGCAGCCCCGTTCGGGCCACGAAAGACGATGGGGCAGCCCATTTGCCCGCCCGACATGTACAGCGTCTTGGCGGCAGAGTTGATGATCTGGTCGATGGCCTGCATCGAGAAGTTGAAGGTCATGAATTCAAGGACCGGGTTCAGGCCGCCGAACGCTGCACCCACGGCAAGGCCGGTAAAGCCATGTTCGGTGATCGGTGTGTCGATGACGCGCTTTGGCCCGAATTCATCCAGCAGGCCCTGGCTGATCTTGTAGGCCCCCTGATATTCGCCCACTTCCTCGCCCATCAGGAAGACGCGGTCGTTTGACCGCATTTCTTCGGCCAAGGCTTCGCGCAGGGCCTCGCGCACTGTCATTGTCTTTGTTGGCGTGCCGACGGGCCAATCGGGGGATGCGGCCTGCGGGGCCTTGACGGGGGCGGGTGCTGCCGGGACTGGTTGCGACAGCGGTTCCGGAACCGAAAGCGTCTTCCCGGCGGCAGCGACAGCCGGGGCAGAGGGGGCAGACGCGGCCCCACTTTCGCCGGCCATCTCTGCGATGGGGGTGTTCACCTTTACGCCGGCCGTGCCTTCGGCGACCAGAAGCTTGCCGATCACACCCTCATCCACCGCTTCGAATTCCATCGTTGCCTTGTCTGTCTCGATCTCGGCCAGGATCTGGCCCGATTTGACGGAATCACCTTCTTTCACCAGCCATTTGGCCAAAGTGCCCTCTTCCATGGTCGGCGAAAGCGCGGGCATGAGTATTTGTGTGGCCATGTCGGTCCCCCTCAGGCGTAGATGTCGGTCCAAAGCTCGGCCAGGTCCGGCTCCGGGCTTTGCTTGGCGAATTCCGCAGAGTCGTTGACCACCGCCTTGATGTCGCGGTCGATTGCCTTGAGGTCTTCATCGGTGGCATGGCCCCCCTGCACCAGCAGGTCACGCACATGTTCGATCGCGTCTTTTTCGTCGCGCATCTTCTGCACTTCTTCCCGTGTGCGGTACTTGGCCGGATCGGACATGGAGTGCCCGCGGTAGCGGTAGGTCATCATTTCAAGGATATAGGGGCCTTCGCCTGCGCGGCAGATCGCGACAGCCTTTTCGCCGGCCGCCTTCACGGCCAGCACATCCATGCCGTCCACCGCCTCGCCCTTGATGCCGTATGCGGCACCCCGTTCCCACAGGGTCGTGGAACGGGTGGCGCGCTTCATGCTGGTGCCCATGGCGTACTGATTGTTTTCGATGACGAAAACCACCGGAAGGTTCCACAGTTCGGCCATGTTGTACGTCTCGTAGACCTGGCCCTGGTTTGCCGCGCCGTCCCCGAAATAGGTAAAGGTGACATTGTCATTGCCAAGGTACTTGTCGGCAAAGGCCAGTCCGGCCCCCAGCGGAACCTGGGCGGCGACAATGCCATGACCGCCATAGAAATGCTTGTCTTTCGAGAACATGTGCATCGATCCGCCCTTGCCGCGCGAATAGCCGCCCGCGCGCCCGGTCAGTTCGGCCATCACACCTTTGGGATCCATGCCGCAGGCCAGCATGTGGCCGTGATCGCGGTACGAGGTGATGCGCTTATCCCCCGGTTTCGCCGCAGCCTCAAGGCCGACCACAACGGCTTCCTGCCCGATATAAAGGTGACAGAAGCCACCGATCAGGCCCATGCCGTAAAGCTGGCCCGCCTTTTCCTCGAATCGGCGGATCAGCAGCATTTCGCGGTAGAAATGCAGCAAGTCGTCTTTGGAAACGTTCGGTGTTTCCGGGGGCTTCTTCGCGGCCATGGTCAAATCCTTGCAGCCGAAGGGGATAGTTCAACGTTAAACCACCTTTACAATAGCGCTATTTTTTGGGCCAGAGCAAAAAGCAGCCAGGTCTGCCGCAGGGCGGTTCATTGCCGACTGCCCGCAGGCAGGCTATCTGCTACCTGCCGCCCGGCACAGAGATATTGCCTGTGGGATCGTCCGCCTGCACCCGTCGTTCCGGTGATTCCTGCAGCAGATGGCGTCATGGCGGGAACCGCCGCAACTGGCAAAGGACTGCCATTCCTGTGGTGCCGGCACGGAAGGGGCCGCGCGACTAATGCCTCGGTGCGGCCTGTGCCACCGGTTCGTGCAAGGCAAGGCGCGCCGTTCCGGCCTGTTGGGCCGTCCAGCCTGAGCGCTGCCGGGGATTCAGCGGATGACGATTTCGTCGGCGCGGATAAGGCCCAGCACATCACGCGCCTGCTGATCCAGCAGGTCGATGTCCAGGAAATCGTCAGACAGGCGGCGCGTCTTGTTCTTCAGAACGTCCAGTTCCAGCGCCAGCCTGTCCCGCTCGGCGGCAAGCTCCCCGGCTTCGGCATCGATCTGCACCCGGCGAAACACGCCATAGTCCCCCTGCACGGCGGCAAAGGTGAAATATGACCCCAAGGTGAAAACCGTCATCACATACATTGCCGCGCCGAACGCCGGTCTTTGCGTGCTCATGGTTCTGCCCCGATCCTGCCGCCCCTCGTTTACCGGGAGCATTTACATGATTATGTCACAACGTCAGGGCGTTGTGAATTCTCAATCGGCATTGGCCTGCCCGAAACGGGGCTTCGGACAGGCCGCAGCGCGGTCAGGCGCGGCCCTTGTAGATGTCCACCAGCTTTGTCAGCATTGCCAAAGCCTCGGGGCGGCTGCGCTGGAAGCTGTTGCGCCCGATGATCGAGCCGTGGCCCCCGCCGTCCCGGATCGCGCGGGCATCGTCATAGACGCTGTCCTCGCCCTTGATCGCCCCGCCCGAGAACACCACGATGCGCCTGCCGGCAAAGCTGGCCTGCATGCAATGGCGCACGCGCGCCGTCTGCGTGGCCACATCGATCTTCTGCGCCTCGTAAACCTTCTTCGCCTCGGGCAGCATCAGATGATCGGTGCTCAGCTTGATCTTGATGATATGCGCGCCCAGCAGGGCGGCAATCTGCGCGCCATAGGCGCAAACATCAATCGCGGTTTCGCCGTCTTTCGTAACGGCTTCGCCGCGCGGGTAAGACCAGATCACGGTGGCAATGCCCCGCGCCGCCGCCTCGGCCCGCATGGCCGAGATTTCCTCGTACATTTCCAGCGCCGCATCACTGCCCGGATAGATGGTAAAGCCGATCGCCGAACAGCCCAGCCGCAGGGCATCGTCCACCGATCCGGTGATCGCCTGGTTCTTGCCTGCCGTTTCGGACATCAAGGAGTTGGCGCTGTTCACCTTCAGGATTGTCGGAATCTGCCCGGCAAAGCTATCCGCCCCGGCCTCGAGCATGCCCAAGGGGGCCGCATAGGCGTTCAGGCCGGCATCGATGGCCAGCTGAAAATGAAAGTGCGGATCGTAGCTGGCCGGGTTGGGCGCATAGGTGCGCGCCGGGCCATGTTCAAACCCCTGATCGACCGGCAGGATGATCATCCGGCCGGTGCCGCCCAGGCGCCCCTCCATCAGCATCCGGCACAGGTTGGCTTTGACGCCGGGGGTTTCGCCCTCGTACTGGGACAGGATCTTCTGAACTGCCTTGGTCGCACGCATGATAAGCGGTCCTTTCGCGTTGAATCGCCCCTGCCACGGCTCTAGAAGCCTGCGGCCTTCGGCGCAATGACTTTGACGCGGGCATGCTGCGCCAGCGCCGTGTTTTGTGCAATCACCGCACAAGGGCGGCGACGCCCGGCAGGTCCTTGCCTTCCATCCATTCCAGAAACGCCCCGCCCGCTGTCGAGATGAAGGTGAAATCCCCGGCCACGCCTGCCTGATGCAGGGCCGCCACCGTATCGCCGCCGCCTGCCACGGACACAAGTTTTCCCGCCCGTGTCAGGTCGGCAACGGCGCGTGCCGCTGCAACGGTGCCCGCATCGAAGGGCGCGATTTCGAAAGCACCCAGCGGCCCGTTCCAGATCAGCGTCCGTGCCGTTGCAAACAGCGCCCGCAGCGCCGCGACGGTTTTGGGCCCGGCATCAAGGATCATGGCGTCCGCAGGGCAGGCGGCCACGTCCAGCGTCTCGTATGCGGCCCCGGCCTTGAATTCGCGCGCCACCACGATATCCAGCGGCAGGTGGATGGTGCATCCCGCCGCCCTGGCCTTTGCGACAATCTCCAGCGCCGTTGCCGCCATGTCGCGTTCGGCAAGCGATGTGCCAACCTCTGTCCCCTGGGCCACCAGAAAGGTATTGGCCATGCCGCCCCCGATGACCAGGTGATCAACCTTCGTCACCAGATTGCCCAGAAGGTCCAGCTTGGTCGAAACCTTGGCCCCCCCCACCACCGCCACAACCGGGCGCTGGGGCGACCCCAGGGCGGCGTCAAGCGCCCGCAGCTCTTCGCCCATCAGCCGGCCTGCGGCATGTGGCAGAAGGCGGGCTATTGCCTCGGTCGAGGCATGGGCGCGGTGCGCGGCCGAAAAGGCATCATTCACATAGACATCGCCCAAAGCGGCCATGGCTGCGGCCAGGGTCGGGTCGTTCTTTTCCTCGCCGGGATGAAAGCGGGTGTTTTCCAGCAGCAGCACCTCGCCGGGGCGCAACGCCGATACCGCCGTCTTGGCCACGGCACCAATACAATCGGCGGCAAACAGAACCTTGTGTCCGGGAAGCGCTGCCTGCAGCGCGGGCAGGATGTGGCGCAGGCTCATGGCATCGACGATCTGCCCCTTGGGGCGGCCGAAATGCGCCAGCAACACCGGTTTTCCGCCCCTGGCCAGAATATCCGTCACGGTCGGCACGATCTTTTCGATCCGCGTTGCGTCGGTGACGCGCCCGTTTTCCATCGGCACGTTCACATCGACCCGCACCAGCACAACCTTGCCCGCCAGATCAACATCCTCAAGTGTCTTCCAGGCCATGCGCCGCCCCCTGTCATGATCGCTCTGTTCCACCCTATCGGGGACGCCGCGTCAACCGATCACGGCGCTTTGCGCTTTCCCTTGGCCGATCCGGCCATTAAGTTGCCCCCGATTGCAAGAAGGAGAGGCTTATGGCCGAAGTAAAGGATCCGGAAAATACGATCTTCATCGAGCTGAAAGACGGTCGTGTCGTGATCGAGCTGCTGGCGGATGTGGCCCCGAAACATGCCGAGCGCATGAAGACGCTGGCGCGGGCCGGGGCCTATGACAACGTGGTCTTTCACCGGGTGATCGAAGGGTTCATGGCCCAGACCGGCGATGTGGCGAATGGCAACGCGGAAAAGGATTTCAACCTGCGCCGGGCCGGAACCGGCGGGTCGGATCTGCCGGATTTGCCGGCGGAATTCTCGAAACTGCCGCATGACCGGGGCACGGTCGGGGCAGCGCGGTCTTCAAACCCGCATTCGGCCAACAGCCAGTTCTTCATCAACTTCAGCGACAACTCCTTCCTCAACGGGCAGTACACCGTCTATGGCCGCGTGATCGAAGGCATGACCCATGTCGACAAAATTGCGCGCGGCGAACCGCCGGCGTCGCCTGACCGAATCCTCAGCATGAAAGTGGCCGCCGATGTCTGAAACCCGCCTTTTGACTGCCCGCCTGATCGGGTTGGGCCTTGCCGTTCTGGGCGGCTTGGCCATCGATGGCGCATCCGTCCCCGCCATGGCCGCCGAAGACGGCCCCGGGCCGAATCTGGTGATCGAAGTCGCCGGATCGAACAGCGGGGGGATCGTGATCGATCTTTTGCCGGATGTCGCCCCCAAACATGTCGAACAGATAACGGCCCTGGCGGCGGAAGGTGCCTATGACGGCGTCGTCTTTCACCGGGTCATCGACGGGTTCATGGCGCAGACCGGCGATGTCGCCAGCGGCAAGCTGGGTGGCGATCTGTCCATGGCGGGAACGGGCGGCTCCGCCCGCCCCGATCTGGTCGCGGAATTCTCGTCGCTTCCCTTTGACCGCGGTACGGTCGGCATGGCCCGCTCCGCCTCGCCCGATTCGGCCAACAGCCAGTTCTTCATCATGTTCGCCCCCGCCCCGCATCTGGACGGCCAGTATACCGTGGTCGGGCAGGTGATTCAGGGCATGGACGTGGTCGATGCGATCAAGAAGGGCGACGCGGCCAGCAACGGGTCAGTGACCGAGCCGGATTACATGGCGAAGGTTACCGTCCAGCAGTGATGTGACCGGCCGGCGGCGCGCCCCTGCGGCGCGCCGCCGGCGGTGCTTGAGGAGTTATCCCAGCGTCACCAGGGCATGCCGCTTGCGCCCCGCCGTCAGCTTCACCGGTTCTGCCAACTCGCCCGCGCCAATCATCTGGCCCGCATCCAGCACAATCTCGTCGTTCAGCCGCGCGCCGCCTTCGGCGATCAGGCGCTTTGCCTCCTTGCCGGATTTCGCAAGGCCCGCCCGCACGAACAACTGCCCCACCGAAATGCCATCGGCCACATCGGCAGGCGTCAGCGCCAGTGTCGGCAGATCGTCGCCCACACCGCCGCGTTCAAACACCTCGCGCGCCGTGGCTTCTGCCGCTGCCGCAGCCTCCTCCCCGTGCAGCAGGCCGGTCACGGCATTGGCCAGGATGATCTTGGCACTGTTGATCTCGGCCCCGCCCAAGGCACCCAGACGCTCGCACTCCTCCAGCGGCAATTCGGTGTAAAGTTTCAGGAACCGCCCCACGTCGGCGTCGGTGGTGTTGCGCCAGAACTGCCAGAATTCGTAAGCCGACAGCATCTCGGCGCTCAGCCAGACCGCGCCGCCCTGCGATTTGCCCATCTTGCGCCCGTCGCTGGTTGTCAGCAGCGGCGAGGTCAGGCCATAAAGCTCGCAGTCCAGCACCCGGCGCGTCAGATCGATGCCGTTGATGATGTTGCCCCACTGGTCGGACCCGCCCATCTGCAGCAGGCAGCCGTGGCGGCGGTACAGTTCCAGAAAGTCGTAGGCCTGCAGGACCATGTAGTTGAATTCAAGAAAGCTCAGGCTTTGCGCGCGGTCCAGCCGCGACTTCACGCTTTCGAACGACAGCATCCGGTTGACGCTGAAATGCCGCCCGATGTCGCGCAGGAAATCAAGGTAGTTCAGCTTGTCCAGCCATTCGGCGTTGTTCAGCATCAGCGCATCGGCCGGTGCCGTGCCATAGGTAAGGTAGCGTGAAAACACCCGGTTCATCCCGGCGATGTTTGCGTCGATCTGTGCTGCGGTCAGCAGCGGGCGCTCTTCCGCGCGAAAGGACGGATCGCCCACCTTCGTCGTGCCGCCGCCCATCAGCGTGATCGGCTTGCCGCCGGTTTTCTGCAGCCAGCGCAGCATCATGATGTTAAGAAGATGCCCGACATGCAGCGAGGCCGCCGTGGCGTCATACCCGATATAGGCCGGGACCACGCCCTTGATCAGCGCCTCGTCCAGACCCTGATAATCCGTGCAGTCCGCCAGATAGCCACGCGACAACAGGATGTGCATGAAGTCGGATTTCGGATGGTAGGTCATCGGGGTCTCATGCTTTACTGGGCAGGGCGGATATACCGGGGCGGCCGGCCAAGGGGAAGGGCATGTTGAACGGGGGGGCGGTCTGGGCGCTTGGCACCATGTCGGGCACGTCGCTGGACGGTGTGGATGCCGCCATGGTTCTGACGGACGGGACGCGGATCGTCGCGTTCGGTGCCACCGCCTACCGCCCCTATTCCAGCGACGAACAGGCACTCCTGCGCGCCGCCCTTGGTTGCTGGCCCGGCGACCCGCAGGTCGCGGCGGCGGCCGGGGTTGTGGAGTCCGCCCATGCGGAGCTGCTGTCGCAGTTCTCCGGTGCCGCCATTGTCGGCTTTCACGGCCAGACGCTGGCCCATGATCCGCGCGGGCGCGGCACGCATCAGGCCGGGTCCGGCGCGGCCCTGGCCAGGGTGCTGGGCCTTCCCGTTGTCTGGGATTTCCGCAGCACCGATGTCCGGCTGGGCGGGCAGGGTGCGCCCCTGGCCCCGTTCTACCATTTCGCCTGTGCGCGCTGGATCGGGGCAGAGATGCCGCTGGCCTTTCTGAACATGGGCGGGGTCGGCAATGTCACCTGGGTTGATCCGCGCCATGCCGCGCCCGATCATCCGGGGGCCTGCCTTGCCTTCGATACCGGCCCCGCCAATGCGCCGGTGAATGACCTGGTCCGGCAACGCCTTGGTCTTGAACAGGACAAGGCAGGTCGGCTGGCGGCACAGGGCAGGCCAGATATGGCGGTGCTGTCGCGCTTCCTCGAGCATGAATTCTTCGCAAGAATGCCGCCGAAGTCCATGGACAGAAACCAGTTTCACGACCTGCTCGGGGCAGTCGCCCATCTGTCGGATGCCGATGCGGCTGCCACCCTGACAGCGGCCGCCGCGCTGTCGGTGGCGCGTGGGACTGGGCATTTCCCGACACCGGTGCAGCGCCTGCTGGTGACGGGCGGCGGCCGCCACAACACGCATCTGATGGAAGTGCTGGCCCGCCATGTGACGGCCGAGGTGCAGCCTGTGGAAGCCGCCGGTCTCAACGGCGACATGCTGGAAGCCCAGGCTTTCGCCTTTCTGGCGGTGCGCGTCTGGCGCGGATTGCCGACATCCTGCCCCTCGACCACCGGGGTCGGGGCACCGGCGGGCGGCGGGCAGATCAGCCTGCCCGGTCGCTGACGGTTCTGGCCTGACGCACCATCGACCAGGTAAAGATCGCCAGCGCCGCCCAGATCATCGGAAAGGCAATCATCCGCGCGGTCCCGAAGGGTTCGCGAAACAGGAACACCGCCGTCAGAAAGATCATCGTAGGCGCGATGTATTGCATCATGGCGATGGTCGAAAGCCGCAGCAGCTTTGCCCCGTTGGCATAGACCATCAGCGGCACTGCCGTGACCGCGCCGCAGCCCAGCAGCAGCGCGGTATCGCTTGTGCTCGCCCTGGCGAAATGGCTGGTCCCCTGCAGTTCCAGCCACCCAAGGTACAGCACGGCGGGCGGGACCAGCAAAAGCACCTCAAGAAAGAAGCCCTGGTTCGGCCCGATCGGCAGGGATTTCTTCAGATAGGCGTAGGCCCCCCAGGTCAGCGTCAGCCCCAGGGCCACGGCCGGCAGCCGTCCCGCGACATAGGTCAGAATCGCCACGGCCAGCGTGGCCAGACCGATGGCGACAAGCTGCGTCCGGCTCAGCCGCTCGCCCAGCAGGACGGCCCCCAGAAAGACGCTGAACAGCGGGTTGATGTAATACCCCAGGGCAGCGTCAAGCGCATGCCCCGATCCGATGGCCCAGACATAGATGCCCCAGTTCACCGCAATCAGGGCCGCCGTTACGGCCCCCATCGCCAGCATCCGCGGGCTGCGCAGGGCCGTGCCGATGTCGCCGGTCCGGCGCAGAACCCAAAGGACGGCACCCGCAATGGGCAGCGACCAGATCACCCGGTGCGCGATCACCTCGGCGGGCGGGATATGCGCCAAGGCCTTCATGTAGATCGGCAGGAAGCCCCACATGAGATAGGCCGCCAGCGCAAAGCCAAAGCCGCGCAGGCTGTCTTTTTTGGTCAGGGCTGGCGTCTGGGGGGCGGACATAACGACCTCGGCTTGGCACTGCCCGCAGCTATCCGGTCTCCGGGCAGGCCTGCCACGGCTGTTGCGCCTGCCCCTGCCGGCTATCCCTTCAGAACCGAGCGGCCTGCGAACCCTGCGGTTTCGCCCAGCAGCTCCTCGATCCGGATCAACTGGTTGTATTTCGCCAACCGGTCAGATCGCGCCAGCGACCCGGTCTTGATCTGTCCGCAATTGGTGGCAACGGCCAGATCGGCGATGGTGGCGTCTTCGGTTTCGCCCGACCGGTGGCTCATCACATTGGTGTAGCCCGCCCGATGCGCCATATCCACCGCCGCCAGCGTTTCGGTCAGCGTGCCGATCTGGTTGACCTTCACCAGCATCGAATTGGCGCAGCCGCGCGCAATGCCTTCGGCCAGACGGCGCGGATTGGTCACGAACAGATCATCGCCCACCAGCTGCACCGATTTGCCCAGACGCGCGGTCAGCAATGCCCAGCCGTCCCAGTCGTCTTCGGCCATGCCGTCCTCGATCGAGATGATCGGATAGTCGGCCGCCAGACCGGCCAGCCAGTCCACATTCTCGGCCGAGGTCAGGGATTTACCCTCGCCCTTCATCTCGTATCTGCCGCCCCTGAAATATTCCGTCGCAGCGCAGTCCAGCGCCAGAAAGATATCCTCGCCGGGCCGGTAGCCCGCCTTTTCGATGGATTTCAGAATGAAATCCAGCGCAACGCGGGTAGAGCTCAGGTTGGGGGCAAAGCCGCCCTCGTCGCCGATACCGGTGGACAGACCGGCTGCGGACAATTCCTTTTTCAGCGTGTGGAACACCTCAGATCCCATACGTACCGCCTCGCGGATGTTCGTGGCGGCGACCGGCATGATCATGAATTCCTGGATGTCGATCGGGTTGTCGGCATGTTCGCCGCCATTGATGATGTTCATCATCGGTACCGGCAGAATATGCGCCGATGTGCCCCCGACATAGCGGTACAGCGGCTGGTCGGTGAATGCCGCCGCCGCCTTGGCCACTGCCAGCGAGACACCAAGGATCGCATTGGCCCCCAGCCGCCCCTTGTTCGGCGTGCCGTCCATTTCGATCATGGTGCGGTCGATGCCAACCTGTTCGGTGGCGTCATAGCCGACCAGTTCTTCGGCAATCTCGCCGTTCACCGCCGCCACCGCCTCCAGAACGCCTTTGCCAAAGTAGCGCACCTTGTCGCCATCGCGGCGCTCCACCGCCTCATGCGCCCCGGTCGAGGCACCCGAAGGCACGGCGGCGCGGCCCATGGCGCCGCTTTCCAGATGCACATCCACCTCGACGGTGGGGTTGCCACGGCTGTCAAGGATTTCGCGGGCGTGAATGTCGATGATGGTGCTCATGGCGGCTGCCTCCTGAGACGACGGGGAATACTCTCGCGCGCTCTTTACCCTGCGGCGGGCGCGCTGGCTAGGGTGTGGCGCGCCCGCGCGCGTTCGCGCGCAAAGGTGTAAAGCCCCGACCCGATGATCAGCGCAGTCCCGGTCAGCGTCCAGACATCGGGACGCTCGCCGAACACCGCAACCCCGATGACCAGCGCGAAGACCAGACGCGAATAGCGGAAGGGTGTGGTCACCGAAACCTCGCCCAGCCGCATCGCCGCCGTGATCGCCCAATAGGACGCAATGCTGAACCCCAGCGCAGCGGCAAGATATCCGACATGCGCGCCTGTCACCGGCACCGGCCCGCCGGTGACGGCCAGCATCACCCCGGCCAGCGGGATCAGCGACAGGAACCCCCAGGCCGAAAGCTGCATCGAGGTGATCGTCGGGGCGACCCGCCGCGTCGCCAGGTCGCGCACGGCCAGGCCCGCCACGGCCAGCAGTGCCCAGAGCGAGGCCGGATCAAACCCGCTCAGTCCCGGGCGGATGATCACCAGGACCCCCAGAAAACCGACGGAAATCGCCGTCCAGCGCCGCCAGCCCACAGTCTCGCCCAGAAAGACCGCCGCCCCGAAGGTGACAGCCAGCGGCATGGCCTGAAAAATGGCGGCGACCAGCGACAGCGGTGCCAGGGCAAGGGCGGTGATGAAGCCCAGGGTGCCGACCACCTCGCCCGCGTTGCGCCACAGGACCGGGGCTGTCAGCGCCTCGGCGGACCAGATGCGCTTGCCCTGTCGCCGCGCCAGCAGCATGAACACCGGCGCACCGCCCGCCGCCAGCGCCAGCAGGATCTGCCCGGTGGGCAGATCGGCTGCCGCCCATTTCACAAACATGTCCTCGATGGCAAAGCCCGCCATCGAAGCCACCATCAGGGCGATGCCGCGCAGATTGTCCCGCATGGCCGCGACCGTCAGCCTTTCTTTGCGGGAACGCCGTACAGCTCCAGCCTGTGGCCGATCAGCCGGTAGCCCAGACGTGCGGCGATCCGCTCTTGCAGCGCTTCGATCTCGGGGTCGACAAATTCCATGACCGCGCCCGAATTCATGTCGATCAGGTGATCGTGGTGGTCGCGCTCGGCGTCTTCGTAGCGGGCGCGCCCGTCGCCGAATTCCAGCCTGTCCAGGATGCCTGCTTCTTCGAACAGCTTCACCGTGCGATAGACGGTGGCGATCGAGATGCGCGGGTCAATGGCGCTGGCACGGTTGTACAGGGCTTCGACATCGGGGTGGTCTTCGGCAACCCCGATCACGCGGGCAACGATGCGGCGCTGGTCAGTCATGCGCAGGCCCTTGGCCTCGCAGCGCGCAATGATGGTTTCGGCCATGGGCATCTCCGCAGGCGGACGGTCGGGGCAGGCTTTATGTCATTCGCCCCGTCATCGCCAGCCGATTTGTCCGTCTGGCGGTGCCTTGACAGCATGCGGACACCGACGCATGGCTTGCCCCCCGGGCAAAGGGGAACGGAATGCCACGCAAGGACAGGATCGATGCTCCGGGTGCTGCGGCGCTGGTCGGCATGGCCCTGCTCTTTGCGGTCAACCAGGTCTCGATCAAGCTGTTGAACACCGGGTTCCAGCCGGTGTTTCTGGCCGGGTTACGGTCCTGCCTTGCCATGGTCTGCCTTTACGGCTGGATGCGGTTCCGGGGGTACGGTTTGCAATTCTCTGTCAGGACGGCACCGGCCGGGGCGCTGATGGGTGGCCTCTTTGCGGCGGAATTCCTGTTTCTGTTCCTTGCGCTGGATTTGACGACGGTCGTGCGCACCTCGATCCTGTTTTATTCCATGCCGGTCTGGATGGCGCTGATGGCCCATGTCGGCCTGCCGGGCGAACGGATCACGGTGCAGAAGGGGGTCGGGCTGGCACTGGCCTTTGCCGGCACTGCCTGGGCGATCCTGGATCGGGGGGGTGCCGCCGGCAAAGCCAGTCTGGCGGGGGACCTTTGCGCGCTGGGCGGTGCGCTGGGATGGGCCGCTACCGCCTATATGGCACGGGGGTCGGCCATGGTGCGCGAACGGCCCGAGATGCAGCTGTTCTGGATGCTTCTGGTCTCTGGCCCGCTGCTTGTGCTGCTTGCCCCGGCCTTTGGCCCGCTGATCCGCGACCTTCAGCCCCTGCACTTCGCCGGGCTGTTCTTTCAGGTGGTGATCGTCGTGACGGCCGGTTTCATCCTCTGGCTTTGGCTTTTGTCGATCTATCCGGCGTCCGGCGTTGCCAGCTTTTCCTTCCTGACCCCGGTCTTCGGGCTGACCCTGGGGTGGCTTCTGCTGGACGAGCCGGTGGGGCCGGGAATTCTGGGGGCGGCTGCGCTGGTGTCGGCGGGACTCGTGCTGATCAACCGCCGACCTGCCGCGCCGCCTGTGCGCGACTGATTTTCAGGCAAGCCTGGCGGACGGCGGCGGATCGGTGGCGCGGCCCCCCGTAGCACCTTGCCGCTGGCCGCACCCTTTTCAGCCTTTTGCCGGGCCGCATCACGCAAGCGGGCAGGCCATAGCGATATTCCTTGCGCCCCCCTGTGGCACCCAGGGCGGTGCCCGGCGGGTTTGCGGATTTGGATCGCCCCAGATTCGTCCACAGCCTGCGCGGAGGCCTGTGGCATCCTTGCCCGGTCAAGAGGGATTATCACGCGCTGCATCAAATTTCGGGATTGCGAGCCCGCTGCAAATACGACAGTTTGACGAAGCTGCGCAGAACGACACCACATCTGGTGGCAAGCGAAGCGGCCTTAAAGCATCCGAACCGCGCGCCCTTTCCGGGGCGTGAAAGCACCGGCAACATCCGCAGCCGGTGCAGGGATGCTTTTGGTCCGCAGGATACCGGCAGCACGACATTGGCAGACGGACGCTGCAACAAGCCGCGCCGGAACAGGAGTTGGGGCAGATGAAGATCGAGCGCAGATTCACCACGGCTGAGACCGGCGCCTATGGCAGCATCGGGTTTTTCACCACCACGTCCGAAATCCGCAATCCTGACGGAACGGTCGTGTTCCGCAACGACGCGGTGGAAGTTCCCGAAGGCTGGAGCCAGGTCGCCTCTGACGTGCTGGCCCAGAAGTATTTCCGCAAGGCGGGCGTTCCGGCGGTGCGCAAGCGCGTGAAGGAAAAGGGCGTGCCCGAGTTCCTGTGGCGCTCGGTGCCCGATCACGACGCGCTGGCAGCCCTGCCCGAGGCCGAGCGGTTCGTCGGCGAGACCAGCGCGCGCCAGGTGTTTGACCGTCTGGCGGGGGCCTGGGCCTATTGGGGCTGGAAGGGCGGCTATTTCACGACCGAGGCCGATGCCCGCGCCTATCACGACGAGATGCGCTTTATGCTGGCCCGCCAGATGGCAGCCCCCAACAGCCCGCAATGGTTCAACACCGGCCTGCATTGGGCCTACGGCGTAGACGGCCCGGCACAGGGCCATTTCTATGTCGATTACAGAACCGGAACCCTGACCAAATCCGACAGCGCCTATGAGCATCCCCAGCCCCATGCCTGCTTCATCCAGTCGGTCAGCGATGATCTGGTGAACGAAGGCGGGATCATGGACCTGTGGGTCCGCGAGGCGCGCCTGTTCAAATATGGCTCCGGCACCGGCACCAATTTCTCCTCGCTGCGCGGCGAGGGTGAAAAGCTGTCGGGCGGCGGCAAGTCTTCGGGTCTGATGGGGTTCCTCAAGATCGGCGACCGGGCGGCGGGTGCGATCAAATCAGGCGGCACCACGCGCCGTGCCGCCAAGATGGTGATCTGCGACATGGATCACCCCGATATCGAGGCCTTCATCAACTGGAAGGTGATCGAGGAACAGAAGGTGGCCTCGCTGGTCGCCGGATCGAAGGCCCATGAAACCCGGCTGAACGAAATCTTCGCCGCAATCAGGGCCTGGGAAGGCGCGGAAGCTGACGCCACCGATCCGGCCAGAAATGCCGGCCTGAAGGCCGCGATCCGGTCGGCGAAACAGGCGATGATCCCGGAAACCTATGTGGGCCGCATCCTGCAATATGCGCGCCAGGGCTACACAGGCATCGAATTCCCCACCTATGACACCGACTGGGATTCGGAGGCCTATGTCACCGTGTCCGGCCAGAATTCGAACAACTCGGTCCGCGTCACCGATGCCTTCCTGCAGGCGGTCAGGGATGACGCCGACTGGGGCCTGATCCGGCGCACCGACGGCAAGGTGGCAAAGACCGTCAAGGCCCGCGAGTTGTGGGATCAGGTCGGTCATGCCGCCTGGGCCTGCGCCGACCCCGGCATCCAGTTTCATGATACGGTCAACGCCTGGCACACCTGCCCGGCGGACGGGCCGATCCGCGGATCAAACCCCTGTTCGGAATACATGTTCCTTGATGACACGGCCTGCAACCTGGCCTCGATGAACCTGCTGACCTTCCGGAACGGCACGGCCTTTGACGCCGAAGGCTATATCCATGCAACACGGCTTTGGACGGTGACGCTGGAAATCTCGGTGCTGATGGCGCAGTTCCCGTCACGGGAAATCGCGCAGCGATCCTACGACTTTCGCACGCTGGGCCTCGGCTATGCCAATATCGGCGGGCTGTTGATGACGATGGGCATGGGCTATGATTCGGCTCAAGGGCGGGCGCTGTGTGGCGCGCTGTCTGCGATCATGACCGGCGTTGCCTATGCCACCTCGGCCGAAATGGCAGGCGAGTTGGGGGCCTTTCCGGGCTATGCCCGCAATGCCGACCATATGCTGCGCGTCATCCGCAACCATCGCCGCGCGGCGATGGGCGAGACCACCGGCTATGTCGGTGTGAACGTGGCACCTGTGGCGCTGGATGCTGCCAACTGCCCGGACCCGCGCCTGATTGCCCTGGCGCGCGAGGCCTGGGATACCGCCCTGACGCTGGGCGAAAAGCACGGCTACCGCAACGCCCAGACCACCGTCGTCGCCCCGACGGGCACCATCGGGCTGGTGATGGATTGCGACACCACGGGGATCGAGCCGGACTTTGCGCTGGTCAAGTTCAAGAAGCTTGCGGGGGGCGGTTATTTCAAGATCATCAACCGCTCGGTCCCGGCGGCGCTGGAAACGCTGGGGTATGGCCCGGCCCAGATTGCCGAGATCATCGCCCATGCCGTTGGCCACGGCAGCTTGGGCAACTGCCCCGGCATCAACCCCACCGCGCTGATCGGCCACGGTTTTGGCCCGCGCGAGATCGAAAAGATCGAAGCCGCCCTGCCTTCGGCCTTTGACATCCGCTTTGTCTTCAACCAGTGGACCCTGGGCGAGGAGTTCTGCAAGGGCACGCTGGGCATTCCGGCAGAAAAGCTGAACGATCCGACGTTTGACCTGCTGGCCCATCTTGGCTTTACCCGCGCGCAGGTGGCGGCCGCCAATGACCATGTCTGCGGCACGATGACACTGGAAAACGCGCCCTTCCTGAAGCCGCAGCACTATCCCGTCTTCGATTGCGCCAATCCCTGCGGCAAGACCGGCACGCGGTATCTGTCGGTCGAAAGCCACATCCACATGATGGCGGCGGCGCAAAGCTTTATCTCCGGGGCCATTTCCAAGACCATCAACATGCCGAATTCGGCCACCATCGCGGAAACGCTGGCGGCTTACGAACTCAGCTGGTCGCTGGGCATCAAGGCCAATGCGCTGTACCGCGACGGATCGAAGCTGTCGCAGCCGCTGGCCTCGGCGCTGGTGGAGGATGATGAAGAGGCGGAAGAGGTGCTGGCAACCGGCACCCCGGCGGCAAAGGCGCAGGTGCTGGCCGAGAAGATCATCGAAAAGGTGATCATCAAGGAAATCGTCCGCTCCAACCGCCAGAAACTGCCCGAGCGGCGCAAGGGCTATACCCAGAAGGCAATCGTCGGCGGCCACAAGGTGTATCTGCGCACCGGCGAGTATCAGGACGGCAGTCTGGGCGAGATCTTCATCGACATGCACAAGGAAGGCGCGGGCTTTCGCGCGATGATGAACAACTTCGCAATCGCTGTCAGCGTTGGCCTGCAATATGGTGTTCCGCTTGAGGAATTTGTCGAGGCTTTCACCTTTACCCGCTTTGAGCCTGCGGGCATGGTGCAGGGCAATGACAGCATCAAGAACGCCACCTCGATCCTGGATTACATCTTCCGCGAACTGGCGGTCAGCTATCTGGACCGCACCGATCTGGCCCATGTGAAGCCGCAGGGTGCCAGCTTTGACGATCTGGGCCGGGGCGAGGAAGAGGGCAAGCGCAACTTCTCCGAGGTGTCCGACCAGGCGGCAACCCGCGGGCTGGAGGTGCTGCGCCAGATCAGCTCCACCGGCTATCTGCGCAAGCGCCTGCCGCAGGAACTGGTGGTGCTGCAGGGCGGGATGAGCACCGCCGGTCTGGGCAGCGATGCCATGGGGTCGCTGAGCCTGATGATGACCGAAACCACGGCCTTCGGCGCCACCGCGCTGTCGTCCGGCACGGTCGGCATGGACGCCCGCGTCAAGGCCAGGATTCAAGGATATGAAGGCGACCCCTGCGGCGAATGCGGCAACTACACGCTGGTGCGGAATGGCACATGCATGAAGTGCAACACCTGTGGCGGGACGAGCGGGTGCAGTTGAAGCGTCTTCCTGCCTGATTTGACACGCGTCAAGTCGGGGCACTGCCCCGACGGCCGCGCCTGCCACCCAGCCGCGCCACGGGCGCGGCGTTCTTCGCGGAAATCGTCCACTGGACGATTTCTGATCGCTCATCACCCCCCGGCAGGCGCGTTCCGCGCCCGCCTTGGCAAGCGCAGCCTGATTTACCGGCCTTATCCCAAGATCTGCCCCCCTTGCCCTGCGGCTTGCGCCTTCGGGCAACGGACCGGGCCACGCTCCACTGGAGCGTGGCCTTTTCGGTCCGGGCGCAAAGCTCAATTGTGCCGCAGATTTGCGACGAGTATTCGCCCAAAATCCGTACGCGATGGCGCTCAGTCTTTCCCCTCACGCGCGCCGCCGGACAGCTCATCCTCCCCCGGTTCCAGCCCATAGGGCTTCACCAGCCGCCACACATGCCCCGGCACCATGTTCTTGATCCGGGCCGGAAAGGCGCGGCGCAGGTGCAGCACCGTCTCCACCGCCTTCATCTCCACCCGCGCGCGGGCGAACTCTAGGCCGCGCGGGCCGAAGCGGGGTTGCAGAAAGGACACCACCGGGCGCAGCCAGCCGGGCATCCGGCGCAGGGGCAAGCCCCCTGCCGCGCGTTCGGTGTTCTTCATGAAACCGGTGACAGCCCCCTTGCGCTTGCCCCTGTCGGTCAGCGGGCGCAGGGCAAGGCGGGACCCAAGCAGCGAAAGCAGCTCTGCACCCCGCTGATTTCGAACGATAATCCACTGATCCCCGTCGCCGCCCATATAGCCCACGGTGATATCGGCCAGCCGGTTGGTGTAATCGACGCAGGTCTTGCAGGTGATCGGAAAGAAATCGGGCGGCAATTGCGAGATTGGCAGTTGCAGGAAGGGAATGATCCGGTCCGGCCTGCCATCGTCAAAGCGCAGTTCCACCCGGAAATCCGCGCGGAACTCCAGATAGATGACCGTCTGAGGTTTGCTATCCAACAGATTGAGAAATATGTGGAAATTCTCGGTCGTGGTATTGTCGGAACAAGGCGTTCCAATCACGTACAGCCGCTCCAGCCCCAACTCTGCCTCCAGTGCGCGCAGGGCATAGACCTGACAGGGGATGCCGATCATCGCGATCCGGCGGTGGCCGGCGGCCCGGGCCGGTTCCAGCAGGGCAAGCGTCGGGGCATATCCCATGCGCATGCCGCGGCACCTGGCCAGTTCGGCGGGGTCGGTGACAATGACCGGCACCGGCCTCCACCGATCGGCCGCGTCCGGCATCACAGTCAGCACGGCATCAACTGCCCCGGTTTCCAGCAGCCGCGCGGCAAGTGCTGTGGCGATCCCCGTCCACTGCGCGCCGGGCGATGCCGGCACCAGCCGGGCGCGGTGCATCGACAGCATGGGACCAAAGAAGAATTCGTCAGACTTTGACGGGTCTGTGGGTCGACCATGAACAATTGTCTCAAGTCCGGGATAGTCCGGCCTGATGAACTGGCAGGCGCGACCGCAGGCCTTGGCATCTGCCATTCGCGACACACCGCAATCTGTGCACAGGCCGGGGCGGGCGGCACCGGACAGGCGCGGCGCATCAAGACCTGCCGGGGCGGTCATGCAGGCACGGGTCCTGCCGGGGCCATGGCACCGCCCGCAGGACCGGTGCCTGCCCGCAGGCGTGACCCGTGAAGGGTCGGGCAGGAAGGGTCAGACAGGGTGGCCTCCCGTGGCTGTGCAGCAAAGCCGCTGCTGCTGTTGGTATAGTCCTGAAAACCGTTGGCCCGGAAGTGGTTTTCTGCCAGGCTTTGCCTGCCGCCAAGGGGGCCTCTGCCACTGTCCGGCGACCACAGCGGTGCATGATGTTGGTTCGCGGCGTTTGCGGGCTGCGCCACCCGCTGACGGCACCCGTAACGCAGAAGGTTATCCTTATGAAAAGACGCAGCTTTCTGATGATTGCCGTCGCCAGTCCGGGGATGGTTCTGCTCAATGGAACCGGGGGTACCGGGGTGTCCGGGGCTGCGCTGGCCCAGTCTGACCCGCTGCCCTCGTGGAATGACACCGCTGCGAAACAGGCGATTCTGTCCTTTGTCCAGGCTGTCACCACCGAAGGCTCGCCCGATTTCGTCACCCCGTCCGAACGGGTGGCGGTGTTCGACAATGATGGCACGCTTTGGGTTGAAAGCCCGATCTACACGCAGCTTGCCTTTGTCATCGACCGGGTCAAGGCGCTGGCCCCCGATCATCCCGAATGGGCATCGACACAGCCATTTCAGGCCGTGCTGGAAAATGACCTTGCCGCGCTGTCAGCCGCAGGGGAAGAAGGGTTGATCGAGCTTCTGATGGCGACCCATGCCGGGATGACGACAGAGGCGTTTGACGCCGTCGTGACCGGGTGGATCGCAACCGCCCGCGACGGGCGCTTCAAACGGCCCTATACCGAGCTTGTCTATCAGCCGATGCTGGAGCTTCTGGCCTATCTGCGTGCCAACGGGTTTGAAAGCTTCATCGTCTCGGGGGGTGGCATCGAATTCATGCGCCCCTGGACAGAGGCCGTCTATGGCATTCCACCGCAGAACGTCATCGGTTCCTCGATCAGGACGGAATTGCGCATGGTGGACGGAAAGCCGGTGCTGATGCGCCTGCCGCAGGTGGATTTCATCGACGACAAGGCAGGCAAGCCGGTGGGCATCAACGCCCATATCGGGCGCAGGCCGATCGCGGCCTTCGGCAATTCCGATGGTGATTATGAAATGCTGGAATGGGTCACAACCGCCGAAGGGCGCCGCCTGGGCATGATCGTCCATCACACCGATGCCGCGCGCGAATACGCCTATGACCGCAACAGTCCCGTCGGCCGGCTGGACCGGGGGCTGGACGATGCCGCCACCCGGGGCTGGACCGTGATCGACATGCAAGCGGACTGGGGCAGGGTGTTCGGGTTCGACGGCTAATCGGCGCAGTGTTCCCGGCGGGCGCGCACGTCAATCGGCGGGGTCCCGGTCCAGCGGCGGACGGCGCGGGTCAGGCTGGACTGGCGCGAATAGCCCACATTCGCGGCCACATCGCCAATGGCCGCGTCCGACCGGCCCAGTGCCTCTATCGCGGCGGCGCGGCGGACCTCTTCAAGCAGATCGGAAAAGCTGGTGTCTTCCTCGGCAAAACGCCGCTGCAGCGAGCGCACGCTCATATCCGCGCATTCGGACAGGTAGTCGATGGTGGGCACCCCGTCATGCAGCATGGCTTTCAGCAAAGCGCGGGTCGGCCCGGCCATTGTTCCGTCGCGCAGCCGTTGCCAGGGGAACTTCTGCATCTGCGGCAGCCGGTCGCGCGCCACCTGCCGGTAGGGGGTGTCCAGATGCGCTGTCCTGATCGTCACCTCGAGGACAGGGCGTTGCGCCGCAATGATGCTGCCCGGAAACCAGGCCCTGAGATGATCCAGCCCATGTTCCGGATGCGGAACGATGGACATTCGCTGGATCACCGGCTCGTTTGGGACTGCATTGCGCACCAGCACCTGAAAGATACCGGCGACGAATTGTTGGATCACATGCATCGCCTCGGGCTGGATCGGCAGCATCCAGGCGTCTTGCACGACCGATTGTGCATCGCCCGGCTGCAGTGAGATCAACTCGTGCGAACAGTGAAACGGCATCGCCGCAGACACCCGCTGCAGGGCCTCGCGCGGGCTGCGCGCGCCAAGCGCAATCGCCCCCAGGGCCGCAATGTCGCGCAGACTGTTCTCTGTCACTGCCCGGCAGCCAACATCCGGGCCTTCCAGATGTGCGGCCCGGGTGACCACCTTTTCCAGCGCCTTGATGGGGATTGGCGCATAGGGATCTTCGATCCAGACATAGCCGATGCCAGCGTCCTGCAGAATCCGTTCCACAGGGTGTCGGCGCATGATCAGGAACTTCAGCAGCGGAAAAAGTGCCGCCGCCCGGATGACTGGGATGGTCTTTCTCATGCCACATTTCTCCTGCAGACAATCCCACTGGCTGCGGTTCAGCGGCGACAAACCGAAAGTACCGGTACTTCTGGCCACATTCGATGCATCTGCGGTCACCCTGTCAGGAAAAGGGGACTTCCTTCCCTTTGGCGGATGGCCGCTGCTTGCCTGAAGGCCGCTGTGCGCGCGTACCGGATTGGCGCGGAAAGTGAAACACCCGGCAAGCCTGCACTGTATGCTGGCATCTGATGGGCTTTTGGCGAACCGCATCTGCAGCTTGAAGGGGTGTCATTGCTCCGGGGTCCGTCCGTCCAGGTCCGGGGGTGCCATCTGCAGACGGAAAGGCCCCGGCGTTGACGACAGCGGATTGCCAGGGTCCCGAACCAGGACTGACTCTTCAGTAACAAGGGAGGACGCGCATGATTATCTTTGACAGGTTCACACAGGGTCTGATCCGGCCCGGACTGCTGGCGGCGGGCCTAGCCCTTGCCGCAGCGGGCGGCGCCGCGGCCCAGCAGTCACCGGCACCCCTTGGCTCGCCTGCGGCGACGCGCGTCATCGACGGCCTGCAATTGCCGGCCCCGGGTGTGCCCTTTGGCGGCAAGATCGAGCGCAATGCGCTGCAATCGACGCCCTTCTGGCAGCCGCGCATCACCCCGCCCGAAGGGGCACCGAACGTATTGCTGATCCTCACGGATGACGTGGGCTTTGGCGCGCCATCGACCTTTGGCGGGGTCATTCCCACTCCGGCGCTGGACCGGATCGCAGAGATGGGTCTGCGCTATACCAACATGCATTCCACAGCGCTCTGCTCGCCCACGCGCGCCGCGCTGCTGACCGGGCGCAATCACCATTCGGCAGGTTTCGGCGTGATTTCCGAACAGGCCACAGGCTTTCCGGGCTATGATTCCATCATCACAAAGGACAAGGCCACCATCGGCCGGGTTCTGTCCGACAATGGCTACAACACCTCGTGGTTCGGCAAGAACCACAACACGCCGGGCTTTCAGATCAGCATGATGGGGCCGTTCGACCAATGGCCAACCGGCATGGGATTTGACTATTTCTACGGTTTCATGGGCGGCGATACCAGCCAGTGGACACCGGGCAACCTGTTCCGCAACACCACGCAGATTTACCCGTCGCAGACGCAGAAGGGTTTCAACCTGATCACCGCGATGGCGGATGAGGCGATCGATTATCTGGCGCAACTGGATACGCTGGCCCCGGATCAGCCGTGGTTCGTCTATTATGCGCCGGGCGGCACCCATGCCCCGCACCACCCGACGCCGGAGTGGATCACGAAAATCTCGGACATGAAGCTGTTCGATGAAGGCTGGAACAAGCTGCGCGACACCATCTTTGCCAACCAGAAGCGTCTTGGCGTCATTCCGGAAACGGCAGAGCTGACGGCCTGGCCTTCGGACCTGCTGAAAGACTGGGACAAGCTGACAGCGGATGAACAGAAGATGTTCATCCGCCAGGCCAATGTCTATGCCGCCTATCTGGCCTATACCGATGCTGAAATCGGCCGGGTGATCGACGCGGTCGCGGCAAACGGCGATCTGGACAATACGCTGATCATCTACATCTCGGGCGACAACGGGTCTTCGGCCGAAGGCACGCTGCAGGGCACGCCGAACGAGGTGGCGATGTTCAACGGGGTCGAAGTCCCGGTGGATGTGCAGCTCAAGGACTTCTACGATCTGTGGGGATCAGAATATACCTATAACCACATGGCTGTCGCCTGGTCCTGGGCCTTTGACACGCCGTTCAAATGGACCAAGCAGATCTCGTCCCATTTCGGCGGCACCCGGCAGGGCATGGCCATTGCCTGGCCCCGGGTCATCACCGACAAGGGCGGCATCCGCACCCAGTTCGCCCATGTGATCGACGTTCTTCCGACCGTGCTGGAAGTCTCGGGCATCAGGCAGCCCTCGGTGGTCGACGGCATTGCGCAAAGCCCGATCGAAGGCACGAGCTTTGCCTATACCTTCGACAAGGCGAACGAAAACGAAGCCTCGCACCACCGCACGCAGTATTTCGAGATGTTCGGCAACTATGCCCTCTATCACGAAGGCTGGTCGCTGGTGGACAAGGTCAAGCGCCCGTCCTGGGTCACCTTCGGCCCGGCACAGCCCGATCCGGCGACGCCCGACTGGGAATTGTATGACCTGTCCGAGGATTGGACGCAGAACACCGACGTGGCTGCGGCCAACCCCGAAAAGGTCAAGGAACTGGAGGCGATCTGGTGGCGCGAGGCGGAAAAGTATCAGGTACTGCCGCTTGACGCCTCGGTCTCGGCGCGCATCGTGACGCCGCGCCCCTCGGTCACTGCCGGCCGGACGGAGTTCTCGTTCCCGCCGAAGATGACCGGCATTTCGAACGGTGTCGCACCGACGATCCTCAACGCCTCTTACACCTTCACCGCAGAGGTGACGGTGCCCGAAGGCGGCGGCGACGGCATGATCATCACGCAAGGTGGCCGCTTTGCCGGATACGGGCTTTACCTTGACAAGGGCAAGCCGACCTTCGACTGGAACCTTGTCGGCCTGAAAAACCAGACCTGGCAGGCAAAGGAACCGCTGACCCCGGGCAAGCACACCATCGTCTTTGACTTCAAATACGAAGGTCTGGGTATCGGCACGCTGGCCTTCAACAGCCTGACCGGCCTTGGCAAGCCCGGCACCGGCACGCTGTCGGTCGACGGGCAGGTGGTGGACACCCAGAAGATGGAACAGACGATCCCGATGATCCTTGCCTGGGACGAAAACATGGACATCGGCTCGGACACCGGCACCCCGGTGAACGACAAGGTCTATCAGGTGCCCTTTGCCTTTACCGGCACCATCGACAGCCTGAAACTGGTGGTGGACCACCCGCAACTGACCGATGCCGACAAGGCAAAGCTGGAAGCGGAGATGAAGAAGGCCGCTGACTGAGCTTGCCCGGCGACGGGACCGGTCCGAAGGGGCCGGTCCCTGTCCTTGCCGTAATCCGGGGCACTCTGCTGCGCCGTCAGCTTTTATCGCCCCGCTCAGCCCTTGCCGCCTTGCCCGCTTTGCGGCAGCGATCCGAACAATGGGTCACATTCTGCCAGTCGCGCGCCCATTTCCTGCGCCAGGAAAATGGGAGATGGCAGACGACACAGGCTTTTGTGGGCAGTTCCGATTTCTTGCGCATCTTCGGCATGGCTGCATCCTGCGGTATCGGCCCGGTGTTGTTGCGGGCGCGGCGCTGTCGCGCAGCGGCAGCGGGGCCTGACCCATCCGCACCCTGTCAGCCCGGCGGATTTGCAGCAAGCCTGGGCTGCACTGCGCCGGGCCCGAACGCCGCAGTCTTCCTTGCACGTTGTTTATCATGCGAAACTTCAGGTTGGCTGGGGCGCTAGGATTCGAACCTAGGTATGTCGGTACCAAAAACCGATGCCTTACCACTTGGCGACGCCCCAACTGCGGCGGTGTTTAGCGAAGCCATTCCGTCGCCGCAAGAGGCAATCCGACGGGGTGGCAGACAGTTGCGGTGCCCGGTTGCAGCGGCTAGCAGGGGGGATGGACCGGGCAGACGTCATCATTCTGGGGGCAGGGGCAGCGGGCATGATGTGCGCGGTCGAGGCCGGTCGGCGCGGGCGGCGGGTGCTGCTGATAGATCATGCCAGGGCAGCGGGCGAAAAGATCCGCATCTCGGGCGGGGGGCGGTGCAACTTTACCAACCTGGGGATCGCGCCCGAGCGGTTTTTGTCGCGCAACCCCCGCTTTGCCCTGTCCGCGCTCCGCCGCTTTACCCAGTGGGATTTCATCGCACGGGTCAATGCGGCCGGAATCGCCTGGCATGAGAAGACGCTGGGGCAGCTGTTCTGCGACGGCTCTGCCACCCAGATCATCACCATGCTGCGCCGCGACATGGAGCAGGCCGGGGTCACCCTGTGGCTGGGCTGCGCGCCTGGTCCGGTCCGGCGCGAGGCGGCGGGATTTGCCGTGGAAACCCCGCAGGGGCTGGTGCGGGCACCGTCGCTTGTCGTGGCGACGGGGGGCAAATCCATTCCCAGAATGGGGGCCAGTGCCTTTGGCTACCGGCTGGCCGAAGAATTCGGCCTGCGCGTGACCGAAACGCGCCCCGGCCTGGTGCCGCTGACCTTCGACGGCGAGGTTCTGGCGCGGATGAAGGGGCTGGCCGGCGTGGCGGTTGACGGGCGGGTGACCGCCGGGCGCAGCGGCTTTGACGAGGGCCTGCTCTTTACCCATCGCGGGCTGTCGGGCCCGGCGGTATTGCAGGCCTCCAGCTACTGGCGCGAGGGCGAGGCGATTGCGGTCGATCTGGCGCGCGGGGCTGATGCCGGGGCAACCCTGCGGGCCGCGCGTGCCAGTGACGGGCGCATTGCCCCCCGCACGGCCCTGGCCCGCCTGCTGCCCGAGCGTCTGGCCCGCTTTGTCGAGGCCGAGGCAGGCCTGACCGGCGTGATGGCGGACCAGTCCAACGCTGTGATCACCCGCGCCGCCGGGCTGGTCCATGGCTGGACCCTGCGCCCCGTGGGCACCGAAGGCTACCGCACCGCCGAGGTGACGCTGGGCGGGGTCGAGACGGATGATCTGGACGCGCGGACGATGCAGGCCAAGGGTGTTCCGGGGCTGTTCTTCGTGGGCGAGGTGGTGGATGTGACCGGCTGGCTGGGCGGCTACAACTTTCAATGGGCCTGGTCCTCGGGCTGGGCGGCGGGGCAGGTGGCGTGACGCGGGCGGGGCGTCCGGCAGCAGCAGGGCGCTGAAAAGGGCAGGCCACATGGCATGCTGACCGCAAGGCCAGAGGCTTTTCCGCATGCGCCCCCGCTGCGCGGTCTGGCCGGTTCATCGCCCCCGCCGGGCCGGGCGCTGGCCTTCGTTATGCGGGGTGCGATGGTCCGGGTGGCACCGTCCCGCAGGGGCGGGGGAAACGCGGTGCCTTTCCTGTCCCCGCCCGGAATGGGGAAACGCCGCCCCGCCCCCATGCCAAAGGTCATCGCCTTTGCCACAGCGCTTCGGTGACACCCGCCCCGCCACCCTTTGCGGAACAGCCGAAATGCCGACGGGTCGCGCGGCCAGTCCGGACGAACGGCGGCGCAGGCTGTTTTCGGCGCCGCACCGGCCGCAGGCAAGGCTCCTGGCTGAACAAGGCCGCCCTGCGCGACTCCGGCCCGCCAGCGTCACTCTGCGATAGATGCCCCAGCGGCGGCGTCCAGGGTGTTGGCCGAAACGTCCGGCTTTGCGGCGGGGGCGGTGCCGGGCATCACTTCGAACAGCGGGTCGAACTCAACCATAAGCCCCGCCAGTGTCGCAAGGATCGACACGTCGCCCGTTGTCTTGGCCTTGCCCGCGCTGATCAGCGCCTCGAAACTGGAGGTGCCCATCATCACCGTCACCAGATCGGACCGGTTGAGGGTGATCGCAAGGTCGGGCGTGGCCGACTGGAACCCCCTGATGTTGGTCAGCGTGGCGTTCTCCAGTTCGATGATGAAGGTTTCGCCGATATCCGGCAGGGCCAGGTTGATGGTGAAGCGCAGGCCTTCGGCCCGGGTCGAATCCATCCGGATGCCAAGGAAGTTGAGCCAGAGTTCGGTCGACATCGCACGCACCACGTCCGGCCCGCTGCTTTTCGGGCTTTGCCCCTGCGGCACGCCGGTGCGAAGTTCATAGGCACCCGACAGGAAGCTGTTGCGCAGGCCCGGATTTTCCTGCTGATAGCCCACCTGTTCAAAGGCGTCGGCCAGCATGTCGGCTGCATCCCGGTTCTGCGGCTCGGCCTGCACCAGCTTGTTCAGGATCTCGATCGCCAGCAGGTAATCGCCCGCATCGTGCAGGCTGCGGGCCCTGGCCATGATCGCGGTGGCACCGCCCATCATCCCGACATAAAGCGGGGCAGAGTCTGCCGGGGACAGCGGGATCAGCGTTGCAGGGTTGCAGTCCCAGAACCCAAGGTATCGCTGCACCACACCGCGCGCATTGTGCTGGGGCGATCCGTGATAGCCGCGTGCATACCACTTGTCCTGCAAGGATGCAGGCACCTGATAAACATTGTGAATCTGGTTGATCGTCACGCCCTGGTTGGCCAGGTGCAGCACATGGTTGTTCATGTGCGCATAAAGGTCGCGCTGCGCCCGCAGCACTTCCTGAATGCGCGCATTGCCCCAGCGTGGCCAGTGGTGCGCGGTGATCATCACCTCTGCCTGCTGCCCGTAAAGATAGAGCGCCCCGGCAATATATTTCGACCAGCGCAGCGGGTCGCGCACCGGCGCACCGCGCAGGGTATAGATGTTGTGCAGCGTGGCCGACACGTTCTCGGCCATCCACAGCGTCTTGTAATCGGGAATCCAGGTGTTCATCTCGGACGGGGCTTCGGTATCGGGCGTGTTCTGGAACACCAGCCGGAGCCCGTCGACCTCGAATTCCTCGATGGCGTCGCTGACAATGCGCGTGGGCGCGATCAGGCCGGTGCTGCCCCTTGATACGGCCTGTCCCAGCCCCTGCGTGACATAGCCATAGGGGCTGACCGGCAGCAGGACACCATACTGATAGAACAGCCGCCGGTTCATCGCATTGCCGGCATAGACGTTTTCGGCGATCAGATTTTCCATGAAGCCGACCGGGGCGATGATTTCGACCCTGCCTGCGGCCACATCCTCGTCTGTCACAACCGCGCGCACCCCGCCCCAGTGGTCGCCGTGGTTGTGCGAATAGACAACGGCGCTGACAGGCAGGCCTTCGCCCACATGTTCCTGGAACAGCTCCCACGCCGCGCGCATCGGTTCGGCAGAGGTCAGCACGTCGAACAGGATCCAGCCGGTCTTGCCCCGCACGAAGGTCGCCTGTGACAGGTCGAACCCGCGCACCTGGTAGATGCCCGGCACCACCTCGTACAGGCCGAAATTCTGGTTCAGCTGCGCGATGCGGTGCATCGAGGGGTGGACCGTGTCGAATTCCTCTGTCTGGTCCACAAAGGCAAAGCGCCCAAGGTCCCAGGCGCTGTGACCGGCATCTGCCGCAATGACCATGTCGGCGCGGCGCGCGATCAGGCCGCGATTGAATTCGTCGAAATCGCGGGTGTCATCGAATGGCAATGTCGCGCGCGCCTGCTTCAGAACCGCGATGGTGGGTTCGGACGGTGCCTTGCCCTTGGGGTGAAAGTGGCCGGGTGCCAGCGGCGGGGGTGTCTGCGCAAGGGCAGGGCCGGATTCGGCCATCAAGGCACCGCCAATCGCAAAAGCGGCCCCGGTTGCGGGAAGCGCGCTCAGAAACTCTCGTCTGGTGGTCATTCTGCTTTCTCCTGAACTGTGCGCGGCCCGCCGGGTCTTCGGCGGGGCGGGGCGGACTCTTGCTGTGATCGGTGGTTAACAACCGGCATTTATCACCTTGGTCTTTGCGTTCGCAATGCTTTGCGCGGTCAGCGGCGGTGACAGGGGCCGGGGCGCGCCGGTCAGCACCGGCAGGGATGCCGCAACGGTGTGCTGACACAGTGCCGACCGCACCGGACGCTGACCGGAATGCCGGGCACTTTCCGCCTGCGCGCACCCGGCGCTGTCCGGCCGGAGCCATCGCCCCCGCCCTGCGCTGCGCCTGCCGCACGACCGCCGGGGGCGGGGAGGGCGCTGGCCGGGGGCTTTGGCCCCCGGCTGGCCAAGGGGCAGTGTGGCGCTGTGGCAGGGGCGATGGCCCCTGCCATTGAAGCGGCGAAATTGCTTTCGTCAGTGCGGGCGGGAACAGGAAACGCAGCGCGTTTCCCCGCCCGCGCGGGACGGTGCCCTGCAGACCGGCAGGTTCCAAGCGCAACAGAGGCCAGCGCCCGGCCCGGCGGGCGAGAAGCGCCCGCCATGGGCGGGGCGGGCGCTGGCCGGGGGCTTTGGCCCCCGGCTGGCCAACGGGCAGCGTAGAGCTGTGGCAGGGGCGATGGCCCCTGCCATTGGGACGGTGAAAGTGCCTTCACCAATCTGGGCGGGGACAGGAAACGCACCGCGTTTCCTCCGCCCGCTCGGGACGGTGACCTGTAGATGGTAAGGTCCGGGAACAGCAGAAGGCCAGCGCCCGCCGGGGGCGGGTGCGGGCGCTGGCCCACGGCGGGCGGGTGCCACGCGCGGCGTGTGGCCGGGGTGACGGCCCCTGCCGGAACGGGTGCGCGCGCAGGCGTGTCGCGGTTTCCTGTCAGGCCGCCCATCGGGCTGGCGCTTGTCAGCGCCCCTTCTGGCAACGGCTCAGACATGCAGCGGGTCGGTCTTGGCCAGCCGGTCAAAGGCCATCAGGCTGGCGATCAGCGCGGGCATGCGGTGCAGCGGGATCATGTTCGGCCCGTCGGACGGGGCCTTGTCCGGGTCCTGATGGGTTTCGATGAAGACGCCGGCAATCCCCAGCGACACGGCGGCCCGCGCCATGACGGGCGCAAATTCGCGCTGCCCGCCCGTGGCATCGCCCTGCCCGCCAGGCTGCTGCACCGCATGGGTGGCATCCATGATCACCGGCCAGCCGGTGCGCGCCATGATCGGCAGGGCGCGCATATCCGTCACCAGCGTGTTGTAGCCAAAGCTGACGCCGCGTTCGGTCAGAAGGATGCGCCCGTTGCCGGTCGAGGCGACCTTGGCCGCGACATTCGCCATGTCCCAGGGGGCAAGGAACTGCCCCTTCTTGATGTTCACCGCCGCACCGGTTTCGCCGGCGGCCAGCAGCAGGTCGGTCTGGCGGCACAGAAAGGCCGGAATCTGGATGACATCCACCACCGTCGCGGCCAGACGCGCCTGACCGGCATCATGCACATCGGTCAGTACCGGAACACCTGCCGCGCGCACCGCCTCCAGCACCTTCAGCCCGGCCTCGATACCCAAACCCCGGCGGCCCTTCAGCGAGGTGCGGTTGGCCTTGTCATAGCTCGCCTTGAACAGGAACTGCGCCCCGGCCACCGCGCAAGCCTCGCGCAGGGTCCCGGCAATCATCTGGGCATGGTCCAGGCTTTCCAGTTGGCACGGCCCGGCGATCACCAGCAGGGGCCGGGTATTGCCGACGGTCAGTCCGCCGATGGTCACGTCTTTCATCATCATGTCGGTGCAGCCCGGATGTCTGGTGTGATATGCGCCCCTATATGATCTCTGGCGACGGAAAAGGCCACCGCGACCGGCACCGCCGGGCCGGGGTGGCCCGGCAAGAAGGATTGCATCATGACCGCTGCCGAAAGGATTGCGCAGCAGATCGGGGTCTGCACACTCTGCGCAGGGCAAGTTGCGGCCACGGCCACCGGCCATGTGTTGCGCCCCTTTGTCCGGTTCCGGCCAACGGCGCGGGTCCTGATCGCGGGGCGGACCCCAGGCGCGCGGGCGCAGGCGGCGGGTAGGCGGGTCCGCTGCGCGGGCGGCCCCCGCCTGTGTCGGCCCCTGCAACAGGCGGCCCGCGCCGCAGGCGAGAGACGGTGATGACCCCCCTGGATATCGCCCATGCCCGCATGGAGGCCGCCCCGGACGATGACGCGGCCCGGCTGCGGCTCTATGGGGATGTGGCGGATGCCGAGTTGTTCCTGCTGCTGGAGACAGAGGTCGGGGGGCAGGCCATCACCCCCCGGGTCTTTGCGCTGGAAGATGGGCCGGTTGTGCTGGCCTTCGACCGGGAAGACCGGCTGTCTGCCTTTACCGGGGCACCCGCACCCTATGCCGCCCTGCCGGGACGGGTGATTGCCGCTGAGCTGGCGGGGCAGGGGATCGGGATCGGGATCAACCTTGGGGTCGCGCCCTCGTCCTTCCTGATTTCCGCCGGGGCGGTGGATTGGCTTGCCGCAACGCTGGGCCATGCGCCCGCTGTGGTAGAGGCTGCGCCCCGGTCGTTCCACGCCCCCGGCGGTCTGCCCGAGCGGCTGATCGAAGCCCTGGATGCAAGGCTGGCCCGTGCCGGTGGCCTGGCGACGGCGGCACTGCTGGCGGGTGTCAGCTATGCCGACGGGCGGCGCGGCCATATGCTGGCCTTTGTCGGCGCGGCACCGGGGGCCGAACCGGCGTTGGCCCGCGCGGCGGCAGAGGCGCTGACCTTCTCGGGCGTGGATGCTGCAGAGATGGATGTCACTTTCCTGGCACCGCAAGAGCCTGCCCTGCAGCCGCTGGCACGGGTGGCCCTGCGCTTTGACCTGCCGATGCCTGCGCTGCCTGACCCCGTGACACCCGGCGCACCCGGCATGGACCCCGACCGTCCCCCCCGGCTGAAATGAGCGCGGATTCTGTGCGAAAAACCGGCGCGGAATGTGGGGTATATGAATACCTATTTTTCAAGACATTGTTTTGAAACATAAATTACAGGGTATTGCCGCTTGACGCTGTGCCGTGCTTCAGCGATACACCCTTGTCCCGGATTTCGGGGTCCCCGACCCTGTCCTTACGAAAGACCGACCATGAAAACCTTTACCGCAACGCCTGCGGATATTCAGAAGAAGTGGGTCCTGATCGACGCCGAAGGCATCGTTCTGGGTCGGCTTGCGACGCTGGTCGCCAATATCCTGCGCGGCAAGACCAAGCCAACCTTCACGCCGCATATGGACATGGGTGACAATGTGATCGTCATAAATGCCGGCAAGATCCAGATGACCGGCAACAAACGGGCCGACAAGCGCTATTACTGGCACACTGGCTACCCGGGCGGGATCAAGTTCCGCACCGCGGCCCAGGTGCTGGACGGCGCCCACCCTGAACGTGTGGTTGAAAAGGCGGTGGAGCGGATGATCACCCGCAACCGCCTTGGCCGCCAGCAGATGACCAACCTGCGCATCTATGCCGGTGCCGAGCATCCACATGCAGCACAGCAGCCTGTCGTTCTCGACCTCAAGTCGATGAACCCGAAGAACACCCGGAGCGCCTGAACATGGCTGACATCAAATCCCTTGACGATCTGAAATCGGTCGTCGCCGAGGCGGCCCCTGTGGCGCAGGCCGCGGCGCCGCGTGTTTCGGTGCGTGACGCGCTTGGCCGCTCCTATGCGACCGGCAAGCGCAAGAACGCCGTCGCCCGTGTGTGGATCAAGCCGGGTTCGGGCAAGGTGCTGGTGAACGGCAAGACCATGCCGGAATATTTCGCCCGCCCCGTTCTGCAGATGATCCTGCGCCAGCCTTTCACGGTTGCCGGGGTCGAAGGCCAGTTCGATGTTCACGCCACCGTGACGGGCGGCGGGCTTTCGGGCCAGGCCGGTGCCGTGAAGCACGGCATCTCGAAGGCGTTGCAACTGTACGAGCCGGGCCTGCGCACCGCGCTGAAGGCCGCAGGCTTCCTGACCCGCGACAGCCGCGTGGTGGAACGCAAGAAATACGGCAAGGCGAAGGCGCGCAAGAGCTTCCAGTTCTCCAAGCGCTGATCGTATGGTTCATGGCTGTGATATGGGGGCTTGCAGTAATGCAGGCCCCTTCGTTGTCTAAGCGCGTCCGGTTCCAAAGCGCATGGTGCAACCACGGACCTTGAGTCCACAACAGTAAAAGACCATGTCTTGCAGAAGACGTGAATATCCCTTAAATTTCACACAGGATCGAGCATCACTGGACCGATCCACCTTTTCCGCGCCCGATTATCCGGTGTTAAATGCTTGGGGTGAGAAAGTGAAATTCTTTAAAAGTACTTTCTATCCTTCCGGCATTTGACAGATGATGGAGCTTTTGAACTTATCCGGCAGGGTGGTTTATGCTCTGGCCGCAGGTTTTAAAAATCTTTTATCGCGATCCATCGCCTCTTACAACTCAATCCCGGTAGTTGTGTGCTTTTTGTACATTATTGTCACGAGCGTTTCAAGTTGCATAGACAACAGAAACCGTTTGAATGAAATTCAAAAGGATCCACGCTGGCGCGAATTGCAGGAAAGAGGGCAGTCTCCGGATAATCCTGCTCGCTCGGCGGATTGATGGCGAAGAAAGGCTGTGATCTCTTCCAGCCGGTCAGTCGGGGTTGCCGATCGGCTTCGGTTTCGGAAGGGCGCGGTCAGTTGCGCCCGAACGGGCCTGCGCACCGCGCTGAAGGCCGCAGGCTTCCTGACCCGCGACAGCCGTGTGGTGGAACGCAAGAAGTCCGGCAAGGCGAAAGCGCGCAAGAGCTTCCGGTTCTCCAAGCGCTGATCGGTTCAAGGATGGGTCTTGTCCCGCGGCGCTGTTGCCTTGTACCTTCGCGCTGTCCGGACCTGCGCGTCTTGAGGTGAGCTATGCCGACAGTCGAGTGGTGCCTTGTGATGGCGCTCTGGGGCGAGAAGTATTCGTCCAGGCATGTGAATGAGGTGACCCGCGAAACGCTTCGGCTGTCCGCTGGATGCGTGTCTGTGGTTCTGCTGTCAGACCGCTATCGCGACGATATCGATCCAAGGGTGCAGCAAAAACTGTTTCCGGCCTTCTTCAACCGGCCCGACTTTTTTCTGGGCGGCTATGTGGTAAAGCTGTCGATGTTTCACCGCAGCGTGTTGCCCGCAGATTGCCGCTGCGTCTATGTTGACCTTGATACGCTGGTGATTGGCGATCTTGGCAAGGTTGCCGCGCTGATCCGGGACCGCAACGATGTTGCAATGCTGCCGCCCGGAAATCTGATATCCTTCGGTTTGATCCGCCGGTTGATCTGGCGGGTCAGCCGTGGTCGGCGCTTTGCTGTCGGCAACAGTTCCATCGTGGCCTACCACTCGGGTGCCAGTCCGAACACTGCGGAAGTGTTTCGTGAGATGTACCTGCGCGGTGACGGCGCGCTGGTACACATGCGCATTGATGATCTTTTCATCTCCTGGGCCAATCAGGCGCAGCTGCGCGCTGTACCGCGGAATCTTGTGGCCATGTTTCGCCGCGAGTTTCTGTTCCGGTCGCCTCTTTTGTTCTGGCTGGCGCAGAAAAGCGGGATCACCGGGCGTCGGCGCGCCCGGCTGGTGGCGGTCACGATGAACGGCGAAGAATGCAAGCCTGCGGCCCTTGCCCGACTTGCCGAGGGTGCGGTGATCCGGGATGCCCGCGGGCGGATCGGCTATTGGAGCGAAGCAAGCCTGGGTCCGGTCAAGGCCGGGATTGAACGTTTGGCTGCGCGGTTGCAGTGACCGGGATTGGTCAAGGACGCGCCTTCGCCCCATGATCCGGCGGCTGTCGGAACGGGCGCGGTCAGAAGGGCGATGGCGGGCTTGTGCCGTTGCAGGCTGCGCAGGTCCTGAATGTGCATGTTGGGTCGTGCCTGCGGGCAGGCGGCGGTGCCAAGCGGCCGCCTTGGCCCACCAAATGCACGGAAGGAAAACCTCTGCAAGCCTGCGCAAGGCAGAACGGGTCTGCTTCTTCCGCGGTCAACCGGATGGCCGGAACCACAGGATGGCCCCGGCTGGGTCGGGCCACGGCGCTGCGGCAGCGGACCATGTGATTGCGCAGACGGGATTGTTGCAAAAGGGACTCAACCTGCGGCCGGAAACAGTATCATCCAGGGTGTCCCCTGACCCGGCGGCAAAGCCCGGCCCATAGATGTGCATTCGGGCAATGGGAATGAGTTCCCGGAATGGGACAGACCGCCCTTCATGGCCCTTGCGGGGGCACAGTTTTTCCTGGCTTGCGCAAGAACCGGGCCGGCATGACCGAAACCGTCCATGACGACGGGGCGGCGCGCAGGGTGGTGTGGCGGGTGATACAGGCACTGGCGGACGATGGGCGGCTGTCCGATGCGCTGTCGCGCGCAGTTGCGCAGACCCGCGACGTTCCCGCCCTTTATGCCGAGCTGAGAAAGCGTGTGATCAGGATCGAGGCTGTCACCCGGTAACAGGCTGCTTGGAAAGTGCCAACCGCAAGGACCGCCGCCCGGAAGACAGGAAACTTTTCCGCACGCGCGCCTCACGCGTTCTGGCCAGGGCCATCGCCCCGGCTTGGCGGTGCGCCTGTTGCCTGACCACCGGGGCCAAAGCCCCCGGCCAGGCGCCCGACCCGCCCCCGGCGGGCGCTGGTCTTCTTTCCACAGCTGCAGGTCTACGCGCAACCGTTCCAAACGGGCGGGGATACGCGTTGCGACTGCTTCTTCCGCCCGCACTGACGAAAGCACTGTCACCACTTTAGTGGCATGGGCCATCGCCCCTGCCACAGCGCTGCGCTGGAAACTGGACCAGCCGGGGGCCAAAGCCCCCGGCCAGCGCCCGACCCGCCCCTGGCGGGCGCTTCTCGCCCGCCGGGTCGGGCGCTGGCCTCCCGTTGTTCCCGGACCTGCCGGTCTACAGGGCACCGTCCCACAAAGGCGGGGGAAACGCAGTGCGTTTCCTGTCCCCGCCCGGAGGCGGGGCGGAAGGTCTTGCGGTGTTCCACCTACCCCGCTGCCATGGCTAAGGCCATTGCCTTTGCCACATCGTCACGCTGCCCCTTGCCCACCGGGGCCAAAGCCCCCGGCTAGGCGCCCGCCGCATCCCCGTCCAGCCCCCCGGCGGGCGCTGGCCTTCGTTGCGCCTGCATGACGGGTCCCTTCCGAACCACGGTCCTTGACCGGGCGGGGAAACGCTGCCTTTCGACGCCCGCCCGGGGCGCAAGCCCATATCCCACGGATCAGGATGATTTCCCCGTCTGGCCAGCGGCGGGGATGCCTTTCAGCACCCGGCAAAGGCAGGGGCATCTGCCCGTGCCTGCCCTTTGGACAGGCGGCTGCCCCGCCGCACGGTTTGTCCCGGCCGGTCCCTTGATTTGATCAAACGCGGATCGCCCCTCTTTTCACGCGATGCGTCCTGTGCAACAAAAGATCAAGCCAAGCCGACAAGGGGGGATGATGACATCAGAGGAGGGGCTGCGCCGGATGGGCCGGTCAGAGGCGGCAAGCGGCCTTGCCATGATCAGCCCGACGGCCATTTACGCGATTTTGCTGCTGGCGGCCCCGCTGGCGCTGATCTTTATCTACAGCTTTCTGACCGACGGAGATCCGGGGATCATCCGCACCTTCACCTTCGCCAATTACATCGAGGCGTGGTCCAACGAACTGTACCGGGTGGTCATGCTGCGGTCGCTGATGGTGGCGCTGACCGTCACGGCGGTGACCGTGCTCCTGGCCTTTCCGGTGGCCTATTTCGTGTCCTTTCATGTTGATCCGTCGCGCAAATCGCTGTGGCTGTTTCTGATCACCATCCCGTTCTGGACCAGCTATCTGATCCGCGTGTTCCTGTGGAAGGTGATCCTGGGCTACAACGGCGTGGTCAATTCCGGCCTTCTGGGACTGGGGATCATCAGCGAGCCCTTGCAGTGGATCAACTATAACGTCGGTGCGGTGGTGTTGACGCTGGCCCATGCCTATGCGCCCTTTGCGATCCTGCCGATCTTCGTGGCGCTGGAAAAGATCGACCGGTCGCTGCTGGAGGCGGGGCAGGACCTGGGTGAATCCCGCTTCATGACCTTCCTGCGCGTCACCCTGCCGCTGGCGATGCCCGGGGTGATCGCTGCGGTGCTGATCGTGTTTATCCCGACCATCGGCGATTTCGTGACACCGCAGCTTGTCGGCGGGCCCGAGGGGCGCCTGGTGGCGAACCTGATCCAGCTGCAATACCTCAAGCTGGACAATTACCCGCTGGGGTCGGCCATTGCCGTTTCGGCAATGATGATCGTCACAGTGGTAAGCCTGTTCTTTCTGTACCTGAACCGCCGCTACCTGCGGGGTCCGGAATCATGAGGGGCGGGTGGTTCAAGGTCTATACGCTGGTCTATCTTGTGTTTCTTTTTGCGCCGATCATTCTGCTGCCGATGTTCGCCTTCAACGATGCGACCGTCATCGCCTTTCCGCTGAGCGGCTTTTCGACAAAGTGGTTCGCGGCCCTTGCCGATGATCCGCCGCTGCATGACGCGGTCAGGAACAGTCTGATCATCGCCGTGACCACCTCGATCCTGTCGACGACGCTTGCCGTCTTTGCCGCCCGCGCCTCGACCCGCTACCGCTTTCCGGGCAAGGCAGGGCTGATGGGGCTGATCATGCTGCCGCTGGTTCTGCCCGAGATCATCGTGGCGGTGTCGCTGCTGGCCGTGCTGCTGGGGCTGGGGGTGAACCTGTCGATCCTGACGGTGATCCTGGGCCATGTGCTGATCTGCACGCCATTCTGCATCGCGATCCTGAGTTCGGCCTTCCAGTCGCTGGACCGGTCGCTGGAAGAGGCGGCCTATGATCTGGGGGAAACATCGTTCTCGACCTTCCGGCTGATCATCCTGCCCTTGGTGATGCCCGGCATCATCTCGTCTTTGCTGATTTCGTTCACCATCAGTCTGGACGAGTTCATCATCGCCTTCTTTCTGGCCGGAACGCAGGCGACGCTGCCGGTCTATATCTTTTCGCAGTTCCGCTTTCCACAGGCCGTTCCCGTGATCATGGCGCTTGGCACGATCCTGGTCTGCCTGTCGATCGTGCTGCTGTGCATTGCTGAGTTTTTCCGCCGCCGTGGGCTGGCCCGGTCTGGCGCAAAGGATACCGGAGGCTTCCTGTGACCGCGAAACCCACCATGATCGAATTCCGGGATGTGCAGAAATACTACGGCGATTACCACGCATTGCGCGGCATCAACGCCAGCATCCGCGCGGGAGAGTTCTTTTCGCTGCTTGGCCCCTCGGGCTGCGGCAAGACCACGCTTCTGCGCACCATTGCCGGGTTCGAGGATATTTCGTCAGGGGCCGTGCTGATCGACGGCAAGGATGCGGCGCAGATCCCGGCGAACAAGCGCCCCACCAACATGGTGTTCCAGTCCTACGCCATCTTTCCGCATCTGACCGTCGAAGAAAATGTAGGCTTCGGTCTGCGCCGGGCCGGTCTGGACAAGGCCGAGATGGGCCGCCGTGTGGGCGATGCGCTGGCGATGGTGGGTCTGACGGGTTTCGGCAAGCGGGCGGCGCATGCGCTGTCGGGCGGGCAGCGCCAGCGTGTGGCGCTGGCGCGGGCGCTGATCCTCAAGCCCAAGGTGCTGCTGCTGGACGAGCCGCTGTCGGCGCTGGACAAGAAGATGCGCGAACTGATGCAGGTGGAGCTGATCAAGCTGCAGCGCCACGTCGGCATCACCTTTATCCTGGTGACACATGACCAGGAAGAGGCGCTGGTGATGAGCGACCGGATCGCGGTGATGTTCGAAGGGCAGATCGCGCAGCTGGACGACCCCGAAACGCTGTACCGCCGCCCGAAGACACGGCAGGTCGCGGATTTCATCGGCACGATGAACTTCCTGCCGGCAACGGTCCTGTCCGATACGCCGGATGGCTGCGAGGTAGAGGTTGCCGGCCTGGGCCGCTGCCGGATCGCGGCCGATCAGGCACCGCCGGGGGGCAACGGACAGGATACGGTCGTGGGTTTTCGCCCCGAGACGCTGACGATCCTGTATGACGGTCAGGCGGCGCCAGAGCGCGAAACCCCCGGCAAGGTGGAAGAGGTCGTCTATTACGGCGACATGACCTATTACGATGTGAAGCTGGATGGGGTCAGCGCCGCGGTGCGCCTGTCGATGCGCAATGTGCCCGGACGCCCGGTTCTGGACATCGGCACCCGCGCCCGCGTGGCCTGGAGCCCGGACGCGCTGGTGCTGTTCCGCTGATCCGGGCGGCGCGCGCTGGCGCGCGCAAGGTTCCCGGTGGGGCGCGCAAAGCGCGCCCGTGCCTCCGGCGGGGATATTTTTGAACAGATAATGGCAGCGGCGGTTTCACCCGTCACCGGTCCTGCGGCAGCAGGCCAAGGCCGCGCAGATAGATGCCGATGCCTGCTTCCAGCAGGTCTTCCGCCGCGAAGGGGCTGCGGGCACCGGGGTTGCCGCGGGTGAAAAGTTCCACAACCCCGTGGCTCATGGCCCAGATATGGGCGGCGAACATGGCCGGGGGGGGACGCTTTTCGGGGGGGATGTTTGCCGAAAGGGCCCTGGCGGCTTCTTCCAGAACGGCGGTTGCCCGCGCGGCGATCATGGCAAGGTCGGGATTGGAGGTGATCGGGATACCGCTTTCGAACATGGCCTGATAGTGGCCCGGATATTTGCGGGCAAAGGCAAGGTAGGCGCGCCCCGTCGCCTCGAAGGCGGCCAGTGCGCTGGGTTTGCCATTGTCATAGGCAAAATCCATCAGCGCCGTGAAAATCTCGTACCCCTGCCGGGCGACTTCGGCGATCAGCTCTTCGCGGCCGGAGAAATGGCGGTAGACGGCGGCAGGCGTGACATCAACCGCCTTTGCCGCTTCGGACAGGGTGAAGCCCTGCGGACCCTTTTCCTCGATCAGGGACAGCGTGGCCTCGACCAGCGCCTGACGCAGATTGCCGTGGTGATAGCCGCGCTTAGACATCAAGCATGTCAGGCCCGCCGCAGATCAGCGGATCGAGTTTGCCGATGATCTTTTCGTCTTTGCCCTGATAGTCCAGGGCAAGCAGGATCGACTGGATTGCGGCGATGCGGGCGCGCGGTTTGTCATCTGACCGGATCACGGTCCAGGGGGTGCGGGGGGTATGGGTGCGCGCCAGCGTCTCGTGAATGGCGCTTGTATAGGCATCCCATTTCTGCAGCCCGTCGACATCGATCTGGCTGAGCTTCCACTGCTTCAGCGGATCGGATTCGCGGTCAAGCATGCGCTTGAGCTGTTCCGCCCGGCCCACATTGAACCACAGTTTCAGAAAGACGATGCCCTCATCCACCAGAACCCCTTCAAAATAGGGCTGCTGGCGAAAGAAATGTTCGCGCTGCTCTGGCGTGCAGAAGCCGAAGACAGGCTCGACAATGCCGCGGTTGTACCAGCTGCGGTCAAACAGCACGATCTCGCCCGAGGCGGGCAGCCAATCGGCGTAGCGTTGAAAGTACCATTGCGCCGCCTCGCGTTCGGTGGGCTTGGACAGGGCCACCACCGTGGCATAGCGCGGGTTCAGGTTCTGGTGGACCACGCTGATGGTGCCGCCCTTGCCGGCGGCATCCCGGCCTTCGAACACGACGACAAGGCGCTTGCCGGTGCCGCGCAGGTCGTTCTGCATCCGCACGAGCTGGATCTGCAGCGCCTCGAGGTGATCCTCATAGTCTTGCTTGTGCAGCTTCTCGCGGTAAGGGTACTCTTTGGACAGGACATCGTCCTTGTCCGCCGCCCTGATGGCGCGCCGGATGTCTTCGGGGGCGTCGTTCCTGAAATAGCGGCTGATGGCACCGTCAAAAGGCAGGTTCATCTGGTGTCTCTTTTTCCCGGATGTGGTTGGGGCAGTATGGCGATCGGGGCGGTCAGCGCAATCGGGCACGCGCCGCTGCCCGGTCGATTGCCGCGAGTACGGCGACCGGGTCCGCGTGATGCGGCATGTGACCGATGCCGGGCAACAGGGTCAGCACTGCATCGGGCAGCAGCGTGCTGAGCGGGATGGCATGGATGCTGGCCGGCACGATGGTATCGGCGCTGCCGTGCACAATCTCGACCGGCACTGCCAGCCGCGCATAGGCCTGCGACATCCCGACGATAAACGGGCGCAATCCGTTGACCTGCCGCGCATTGGTGCCAAGGCTTGCCGGACGCAAGGTAAGCCCGGCCCCCACATAATCCGCATATCCCGCAGGCACCGGATCGGGCGCAAAGATGCTGGCGATTGTGCCCCGGGTCTGCGACAGGGGCGCGAAAGCCGATACCAGGGGCACCGCCACGGCGCGGCCCAAGCGGCCGGATGTCAGGCTGTACCAGCCGCCGAGCCCTCCTGGCCAGGGCATGGTTGCCCCGCCAAGAAGCACCAGCGCGCCGGTGCCATCCGCGTCCTGCAGGGCCCAGGCCATGGCAACGGCCCCGCCATAGCTGTGCCCCAGGATCACGGGCCGCTGAACGCCCAGCTGGCGCGCAGCCTCGCGCAGGATGCGGGCCTGTCCCTGCGGGCTGATGCCGGCCTGTCCGGCATCGTCCGACCAGCCAAGGCCGGGCCGGTCAAAGACGATGACGCGGAAGCGGGCTGCAAGCCGCCCTGCCAGATCGAAGGTGAAGTCGCGGGTATTGCCGCTGGCACCGTGGATCAGGACAATATCAGGCCCTGTGCCCGAGACATCGGCATGAACGGCGCGTCCGTTGACCCGCAGGATCGTGCCGGTCGGCGGAAAGGCCGCTTCGGCCGCCGCCGTGCGGGCAGAAACACGGCGGCCCACCAGGGCGGCACTTCCCCCGATCAGGGCGGCGGCGATGACAAGACTAGCGGCCAATGTCCGAGATTTCGTAGGGTGTTGACTGATAGATTTCGTTGATCCAGTTGCCATAAAGAAGATGTGCGTGGCTTCGCCAGCGGTTCAGCGGCGGTTTTGCGGGATCGTCATCGGGGTAATAGTTCACCGGCACGATGATCGGCGTGCCGTTGGCAATGTCGCGGTCGTATTCCTGCTTCAGCGTATCGCTGTCATATTCGAAGTGATTGAAGATATAGGCCGCGCGATGCGCCGGGTCCTCGATCAGGCAGGGGCCAACCTTGTCCGAGGCCATAAGCGTGACAAGGCCGGGGCGTGCATCAACCTCGGCCTGGCGCACTTCGGTCCAGCGGCTGACGGGGATGACGAAATCATCCGAAAACCCGCGCAGCAAAGGTGATCCCTGCACGAGGGTCCGGTGATGGAAACAGCCAAAGGCTTTGGCGGGCAGCATGTGTTTGGCGACGCCGTGGAAATGCCACAGCATTGCCATGCCGCCCCAGCAGACACCGAATGTGGAATGGATGTTCGTCTGGGTCCAGGCCATTACCTGCCGCAACTCGTCCCAATAGGTGACCTCTTCAAACGGCAGATGTTCAATCGGGGCACCGGTGATGATGAGGCCGTCGAATTTTTCATCGCGGACCGCCTGAAACGGCTGGTAGAATTCCTCCATATGCGCGGCGGCGGTGTTGCGCGCCAGGTGGTCGGACATGCGGATCAACTTAAGGTCGATCTGCAGCGGCGTGGCCCCGATCAGCCGCGCGAACTGGGTTTCGGTCTGAATCTTCTTCGGCATCAGGTTCAGCAGGGCAATCTTCAGCGGCCGTATGTCTTGCCGCGCCGCCCGTTCGGGCGACATCACCATGACGCCTTCGTTCCGCAGAACGTCAAAGGCGGGCAGGGTGGCGGGCAGGGTGATGGGCATGGGTGTCTGTCCTGTTGCGAACGCGTTACCTAGGCGTCTTCCCCGCGCCGCTCAAGGGCGCGGGAAACCAGCGCGGTGAACGCCGCGGCATCGCGGACCTGTCCCACCTCATCCGCCGTTACCGTGATTCCCCGGCGCGCCATCGCGGCATAGCGGGGCTGGCGGTGGTCCAGCAGACGGGCATAGGCAAAGCGCAGGAAGGCATCAGGGTCGACCCGGTCTTCCGTCAGGTTTTCCCGGCCAAGGTACTCTGCCCAGACCAGACGCAGGAAATCGGGCTGGTAATAGATCGGTTTGGGGGCGCGGTCAAAGCGGCGGATCAATTCGGCGCGATGCGCGTCGCTGCCCTTGATCCAGACCAGAAGCATTGTAGCCGCCAGCGTGGTGATGACCGGATCGGCAGAATTGTCTGGATCGACCACTTCGCAGATCGATCCGCCGGAATCGCAGACAAAATTGCGATATCCATACAGGTCAAGCGCGCGCTGCGCGAAACGCGGCGTGTCGAGCAGGGCCGAGATTTCCGCCTCGCGGTGCTGGGCCTGGCGGCGCAGATATTCTTCAAACGGCACTCCCCCCCGGGCGGGATCGCCCGGCTTGCCCAGATAGGTCGACAGCGGTGCCAGGTTGTTGAAGGTGATGTTGGACGCGATATAGACCGAATCCGTCATCAGCAACTCGCGCAGCAACGGAACCTTCATCGCCTCGCGCTTGAAGTTGTCGGCGATGAACTCGCCCATATAGCGGGTGCCGATGCGGTAATCGATGGAATAGTGGAACCAGTGATCCTGTTCGCGCAAGAGGTTCGCCAGATGCGTCTTGCCAAGACCGGACATGCCGAACAGCAGCACGCGCTTGTGATCTGCCGCCTGCCAGTCTTTCGCCGAATGGTAGATCATGCGCCTGTCTCTTTGCCTGACGCCCGCTTGGTAGCGAAGGGGCCGGGGAAACTCACGCGGAATCTGCGCGGGGCCGGCAGCGCCGGTGCACGATCCGCATTCGGCAGGGGGCGGCGGCGCGCTTGCCGCAAACCGCTCTACTCAGGGATGGCGGGCGGCCCGGCTTCATGACTGCCGCCCGGAAGGACAAGAACCTTGACTTCGCCCGGACGGGCGGGCGCGCGCAGGGCATCCGGCAGCTCGGCCAGCGGAATGCAGCGCGAAATCAGCGCGTCGACCTTGATGCGGCCCGCGCCGATCAGGGCCACGGCGCGGGCCTGGGTGAAGGGGTTCAGAAAGGCGGAATGAAGGGCAACTTCGCGCAGCAGCAGGTCAAGCGGTTCGATGGCAACCGTGGTACCGGCAGGCAGCACGCCCAGCAGCACCGCACGGCCGCCGCGCCGGGTCAGCCGGGGGGCGGCAGCGACGGTTTCGGCAACGCCTGCACAGTCCATCACAAGTTCGGCCCCGCCGGGCCACATCTCCAGCGCCGCCTGCGGTGTCGCGGCCGCTGCGGTGGCCCCCAGCGACAGCGCAAGATCGCGCTTTGCTGCCTGCCGGGTGACCAGCAGCGTCTCTGCCCCGGCGGCCCGGGCCAATTGCAGGGTCAGCAGGCCAATCACGCCCCCGCCCAGGATGATCACCCGTTCGCCCGGTTTGGGGCTGCCGATGTCGATGCCATGCAGGCAACAGGCCAGCGGTTCGCAGAAGGCACCATGGCGCGGATCAAGACCGTCGGGAAGAACAAGCGCCCGGTGGGCGGGAAAAGCCGCAAATTCGGCAAAACCGCCGTCCCGGTGCACGCCCACGGCCTGAAGCGCGGTGCAAAGATTGACGCGGCCCGCAAGACAGGGCGGACAGCGCCCGCAGGCGATATTGGGGTCGCAGGTAACGCTGCGCCCCTGCAGATCGGGGTCTGCGCCGTCGCCCAGGGCGGTGACGATGCCCGTGAACTCATGCCCCAGGGTGACAGGGGGGGTGCAGGGGTACTCTCCCAGGAAAAGGTGGCGGTCGGTGCCGCAGATGCCTGCGGCCAGAACCCGGACCAGCACCTCGCCAGGCCCGGGCACAGGCACCGGCACCTCGATCAACCGGATGTCGCCAGTGCGCATCAGTCTGGCTGCAAGCATGCTGTCCCCCCTGTTGGACCTGCACCGGTTCTGTTCCGGTCAGGGGCCCATGTTAGGCGGTCCTCTCTTCGAAGGCCACGGGTGATGTCCCGCCGAGGGCTGAGTGTTTGCGGCGCGGGTTGTAGAATTGGATGATGTATTCGAAAGGGGCGACTTCGACCTTTCGGCGGGTTTGCCCGTTCCTTCGCCAGACCAATTCGGCCTTCAGCGATTTGACGAAGCTTTCGACGGCGGAATTGCCCTAACAATTGCCTTTCCCGCTCATCGAAACCTTGAACCCGTGCTTGCGCAGCAGCTTCTGATCGTCGTGGGCACAATAGTGCGACCGGCGATCCATGTCCCGGATGCAGCCTCGTGGCGGCCTTCGGATCGCGATGGCCATGCTCGGCGCGCGCAACTCCAGATCCTGCTTCATGCGGTTGCTGATGGCCCAGCCAACGACACGCCGGGAAAAAAAGCCAATGATCACAGCCAGATAAACCCATCCCTCCCGCGTCCAGACGCAGGTGATGTCGCCCGCCCACTTCTGGTTCGGCCCGCTTGCGGTGCAGTCCTGCTGCAAGAGATCTGGCGCGATGTTGAAGGCGTGATCGCTGTCGGTCGTGCGCTTGAACTTCCGGCTGCGGATCTTGGATTCAAGTTTCAAGTGCAACGGTTGATTTGAAGGCCGCGAGTTCTTCGGCCATGGCTTCCTCGGGCGTTTTCCATCCGAGGGTCTTGCGTGGGCGCTGGTTCATCGCTCGTGCGACGTCGTTCAGTTCGGTCTGAC
>JADCEN010000051.1 GCA_020250175.1 Rhodobacter sp.
CAGGGGCGGCCCGGGGGCCTTCCGCGGCGACCCAGGCCGTGGCCTGCGCGTCAAGCTCGGCCACAGGGCTGCCGGTCATCCGTGCCACCCAGTCAAGCGAGGCGGTCGCACTCATCACCACGCCCATGGACAGAAAGACCTGCGGGACAACATGGGCAGAGGTCAGGATTGCCCGCCGGGGGCCGGGATGAAAGGCAGCATCCACCGTGCAGGCCACGCCCGAGGTTCCAATGGTCAGGACCGTATCCCCCGGTCGCGTGGCCCCCGCGCCAAGGGTGGACCCCATGTTGTCACCGGCCCCGGCTGCAACCGATACCGGCCCGGCCATGCCCCAGCGCGCCAGAAGATCGGGGCGCAGCCGGCCGGCCTCGGCCCAGCTTTCCACAACCGGGGGAAGATGGCGGGGGTCCCATCCGGCGGCCGCGCAAAGCTGCGGGTCCCATTGCCCGCTGGCCACATCCAGAAGCTGGGTGCCGCCCGCATCCGACGGTTCCGTTGCGACTTCCCCGGTCAGGGCCAGGCGCACATAATCCTTGGTCAGCAGCAGCATCTGTGCCCGGTCCATCAGCGCAGGCTCGTGCCTGCGCAGCCAGATAAGCTTGGGCGCAGTGATGCCGGGGTCCGGCGTGCCGTTGGTGCGCAGGCCAATGTCGGGAACGGCGGCCAGCAGTTCGGCGCATTCCGCAAGGGCGCGCTGGTCGTTCCACAGGATTGCAGGCCGCAACGGGCGCAGATCCGCGTCCAGGATCAGCGCGGCCAGCATCTGCCCCGACAGGCCAATGCCACAGACGGCGGCCATTTCTGCGGGCGCTTCGGCGGCCAGCCGATCAAGGCAGGCAAGAACGCAGGCAACCCAGAGGTCCGCGTCTTGTTCGCTGTAACCAAGGCTTGGGCGGCTGACCGCAACCGGTTCATTGGCCACGGCTATGACGCGGGACAAATCCTCGATCAGCACCGCCTTGATGCCCGAGGTTCCAAGATCAATTCCGATATGCATCGCCATCAGCCGCGTTCCAGCAGGGCGCGCGCGGTCATCTCGTCTGTCACCAGCGTATTGACCACTCTGCGCTTCAGGATGGCCCGGACTATTGCGACTTTCCTTGGTCCGCCTGCTGCAAGGATGACATTCGGAATGGCGGTCAGGTCATCCAGTCCGATCCCGATGACCCGCTCGTTGATCGGGTGATCGATCGGGCGGCCTTCGGCATCGACCACCACGCCAAGCACATCGCCGACAGCGCCAAGTGCCAGCAGGTCCTGCATGGTCACATCGCCCGGCAGGCCATCGCGCATCAGAAGCGACGCCTTTGAGATGTCGCCCGCCGCCATGGCCATCGCATCAACCCCGCGCAGTTTTTCCAGCACTTCGCCAAAGACATCCAGTTGCATGATCGTGTCGCGGCTTTCGCGGCTGCCCGCGTAGAGCGGTGCGGTAAAGTAGCTGTGCTGCGCGCCGAACAGGTCTGCCAGCCGCATGGTGATCTCGAACGAATTCAGGTCGGACCCCCGGGTCAGCCCGCCCATGACCGAAATGACTTCCAGGTCGGGGCGTTCTGTCGGGGCGACAAAGCGCGTCGCGATGTTCAGGGTCCCGCCCCACGACATGCCGAACAGGCGGACTGCGGGCTGCGCCAGAACTTCGGACAGCAGATTGCCCAGGGCGGCACCGACAATCATCTGCACATCGCGGCTGTCCATGGGCGCGGGCGCGACATAGGCCTGCCGCAGGCAGAACCGCGCCCGCAGTGCGGCTTCAAGTTCGGCACAGGCCGCAAAAGCGGTGTTGAAGGTGATCCGCACCAGACCGCGCGCGCGCGCCTCGGACAGGGCCTTGTTGACGCGCAGCCGTGTGACACCCAGCTTGTCGGCCACTTTTTCCTGGGTCAGCCCTTCGACATGGTAGGACCAGGCGACCTGCGCCAACAACCGCTCTTCGGTGTCGATCTGGGGAAGTTTCGGTGCGCGTGCCATACCAGACTATTTCACGGCCCCCATCGTCAGACCGCGGACAAGGTGCCTGGAGGCAAGCAGCGCAAAGATCAGGACGGGAACAACGATCAGCGTCGAGGTTGCCATGATCTTGCCGTAAGGCACATCATAGCCTTCCATAAAGGTCACGGCCATCGCCGGGGCGGTCTTGGCCGCTTTCGGGGCAAGAATGTAGGCGAAGAGAAGTTCGTTCCATGAAAAGATGAAGGACAGGATCGAACTGACGGCAACCCCCGGCATGGCCAGCGGCAGGCAGATCGACCGGAAGATGCGCCATTGGCTGGCACCCTCCAGCAAGGCGGCCTCGTCCAGCTCGTGCGGGATCGACCGGAACTGATCGGTGCAGATCCAGATCACGATGGGCAGCGTGAAGGTCAGATACATCAGAATCAGCGCAAGATGCGTGTCGCGCAGGCCAAGTTCGCGGCTGATCAGAAACACCGGGAAGGCCAGAACCACGGGGCTGACAAAGCGGTTGGTGATGAACCAGAACCACAGGTCGGTCTTGCCGCGAAATTCGAACCGGGCCAGGGCATAGGCCGCAGGTGTGCCAAGGCCCACGGCCAGGGCGGTTGTGCAGACGGCCACGATGACCGAATTGATCAGCGCAGGGCCGACCTTGTCGACAAACAGCACCTCTCGGTAATTCGCAAGCGTCGGCGTGAACCACCAGACCGGCGGGGATTCCAGTGCCACGACCTGGGTCTTCAGGCTGGTCGTGACCATCCAGTAAAAGGGAAAGACGCAGAACAGGCCGATCAGAAGCAGAAGAAAAGCTTCGCCCCACAGGCTGCGGCGTTGGATCGGGGCGGCCATGTCAGCGAACCTCGCGGTAGAAAAGGCGGATGTAGAGGCGCGCCAGAATGATGGTGATGGCCAGCATGATGATGGATTGCGCTGCGGCCATGCCGATGTCGAACTGGCGGTTTCCGACACGCTCGATCAGCACCGCGATAAACTCGGTGGCCGAACCGGGCCCCCCGCGCGTCATGGTGAAAGGCATGTCGAACAGCTTCAGCGTATCAGCTGTCCGCAGGATCAGGACGGCCACAAGACTGGGGATCAGGAACGGCAGCTGCACATGGCGCAGGACCGTCCAGTTGGACCTTGTCTCAAGCTTCGCGGCCTCTTCAATCTCTGGCGGGACGGTGGACAGACCGGCCAGCAGCACCAGCGCGACGAAGGGTGTCCATTGCCAGATGTCCCAAAGGACCACGGCAATGAATGCATTTGTCGGGTCTCCGATAAAATTGATCGCGTCAATGCCGACCCAACCCAGCATCTGATTGATGACGCCATATTTCTGGTTCAGCATGACCTGCGCCAGAAGTCCGACAACCGCATAGGTTGTTGCCATTGGCAGCACCAGCGACAGCCGCGTCAGGGTCTTGCCGAAGGAAAGGCCGGGGCGGTGCAGAACCAGCGCGATCACCAGACCCAGCGCGATCTGGACTGGCACGGCAATGGCAAACAGCAGCGCCGTGCGGCCCATCGCCTGCCAGAAGACCGGATCGGTCAGGACGGCCCCGTAGTTGTCAAGGCCGACAAAGCGCTGCTGCGCGATCTTGGTCAGGTTGAAATAGTGCAGGCTTTTCCAGACCGCATAAAGCAGGGGCACAATGCCGACGATGGCCAAAGCGGCCACGGCGGGGCCAAGGAAGGCGGCGATTGTGCGCCTGGGCACGCGGAACGACATCGAAACCCCGATTCAGTCTTGGGTAAGATCAGGCCCCCGCCACGGGTGACGGGGGCCCTGACATGCCATGCGGCATATCTTCCGGAAGCCGTGTTTACTGTGCCAGCGGCTTCTTGCCGTCGTAATAGCCGGCTTCGGCCAGAACGGCCTCCATCTTTTCGCCGATCATCTTGGAACCTTCCTCGATGCTGACCTCACCCAGCATGATCTTGGTGCCCCATTCCTGCACGATCTCGGTGATCGCCGGCCATTCGGCGAACCGCGGACGGAACTCCGGCACGCCTTCCTGCCAGCTTTCCACCAGCGCCGGGATGTACTTGTAGGTTGCGGCCAGCGCCGGGTCGGCATAGGCCGATTGCCGTGCCGGAACGCCGCCCATCTCCAGATACTGGCCCGCCTTGGCCTTTGACGTCACCCACTGGATAAAGAGCCAGGCCGCCGCTTTCTCGGCGTCGTCCGCCTGGTTTGCCACCGCCAGCGAGAAGCCGCCAAGCGCGGGCTTGCGCCCTGCCGGTCCGGTGGGTTCCGGCGCGATTTCAACGCAGTCCGCGACTTTCGACGTCTCGGGGCTGACCACGGTCGAGTAGAAGGCCGACCATTCGGTGATCATTGCCACATCGCCCTGGGCGAAGGCGTTCACGGTTTCGGCATGGTCATAGGCGACGATGCCTTCGGGCATGAACTTCATCAGGTCCTGACGGAACTGAAGCCCCGCCTGGGATTCCGGCGAGTTCAAGTTCGACTTGAACTCGGCGTCCAGGAAGCTGCCGCCGAAGGGCCAGAGGAACCGCGCAAAGCTGTCGGCTGACTGGGTCTCGTTGCGCTTGGACTGCAAGGCATAGGCGAACTTGCCGTCCTTGGTCAGGGCGGGGCCGTAGACATCCATCACCTCTTGCCAGGTTGCCGGCGGCTTGTCGAAACCGGCCTCTTCCAGCAGGCACTTGTTGTAGAACAGAAGGCCCGAGTAGTTGTCGAAGGGCAGGCCATAGTTGACACCGTTCCACGATCCGAAAGCGTCCAGCACCAGCGGGAAGAAATCGGCCATGTCAAGCTCGGGGTCGGCCAGGGCGGGGTCGTTGATGAATGTTTCGGATGGCACGATCCAGCCGTTTTCGGCAAAGTTGCCCATCCACACCAGGTCGATCAGCGCGATATCCAGGTCGCCTCCGGCCACGAAATCGCGCACCTGTTCGCCCAGCGCGTTTTCGTAAGGTACGGTGGTGTAGTTGACCTTGATCCCGGTCGCCGCCTCGAATTCCGGCAGCATCTTGATGGCGGCGTTGTAGCCCGGACGGTCCAGGAACAGCACTTCCAGTTCGGTTCCGGCATAGGGCTTGGCGGCTTCTTCCAGCGTCCAGGCCTGTGCCGCCCCGGCGAGCCCTGCCATGGCAGAGGCGGTCAGCGCAATGGCGCTGACATGCGACTTGAGCTTCATTTCTTTCCTCCCTTTGAGATCAGCGTTGCGAGTTGACAACTATTTGTAACGCTGTGCATAGAAATGTATAAAGACCGGATTGAGTCAACCACAAAGTTCGAAGCTGTCGCGACCCGAGCGAAGGCACGACGCAACTGAGAGGGTCACCATGGCCGAGGTCAGGCTGACAGGCGTGAACAAGTTTTACGGGGCGGCGCAAGCGCTGCATTCCGTGTCGCTGACCATTGCCGACGGGGAATTTGCCGTATTTGTCGGGCCGTCAGGCTGCGGCAAGTCCACGCTTTTGCGGTCCATCGCGGGGCTGGAGGATATCTCGCAAGGGTCGATCCACATCGGCGACCGGGACGTGACACGCGCGGCCCCGTCAGAGCGGGACGTGGCCATGGTGTTCCAGTCCTATGCGCTGTATCCGCACATGACGGTGCGCCAGAACATGGATTTCGGGATGAAGGTCAACAGCTTTCCCGAAGCTGACCGCAAGCGCCGCATTGCCGAGGCGGCCCGCATCCTGCAGCTGGAACCCTACCTTGACCGCAAGCCTGCGCATCTGTCAGGCGGGCAGCGCCAGCGCGTGGCGATCGGGCGGGCCATCGTGAAAGAGCCGAAGGTGTTTCTTTTTGACGAGCCGCTGTCGAACCTTGACGCCAAGCTGCGCGTGCAGATGCGGGTGGAACTTGAGGCGCTGCACCGGGATCTGAAGGCGACGATGGTCTATGTCACGCATGATCAGGTCGAGGCGATGACCATGGCCGACAAGATTGTCGTGCTGAACGAAGGCCGGATCGAACAGGCGGGCGCGCCGATGGAGCTGTACAACCGCCCGGCGACCCAGTTTGTGGCCGGGTTCATCGGGGCCCCGGCGATGAACTTTCTGACGGTGTGGATGCAGGCGGGGCAGGCCCTGGTCGAAGGTGTTTCCCTGGGGGCGGCACCGGAAGGAACGGTGACGCTGGGTATCCGGCCAGAGCATCTGGTCCTGCGTCCCGCAGGAACAGGGCAGCTTCAGGCAAGGGTATCCATCTGCGAAACCCTGGGGGGGGACGCTTATCTTTATGTGCGCCTGCAGGACGGGCAGACCTTGGTGGTGCGGACCGAAGGCAATACCGCGCTGGACCACGGAGCGACTGTAGGGTTGGACTTTCCGGTTGCCCGTCAGCACCACTTTGCGCCAAACGGGCGGACCCTGGCCTCGGGGGGTGTCGCGGCATGACCCGCGAAGACGTGCTTGGGCGGGCCGTGGCCCGTTCGGCCAATGTGGCCGAAGTGCGCATCGGGCGCGGTGCCCTGGCCGAAACCGCAGCCGTTTACAGCCGGCATTTCACCGGTCCGGCCGTTCTTTTGGCGGACGATCGTGGCTGGGCCGCCGCAGGCCCGCAGGCAGAGGCCGCGCTGACCGGTGACGGCATCGCGTCGCGCCGTCATGTCATTGCGGCCCGGCCGAGGCCAAAGCCGACGGTCGATCTTGCCGACAGCCTGCGCGCTGTCCTGCAACCGGGTGAAACGCCGGTCAGCATCGGTTCAGGGGTGATGAATGACGTGGTCAAGCACGCCGCCTTTACCCTTGGCATCCCCTATATGTGCATCGCAACAGCCGCCAGCATGGACGGTTACACCTCGGCCGGGGCGCCCCTGTCAGACAAGGGATTCAAGAAGACCATCCCCTGCCGCCCCGCCAGGGTCCTGCTGGCCGATCTGGATGTGATCGCCGCCGCGCCGCCCGAGATGACGGGGTGGGGCTATGGCGATCTGGCCGGGAAGGTGCCTGCGGGCGGCGACTGGATGATAGCCGATGCGCTTGGGATCGAGGCCATTGATGATGTGGCCTGGCCGATGGTGCAAGACGGGCTGGCGGGGTGGCTGTCGCAGCCCGACCTGATCGCGGCGGGGGATCGCAACGCCATTGAAGGTCTGTTCCTTGGCCTGACGCTGGTCGGCCTTGCGATGGAGGCCCATGGCTCGTCCCGGCCCGCGTCGGGTGCCGATCACCAGATTGCGCATCTGTGGGAAATGGATGATCTGCACCACAACCGGGAACGGGTCAGCCACGGTGCCTGCGTGGCCGTCGGCACGGTGGCCACACTGCGGATGTATGACTGGCTGCTGTCCCTTGACCGTCTTGCCATCGATCCCGCGCGCGCGGCGGGCGTGACACTGGCCGCGAAAGAAGACGAGATACGGCGGCTGTTCGGGCCCGGAGAGATTGCAGACCGCGCCATTGCCGAGACCCGGCTCAAGCATGTCGAGGGGGCGGCGATGGCGGCACGCCTGACCCGATTGCACGAGGTCTGGCCCGCGCTTTCGGCCCGCCTGCGGGACCGGCTTTGGACTGCCGACAGGATGGCCGCCCATCTGGACCGCGCCGGTGCGCCATCATCAGGTGCCGGGATCGGCGTGGACGGGGGCTATCTGTACCAGTCGATCCTGAAGGCCCGCTTCCTGCGCAGCCGTTACACGGTGCTGGACCTGCTGGACGAATGCGGCTTGTTGCACCAGGCCGCCCTGGCGGCATCCGGACCGGCAGCCATACGGCGGGTGGGAACATGACATTTGCCGATCAGGCCGCCCGTGCGGCTGACGAAATCCGCGCCGCCGTGGCTGCGATGGACCCGGCGATGATGCAGGCGCTGGTTGCGGAACTGGCACGCGCCGCCCGTATCGTCTGCTACGGTGTCGGGCGCGAAGGCCTGATGATGCGGGCGCTGGCGATGCGGCTTTACCATATGGGGCTGGATGCGCATGTGGTGGGCGACATGTCCTGCCCGCCGGTCGGGACCGGCGACCTGCTGCTGGTCAGTGCAGGTCCCGGCAGTTTTTCCACCGTCAACGGATTGATCGGCGTGGCGCGTGCGGCAGGTGCCCGCGTCGCCTGCGTCACCGCCCAGCCCGGCGGCGTGGCACCACAGTCCGCCGACCTTGTCCTGCACATTCCGGCCCAGACCATGGCAAGCGATCAGGGCATGGCGGCCACATCTGTCCTGCCGATGGGGTCGCTGTTTGAGGGTGCGCAGTATCTGGCCTTCGAACTTCTGATCCTGGCGCTGCGCGATCATCTTGGCGTGCCGCCAGATGCCATGCGGGCGCGTCACACCAATCTGGAATAGGCCCATGTCCTGGCAAGATCGCTTTTCACTCAGGGGCCGCAAGGCGCTTGTCACCGGGGCCTCGAAAGGCATCGGGGCCGAAATCTGCGCGGTCTTTGCCGATGCCGGGGCGGATATCGTGGCCTTGGGGCGCGATCCGGCAGACCTTGCCGCCACGGCACAGGCGGTGCGCGCCCATGGCCGCCGCTGCCTGACCCTGACGGCCGAAATGGCAAGCCCGACCGAACCTGTTTCCGCCTGTGAACAGGCCCTGACGGACTGGGGCACGATCGACATCCTGGTGAACGCGGCCGGAATAGCCAATGTGGCACCCGCGGTCGATTTCCTGACCGAAGACTGGGACCGGATGATGGCCGTGAACCTGCGGGCCCCGTTTCTGACGGCCCGCACCCTGGCACCCGCCATGATTGCCCAGCGATGGGGCAAGATCATCAACATCAGCAGCCAGACCGGCGTGATTGCGCTGGATGAGCACGCGGCCTATGCCGCCTCGAAAGGCGGGCTGAACGCGCTGACCAAATCGCTTTGCGCCGAATGGGCGCGGCACAATGTACAGGTGAATGCGATCTGCCCGACCGTGGTCATGACGCCGATGGGCAAGGCGGTGTGGGGCAAGCCCGAAAAGGGCGACCCTTTTCGCAACGCCACCCCTGCCCGCCGCTTTGCCGAACCTGTCGAGGTGGCTGATGCCGCGCTTTACCTGGCCTCTGATGCCTCGGCCATGGTGAACGGTGCGCTTTTGATGGTCGAAGGCGGCTTCACAAGTGTCTGACGCGCCTTCCCTGACCGTCATGCCCTTTGGCATTCCGTCAGATGCCGAAGCCGCCTTTGCGCGGTACGAGGCGATCCGCCCGCGTCTGCCGGTGGCGCGCCATGCGGCACAATCGGTGCGGGTGGCCTCGCTGGAAGAGGTGGCAGACCAGGTTGACGGCTTCCTGCTGGATGCCTTTGGCGTGCTGAATGTGGGCGAAACGGCGATCCCCGGCGCAGTCGCGCGGCTGGCCAGCCTGCGGGCACGGGGCAAGAAGCTGGTCGTGCTGACGAATGCCGCAAGCTACACAAGGCAACAGCTTCTGGCCAAATATCACCGGCTTGGCTTTGACTTCACCGCCGATGAGGTTGTCGCTTCGCGCGATGTCGCCGTGGCCAGGCTGGAAGGAATTGCCGGGGGGGCCACCTGGGCCGCCATTTCGGCGGCGGGGGATACCTTTGCCGACATCCCCGCCAGGGTGCTGGACGCAGTATCTGATCCGCGCGCCTTTCGGGATGCGGATGCATTTCTTTTCCTGTCCACGGCCCGCTGGTCGCCCGTGCTGCAACGCCAGCTTCAGGCCGCGTTGCAGAACAAACCCCGCCCCCTTGTGATTGCCAACCCCGATCTGGTCGCCCCGCGCGAAGGTGGCCTGACGCTGGAACCGGGCCTGTTCGGCCATGATCTTGCCGACCGGCTGCGGGTTGAGGCGCATTGGTTCGGCAAACCCTTCCCCGAGGCGTTTTTCGAAGGCATCGCGCGCACGGGGCTTGCACCTGACCGGCTGGCGATGGTGGGCGACACCTTGCACACCGATGTGCTGGGCGGTGCCGCCGCCGGGTGCCGCAGCGTTCTTGTCACGGATCACGGGCTTTTTGCCGGGTGCGACACCGGGCCGTTCATTTCGGCATCGGGGATCACGCCGGACTTCATCCTCGGCAGCATATAGCCGTTCTGCCCTGTGAACCGGGCGCGCTTGCCGGTCCCGGTCCGGCCTGCGCCGTTCCCGGTGCCGTCAGGCGCTGCGGGCCGTCGCCAGCCTGTCGGCGACAAGGTTGATGGCACGGGCCACGGCGGCATCTATCGACAGGTCGGATGTGTCGATCACCTCGGCATCCGTCGCCCTGCGCAGCGGCGATGTCGCGCGGCCCATGTCGCGGGCGTCGCGCTCCATTACCTCGGCCAGCACCTGCGCCTCGTCCCCGCCCAGTTCCAGCCAGCGGCGGCGGGCGCGCACCTGCGGGGTGGCGGTGACATAGAGTTTCACCTCGGCCTCGGGGCAGACCACGGTGCCGATATCGCGCCCGTCCAGCACCGCGCCGCCTTCGGCACGGGCAAAGCGGCGCTGGAACCGGATCAGCGCCGCGCGCACCGCCGGATCAGCCGCCACACGGCTGGCCGCCTGCCCCGCTTCCAGGGATCGCAGGCCGGGGCGGGCCAGATCTTCGGGCGAAACTGCATGTGCCGCCGCCACCGGATCACCGCCCATGGCCGCCACGGCGCGGTACAGCAACCCGGTGTCAAGATGCGCAAAGCCGAAATGCGCGGCCACGGCACGGCTGAGCGTGCCCTTGCCTGCCGCCGCAGGCCCGTCGATTGCCACGGTAAAGATCACGCCCTGCCCCGCCGCTGCCCGATGCAGCCGAACGGTGTTGCCTGACCCAGCCCCCCTTGTCAAACAGGGATGGGGCAAAGTCAGCACGGCGGATGCCATGGCCCGCGCGGTCATCGCCGCCGGGCTGCCGTGTGTGCCGGGAAAACTGTCAGGCCGGTGCGGGACCATGCCGGGGCTGTTCCGGGGACAATCACCGGATCACGGCGTGCCGACGACATTCTGCGGGATGCCGGTGCCCTGCATCGCTACCGGACGGGCGATGCCTTTGCTTGCCGACAGGGCGCAACGCATCGGCCAGGGCAACCCGTCCGGCCGTCCGCAAGGGCACCCGGTGCCGGAAAGGCCGCAGGCTGATCTGCCCGCTGCACGACAGCGCGATGGTCGGGCCATCCGCCCATGCCGCAGCGCGGATCGGGACCCATCACCGCAACAGCAACAGCCGCAGGTCGCCTGCGGGCGACGGGGCAGCCTGCTGCGGTTTCCCGCAGCGCGCCATCAGCGCTCGCCGCGCCTGTAGGGCTGCATCAGCGCCTCGGGAACCCGGGCGCGTCTTGCGACCAGAACAAGCGCCACGATCGACAGGACGAACGGGGCCATCAGGAACAGCTGATAAGGCACCCCATCGACGACGGTTTGCAGCCGCAGCTGGAATGCATCGAAGAAGGCAAACAGCAAAGCCCCCAGAAGGGCCTTTCCGGGCCGCCACGACGCAAAGATCACCAATGCTATGCAGATCCAGCCCCGGCCCTGCACCAGCGAGGGGAAGAAGCTGTTGAAGGCGGCCATGGTCAGAAAGGCCCCGCCCAGCGCCATCAGTCCGGAGCCTGCAACCACCGCGCCGATCCGCAACGCCTGGGGATTGAGGCCCTGTGCCTCGACAGCATGGGGATTTTCCCCCGTCATCCGCAGGGCCAGGCCAAGGGGCGTGCGCACCAGAACCCAGGCCACGACCGCAACGCATACAAGTGCCAGATATGTCGGGGCCATCTGCGAGAACAGAACTTCGCCCACAAACGGCAGATCGGACAGTACCGGAATGTCCAGCGGCGCGAAGGCCGTGATCGTCGGGGGCAGATCGCCCACGTCAACCCAAAGACGATAGAGGAAATAGGACAGGGACGACGCAAACAGGGTGATCCCCAAACCCGACACATGCTGCGACAGCCCGAGGGACACCGTCAGCAGCGCATGAAGAAGCCCGGCCAGCATTCCGGCCATCACCGCCAGCAGCAGGCCCGTCCACAGGTCTGCGCCCCAATAGACGGCCAGCCAGCCCACCATGGCACCCGCCGTCATGATGCCTTCGATCCCAAGGTTCAGCACCCCTGCCCTTTCGCACAGAAGGGCACCCAGAACCCCGAAGATCAACGGGGTGGCAATCCGCAACACGGCGGCCCACAGGCTTGCGCTTGTCAGGATGTCGAGCGCTTCGCTCATCGGCGCACCCGGTATGTGGTGAACAGCAGGGCCGTCAGCATCGCCAGAAGCGATACGGACATGATGACATCTGCAATGAAACTGGGAACCCCGGTGGCGCGGCTCATGGCATCGGCCCCGACAAAGACCGTGGCCACAAAGACGGCGGCACCTACCACCCCCACGGGATGCAGCGCTGCCAGCATCGCCACCACAATCCCCGCATAGCCAAAACCCGGTGACAGGGTGGTGGTGACATACCCCGTCGGGCCAAGCACCTCGATCGATCCTGCCAGCCCCGCCAGGCCACCCGACAGGCAGGCAACCAGCATCAGCGTCCGGCCAAGGGGCACCCCCGCAAAGGCCGCAGCGCGGGCATTCAGCCCGGCAGCACGCGCTTCGGCACCAAAGACCGTGCGCATCTGCACGACCCAGACCACAGCCACCGCCAGCAATGCCACCAGCAGGCCCACATGCAGCCGCGAGCGGGGGACCAGATCCGGCAGCCTCAGACCCGCCGCCACCGGAACGGATTGCGGCCATCCAAAGGCCATCGGGTCTTTCAGCGGGCCTTCCACCATCAGACCGACAAACAGAATGACGATGAAATTCATCAAAAGCGTGGTCACCACCTCGTCCACGCCGAAGCGCAGCCGCAGCAGCGCAGGCCCTGCCAGCAGCGCGGCACCTGCGGCCATGCTGGCCACCATCAGCAGCGCCACGGCCAGCGGGGCGGGCAGACCGCCTGTCATGCTGTGCCCCAGACCCGCCGTCACCAGCGCCCCCATGTAAAGCTGCCCCTCGCCGCCGATGTTCCACAGCCGCGCGCGAAAGGCGACCGCCGCCGCAAGCCCGGTCAGGATCAGCGGCGTCGCGCGGGTGAAGGTCTCGGTCACGGCCAGGCGGGAGCCATAGGCCCCGCGCAGCATCTCGGCATAGGCGGTCAGCGGGCTGACCCCCGCCGCCACGATCAGGCCCGCACAGAGCGCAAGCGACACAAGGATGGCAGCAAAGGGGGCGACAAGCAGGGCCGGAACCGACACGTCGGCGCGCCGTTCAAACCGCATCGCGCACCTCCCAGACACCGGCCATCATCAGGCCCAGCGTGCGGGCATCGGCCCGGTCGGCAGGCACGGGCTGCGACAGGCGTCCCTTCACGATGGCCTGGATGCGGTCCGACAGGCCGGCCGCCTCTTCCAGGTCTTCCGAGATCAGCAGGATCGCCGCCCCCCCGGCGCGCGCTGCCAGCAATTCGGCATGCACCGCAGCAATGGCACCCTCGTCCAGACCGCGCGTGGGCTGATTGGCCAGAAGGAACCCCGGCTGCGCCGCAAGATTGCGGCCCAGGATCAGCTTTTGCATGTTCCCGCCCGACAGCAGCCGCGTCCGTGTTTCGGGGCCCGCCCCGCGAATATCGAACCGGTCGATCAGCCGGGCGGCACAGGCCCGCGCCTCGGCCCGCCGCACGAAGCCAAAGCGCGATAAACGGGGGGTGCGCAACCGTTCCAGCACAGCATTTTCCCAGACCGGAAGATCGCCCACCACCCCTTCCGCATGGCGGTCCTCGGGGACCCGGCCGATGCCAAGCCGGATCAGATCGCGCGGCGACAGGCGGGTAATGTCCCGGCCCCGCAGGGTCAGCGTGCCGGACTGGGGCCGCGCAAGCCCGGACAGGACACGGCCGAGGCTGGCCTGACCGTTTCCCGACACGCCGACAATGCCCAGAATCTCGCCTTCGCAAACGGTGAAATCCGCCGCATCGAGGCCGCGTTTTCCGCCGTCGGTCACCGTCAGCCCCCGGGCCTGCAGCACGGGTTTGCCGGTGGCATGCGCAGTGCGGCGGGGCCGGACGACCTGACGCCCCACCATCAGCTCTGCCAGGTCTGCCGGGCTTGTGGATGCTGTCCGGCGTTCGGCCACCACCTTGCCGCCGCGCAGGACCACAACGCGGTCCGACGCCGCCATGACCTCGTGCAGCTTGTGGCTGATGAACAGGATCGAAAGCCCGCCCGCCGTCATGCCGCGCAGGGTGGCGAACAGCTGCTCGGCCTCGGGGCGGGCCAGGACCGCCGTCGGTTCGTCCAGGATAAGGATGCGCGCCTTGCGGTACAGCGCCTTGACGATCTCGACCCGTTGGCGCTCGCCCACGGACAGGTCGCCCACCCGTGCATCGGGATTGACCGGAAGGCCGAAGGTCCGCGCGATGCCAAGAATCTCTGCCCGCGCTGCGGCGCTGCGGCTGTCGGGCCGCCACAGCGGTTCGGACCCGATGATGATGTTTTCCAGAACGCTCAGGTTGGCCGCCAGCGTGAAATGCTGGTGCACCATGCCCACCCCGGCGGCGATGGCCGCGCGCGGCATCCCCGGGGGCAGCACCTTGCCGCTGACCAGAACCTCGCCCGCATCGGCGGTGTAATGGCCGAACAGGATGTTCATGAGCGTGGTCTTGCCTGCGCCATTCTCGCCCAGAAGTGCCAGGATTTCGCCCTGGTTCAGGTGCAGCGTCACGTCCTCATTGGCCGTCAGTCCGCCAAAGCGCTTGGTGATCCGGTTGAGTTCAAGCACCCTTTGCATCATGGATGCCCCGCAATCGGCGCAGGAAAGGCCAGCGGCGGGGCCAGCGCGGCCAGCCGCGCGCCCAAAGCCAGAAGCGCAAGGTCAGACCCGACCGGCCCCATCAGCTGCACGCCCAGCGGCAGCCCCGCCGCGTCGGTTCCAAACGGCAGCACCAGCGCCGGACATCCGGCCACATTGGCCAATGCGGCGTTCGGGGCCACGGCCTCCATCTGCGCGAAATGCGCCGCCGGATCGGCCCGCGTCATGTCAAAGGCCCCCGCGACCGGCGCGGGGCCAGAGAGCACCGGCGACAGCAGCACATCGATCCGCTCGAACATCTGCCAGACGATACCGGAAAGCTGCGCCATCTCGCGGCTTGCCGCGAACAGGTCTGTCGCGGGCAGCGTGCGGCCCTGGGCGGCAATGGCGGCCGCGAGGGGCGAAAGCCCGTCATCCGAAACCCCCATCGACGCCGTCCATTCGGCAACGGAAGCGGTCAGAACCATCTGGGCAAGCCGCGCGGCGGCTGCGCCCCAGGCATCGGGTGCCGGCCGGTCTTCAACCTGCGCGCCCAGCGTTTCAAGCACCAGCGCCGCAGTGCGCGCCGCCGCCCTCTGGTCGGCACCGCACCGGTCAGGCAGGCACAGCGACACCGTTACGGGGGGTGAAAACGCCGTCGGACCCTGCGCGCCACGGGCGGCCTGCGCCTGCCCCGACACAAGGCGAAACGCCGTCGTCACGTCGCGCACAGACCGGGCCAGCACAAGTTCGGACGCCAGCCCCATCAGGTGGTTGCCAAAGTCCGGCCCCCCCGGCACGGCCCCGCGCGAAGGCTTCAGCCCCACCAGCCCGCAACAGGCCGCCGGCACCCGGATTGACCCGGCCGCGTCGGTGGCATGGGCAATCGCCACCAGCCCGCCGGCAACCGCCGCCGCCGCCCCGCCCGACGAGCCGCCCGGCGACAGGCGGCGGTCAAAGGGATTGCGCGCCGGATCAGAGGTAAGCGCCAGCCCGAATTCGGGAACGGTCGTCAGGCCGAAGGGCACCAGCCCCCCGCCCCGAAAGCAGCGGAACAGCGCGCTGTCGCGGTCGGGGTCCGACAGACGGCGGCGCAGTGCCGCCGAGCCACCCGCCGTTGCCAGGCCCTTTGCCGCCGAACCCAGATCCTTGCCCAGAAACGGGACACCCGCGAACGGACCGGGGCCGGGGTCCTGCGCGCCGGTGCGACCCATGTCCGGATCACAGCGGGCCACCGCACCCAGGCTGACATCCCTTGCGATGGCGGCAAGTGCAGCCTCCATCACCGCCGGGGCAGTCACCTGCCCCGAAGCGATGCACGCCGCAAGAGAGGTCGCATCCTGCACCCCGGCTCAGGCGGGCTCGTTCGCGTCGATCGGCACTTCGAAGGTGCCTGCCGCTATTGCCGCCCGCTTGGCTTCCATTGCGGGCACGGCATCGGCAGGGACCTCGCCTGCCACGAAGATCAGTTCGTTGCCGCCGTATTTCATGAAGGAATACCCGGTATAGTCCCGGCCTACCGGTTTGCCCGCGACCACATCTGCCACGATGGCATCAATCGTGGGGCCAAAATTCCAGATCGCATTGGCAAAGACCGTGCCGGGATAGCGTGGCGTATAGTCGATCAGCGACCCGATGGCCTTCACGCCGCGCTCCTGCGCGCCGTCGGCCGTGCCGATCCGTTCCCCGAACAGAACATCCGCACCGCCATCGATCTGTGCCACGGCGGCTTCCTTTGCCTTGGCGGGGTCGAACCAGGCCCCGATGAATCCGTTCAGGAACCTGGCATCGGGGTTCACTTCCTTCACGCCCATCCGGTACGCATTGATCAGCAGGTTGACCTCGGGAATGGGATAGCCGCCGACCGATCCGAAGGTGTTCGACTTGGACATCCTGCCTGCGAGCATGCCGGCCAGATAGGCCGCCTCGTGGTTGCGGGTGCCGAAAACGCCGAAGTTATCCCCCTCGGGCCCGCCGGACGATCCCATCAGGAAGGCAACTTGCGGGTAATCGGCAGCAACGGCCCGTGCCTCGGCCTCGACGGCATAGCTTTCGCCCCAGATCAGGTTTGCGCCGCCTTCGGCATATTCGCGCATCGCCCGCGGATAATCGGTTGCAGCCACGCCTTCGGAAAACTCGTAGGTGATCAGCCCGCTGGCAGCCGCCGCTTCGAGCGCGGAATGCACACGCGAGTTCCAGGCGTTTTCAACCGGCGAGGCATGGATGCCGGCAACCTTGATCGCGGTCTGGGCGCTGGCGCGGCGCAGGTAGGCCGGCAAGGCCAGCGTGGCGGCAGCGCCCAGCAGAAGCTGGCGGCGGGAAGCGGTAAAGAGCATGGCAGCAGTCCTTTGCAAAGGGTGATGGGATGGGGTCGGTCAGTCTTCGGCAATCGGGGCATAAGACGCAGGGTCAAGGCTGTCTGGCCGCCCCGGCAGGGAAAGCTGTGCCACCCTGGGGGCGGTCTGCGCCAGTATCCTGCCGTTGCGGATCACGGCAAGGCGGGTCGCCTTCAGGCGCACCGCCTCGATCGGGTCGCGCGCCTGCAGCACCACCATCGTTGCCGGCCCGCCGACCCGCAGTGTCGGGTCGGGCAGGCCCATCGCCAGCGCCCCGTTCACCGTGACCGAGCTAAAGGCCCAGGCCATCGCCCCGCGCGAGGTCATGGGAACGGCATGAACCGCCATATGGGCCACCTCGAGCATGTCAGCAGAGCCAAGCGGATACCACGGGTCCATGGTGCAATCCTGCCCCAGCGCCACGTTCACGCCCGCCGCCCGCAATTCGGCCACCCGTGTCAGACCCCGGCGACGCGGATAGGTATCGGACCGGCCCTGCAGGGTAAGGTTGATCAAGGGGTTGGGCACGATATGCAGCCCCGCCTCGGCAATCAGCGGAATGAGCTTTGACGCATAGTAATTGTCCATCGAATGCATCGATGTGCAATGCGAGCCGACGACACGCCCCTGCAGACCGAGGCGCACTGTTTCGGCTGCAAGCGTCTCGATGTGACGCGACATCGGATCATCGCTTTCGTCGCAATGCAGATCGACCGGCAGACCCCGGTCGGCCGCAATCTCGCACAGGCGGCGCACCGACGCCGCGCCATCCTGCATCGTCCGTTCGAAATGCGGAATGCCGCCAACCACATCGACGCCCATGTCAAGGGCGCGCAGCAGGTTTGCCTCGGCATTGGGGCTGCGCAACAGGCCATCCTGCGGAAAGGCGACAAGCTGAAGATCGATATAGGGTGCAACACGCCTGCGCACCTCGATCAGGGCTTCGGCGGCGGTCAGACGGTCATCGCAGACATCCACATGCGTGCGGATCGCCAGAAGCCCCTGCGACACCGCCAGATCGCAATACCGCAGCGCCCGCTCCATCACCGCGTCGACCGTCAGAAGCGGCTTCAACTCGCCCCACAGGGCGATGCCTTCCAGCAGGGTGCCGGACTGGTTCAGCCGCGGCAAGCCGAGGCTTAAGGTGGCATCCATGTGAAAGTGCGGGTCCACGAAACCGGGCGCAACCAGCCGCCCACCCGCCTCGATCACGCGGGCGCAAGCCGCGTCAATATGGGGCGCAATCCCGACAATCCGACCGTTCAGGATGCCGATGTCCGACCGGTCCTTCCGGTCAGGCAAACGGCCGGCCCGTATGATCAAATCCAGCATTCGGCACCCCATGACCGCCCGCCGCGCCGACCAGCAAACCCTGGCGAGCCCGGCCCTGCCGATCACTGTTAGCATGATTTACCACCTGGTCAATTTCTACTTTGCTGACCCGTTATGCGGCAAAGACGGACCGTCCCGGTCCTGGTGCGGAACGCCGCCTATTGACAGATGATGGATCGTTCCACTAATCGTCTGGAACGATCCATAATCTTGTGACAGGGCATGGGGGCGGGTGTGAACTGGGCGTTTGTCGGGGCCAGCACGATTGCCGGCCAGTATCTTGTCGGGGCGGTCCGCGCGCAGGATAAGGGCGACGTGCGCTGGGTGATCAGCGGCTCTGCCGGCCGGGCTGCCGCCTTTGCCGCGACCAACGGCATCGCCCGTTGCGGCACCGGTCTGGCCGAAGCACTGGCCGATCCTGCCGTGGGTGCCGTCTACATTTCATCGACCAATGACAAGCACCACGGTCAGGCAATGGCCGCGATTGCCGCCGGAAAGCATGTGCTGTGCGAAAAGCCGCTGGCGATGGCTGTTCCGGATGCGCAAGACATGGTGCGGGCCGCCGAACAGGCAGGGGTCGTCTTTGCCACCAACCACCATCTTCGCAGTGCAGGCAGCCTGCGCGCGATCCGCGATCTGATCGCTGCGGGCAGGGTCGGGAAAATCCTGTCCTTGCGGATATTCCACGCCGTGGAGTTGCCGGTCCATCTGCGCGGCTGGCGGTTGGACAATCCGGCTGCGGGCGGCGGGGTGATTGCCGATCTGACCGTTCACAACGCCGACACCGTCCGCTTCCTGCTGGGCGAAGACCCGGTTTCGGTCGTGGCGCATATGGATGCCACCGGGATGGGCCGGGGCGTGGAAGACAGCGCGATGTCGGTCTGGGTCATGCCGTCAGGAGCGATGGTGTTCAGCCATGAAAGCTTTACCCATCCCTACGCTGCATCCGGGGTGGAAGTGCATGGCACCGAAGGGTCCATTCTTGCCCGGGATGTTCTGTCGCAAAACCCTGTGGGAGAGATTGACCTGATCACCGCGCAGGGAACGGCACGCGTCGAATTCGACCGGTGCGCGATTTACGAAAGGGTCGTGCGGAATTTCTGCGCAGCGGCGAGCGGCACGCAAAAGCCTGCCGCGTCGGGGCATGACGGGGTGAAATCCCTGCAGATTGCCACTGCGGTCCGCGATGCCGCGCGCACTGGCCAGCGCCAGGCCGTGAATTACGGAGAGACCGCATGAGCAAGCTGACAAGTGCCGCAGATGCGGCTGCCCGTATTCCCGACGGGGCCGTTGTCACCGTATCCTCGTCATCCGCCCTGGGTTGCCCGGACCTTGTTCTGGCGGCCATCGGCGCGCGTTTTGAGGTGGAAGGCCATCCGCGCGGCCTGACTGCCATTCATCCGATTGCCGCCGGTGACATGTACGGCGTCAAGGGCGTTGATCACATCGCCAGGGACGGGCTTTTGTCGCGCATCCTCGGGGGGTCGTACCCTTCGGGTGCGTCCAGCTTGCCGATGCCGGAAATCTGGAAGATGATCGTCGAGAACCGCGTGCAAGCCTACAACGTGCCCTCGGGCATCCTGTTCGACATGAACCGCGATGCCGCAGCCAGGCGTGCGGGCGTGTTGACGAAGGTGGGCCTTGAGACCTTTGTCGATCCGGTCCGCGAAGGTTGCGCGATGAACGCGCTGGGGGCTGCGGCACCGATTGTCCGGCGGGTGGAGTTTGGCGGCGACACCTGGCTGCATTTCCCGAACATCATCCCCCATGTTGCCATCCTGCGCGCGACCACGGCGGATGAATTCGGCAACCTGACCTATGAACACGAAGGGGCCTACCTGGGCGGGCTGGAACAGGCGATCTGCGTGCGCAATCATGGCGGGCTGGTGATTGCACAGGTCAGCCGCATGACCAAACGCGGATCGTTGCGGCCCCATGACGTGCGGGTGCCAGGGCACCTGATAGATATGGTCGTGATCGACCCCGATCAGAAGCAGACCTGCGAAACACAGTATGACCCCGCGATATCCGGCCAGATCATGCGGCCATGGAGCAGCTTTTCGCTGGCCGAACATGGTGTCGAAAAGATCATCGCGCGGCGCGCGGCGATGGAACTGCGGCCCGGCATGACTGCCAATCTGGGCTTTGGCATTTCGGCGCTGGTGCCGCGCATCCTGCTGGAGGAAGGCCATCCCGAGGCCGTGACCTGGGCCATAGAGCAAGGCGCCGTGGGGGGGATGCCGCTGACCGGCTTTGCCTTTGGCTGCGCGTCGAATGCCGATGCCTTTGTCCCGTCTCCGCAGCAGTTCATCTACTTTCAGGGCGGCGGCTTTGATGTATCCTTCTTGTCCTTCCTGGAGGTGGACCGCGAAGGGAATGTGAATGTGTCGAAACTGGGGAAGAAGCCCTATCTGACAGCAGGTTGCGGCGGGTTTGTCGATATCACCTCGGGGGCCCGGAAAATCGTGTTCTCCGGCTGGTTCGAGGCGGGCGCAGAGATCGAACTTGCGCCTGACGGCATCAGGGTTGTGGCACCCGGCAAGTTCAGCAAGATGGTCGAAACGGTTGAACATGTGACCTTTTCGGGAAAACGCGCCCGCGCCCTGGGGCAGGATGTGCTGTTCATCACCGAACGCTGCGTGATCCGGCTGGCAGAAACCGGCCTGATCGCCACCGAGATCATGCCCGGCATTGATCCCTTGCGCGACATTGTCTCGGCATCCGGCGGGCGGGTCCAGATCGCGCCGGACGCAATCACGCTGCCGGTGTCGCTTTTGGCCGATGCGCCGATGGGGTGGGGCAAATGAGCAGCGTTGACCTGATCCGTCACGGCAGGATAGCCGAGCTTCGCCTGGACAATCCGGCCAGGATGAATGCCTTTGCAGCAGGGATGCTGGCCCAGTTGGCCCGGCACCTGGAGTTGATCGGGCAGGATGCCGCACTTGCCGCAGTGATGCTTACCGCCGCCGGTGATCGCGCATTCTGTACCGGGGCCGACATCAACGGCTGGGGCGATCTGGGCCCGGCCGAGTTTGCCCGCCACTGGGTGCGCGACGGCCACCGGGTGTTCGACCGCCTGGCGCGGCTTGGCAAGCCCACGATTGCGGTTCTGAACGGCCACGCCTTTGGCGGTGGTCTGGAACTTGCTGCCGCCTGCGATCTGCGGGTGATGGCGAGCGGGGCCAGCCTTGCACTGCCCGAGGCGGGCATCGGGATTGTGCCGGGCTGGTCGGGCACGCAGCGGCTGATGCGGCTGATGCCGGAAGCCATGGTCAAGGAAATGGCGCTGTTCGGTCAGCGGATCGGGGCGGACCGTGCCCTGGCCTGCGGGTTTGTGTCGGCCGTGGGCGATGATCCGCGCGCCCTGGCCCTGGCGCTGCTGGACCGCGCCCTGAGCCTGTCGCCGCGCGCGGTCGAAATCTCCAAAGCCATGATCCACGCCGCGCAGGGCGAGGATCGCGGCGCAATGGTCGAGGCTCTTGGCAGTGCCGCCATCGCCGCCTCTGCCGACCGGAATGAAGGCATCGCCGCGTTCCGGGAAAAGCGCAAACCGCAATTCTCGGGACAGTAGATCATGACCGACCTGCACATCATTTCCGGCCAGACGGTGGCGCTGCCCGCCACGATCTTTCAGGCCCGGCACTTCATTGACGGCGTGGCGCGGGACAGCGCAGACGGGCTGAGGTCGGACCGCATCTCGCCCTCGCACGGGGTGGTGGTCAGCCAGGCCGCCCTTGGATCGGCGGCCGAGGCCGAAGCCGCGATCAGGGCGGCCCGCGCGGCCTTTGACGACGGCCGCTGGAGCCGTCTTTCCGGCAAGGCCCGCGCGGCGGTCCTGAACAGGGTCGCCGACCTGATCGAGGCGAATGTCGAAACCCTGGCGGTCATCGAGACATTGGAAAGCGGCAAACCCATTGCTCAGGCCCGCGGGGAATGTGCCGGCGCGGCGGATTTGTGGCGGTATGCGGCATCGCTTGCGCGGACCAGCCAGGGTGACAGCCACAACACATTGGGAACCGACATTCTTGCCGTCGTTCTGAAAGAACCGGTTGGCGTCGTGTCGATCATCACCCCTTGGAACTTTCCGTTCTGGATCCTCAGCCAGAAGCTTCCTTTCGCGCTGGCAGCCGGATGCACCTGCGTCGTCAAGCCGTCCGAGATGACACCGTCCAGCACGGCGATGCTGGCCGGAATGCTGGCCGAAGCCGGATTGCCCGCAGGTGTGTGCAATATCGTGCTTGGATATGGCAATCCGGTCGGCAGCCTGATGGCCAGTCACGCCGATGTGGACATGGTGACCTTTACCGGCTCGACCGCTGTGGGCCGGACAATCACGAAGGTTGCCGGTGACACGCTCAAGAAAGTGGCGCTTGAATTGGGCGGCAAGAACCCGCAGGTCATCTTCCCCGATTGCGATCTGGAAGGTGCCGCCGATGCGGTGACCTTCGGCATCTTCTTCAACGTCGGCCAATGCTGCAATTCGTCCAGCCGCATTCTTGTGCACGAAAAGATTGCGGATGCCTTTGTGGAGCGGGTGGTGGACCTGTCGCGGAAGGTGGCTTTTGGCAACCCGCTGCATCCTGACACGCAGGTGGGCGCGATCGTCACGCCCGAACACCGCGACAGGATCGATGCTTGTGTCCGCGCGGCCATTGCCGCCGGGGCCAGGGTCTGCCTGGGCGGCAGCAGCCTGACGGTGCCGGGCCTGCGGGGGCAATTCTATCAGCCGACCGTGCTTCGCGGCGTCACCCCCGACATGGCCATCGCCCGGGAGGAAGTGTTCGGCCCGGTCCTGGCGGTGCTGACCTTTCGAACGCTGGACGAGGCAATCGCCCTGGCCAATGACGCGACCTATGGCCTGTCAGCGGGCATCTGGTGCGACAACATGCACACCTGCCTTGAATTCGGCCGCCGCGTTCAGGCCGGAACAGTCTGGACCAATACCTGGATGGATGGCTTCCCCGAAGTCACCTTTGGCGGCGTCAAGCAATCCGGCCAGGGGCGCGAGATCGGCAGCTACGGCTTCGACGAATTCCTTGAGGTGAAATCGCTCGTCATGCGGATCGGCCGCACGCGCGCACCTTGGGTGAACCAGGCCTGACACCCTGACGGGAGATGGCGACACCAACGCGACAGGAGGAGACCTACATGCGTGGTTACTTTGGAAGGAAGACGGCAATTGTTGCGGCCTTGCTGGCATCGACCGGCATTGCACGGGCCGAGGATGTCGAAGTTCTGCACTGGTGGACATCCGGCGGTGAAGCCTCCGCGCTGAATGTGCTGAAGGATGATCTGGCGACCAAGCAAATCGGCTGGATCGACATGCCGGTTGCCGGCGGTGGCGGTGAAGCGGCCATGACAACGCTGCGCGCGCGGGTCACGGCCGGTGACGCGCCGACAGCCGTTCAGATGCTGGGCTTCGACATTCAGGATTGGGCTGCCGAAGGCCAGCTTGCCAACCTTGACGCCGTTGCGGCCGAAGAAGGCTGGGACGCGGTTGTTCCTGTCGCGCTGCAGGCCTTTTCCAAATATGACGGGAGTTGGGTTGCAGCCCCGGTGAACGTGCATTCGACCAACTGGGTCTGGGCCAACAAGGCGATGATGGACGAGCTGGGAATTGCCCAGCCGACCAACTGGGACGAATTCGTTGCCGCCATGCAGAAGGTCAAGGACAGCGGCAAGACCGCGCTGGCCCATGGCGGCCAGCCCTGGCAGGAAGCCACGATGTTCGACGGTGTCGTCCTGTCGGTGGGCGGTGTCGAGTTCTACAGGAAGGCCTTCATCGATCTTGATCCCGAAGCGCTTGGGTCGGACCAGATGGTTGAAGCGTTCAACCGCATGGCAACGCTGCGCAGCTTTGTGGACGAAAACTTCTCGGGGCGCGACTGGAACCTTGCCTCTGCCATGGTCATCAATGGCGATGCCGCGTTCCAGATCATGGGGGACTGGGCCAAGGGTGAATTCCTGAAGGCCGGCAAGGTTCCCGGCACAGATTTCCTGTGCTTCCGCGTTCCCGGCACGCAGGGCGATGTCAGCTTCAACTCTGACCAGTTTGCGATGTTTGCCCAGACCGATCCTGCGGCCCAGGCGGCCCAGGGCGAAATGGCCCGCGCGATCATGTCCCCGGGCTTTCAATCGGCGTTCAACGTTGTGAAGGGGTCGGTTCCGGCGCGAACGGACGTGCCGAACGATGCCTTCGACGCCTGCGGCAAGCAAGCCATGGCCGAACTGGCCGAGGCATCTGCAAACGGCACGCTGGTGGGTTCGATCGCGCATGGCCACGCCAACAAGGCCGCCGTCAAGAATGCGATCTATGATGTCGTGACCGCCAACTTCAACGGCGAATACGATGCCGCAACAGCCGCCCAGAACCTGGTGAACGCTGTCGAGGCGGCGCAGTAACCTTGCAACGGGAAAGGGGGGTGTGCTTTCCCCCCTTTCCCGCACAGTCCCTGTGGCGGAACCGCGTGACACCTGGACTGTCACTGCCGAAAGATGCCGTCCGAAGGCACCGTGCCAGAAGGAGACAATATGGCAAATCACTCGTCCGGGGCCGATTTCCGCACACGCCTGCAGGAATGGATACCAAAACTGGTGCTGTCACCTTCCCTGGCAGCGATGCTGGTGTTTGTTTACGGATTCATTGCGTTCACGATCTTCCTCAGCTTCACCGATTCCAAGATGCTGCCCAGCTATGATCTGGTCGGGCTGGAGAATTATGCCAAGCTTTGGAACCTGTCCTCGTGGTGGGTGGCGGTGGTCAACCTGTTCATCTTCGCGTCGCTTTACATCATCATCTGCACCGTGATCGGGTTGATGCTGGCGATCTTTCTGGATCAGAAGATCCGGGGCGAAGGGTTTCTTCGCCCGATCTACCTTTACCCGATGGCCTTGAGCTTCATCGTGACCGGGACAGCCTGGAAGTGGATTCTTGACCCCGGAATCGGGATAGAGAACTCGATGCACCTCTGGGGCTGGACCAGCTTTCAGTTCAACTGGATCAAGGATCGGGACATGGCGATCTATACCGTCGTCATCGCGGCCGTCTGGCAGACATCCGGTTTCGTGATGGCAATGTTTCTGGCGGGTCTGCGGGGCATCGACAATGAAATCCTGAAGGCCGCCCAGATTGACGGGGCATCGAACTTCAGCCTGTATCGCCGTATTGTCATACCGCTGCTGCGCCCGGCGTTCCTGTCGGCTTTCGTCATTCTCGCGCATCTTGCGGTGAAATCCTATGACCTGATCATCGCCCTCACCGGTGGCGGCCCCGGACGGGCTACCGAATTGCCCGCGACCTTCATGTATTCCTACACCTTCACCCGCAATTCGATGGGCATTGGCGCGGCCTCGGCCGTGATCATGCTGATGACCATTGCCGCGATCATGACCCCCTATCTTTACGCCGAACTGAAGGAAAAGACGTGATGGCCAGTACCGGGCAAGACACCGCCGTCCGCACCGGGCCATTCACGCGCCTGTTCATCTACGGCATCCTGCTGGTTTTCGCGCTGTTTTATCTGATGCCGCTGTTCGTGGTGATTGCCAATTCGCTCAAACCCCTGGGCGAGATCACCGGCGGCAACATGATGGCGCTGCCCGTGGTCTGGACGCTTGAGCCCTGGCGGCAGGCATGGTCTGTCGCACAGATCGGCGTGGAGCCAACGGGCCTCAAGCCCTATTTCCTGAATTCCATTCTGATGGTGGTCCCTGCTGTCGCGATCTCTACCGTCCTGGGCGCGCTCAACGGCTACGTCCTGACCAAATGGAGTTTTCGCGGCGACAAGATCATCTTCGGCCTGCTGCTGTTTTCCTGCTTCATCCCGTTCCAGATCGTGCTGATTCCGATGGCGACGGTCCTGGGCAAGCTTGGGCTGGCCGGGTCAATTCCCGGCCTGATCCTGGTGCATGTGGTCTATGGCATCGGCTTTTCGACGCTGTATTTCCGCAACTACTACGCGTCCTTTCCGACCGAACTGGTCCGGGCCGCGATGATCGACGGTGCCGGGTTCTTTCGCATCTTCTGGCGGATCATGCTGCCGGTGTCGGGGCCGATCATCGTTGTGACCGTGATATGGCAGTTCACCAATATCTGGAACGACTTCCTGTTCGGTGCCTCTTTCGGGGGGCAGACACAGCCGATGACCGTCGCGCTGAACAACCTTGTGCAGTCATCGACGGGCGTCAAGGAATACAACGTGCACTTCGCAGGGGCCATTCTTGCCGCCCTGCCCACGCTCGTCGTCTATATCGTCGCGGGTCGCTACTTTGTGCGCGGTCTGATGGCCGGCTCTGTGAAGGGATAAGGCATGGGATTTCTCGACATCCGCAACGTCACCAAATCCTATGGGTCGGTCAAAGTCCTGCATGAGGTGAACATCGAAGTGCAGGAAGGCGAGTTTCTGGTGCTGGTCGGGCCGTCGGGCTGCGGCAAGTCCACGCTTTTGAACATGATCGCCGGGCTGGAGGGCATTACTTCGGGCGATATTTCGATCAGGGGGCGGGTGGTGAACGGGGTGCATCCGTCAAAGCGCAATATTGCGATGGTGTTCCAGAACTATGCGCTTTACCCCAACATGACCGTTGGCCAGAACATGACCTTCGGCCTTGAAATGCACGGCGTGCCGAAGCCCGAGCGTGAAAAGGCGCTGCGTGACGTAAGCAGGCTTCTGCAGATCGAAACCCTGCTGGATCGCAAACCGGGCCAGCTTTCCGGCGGGCAGCGGCAGCGTGTGGCCATGGGCCGCGCGCTGGTGCGCAATCCGGATGTGTTCCTGTTTGATGAACCGCTGTCGAACCTTGATGCAAAGCTGCGCGTCGACATGCGCACCGAAATCAAGAAGCTGCATGAAAAGCTGAAGACAACCATCGTCTATGTCACCCATGACCAGATCGAGGCGATGACCCTTTCGACCCGGATCGCGGTCATGCACAAGGGGCATGTCCAGCAGCTTGGCACCCCGAAGGAGGTCTACGACGCGCCTGCCAATGTCTATGTGGCCACCTTCATGGGCAGCCCGGCGATGAATGTTCTTCCGGCACAGGTCGTGATGAAGGATGGTGTGCCGCACGCGCAGATCGCCGACGCCGCAGGGGCAGCAAGGCTGCTGAAATTCAGCCAGCCCAATCTGGCCGCATGGAACGGAAAGGACATTCTTCTGGGCATTCGCCCCGAATCTATAACCGATCCCGACGGGGCCGACCGGAATTCCCGGAACATCGTGCCGTTGCGCAACCTGGTTGGCGTGACAGAACCTGCCGGTGCCGACACCTTCGTCGCGATGGAGCTGGGCGGCAAAGACATCGTCGCCCGCATGCGGGCAGATGCCACCGTCCGGTCGGGTCAGGAATTCGACTTTGCCATCAACATGGAAAAGGCCGTTGCTTTTGATCCCCGAACGGAACACCTCATAAAGTCATGAGCGACCCGGACATCATCATCATCGGGTCGGGGATGGGCGGCGCCACAGTGGCGGCGGCCCTTGCCGCCACCGGGCAGAAGATTCTGATCCTGGAGCGCGGCGCATATCTGACCCCGTCGGCACAGGACAGAAGCGATACGGCAATCTTCGCTGAGGGATACTTCCGACCCGACGAAGAATGGCTGGACGGCGACGGCAAGACGTTCAACCCCGGCAATTACTATTTCGTCGGGGGCAATTCGAAATTCTACGGGGCGGTCCTGGTGCGATACCGCCGCGAGGATTTTTCTCCGCTGGTGCATATGGGGGGCGTCACGCCGGGCTGGCCGATTTCCTATGATGATCTGGAACACTTCTACGGCCAGGCCGAAAGACTTTACGCCGTGCGTGGCCAGATCGGAGAGGATCCGACAGAGCCTGCGCATTCCACCGCCTATCCGCACCCGCCGGTTCCCGATGAACCCCCGATTGCGGCATTGCGAAACAGGCTGGCCAGGATCGGCCTGCATCCCGCTTCACTGCCCCTGGGGGTGGACCTTGACCGCTGGCTGGCGCGGGCACACACACCCTGGGATGCCTTTCCCGACACGACGGGCGGCAAGATGGATGCTGAAACCGCCGCCCTGAAGGCGGCCCTGCAGCACAGGACCGTAGAGCTTCGCACAGGCGCCATGGTCACGCGCCTTCTATCCGGACCCGGGGGCAGGATAACCGGCGTTGAAATCGGCTCGGGCGAAGTGCTCACGGCCCGCGCCGTTGTGCTGGCAGCGGGGGCGATCCAGACTGCGGCATTGCTGCTGCGTTCGGCCAGCAGCGCATTTCCGAAGGGACTGGCCAATACTTCGGATCAGGTCGGACGCAATTTCATGAACCACAACAGCTCTGCCGTGCTGGCACTGCATCCCTTGTGGCGGAATGACTCCGTCTACCAGAAGACCCTGATGATCAATGATTTCTACCTGACAGGCGGCCCGCGGGGCGAGCCGTTGGGGAATATCCAGCTGTTGGGCAAGATATCGGGTACGATCCTGCGCGCCTCAACCCGGCTGCCCCGAGGTGTCGCCAACTGGGTCGCGCGGCATTCGGTGGACCTTTACGCGATGTCGGAAGACCTGCCCAACCCCGAAAGCCGCGTCACCCTGAAGGACGGGCAAATCGTGCTGGACTGGAAGCGGTCGAACTGGGACGCGCATCTTGCGCTGGTGCGAAAGCTGAAGCAAACGCTGCGGCTTGCGGGGTATCCGGTCGTGCTGTCGCGCGCCTTTGACAGGCGTACACCATCGCATCAATGCGGCACGGCACGTATGGGCCGCGATGCAGGCTCAAGCGTGGTCGATCCCTTTTGCCGCAGCCATGATCACCCGAACCTTTTCATCACCGATGCGTCGGTCCTGCCCACGTCTGCGGCGGTCAACCCGGCGCTGACCGTGGCGGCCCTGGCGATCCGGGCCGCACACCACATTGCACAGACAAGGCTTGCATGACGCAGGCAGGAGGGCCGGATGGCCGAAGGATACGATTTCATCATCATCGGCGGCGGCTCGGCCGGTTCGGTTCTGGCGGGGCGGCTGTCGGAAGACCCCGCCGCACAGGTGCTGCTGCTGGAGGCAGGCGGCAGTGACCGCCACCCCTACTATCATCTGCCGGCAGGCTTTGCCAAAATGACCAAGGGCATCGGCAGTTGGGGGTGGCAGACAGTTCCCCAAAGGCACATGCAGAACAAGGTGTTCCGCTACACGCAAGCCAAGGTCATCGGCGGCGGATCGGCGATCAACGCGCAGATCTACACCCGGGGCAATGCGCAGGACTATGACGACTGGCGTCAGATGGGCTGTGCGGGCTGGGGCTATGACGAGGTGCTGCCCTATTTCCGCAAGGCAGAGGATAATGAAACCCGCCACGACAGGTTTCATGGCAGGGGCGGCCCGCTGGGCGTCAGCGAACCGCGCGCGCCCCTGCCCATCTGCGAGGCCTATTTCGCAGCGGCCGCCGACCTGGGCATTCCCCACAACATGGACGTCAACGGCGAAAAGCAGGATGGCGTCTGCTACTACCAATTGACCCAGCGCAATGTCAGGCGATCTTCCGCCGCGATGGCCTATGTCGCGCCCAATCGCCACCGCAGGAACCTGACTGTCCGGCTGGGGGCGCAGGTGCGCCGGCTGGTCGTGGAAGGCGGCCGCGCGACCGGGGTGGAGCTTGTTGACGGACAGCGGCTGCACGCAAACACCGAAGTCATTCTGGCATCGGGTGCCATCGGGTCGCCACGGCTGTTGCTGCTGTCCGGGATCGGGCCTGCCGACCATCTTTCGAAGCTTGGGATCAAGGTGATCCAGGATCAGCCGCAGGTCGGCGCGAATCTGCAGGATCATCTGGACCTGTACTGCATTGCCGAACTGTCCGGCCCCCACAGCTATGACCGCTATGGCAAGCCCTTCTGGGCGGCAATTGCCGGTCTGCGCTATCTTCTGGGCCGCAAGGGGCCGGTGGCCTCGTCGCTGTTCGAAACGGGGGGCTTTTGGTATGCGGACCCCCACGCCCGGTCACCGGACATCCAGCTTCACCTGGGCCTTGGCACCGGGATCGAACATGGCGTGGTGTCGATGCCGCAGGGGGGGATCACACTCAATTCCTGTTATCTGCGCCCAAGGTCGCGCGGATCGGTCCGGTTGCAAAGCGACGATCCGCAGAAAGCCCCGCTGATTGACCCCAACTACCTGCAGGATCCGCTTGACCGGGACATGAGCATCCGTGGCCTGAAGCTGACGCAGGAGATTCTGGCCCAGGCGCCCTTGAAGACATATATTCTGGCCCAACGCCTTCCCGGCCCGGAGGTGCGCACGGACGAAGACTATTTCAACTTCATCTGCCAGCATTCCAAGACGTCGCACCATTGTGCCGGAACCTGCCGGATGGGGCCGGATGCGGGGGCCGTCGTGGATATAAGGCTGCGGTTCAACGGAATCGACGGGCTGCGCGTTGTCGACAATTCGGTCATGCCCGCAATCATCTCATCAAACACCAATGCTGCGGCGATCATGATCGGCGAAAAGGCATCCGACATGATCAAGGCAGACAACAGGATGGCACTGGCATGATCCGTCACATTGTCTTGATCCGCTTTCAGCCCGAGCTTTCGGGGGAAAGCATCGCCGCGTTGTTTGCCGAACTTCATCAGATCGAGGGCAAGGTTGTCGGCCTGCTGTCAATCGTATCGGGCAAAAGCGAAAGCCCCGAGCAGATGGAACGCGGCTACATGCACGGCTTTGTGGTGGATTTCACCGATTGGACCGCCCTTCAGGCCTATCAGGACCACCCCGAACATCAGGTTCTGGGGGCCAAACTGACGGCAGCCGCGACCGGGGGCAAGGACGGTATCCTGTGCTTCGATCTTTTCATACCTGCGTGAAGAACCCGGGCCGGATGCCGCCCGTCAACGCCGCCCGTTTCCGCTTCCGGGGCAGCGGCAGGACTCGGGCGTTTGAAGGCCACCCCTGCGCCCCGTCGTCTTTCCGCCTCAGGCGATATGGGTTTCTGCAATCACTGCGATGGACCTGGACCAGATGAACGTCAACCGCCGACCGACCATTATCGACGTGGCAAAGCGCGCAGGCATCTCGAAATCGACGGTCAGCCTTGTGCTGCAGAACAGCCCTGCGGTGCGCGAGGAAACCCGCGCCCTGGTGCGCAAGGCGATGGCCGAAATCGGCTATGTCTACAATCGCGCCGCCGCAAACATGCGCATGTCGAATGCCGGGCTTATTGGCCTTGTGATCAACGATCTGCGCAACCCGTTCTTCACCGAATTCGCCACCTCCCTGCAGATGGCGCTGGCGGAACGCGGCTATTCGACGGTTATCGCCAACACCGACGAAAGCCCGCAGTTGCAGGACCAGGTCGTGGGTTCGATGATTGAACATGGCGTGTCGGCGCTGATCATCTGCCCGGCCTATGGCGAAACCGCCGCAACCTTTGATGCCATAGCGCGCGGCGGTATTCCCACCATGCAGATGCTGCGCCGCGTGGATCAGCGGCTGGACCGGTTCCCCCTGATTGCGCCCGACTACCTGACGGGCAGCCGCGAGGCGACGCAGCATCTCATCGCCGCCGGGGCGCGCCGCATCGCCTTCGTCGGGGGGCTTGACGGGCGGGCCGTGACCGAAGAACGCAAGGCCGGCTATCTTGATGTCCTGGCGCATATGGGGCTGGAGCCGATCATCATGACCGGCAAAGCCAGCCGCGAATTCGGCCGCAGCGCCGCCCGCCAGTTGTTTTCCGGCACATCAGGCGTGGACGCGGCGGTGTGTTTCAACGACCTTGTCGCCTTGGGCATGGTTTCGGGCTGCCACGAGGTTGGCTGGCGCATCGGCAAGGATTTCCTGATCATGGGCTTTGACGACATCGAAGAGGTTGCCCAGGCTTATCCATCCCTGTCTTCCGTGCGCTGCGACATTGCGGGGATCGGGGTGCAAGCCGCCCAGACGATTGTGGATTGGCTGGAAAACCGCATCGCCCCCCCGCCCGAGACCCGAACCGCAGTCAGTCTTTCCATTCGCCAGTCCAGCGGACAGGGCTGAAGGCGATCTGCAAAACCATATCCGGTCTGATCGTTGCCATCGCGGGCGAAAACCGGGGGATGATACGCCGCAAGGCCGCCCACGCGGCCAACCTGGCCCGCCCGCTTCGGGGCGGTTGAGCGGCCTTATGTCAGCGGCGCGACAAAGGCTTTGGGCAGGCGCGCGCCAAAGTGGCGGATTACCTCACCGGAAAATCTCTGTCCGGCGATGACGGCCATTTCGGGCGTCTGCCCCAGCAGGCGGGCCGACAGATAGCCTGCGTTGAATCCGTCTCCGGCCCCTGTGGTATCGCGGATGTCTTGGACCCTGGCAGTTGGCAGCACCCCGATCCTGCCATCTGACAGCACTGTGACCGGCCCCGCCCCATCCTTCACCGCAACTTCGGCGACACCGGCAGAGGCAAGGCGCGCAACTGTCGCCCGGGGGGTCGCGTCGCCCCAGACCGCAGCTTCGTCGTCAAAGCCGGGCAGGGCGATATCGGTGAAAGACAGGGCCCGCAGAAGGGTCTGCCGCACCTCATCCATCGACGACCACAGCCTGGGGCGGAAGTTCGGGTCGAACGAAACCTTCGCCCCGTCCGCCCTGGCCCGGGCCAGCGCGGCGAACAGGGTTTCGCGGTCATCAGGCGGCAGGATCGCCAGGGTGATGCCCGACAGATGGATCAGCCCCGCCCCGGCAAAGGCCCTTGCCAGGGCGTCAGCGTCCGATGCCAGGCCGCGCGCTGCCGAGGTGTCACGCCAGTAGTGAAAGCTGCGCTCGGCCCCGTTCAACTCGATCAGATACAGCCCCATGTTGCGCTGGGGATCGCGCCCGATTGCCGAAGCATCCAGGCCGTCCGCCATCACTTCTACGACGAAGGCATTGGAAATCCCGTCTGTGCCGACCCGCGTGGCAAAACCGACCTTTGCGCGCCCTTGCAGAAGCTGCGCCATATGCCAGGCGGTGTTGAAGGTATCGCCCGCAAAACCCCGCCGGTAGTGTCCCCCGCCCACGGGGGCCAATTCGACCATCGCCTCGCCCACGGCAATTACCTTCATCACATCGCGCTCACACATCAGGCACCGCCCTGCGGTCCAGATCAAAGACCGCGCCGGTCAGCCAGGCCGGCCAGTCGCGTTCGAAGAACGGCTTTGCGGTTTCATCAAGGCTTCGGTTTGGCCGGGTGGTGATTTGGAACTGCCCGTCCACCAGCCGCACCAGGATCTGCCCGGCCTGATCCGCCACGCGTTCCTTGCGAAACCGCACGTCGGACAGGGGGCCGGACCTGGCCATCGGCTCAGCTTCGCCCGCCGGATCACATATTGCCCGCGCACCCCGACTGCCGCCGCCCTGGTCGATGTAGTGGTGCAAGGCCGCCAGCACCGCCTCTGAGACCAGCGCCATCTGCTGCCATTGCAGGACCCTGGCAATCTCGCCGCCGCGCAGGAAGGAAATGCCGGTGTCGCGGATCGTCCGGTTCAGCTTTCCTGCCGCCTGCAGGGCAGTGGCGACATCTTGCGGCGTGCACAGAATGCCGGCGTGATCGCTCATCCGGGCCTGCACCTCGTCCCGGATGGCGCGAATGTTCAGCGCGCTGCCAGCCCGCAGGACCCGTTCGATCTGGCCCAGGGCCTGTTCCAGTGGTTCGCCGACGCGCCCGTCAGGCGGGGTCCGGGCCCGCCCGCCCGCCGCGATATGTTCGGCCACGCGGGTTCCCAGAACCTGTCCTGCGTTCAGCGCGGCCCCCCCGGGGCGCGTGACCCCGTGCGTCCCTGCGGCCTCGCCTATGGCATAGAGGCCGGGCAAACTGCTGCGCCCCCAAGTATCAACCGCAATCCCGCCGTTCATGTGCTGGTTGTTGACGGCAAATTCCAGCGGGTCGCGCCGGATATCAACCTTGTAGCGCAGGTAAAGCTCAACAGAAAGCGGGTTCATATGATGCAGCCGGTCGATCGGCAGCCGCTGTCGCGCACCCGCCTTGCCCAGATAGGCGGCAACGTCCGCGTCCAGCCGATCAAGGCTGAAGGGCAGATCGCCGGGCACAGGTGCTGGATTGCGGTTGAAATCCATGAACACCCGGCGCCCGGCCTGATTTTCACGGGTGATCGCCAGATCGACAAGGCTTGACCCGAAGTCCAACATCCTGGTGGCATGAAAAGGCCATTGATAGCCCTTGCGGAACAGGTTCGAGACCAGTTCCTGCGTGCTGCGGTAGTAATCGGCCAGAAAATTGTGCTCGTTCCCCTCGGCATCGACGGAATAGACATAAGGCATCGCTTGCACATAGGTGCCCGACAGGTTCCACGGAAAGCCTTCGCGCCGGGTGCCGATGCCAAATTGGCTTTCGGTCAGATTGACCAGATCGACGCCCGCCTCAAGTGCCAGACCCAGGCCGCCGAAACAGCCGTTCGGGAAGACGGAATCGCGGTAAAGCTCGCCCGGTCCGCCCGCTGCAATCACCAGCGCCGGGGCGTGAAACAGCGTCAGCCCATAGGGGTTGTCCGGTGCCTGCGACCTGGGCCGCACAGCAAGAATTCCCGAAACCGCCCTTCTGTCGCCCTGCCCCTCGACCAGGACGCGCACCCCGGTTGTCTGGTTGAAGAAATCAATGCCCAGCCTGATTGCCTCGGTCGCCAGCACCTTGACCATCAACCGGGATGTGCGCGGCCCGCAGCTTGTCGCGCGACCGGCCTCGTCATGGTCGGTGCGGTAGCGCAGCGTGCCGCCCAAACTGTCCTGCGGCAGGGGCAGACCAAGAAACTGAAGCGACGCCATCGCCCGCACCGATCCCACGGCCTCGATATAGGCCATGTCTTCGTCCATTGCCCCGCCTGCCCGCATCGCGCGGGCCATCTCCCTGAAATTGTCGCCCCGGTCCGCGGTGTTGGCGGTGTGCAGGGTTTGCTTGTCAGACCCCGAACAGGCCGAAGTTCCCCCCCAAGCGCTTTGACTGATCACCGCCACATCGCAGCCACGCCGCTTCAATTCAACTGCCGCCCGCAACCCTGCGGCACCGCTGCCCACGATCACCACACCGCAGGCATGAACAGGCACACGGTGGCCCTGCACATCGATTTTCGACGCGATCTCGGGTTCTGCCCCAAGGCGGGGCATGTCGATATCCGTCAGCGCGTCCAGGATATCCTGCGGAATGGTCTGGGCCACGGAACTGCTCCTTTGGGTTCAGGTGATCGATACCCGGGGACGGGGACGCGAGGACTCCATGCAGGCGTCAGCGATCTGGCAGATATGGGGGCCGGACCCGAACAAGGGCCAGATCGGCTGACCGGCAGTGACCGACCGGATGACTGCGGCCGCCCCGATGATCCTACCTTTATTGCAGCCCGCCGCGATACTCTGCACCGGCCGGAACCCGCGGCAGATGTCGCTCCCGCGGCCTGCGTCAATCCCGCGCAAGCGCCGGCGGCCTTTCGCATCATGGGTGCAAAGGCGCGGGCGGTTCACCTTGTCATCTGTGCGCGGCAGGTGGCCCCTTGTGCCATAAACCCCGCAACTTCGCATGGACCTGCACCCTGTCGCAATGCGGCAGAAATCGATCAGCCAGCGCACAGCATTGGCAAATCCGCAGCGGAAATTTGCCCCCTCGGGGCGGGTCACATCCGACCGGGTTTCAGCCCCGGTCAACACCGCCCGCTCTGCACAGGAAAGGCCGGACATCACCGGGCGGCGTGGCGCGACGATGCAGGTGCCGGCGGTCCGGTCGCTGACCCGACGCACTGGAAGACCCATGAAGCCGAATACAGGCGTGCCGGTATCACCCGCAAAACCGGTTGGCACAGGCTTTCCATCGGCACGCCACTGACTGGGGGCCAGCGGATTGCCACCGGTGTCATCATGCTGGCAGGCCTTGAACATCCTGATCTCGCCAATCTCGCCGTTTGCGATGATGTCCCGCGCCAGATCATGCACCGGGTTGCGCGCAAAAGCATGGCCGACCCAAGTGACAAGGCCCTTTTTCGCCGCGATGTCGGCAGATTCGCGCGCCCGCGCCGCCGTACCGGCCACAGGCCTTTTGCAACAGACATGTTTGCCTGCCAGACCGGCCGCCTTCGCCACCTTGTTATGCAGGGTGTCAGGCAGACAGATGTCGATCAGATCAACCTCGGGGTCCTGAACCGCATCGTGCCACGATGTCAGGACTCTTGCCCCGGACGCAGGCATGGCCAGATCGGCTGCGGCCTTTGGATTGTCCGCGACCAGCGCCACGACTTTGGCAGTGCCACCTGCGGTGCCCATGAAATGCGGAACGGTCTGACGGGCCATGCTGTGCATCTTGCCCATCCAACCCGGCGCACCAAGACCTGCAACCCTGACTTCCGCCATTTCGCCTCTCCCGGATTGAAATGCGCCACAACGGACATGCCCTGCCTTGTCATGAAGCCTTGCTGCCAGGCGTGTGTGGAACGTTCCATTTTTGCTAGTGCAGGGTTCCCGAGTTGTCAATGGCAACAATTCCAAGCTGTTGCCCAATCATGGCGATGACGGCCCTTGCTGCACTGCCCCGGTTTTCTGCGGTGAACGATCCGCTTTTCTGTGATCCAATCCCGGTCAGGTCTGGCGGGGCGACGGCCTGCGGTTCCGGCTATTCCGTTGATGGGTGATCTGCCCCCCTGCCGGTTGCCGCCGCAGGCTGCATGGGTGGATGTTCACCCCGGGATCACGCCTTTATCAGGTTTCCGCCACGGCCATGGCCCACCCCCTTTGCCCGGCGGGACAGCCAATCGCCTGGCCAGCAGGGCCAAGGCTGCATTCTGCTGTGGTTTTTCCCCTTACGTCCTGCGCCTTGACGCGAGTTTTTGACGAAGCTGCACGATGCCTGCAACAACCGATCTGCCAAGGCTTGCCGCTGCGCCGGACAGTGTTTCGGCGGCCAGGGCGACAGTGCGCAAAAGCCCCCTTGGATCAAGCAGGAATTGATGACCCCGATCCGTCATGTGTTTTCGCAAAAGCAGGCAGAATCCTGTGCCCAGCGCCAGACCCGCCAGACAATCGCTAAGCCAGTGCACCCCCAGCAAGGCCCGCGAAAATGCGGCAACAAGGCCGATGGACAGCCAGGCCCAGGACAGTCTTGGGGCGCAGATCGCCAGGGCAACGGCGCAGGCCGCCGCCGTTGTGGCATGTCCTGACGGGAAGGAAGCCCACCCGGCACGGAACGCCATGACCGAAAACTCAAACACATGCGCATCCGGGCTGGTCGATGGCCGCATGCGACCGATCATGTTCTTGGAAAGGCTGGCCAAAAAACCGCTGCCGGCGACCGAGAAGACCACAAGCAAAAGACAGGATCGGAGCGCCCGCAGGTCATCGGCTGCGGTGCCCCCGGCACTGCGGCTGGCGACCGCAACAAGCGCCAGCAAGGCCAGACCGATGCCCAAAGGCCAGGCCGAATTTCCGAACTCTGTAACGAAGCGCAGCGCGGCGTTCAGCGTTGGATCAAGCGACCTGGCCAAGGCACGCACCGGCGCATCCAGAATAACCGCCACCAGGAACAGGACGCAGCCAAAGCAGATGGCGAGTGACAGCGGGCTTTGTCCCGCTAAGCGGCCGGTTGCGGCAGGACGGGGCCCGGTGTCCGCTTCGGCCCCTGTGCTGCCCGGCAATTCTTCTGGTCCTGGCTTTCGTTTCATTGGTCACCGTGACAGTCAAGGATATCCAGCGTCACCGGTCGCCCCGCACCAATGGCAAAGCCCGCGACAGTGCCGACAAGGCGGCAGCCCTTCGGCGGGGCATGCGGGTTCGATCTGCCGTCGCGCAGGCTGACGGCGACAACACAGGGGCCGGGCCGGGCCGCATCGGTTCCGGGGCCGGACGCGGGATAAAGCCGGGTGTCCCTGCCGCCGCGCCAGACCAGAGAAGGCTCGGTATAGCCCAAACCCAGCATGCGGGGGCGGGCACAGCCGTTCAAGGCGGCGGTTTCTGCGGCCAGCGCCATTGCCGCTTCGGTCGGCCAGAAAACGGGCATTCGGGCGACGGCCAGGATCAGACTGGCGTGCAGGAGGGCGCCGGACAGGGCAAGAAGTACCGCCAGCCGGTAAGGCCGGGACGCTGCAAGGGACCGAAGCGCGAAGGTTGCGGCAAGGGCGGCACCTGCCAGACCGGCACCGGCAAGCCAAGCGGCAGCCCGGCTTTCCGTTGTTGCGGCATACCCCAGGATCGCGATGCCAGGCGCAAGGCCGGGAAGAAACGAAACCGCCGCGGCAATTCGCAGCGGTCGGGATGCCGTGGCAAGGGCAGTCGGCAGGTGAGCCACGGCAAGCAGCGCCAGGGCCGGGAAAACCGGCAGGGTATAATGGATAAGCTTGGTCGGAATTGCCTCGTACAGCAGCCAGACCGGGATGACCCAGGCCAGACAGAACCGCGTCGCCGCGTCGCGGCGCGCCCGCCATATCGCGGGCACTGCCAGAACAAGCAGCGGCGTTGCAGGCCAGAAGGCGAACCAGAGGCCGACCAGATAGCTGCCCGGCGGTGCCCCCTTGCCCTCCTGGCCCGAGGCGATCTTGGGCAGAAGGTCGGTCGCCACCGACCCCAGCCAGAAGGTCCCGTTGCTGCGCAGGGTGATCGCCAGGAACCAGGGCAAGGTCACAAGCAGCGCAAGCAAGATCGGAACGGCAGAGCGAAGCGGCCGCAGCCAGCCGGTGTTGCGGTCAAGAAGGCACAGCGTCAGCGCTGTCAGGGCAGGCACCATGGGGCCGATCGGTCCCTTGATCAGCGTTCCGGCGGCGATGGCCAGCCAGAAGACAAAAGGTGCCGCCCTGCCGGCCGGTCTGCCAAGGTACAGCCGCACCAGCACCGCCTGAGCGGCCAGGATGGTGGCCAGCAGCGCGGCATCGGTCTTTGCAATGCGGGCCTCTCCGCCGATCACCAGCCCGGCGGCGAAAACCGCCGCTGCCGCCAGCGCCGCCGGCCTGCCGAACAGGGGTGTGCCGACAGCGGCAACCAGAAGCACCGCCAGCGTGGCCCCGATCAGCGAGGGCAGGCGGTAGACCCAAAGTTCCGCCCCCGGTCCCTGCCCGGAGGCAAGGACCGCAGCGCTTTGCAGCCAGTAGATGCCAACGGGCTTCTTGTGGCGCGCTTCGTCCTGGAAGCGGATGTCGATGAAATCGCCGCTTTCCACCATCTGCCTGCTGGCCTGGACAAAGCGTGCCTCGTCCCGGTCGGTGACAGGCAGGCTGGCGATGCCCGGCACAAAGGCCAGAAGCGCGAACAGAAGCAGGGCCAGCCAGGGCCCGGCAGAAAGGATGGCACGGGGTCCAGAGGCATGCGTCAAGACGCGCCTCGATCCTTTTGTGTCCTTGGCCGGGGGTTGCCCGGTGCCCGACGCCAGAGGTTCCGACAAGATTGACGGGTGTTGCCGCATGACCGACCTGACACCGGGCCGCTGGCGGTACCGGCATCGGGGCCGGCAAGGAATGCCATGCGGCGCGGCGGGATCATTGGCGGGTTTTGCCTGTCCTGCCTGTCCTGGTCAACCGTTGCAACAAGGGGTGTTCTGGCCCCCGGAACGACCGGACGCAGGGCCACGGACGGCCCGGCACAGACCGGATGGCCGGGCACCCGGATCTGCGCATCCGGTGCGGCGGGGCCAAGGCATTGGTGCAAGGTACACTCCGTCGATCTGAAGCCGACCGGCAGAGGCCCGCAGGCGCGACGCCGAAGGGAAGCGGCAAGAGCGGCACCCAAGGCGGCACCAGAGCTTTCTTCGTTCCGAAGCAGAACCACTATGGACATGCCCGATGAAAGGGCCGCAAGCGAACCCGCCTACAGCTGCGCAAGGACCGGCCCTGACCAAACCGGGCGGCCCAGGGGCCGATAGGGGCCCCCGATGGTATTCCGGCGGCGGTCATGATGCGTCTTGACATCCCATCCTACTCCGCCGCCCGTCCGGTCGCCCAACGGCGAAAGCCACAAACAGCCTGCATCCGCCAGTCGCAAGACGAACCCGCGCGCAGCGAGGCGACGCTAAGGGAGCGGGGCCGCGCCCGTCAAGGTGGTGTGATGTCCTGCATGGCGCAGGCACAGGACAGGGTGGCGTTCATCATGGCTCCGGGGACGGAATCGATTTTCCCCTTGCCCGTTTCGGCTGGGGCACCTTGGTTTGCGTCTCTGCCGGAAGGTTGCCGGTCCTCAGTGATACCGAAAAGCCTTTTGACGGTCTTGGGGCGGACAAGCCGGATCATCCCCGCGACCGCCGCCCCTGCCTGACGCTGTGCCCCCCCCGGTCACGGCGGGGTCGGCATCGACGGTGTTCCAGCGTCCCGGCAGCAGGCATGGTCCGGCGCGGTCGCCCCTGCAGCAGACCCGGCGAAACCCGTTGCTTTTTCCGCGATCTGCTGGCATCCAGCAGGCATGAAGCATCTGCTGCGAACCGGATCAATCGGGCTTGCCCTGCTGTCGATGCTTGTCGCGGCCCTGATGGTTTCGGGCGCGGCCCATCGGATGCCGACTGCGGACAGCGTCGCACTGGACGCCTTTGTTCTGGCCGGGGGCGATCTGGCGGACCTCTGCGGTGAACCCGGCGGCAACGGCATGGGCGGACAGTCGGATTGCCCCGCCTGCCTTGGTGTCGGCACGGCGGAAATTGCCGCACCTGGCCTTGTGCCCCGCAAGGCAGAGCTGATTGTCGAGGCTGCCGTGACCGCGCCGCAGGAAAGCCGCACGCAGCGGCCGGTGCGTGATCCGGGCCATGCGATGCGCGCGCCGCCCCTGGCCTGACCCGGTTCGGTTTCCCCGGCCACCGGTCCGGCCCTCATGCGCCGCACCAGGCCCCGTGCAGGCCCCTGCCCGCCTTGGCTGCGGCCACACCGGCCATAACCTGCGGGGCCGCCAGGCACTGCAGACGGCGGCCCCCGGCAAAGGCGCAAAGGCCGGATCGCCACCCCCAAATCAGAAGTATTCCCGGGCCCCTGCCCGACCCAAATTCCGGAGATCTGACATGACCCGCATCCTTGGACTTGTGACCACTCTTCTGCTGGGCAGTTTCTCCCTTGCCCATGCCCACAGCGTGACCGTCGGCGAGATGGAGATTGTCCATCCCGCCATTCCCGCCCCCCCTGCCGCTGCAAGATCAGCCGCCGGGTATCTGGAAATCGTCAATGCAGGCAGTGTCGGCGACCGCCTGCTGGGCGTCGAAACCGCAATCGCGAAACAGGCGATGCTGCATACCACAGACCATGGCGCAGACGGCGTCGCGCGGATGGTCCATCTTGATGCGATCGACATTCCCGCCAATGGCACCGTCCTGCTGGAACCGGGGGGAATGCACATCATGCTGATGGGCCTGACCGGCCCGCTGACCCAAGGCGACATGATCCCTGCCACGCTGGTCTTCGAACGGGCAGGCCGGGTGGAGGTTGAGTTCAGCGTGGATGCACCGGTCGGCATGGACCACAGCCGGATGGATCACGGCGCGGCCGGCACTCCAACTGCGGCAACCGGGCACGGCCATGCAGACGGGCCGATGTCGGTTGCAGGCGGGACGGATGCCGAACAGATTGAAGCCGTGTTGATGGCCCAGTTCGACAGCCCCGAGGCCCCGTTGACGGTTGCCCCCATCACCATTCAGGGCCAGGTTGCCGTGGCGGGATGGAGTCAACAGGGCAAGGGTGGCCGCGCCTTCCTGCGCAAGGACGCGATGGGCTGGTTCGTTGAACTTTGCGCGGGGGAAAGCCTTGTTCAGCCGGCAACCTTCCTGTCGATGGGGCTGACCGGCGCCGAGGCGGAAAGCCTGGCCGCCGCCGTCAATGGCGCCGAACGCCGCGCGGGCACCGATCTGATCGGGCGGCTGAACTCTTTTGAAGGCACGATCCTTGTCGGGCGCAGCGCGGCAACCGGTCACGGTCATGGCGCAGGGCATGGAACCACGCATGGCGCGGGCCAGACCGACTGAGACCGCATGGCGACGGGGCGGCAATCCGCACTGCCCCTGCCATGACTGCCGGGTCAAATCCTGTCGCTTCGGCCGGAGTTTCGCAAACGGCCGGGACAGACTTTGGTGCCGGGGGCTTGGGCGGCGGCGACCGCCCCCTTCGTTTGCCGCGTCACCCGCCCCGATCCGGCTGACCCACCCCCCGGCACCACAAGGCCGACGGTGCATGGCAAAGGCGGCACGGCACCTCCGCCGCGCAGGTGCCGCAGCGGGCGATGCCTGCTTCGGCGGCACGGGCCGGACGCGGACTGCCCTGTCCACGCCGGAGCGGGGCTATACCGGCCCCCTGCGCACAGGCCAGGATCATGGCACCCCGGCTACCGTCGCCCGTAGTAAAGGCCCACCACATGCTCGGCCTCGGCAAAGAACAGCCAGCGTGCGGCGAAGGCCCCGACCAGATGCGCACAAAGCGCAAGCGCCACGCCCGCAACAGACGGCAGCAACGGCAGGATCAGCGCAGGCAGCACCACGCCCGCCACCGCGATGCGGCGCAGCCGCGCCGCATGACGCCGCCCCACCACATGGATCATCTCGCGCGTCAGGTAATTGCCGCCCGTGTGCGGCTGCTCGAAGACGCGCGGCGCGCCGATCCGGCCCAGCCCGGTTGCCGTCGCCAAGGTTGATCCCGCCCCGGCAAACCGCGCGTCGCCGATGCGAAAGCCGATTGCCAGTACACCCGCCAGAACCACACCCAGCACCGCCGCCACCAACGGCAAGGGCAGCAGGATCGCCCCGCCTGCCAGCGCGAACAGCTGAAACGTCACCGGCACAAGCGGATGGTTCCAGCGCGGCACGGTGGCAAGCTGTGCATAGATCATCGAGGTGCACAGCACCGTACCAAGGCACAGCGCCGCCGCCACCAGCCCCCAAAGCCCCGGCTCTTTGCCCGCAAGCGCGCCCAGCGCCACCGGGGCCACGGCCAGCAGGGCCGCAACAGAAACCCAGGCCTCGCGCGACAGCCAGCTTGACCGCCATTGCGTGAACGCCCGCCACGCCCGTTTCGGCTGGCCCAGATGGAACGTTGATGCCAAGAGCCCGCCGGCTGCCAGCGCATAACCCGCCCCAAAGGCCAGGAACGCCCCGATCCCCGCAGGCGTGGCAAGCCCCGCGCAAAGCCAGGCCAGATACCCGAACCCCAGCCCGGACAGCACAGTGAAGATGATGACGGAAGGGGCCGGGTTCATCCCATCTTCCCCAGCATCCGGTCCAGCCAGGCGGCAAAACCCCGCGCCTCCAGGTCCAGCAAGGGTGCCAGCAGCGAAACATCCTCGCGCGCATCCTTTCTGCGCGGCGGCAAATAGCGGTTGACCGGCCTGGTGCGCAGTTCCGGCATCAGCGCAAACCCCTCGCGCGCCGCCACCAGACGGCTTACGTCACTGTCAGGGTCGCCCAGATCGCCGAAATGCCGCGCGCCGGTCGGGCAGGTGCGCACGCAGGCCGGCTCCCGGTCTTCCTCGGGCAGGTTTTCGTTGTAGATGCGGTCAACGCAGAGCGTGCATTTCTTCATCACCCCCGCCTCGGCGTCCAGTTCGCGCGCGCCATAGGGGCAGGCCCAGGCGCACAGCCCGCAGCCGATGCAGGCGCTTTCGTTGACCAGCACGATCCCATCCTCGACCCGCTTGTAACTGGCCCCGGTGGGGCAGACGGTGACGCAGGGCGCGTCTTCGCAATGCAGGCAGGACCGGGGAAAATTGATGATCTGGGCTGCACCTTCCTGGGGCTGCACCTCATAGGAATGCACCCGGTTCAGAAAGGTGCCGCTTGGGTCCGCGCCATACGCATCCTGATCCGACAGCGGCACGCCATAGCCCTGATCGTTCCAGCCCTTGCAGGCGGTGACACAGGCGTGACAGCCGACGCAAGTATCGAGGTCGATCACCAGTCCCAGCTTTCGGTCAGTATGAGAAGGAAGTCGAGTCACATCAGCCCTTCATGTTTCAGTCGGTTTCGGACAATGGGCGCTTTGGACCAGTGCTGATCCGTCTGAACATGTCCAGAGCGCACCCATTTGACGACATGCGTGCTGAAATCTGAAACGGGGAATGAGGTGGCGCAGCGGACCACGCACCCTTCCTGCCGCGAGACATCCAGATTGCTGACCACGCGCGCCAACGCGGCAGACGAAAACAACCCCCGATAAAGAACCGGCACGGTTTCTATCTTGCGTTCGGCCAGCCAATGCTCCGTCTCCTCCCAAGACAGACACCGCTCCCGATCCCAGACCGAGAAGGCCAGGAAATAGCTTGGCAGACTGTTGTATCCGACCGAATGGCGGGCAAACAGATTTTCTCCGCACACGCGCCATCCGTCTGGAATTGCCTGACAAACACTGGCGTGAAAACCTGCGAGCCAACTGCGCGACGGGTGATAGCCACTGTCCAAGGAGCGGGCATGAAATCCATCCCGGTAAAGGGTGGTATTCTCACCATCCATTTTCTCGGTGATGACGACATCCGCGTTTTCCAGCAGGGTCAGGTCGGACGCGACCTTGTCGTCAGAGGCAATGCCTGGCGATTCCGGGTGATGTGGTGTTCGCGGGTGTTTGCGCCAGAGCGATCCCTTGGTCATGTCCATCGGTCTTCCTTTGTCCCGCCAGCACCAATGACGGGAAAACTGGGCAGGGTTTGGTCCCGCGGGCCGAGCCGCTCCACCTTCACCCGCAGATCAAACCAGGCCGCCTGCCCGGTGACAGGATCGGAATTCGACCAGCGCATGCCGTCACCCTTTTCCGGCAGCAGTTCGGAAATCAGGTGGTTGAGCAGGAATCCCTTCACCGCCTCCGGCGCATCGGGTGCCAGCCCCCAGGCCCCCCTGCGCTTGCCGATGGCATTCCAGGTCCAGACGGTGTTTTCGTTCAGCGCCGCCATATGCGCCACCGGCACCTCGATCATGCCGGAGGGCGAGGTGACGCGCGCCCAGTCACCATCGGCAAAGCCGTGCTGTTGCCAGACCGTTGTCGGCAGATACAGGGAGTTGTGCCCCTGTATCTGCCGCAGCCAGGAATTCTGCGACCCCCAGGAATGGTACATCGCCATGGGCCGCTGCGTCAGCGCGTGCAAGGGAAAGCCTGTCGCCGCGTCATCGCCAAAGGGCGCGTACCAGACCGGAAGCGGGTCCATCGCCAGTTTGATCCGGGCGCGCAGGGCATCGGGCGGCTGCACATGGCCATGCCCTTCGGCGGCCAGCTGAAACCGGCGCATCGGTTCGGCATAGACGGAAAACAGATAGGGCTGCGGCGATTCAAAAAACCCCATCTCCACCGCCCAGTCCTGATAGGCGGCGTTCCAGGGTTTGAAATAGCTGGCCTCGGGCGGCACATGCGCCTGAAAAAAACCGCCATTGGCGATGTAGGCCGCGATCTGGTCCGGGTTGGGCGCGCCGCGCCCCACCGCCTCGCCAGCACCGCGAAAGCCCATCAGCGGCCCCACGCCCGGTTTGCGCTGATGCATAGCGATATACTCGGCATAATCGCGGTACATCGCCTTGCCGTCAGCATCGGTGAACCCCGGCAACCCCAGCCGCACGCCCAGATCGATCAGCACCGACTGAAAGCCGCGCACATCGCGGTCCGGCTCCACCACCGGCCAGCGGATGGCATCGCCCGCCGCCCCCGGCTCGCTGATCGGGCGGTCCAGCAGGCTGATGCAGTCATGCCGTTCCACATAGGTGGTGTCGGGCAGGATCAGGTCGGCATAGGCCACCATTTCCGACGCATAGGCATCGGAATAGATGATGCGCGGGATCACATATTCGCCGTCCCCGTCCCTGTCCGTCAGCATCTGCATCACGGCGGCGGTGTTCATGGAAGAATTCCACGCCATGTTCGCCATATACAGAAACAGCGTGTCGATCCGATACGGGTCGCCCGCATGGGCATTGGGAATGACCATATGCATCATGCCATGGGCCGAGAACGGGTTTTCCCAACTGAACGCCTTATCAATCCGCGCCGCCGTGCCGTCAGGCTTCAGCGCCAGTTGATCCGGCCCGCGCACATAGCCCAGATGCGGCCCTGACAGCGGCTTGCCGGGCACGGCATCGAAATGGGGGGTCGGATGCGCCTCCATCGGTTTGGGATAGGGCGGCTTCATGCGGTAGCCGCCCGGCACCTCCACCGTGCCCAGCAGGATCTGCAGCAGATGCAGCGCCCGCGCGGTCTGGAACCCGTTGGAATGGGCGGAAATGCCCCGCATCGCGTGGAAGCTGACCGGGCGGCCCACCATCGCGGGATGAACCGTGCCCCGGAAATCCGTCCAGGGCTGATCCAGCACGATCGCCTCGTCAAACGCCACCCGCGCCAGTTCTGCCGCCAGTTCGCGGATCCGCCGCGCCGGAATGCCCACCCGGTCCGCCACCGCTTCCGGTGCATGGTCCGGGGACAGATAGCGTTCCGCCAGATGCCGGAACACGGTGCGGTGCCCCTGCCAGACCGCCCCCAGATCGGGTTGCACGCCCCTGGCATCCCAGCTTGCGGGCATCCCCGTGCGCCGGTCGATCACGAAGGGCTGGCTTTCGGCATTGCGCACGAACAGCCCCCTGGTCGGCCCGTCGGTTTCGTCCAGAAGAAAAGCCGAATTCGTCCATTGCGCCAGATAGTCCAGATCGACCTTGCCCGCCTCCAGCAGGCAATGGATCACCGCCAGGATCAGCAGCCCATCCGTGCCGGGCGTGATCCCCAGCCAGTCATCGGCCACCGCATTGTAACCGGTGCGGATCGGGTTGACCCCGATCACCCGCGCGCCGCGCGCCTTCAGCTTGCCCAGCCCGATCTTGATCGGGTTGCTGTCGTGGTCTTCGGCCACGCCAAACATCACGAACAGTTTCGTCCGGTCCCAGTCCGGCTGGCCGAATTCCCAGAACGACCCGCCGATGGTGTAAATCCCCGCCGCTGCCATGTTCACCGAACAAAAGCCGCCATGTGCGGCATAGTTCGGCGTGCCAAACATCTGCGCCCACCAGCCGGTCAGGCTTTGGCTTTGATCGCGGCCGGTAAAGAAGGCCAGCTTTTCGGGGGCCGTGTCGCGCAGCGGTTTCATCCAGGACACGGCCAGCTCCAGCGCCTCGTCCCAGGAAATCTCCTCGAACGCACCCGACCCGCGCGGCCCGACACGCCTCAGGGGTGCCCGCAGCCGGGACGGGGCGGTGATCTGCCTGATGCCCGACGCGCCCTTGGCACAGAGCACGCCCTTGTTGACCGGATGATCGCGGTTGCCTTCGATGTAGCTGACCTTGCCGGACGTCAGATGCACGTTGATCCCGCAGCGGCAGGCGCACATGTAGCAGGTGGTCCGGCGCACCTCGTCGGACACGGGCGGCGAAGTGTCAAGGCCAGGCTGGCGGATCGTCATGGTTCCCCCCCAGGTGCCGACCGGATCAGGTCCAGCGCCTCTGCCGCAATGTGACGCTCTTCGTCGGCGGGCACCACCCAAACCGCAACATCGGATGCATCCCCGTCCAGCCGGGCGGCAGCGCCCCGGTTCGCGCCGGCGTCAAACCGCAATCCGGCCCATTCCAGACCTGCCATGATTTCGGCCCGCACCACAGCGTCATTCTCGCCGATGCCTCCGGTGAAGGCCACCGCATCAAGGCCCCCCATCGCCGCAATCATCGACCCCGCATGGCGCACCGCCCAGTAGCAGAAATGCGCAACGGCAAATCGCGCCGCGTCCGTTCCCGCCGCATGCAGCACGCGCATGTCCGAGGCACCCGCCAGCCCGAGCAGCCCGCTTTCACGGTTCAGAATGCGCGCGGCCCCGGCAAGCCCATGCACCTCGGCCAGCCGCAGCACGGCATTGCCGTCAATACCCCCTGTCCGCGTGCCCATCGTCAGCCCGTCCAGCGGCGTATATCCCATGGTCGTCGCCACCGATACCCCGTCGCGGATCGCGCAGGCCGATGCACCATTGCCCAGATGCAGCGCAAGCAGCCGCCGGGGCAGCGGGCCGCCGGTCAGCCCAGGCCAGCGCGCCACGATGCTGGCATAGGATATGCCGTGGAAGCCGTAGCGGCGCAGGCCAAGCGCCTCGGCCCCGGGCGGCAGTGCATAGCGCAAGGCGACCTCGGGGTTGGTCGCATGAAAGGCGGTGTCGAAGCTGGCATAGTGCGGCAGGCCGGGGGCAAGCCCTGCAAGCGCGCGGATCGCCGCAAGATTTGCCGGGTTGTGCAGCGGGGCCAGCGGCACACAGGCGGCGATCCGCGCCTCGACCTCTGGCGTCACCCGGCAGGGCGCGCGCAGGTCCGGCCCGCCATGCACCACCCGGTGCGCTGCCGCCGCCAGCGCGCCCGGACGCAGGCCCATCTCTGCCAGACACAACGACAGCGCCGACTGATGGTCCGGTGCCACGCAAGGCACCCCGCCGATCTGCGCGGCACCCCCGATCCCGGTCACCGCCGCCGCACCGCGCCGGACCAGATCCGCGTCGAACAGCACCACCTTGACCGACGACGACCCCGCATTGACCACCAGCACATCCATCACAGCACCGTCCTCAGCAGCCCCAGCAGCGCAAGCCCCGCCAGCAGCAGGATCGAAAACCGCCGGAAGTCCTGCGGATCGGTGGTCAGGAAATGCCGCCCCCCCAGCCATGTCCCGATGCCGATCAGCGGCAGCGCCGCCAGCGTCACCACCAGCGTGTCGCGCGAGACCAGGCCGTGTCCCCACATCAGCGGCAGCGTCCAGATATCCAGCGCCGCGAAATAGGCAATCAGCGTGGCGCGGAACACCGCCGCCGCAATCGGCTGCGCGGCAAAGAACACCGCCACCGGCAAGCCGCCCATCCCGGCGGCATTCGCCATGCCCGAAATCACACCCACCGCCATATGCGCAGGCCGCCCGGCCTCGTGCCGCAGCGTCCAGCCCGCCAGCAGGGCGGCGCACATCGCCAGAACATAGACTGAAATCACCACCCGCGCCGCCTCCGGCCCGATCCCGGTCAGCGCCCACAACCCCAGCGGCACGCCCGCCAGCGCCCCCGCCATCAGCGTCAGCACCCGCCACCAGCTGACCGCGTGCCACACGCCACGCGCCTGCTGAAAGGTCATCAGGAATTCGCAGATCATCACCACCGCCACGAACTGCAGCGGATTGGTGACCAGCGCCGACGAAGCCACGACCAGCGCCGAAAAGCCGAAACCGGAATAGCCCCGCACAAATGCCGCCACCAGAAAGGCCACCGCCATGAACCCGACCGCGGTCGGGCTCATGTCAAAGGGCATCACGCCCCGACCTGGGGCCGCATATCTGCAGGGTCGATTCCCGCCACCGGCACCGGCTTTTTCATCGCATCACGCCGGAACGGCTCGCCCAGCTCCTGGTTCAGCAGCACTTCGATGAAGGTGGTCTTCCCGGCCTTTTGCGCCTTCAGGGCCTGATGCAGCGCCTCGGTCAGCTCCTCCATCGTGCGGACCTGCACGCCCTGCAGACCGCAGGCCGTGGCGATGGCGGCATAGCTGACCTTTTCGTTCAGCTCGGTGCCCACGAAATTGTCCTCGTACCACAGGGTCGTGTTGCGCTTTTCGGCACCCCATTGGTAATTGCGGAAAATGACCATAGTGATCGCCGGCCAGTCCCCGCGCCCGATTGCCGTCATCTCGTTCATCGAAATGCCAAAGGCCCCGTCCCCGGCAAAGCCCACCACCGGCACCTCGGGCTTGCCGATCTTTGCGCCCACGATCGAGGGCAGGCCATAGCCGCAGGGCCCGAACAACCCCGGCGCCAGGTACTTCCGCCCCTCCTCAAAGGTCGGATAGGCGTTGCCGATGGCGCAGTTGTTGCCGATGTCCGAACTGATGATCGCCTCACGCGGCAAAGCCGCCTCAATGGCGCGCCAGGCCATGCGCGGGCTCATCCAGCCCGGCCGGGCGGCCCGTGCCCGCTGGTTCCAGGTCGTGCCAGGATCATCCTCTTCATGGTCCATGCTGGACAGCGCCTGCGCCCAGGCCGATTTCGTTTGCGCGATCAGCGCCTTGCGGTCCGATCTTCCGGCATCGCCCGCACCGGGTGAAAGTTGTGCCAGAACAGCCTCGGCCACCTTTCCCGCATCGCCGACGATGCCCACCGTCACCGGCTTGGTCAGCCCGATCCGGTCCGGGTTCAAGTCCACCTGGATGATCGCCGCCCCCTTGGGCCAATAGTCGATGCCATAGCCCGGCAGGGTCGAGAACGGGTTAAGCCGCGTGCCCAGCGCCAGCACCACATCGGCGCGCGCGATCAGCTCCATCGCGGCCCTGGATCCGTTGTAGCCCAGCGGCCCCGCGAACAGCGGGTGGCTGCCCGGAAAAGCGTCATTGTGCTGATAGCCGCAGCAGACCGGCGCATCCAGACGCTCGGCCAGCCGCACCGAAGCCGGAATCGCCCCCGCCAGCACCACGCCCGCGCCGTTCAGGATGACCGGAAACTTCGCCCCCGACAGCAGCTTGGCGGCGGCTGCAATCGCGTCTTCGCCGCCTGCGGGGCGCTCGAATTCCACCACTTTCGGCAGGTCGATGTCGATCACCTGTGTCCAGTAATCGCGCGGCACGTTGATCTGCGCCGGGGCAGAGGCGCGCCTGGCCTTCAGGATCACCCGGTTCAGCACTTCGGCAATACGGGACGGGTCGCGCACCTCTTCCTGATACGCCACCATGTCCTTGAACAGGGCCATCTGTTCCACTTCCTGAAAGCCGCCCTGCCCGATGGTCCTGTTTGCCGCCTGGGGCGTCACCAGCAGCAAGGGCGTATGGTTCCAGTAGGCGGTCTTCACGGGGGTCACGAAATTGGTGATGCCGGGGCCATTCTGCGCCACCATCATCGCCATCCTGCCGGTGGCGCGGGCATAGCCATCGGCCATCATCCCGGCGTTGCATTCATGCGCGCAGTCCCAGAACCGGATGCCCGCGCGCGGAAACAGGTCAGAAATCGGCATCATCGCCGAACCGATGATCCCGAAGGCATGTTCGATGCCATGCATCTGCAGGACTTTGACGAAAGCTTCCTCGGTGGTCATCCTCATGGCGCAACACTCCTGCATCTGTCGGGCCATTAAGGCCGGTTGGCCGCAATCTACCCGCCCGCCCGGCCTTGGCCTTAGGGCCAGTCCGTTTGTCCTGTTAAGTCCAGTTGTCCTGTACGCAAGCGCTCTGCGAAATGTAAGCTCACCGCCCTTAAGCAAACTGCCTTCATCCCATTATCTGTTCACAGATATCCCAAGTGGGTCGCCGGTTGGCGCGCCATTGGTCCAAGGACCAACCGGCGACGGGGTGTGAAACCCCCCGGTGCCCTCACCCGGCACTCCGCCCGATCCCTTCTGCAATCCGCCCGATTCCCTCGGCTATCCGGCTGCCGGGAATCGAGGAATAGGCGAGGCGGTAGTAATTCTGCGGTTCCCCGGCGGGGTCAAAGAACACCCGCCCCGGCTCAATCAGCACGCCCCGCGCCTTCAGCCTGTCTGCCAGCAAACCGGTATCCACCCCCTCCGGTGCCCGCATCCAGAAGCTGGACCCCCCGAAACCGCCGGCCTGCGCCACAGTCAGACCGCAGGCCACAATCGCCTCGTCCATCACGATGCGGCGGCGGCGGAAGGTGTGCTTCATCCGGTTCACCAGTGCATCGTAATGACCGAGTGACAGGAAATAGGCCGCTGTGCGCTGCACATGCCCCGGCGGATGGCGCAGCACGGCCACGCGCAGCGCCCGTGCCTCGGCGATAAACCCCGCCGGACCCACCAGATAGCCCAGCCGCAGCCCCGGAAAGATCGACTTGGAAAATGAGCCTGCATGAATCACCCGCCCCTCGCGGTCCAGCGACTTGAGCGAGGGCGAGGCGGGGGCGAGATAGGACATCTCGAAATCATAGTCATCCTCGACCACCACGAAATTGCGGCGCGACGCCTCGTCCAGCAGGGCCAGGCGGCGGGCCAGCGGCATGGTGGCATTGGTCGGGCTGTGATGGCTGGGGGCGGCAAAGACCACATCCACACGTTCAGGCAGCCGGTCGGGCGGCAGCCCTTCAGCATCCACATCCACCGGCAGCACCGCGCAACCGATCTGTTGCAGAATGGCGCGCAGGCCGGGATAGACCGGGTTTTCCACCACCGCGCGGCCAGCCCGCCCCAGCAGCACCGTGGCCGCCAGCCACAGCCCGTTCTGCGCCCCCATGGTGATCAGCACCTGGTCTGCCTTGGCCGCAATGCCGCGCCGGGGCAGGATGTTGCGCAGGATGTATTCGATCAGCAGCGGGTCGTCGCGTTCCTGCCAGTCATCGGTCAGCGCCTCGAAATCCCGCCGCCCCAGCGCACGCAGCGCGCAAAGCCGCCAGTTCTGATGGTCAAACAGCGTGGCATCCGCCTGACCGTAGATGAAGGGGTAGGGAAAGCTGCGCCAGTCTGCGGGTTTCGACAGGCTGACGGCCCCGGAAAACCGCCTGCCGGTCAGGGCGGCGTAATCCACCCGCTCCACCTCGGCGGTAGCGGCAGGCGGAAAGTCCGGCTGGCGCGGGGCCGTGTCCGAGATGAAATACCCCGACCTGCCCCGCGATGTCAGATAGTCAGAAGACACCAGATCGGCATAGGCCAGCGTCACCGTGATCCGGCTGATGCCCAGATGCGCCGCCAGCCCCCGGCTGGAAGGCATCCTGTCACCGGGGCGAAACCGCCCCAACAGAATGCCCTCCGCCACCATCTGCCGCAACTGCTGCTGCAACGTGCCCCGAGCGCCCGCCGTCAGGAAAAAGGCTTCGGCGGGGATCGGCATTCTGGCACCATCAGGCTGTTGCGTCTGCCGCTATTATCAAGCCTGTTGTGTGAAAGACCAGCGTCAAATTCACTTGGGCTTAGACGGATGTATAAATGCCAACAGATGCGCCAGGCCGTATTGAAAAAATGGATCCACTTGCCGGAGCAGCTATCTTCATTAAGATTATGGGATTCTTAAAATACTATCACCCCGAATGCGCAGACGGCATAGTTTGTGCAGACGTGGAGTTCATCGATAAATACGAGCCGGTGCGCGGACGTAAGGTGGCCTGACATGTCATCGACACAGCATGTTGGTATAACACCAAATCTGTATATGAGTTTTAGTCGCAGTGACATAACCGTGGATCATGATGCTGTATTGAATGCTACTTTGTAGTAGATCAGGAACAAGATTTTTTAAGTGTAATGTTGCAAAACCATTTATGATTATGTTGACCCTGGCGTTCGCCATCTGACAGAAGATACCCAATGACGGCTTAGCAGGGTGCTGAAAAACTCCGGGCAGACCTCGTTGATCCGACGAAATCCAGGAAATCTGCCCACGGAAAGGCCGAAAGGCTTCCGTTTCCGGGAACAGCGGCGTCCTCGCAGAATGTTTTCCCTTAGCTGTGGGTCGAAAAACACTTCTTCAGCAGCCTGTTAGAGCCCAAAGCAGAAATATTGTTCAATCCCTCTGGCGGACTGGACTTGTTCCGACCAACAGCACATCAGTCGTCACAAAAGCGACTTGGCAGCTTGGTAACCAACGGAATTGTGGCGAGGAAGGACGAGGTAACGGCGATGTCAGTTGGAGTGTTCTTGGCTGTCTTGTTCGCTGCATTGCTGCATGCAACTTGGAACGCGCTCGTGAAGATCAGCGCGGACCGATTGGTGCTTTTGGCTGTACTGAAGATCGCTACGACGGTTGTTGCGGTCGTGTCGCTCCCGTTCGTCACCATGCCGCCGACCGAAGCCTGGCCATACATTGCGGCTTCTGTGGTAATTCATACGGCCTATTTCCTCTTTCTCACCATCGCGTATCGGTTTGGTGACCTGAGTCAAGTCTATCCATTGTCGCGAGGCGTGGCCCCTCTCATTGTTGCCGGGCTTGCGGTCTTTGTCCTCGGGGAAACTCTTGGGCCACAAGCACTTGTCGCGCTGTTGCTCATCTCATTTGGCATCATGAGCATGATTTTCAGCGGCAAAGGGGCTGCCGGTCAGCCAAAAGCGGTAGCGGCTGCGCTGGCCACTGGCTGTTTCATCGCAGGCTATACCGTCGCTGATGGTGCCGGGGCGCGGTTGTCTGGGGATGCGCAGAGCTATCTTATGTGGCTCAACGTTCTTAACGGCATCCCCATAATCCTCATCGCCGCTGTCCGCAGACCTGGCACATTGGTCCCACAATTGAGGTTGGTCTGGAAAGCCGGTGCGCTTTCCGCGATTGTCTCCTTGCTTGCCTATTGGATTGTTCTATGGGCTAGCACCCAAGCGCCAGTGGCACTTGTCGCGGCTGTCCGAGAGGTGAGCATGGTTTTTGCGGTCATTTTCGGTGTCGTCTTCCTGAAAGAAAAGCTGGAACTGCGAAAGATGCTTTCCATCTTCGTGACGCTTTCCGGCATAGTGTTGTTACGAGCGAGCAAATAGTCGCTCCGGCGAAGCGGACAGACAAGTTGTTCAGTGAACTGTCAGGAAAGTCTGCATAGCTGTCCCCTTTGCCCCTCTACTGTGCGACCGCAAACGCACCGGGGCAGACTTGGAACCATTTGTCAGGTGGCGAACACCAGGTCACCCGAACACCCGCCCCAGCGCGCCGTCAATCGCATCGGTGATCCGGTCGATGTCATCCGGCGTGGCGATCAGCGCGGGGGAAAGGCACAAGGTGTTGTTCAGGCCCGGCAGGCTGCGGTTGGTCATCCCGATGATGACACCCTGCGCCATGCAGTCGGCCACCACGGCGGCGACCTTCTTTTCATCCGCCGCCTCTTTCGTGGCGCGGTCGGCCACAAGTTCCGCCCCGCAGAACAGGCCCTTGCCGCGCACCTGGCCGATCACCGCATGTTTGTCCTGCAGCGCTGCAAGGTTGTCCATCAGGCGCGCCCCCATGCGCAGCGTGTTGTCCAGCAGCCCCTCATCCTCGATGATCCGCATGTTTTCAAGTGCTGCGGCGGGACCCGAAGCACAGCCGCCAAAGGTCGAGATGTCGCGGAAATAGCTGAGCGGATCGCTGGCATCATCCTTGAACATCCCGAACACCGCTTCGGTGGTGACCGTGCAGGCGATGGCGGCATAGCCCGAGGCGACGCCCTTGGCCATGGTCACGAAATCGGGCTTCACGCCATAGTTCTGGTAGCCGAACCATGCGCCAGTGCGGCCCACGCCGCAGACCACTTCGTCGATATGGATCAGGATGTTGTGTTTCGTGCAAATCTCCTGAACCCGCTCCCAATAACCCGCAGGGGGCACGATCACGCCGCCGCCCGCCGTTACCGGCTCTAGGCAGATCGCGCCGATGGTGTCGGGGCCTTCGCGCAGGATCACCTCTTCAATCGCATCCGCCGCCCGTTCGCCATAATTGGCGACATCCCATTGCTTGCGGTATTCTAGGCAATGCGGCACCTCGACAAAGCCCGGGGTGAACGGCCCGTACATCGCGTTGCGCTGCGGCTGGCCCCCGGCGGACAGGCAGGTGATCGTGGTGCCGTGGTAGTCGCGTTCGCGGAACAGGATCTTCGATTTGCGCCCGCCATGGTGACGGTGCGAGATTTGGCGCACCATCTTGAAGACCTTCTCATTCGCCTCTGACCCGGAGTTGGCGTAATAGACGCGCGACATTCCCGGCATCTTTTCGATCAGGCGGCGAGCAAACATCGCGCCGGGAACCGACCCGGCAGAGCCTGCGAAATAGCACATCTTCACCAGCTGGTCGCGCACCGCATCGGCGATGCTTTCGCGCCCGTAGCCCACGTTCACCGTCCAGACCCCGCCCGAGACGGCATCGAGATGTTCCTTGCCGCGCGCATCCCAGACCCGCATTCCCTTGCCTTCGACAATGATGCGCGGATCGATGGTTTCGAACGGCTTGTGCTGGATCAGGTGGTGCCACAGATGCGCCCGATCTGCCTCGATCACCGCGCTCATGTCGTTGCCAAGTGCCGGGTTGTCCATGCCTGTGCCTTTCACGCAAAAAGAGGGCCGTCCCCGACAGCCCTGAGGCGCGATCATCCCGGATTGCGCTGTTGGGCCTTAGGGCCAAAGCTGAGGTTGTGATAAGGCCAGATCAGCAGCAGGGAAAGCGCCGCCGCGCCGGGGTCTGCGCCTGACTGTCGGTCATTGGCGCTGCGGCGGGGCCGGGTCGGCGCAGCGGGTGCAGGGGCGCGGCCCCGGCTGGCGCTGGATGGGCCAACCGCAAGGGCTGCCTGAACGGAAAGCAGGCAAATCTTCTGCGCCGATGCTTTGGCCCGGGCCATCGCCCCGGCCACGCGCGTGCCCGACGCGCCCCTCGCGGGCGCTGGCCTTCTGCATGTTTGCGCACCTGCCCGTCAACGCGGCACCGTCGCGCGCGGGCGGGGGAAACGCGGTGCGTTTCCTATTCCCGCCCGGAGGGGCATTCTCCGGGAAGCCCGGTCTCTCTGGCAGGGGCCATCGCCCCTGCCACAGCGCTGGGTTGCCCCTTGGCCAGCCGGGGGCCAAAGCCCCCGGCCAGCGCCCGACCCGCCCCTGGCGGGCGCTTCTCGCCCGCCGGGTCGGGCGCTGGCCTGCGTTGCTCGCGGACCTGCCGGTCTACAGGGCACTGTCCCGAACGGGCGGGGGAAACGCAGTGCGTTTCCTCATCCCGCCCGGACAGGTGACGGTACTTTCACCGCTCCAATGGCAGGGGCCATCGCCCCTGCCACAGCGCCAACGCTGCCCCTTGGCCGACCGGGTGCCAAAGCCACTGCCGGGTGTCGGGCGCTGGCCTTCGGCGCACTTTGGGGCAAAGCTCACGCTGCGCCGTGGTCTCTGATAGGGCGGGGGAAACGCGGTGCATTTCCCCCCCGGCAGGCGGCCGGGTCGGGATGGTGCTTTTGCACATTGCTACGCTTCGCCGCCTGCCACCCCCCGGTCGCCGGCGCGGCGCTGCGCCACGATCTGGGCCAGGATCGACAGGGCAATCTCGTCCGGCGTGATCGCGTGAATGTCCAGCCCCGCCGGGGCATGCACCGCCGCCAGCGCCGCAGGGTCGATGCCGTCGCGGACCAGACGCGCGGTCAGGGTCGCAAATTTCCGGCGGCTGCCGACAAAGGCCACATAGTCCGCCCCGTCGGCAAGGGCCGCGCGCAGCGCGGCTTCGTCGCTTTTTCCCTGCGTGGCAACCACGACAAACCGGGGCACCGCGCCGCCTGAGCCGGTCACATACCCCTCCTGCACCACATCTGCCTCTGCCCCCGACAGGCCGGGCGCACAGACCGTGCGGTGCAAATCAAAGCGCGCGGCCAGATCGGCCAGCGCCAGGGCCACCGGCCCGGCACCAAAGATCACCAGACGCGGCTGCGGCAGTTCGGGTTCCACAAAGATGTCCATCGACCCCTTGCTGGGGCAGCCGTTGCGGGCAAAGCGGATGCCGTCGCGCTCGTCTCCCGGGGCCACGCCTTCGGCTGCCAGCAGGTCTTCGGGCCGCAGCGACACGAATTGCGACCGGCCCGTCGCCACGGCGGCAATCGCCGCCTTTGCCACGGCAGACCGCGCGCAGCCGCCGCCGATCCAGCCGTCCACCAGCGTGCCATCGCCCAGAAGCAGCGCCTTGGCCCCCGGCCTGGCCGAGGTGGCCTGCACCGTGCGCACGATGGTCGCCACGGCAAAGGGGCGGCCTTCGGCGCGCAACCGGCTGATTTCGCGTTCCAGTTGCTGTGTCCGGCGGGCATCGGTCATATCCGGGCAAGCTCCCGTTCCAGGGCCGCAAGGTCGGCCAATGTCGAGGCGGCGGCAAAAAGATCCAGATGCGGCAGGGCTGCGGCCATGGCCTGGGCCACCGGCGCATAGCCGGTCCAGCCTTTCAGCGGGTTCAGCCAGATCACCCGGCAACCGCGCTGTTTCAGCCGCGCCAGCGCCCCGCCGATGACATCGGCGGTGGCGCTGTCATAGCCATCGGACAGGATCATCACCACGGTGCGCCCGTTGACGATCCGCCGCGCCGGCCCGCGGGCGAAGTCATCCAGCGCCCCGCCAATCCGCGACCCGCCGCCAAACCCGTCGGCCAGCAGCGTGATGCGGTTCAGCGCCCGCAAGGGATCGTCATCGCGCAGCGCCTCGGTGATGCGCACCAAACGGGTGTGAAACAGATAGGCATCCGCCGTATCATCCGCCCGCAAAAGCCCGCCCAGAAAGGCCAGAAAAGGCCGCGCATAGACCGCCATCGACCCCGACACATCGCACAGCGCCACGATCCTGACCGGCCGGTCGGGCCGTGTGCGCCGCGCCAGCCGCAGCGGCTCGCCCCCGGTGGCCAGGCTGGCGCGCAGGGTCCGGCGCAGATCGATCATCGCCCCCTTGCGCGCGGCCCGCCGCCGTCGCGACCGCCGGTCGCGGATCGCCGCCCCCAGCCGCCGCGCCACCGCCTCGGCCGCGCGGATATCCTGCGCCGAGACAACCTCGCGCAGGTCGGTCTTCATCAGATTCTGCACGCGCGAGGCCACAAGCCGCCCCTCGCCGCCTGCCTCGGCCTCACCCCCGGCACCTTCGGGCGCATCGGGGCTGCCACCGCTGCCGCTGTCCTGCCCTTCGGCAGTCTGAGAGGTGCGGGTGTGCTTCGGCGCAGCGGCCCGGTCCGGCATCACCTTTTGCCGCACGCGCCCGCCATTGCGCCAGAAGCTGTCGAACAGATCGTCAAACCGCGCCGCATCTTCGGCGCAGCCCGAACAGACCGCCTTCAGCGCGCGGCACACCGTATCCGGCTGCACCGCACCCACCGCCGTCAGCGCCCGCAGCGCCGTTTCGGTTTCCGCCACACCCAGGCGAAACCCATGCGCCCGCAGATGGTCCATGAACCCCGCCAGCCGGGCCGCCGGACCCGGATCGCGCGCGGCAAAGCGGGTGATGCGGGTCACGCCGCCTTCCCCGCCAGACGCTGCGCCACCTCCACCGGCACCTGGCCCCGGTCGCCTTGCGTCTTCAGCAGGGTGGCCAGCGTCGCCTGCAGCCGCAGCGGATCGTCGGTCAGGTCATTCACGCCCAGCCCGGCCAGGGCGGCGGCGAAATCCAGCATTTCGGCCACGCCGGGCTTCTTTTCCAGGTCTTCGCGGCGCAGCGATTGCACAAAGGCCACGATCTGCCGCGCGAAGGCCGCTTCGATCTGCGGCAGGCGCGCGCGCAGGATGGCCAGTTCCGTCTCGCGGTCGGGGTAATCGACATGGGCGTAAATGCAGCGCCGCCGCAGCGCATCGCTCAGATCGCGGGTGCCATTGGCGGTCAACACCACGATCGGCCGGGTGACGGCGCGGATCGTGCCCAGTTCCGGGACGGTGATCTGGAAATCGGACAGCACTTCCAGCAGATAGGCCTCGAATTCCTCGTCCGCCCGGTCAATCTCATCAATCAGCAGCACCGGGGCCACCGGCTGGCGGATGGCGCGCAGCAGGGGGCGTTCCAGCAGGAATTCTTCCGAGAAGATGCGCTGTTCCACTGACCGCCCGGTTTCACCATCCTCGGCGGCGGCGCGGATTGTCAAAAGCTGGCGCTGGTAGTTCCATTCGTAGATCGCCTGCGCCGCATCCAGCCCTTCATAGCATTGCAGGCGGATCAACTCTGTGCCGCGCGCCAGCGCCAGCGCGCGGGCCACTTCGGTCTTGCCCACCCCCGCCGCCCCTTCCAGCAGGATCGGGCGGCCCAACACAATGGCGATATGCAGCGCCATGGCAAGGTCTGGCGTGGCCACATAGCCCTGCCGCGCCAGTTCGTCCCGAAGGGTTTGCCAATCACTCATGATAGTGCGGGGCGGCGGTCCGGCCGCCCCGCTCCCTTCTCAACCATGCAGGCCAAGCTGGTTGGCGATCTTCCAGATGCGCCAGTGGTCATGCGGCATATGGGCCTGACGCAGGCCAAAGGCCCGGAACGCGTCGTGGACCGCATTGGAAAAGGCCGGAACCCCGCCCACATTCGGGCTTTCGCCCACGCCCTTGGCCCCGATCGGGTGGTGCGGCGACGGGGTTTCGGTGTGGTCGGTGGTGTAATGCGGCGTCTCAACAGCCGTCGGCAGAAAGAAATCCATCAGCGTGGAGTTCTTGCAGTTGCCGATCTCGTCATAGGCAATCTCTTGCCCCATGGCGATGGCCAGCGCCTCGGTCAGACCGCCGTGCACCTGGCCTTCGATGATCATCGGGTTGATCCGCGTGCCGCAATCGTCCAGCGCATAGAACTGGCGCACCTCATGCGTGCCCGTGTCCACGTCGATCTCCATCACGCAGACATAGGCCCCGAAGGGATAGGTCATGTTCGGCGGGTCATAGTAACTCACCGCCTCCAGCCCCGGCTCGATGCCGGGAATGGCATTGTGATAGGCGGCATAGGCGATATCCTTCATCGTCTTGAACCGCTCGGGCGCGCCCTTGACCACGAAACGGTCGATATCCCATTCGACATCGCCGTCATGAACTTCCAGCAGCCAGGCCGCAATCATCTGCGCCTTGGCGCGAATCTTGCGCCCCGCCATCGCGGTTGCTGCCCCGGCAACCGGTGTGGACCGCGAACCATAGGTGCCAAGGCCGTAAGGCGCGGTGTCGGTATCGCCTTCCTCAATCGTAATGCTGTCGGCGGGCAAGCCGATCTCGGTCGCCAGAATCTGGGCAAAGGTCGTGGCATGGCCCTGGCCCTGGCTGATCGTGCCCAGGCGGGCAATGGCACTGCCCGTGGGGTGGATGCGGATTTCGCAGCTGTCGAACATGCCCATCCCCAGGATGTCGCAGTTCTTCACTGGCCCCGCGCCGACGATTTCGGTGAAATGCGTCAGGCCGATGCCCAGCAATTTCCGCGTCTCGCCGCGCTTGAACGCCGCCACCCGCTCTGCCTGCTCGCGCCGGAGCCCGGCATAATCCACCGCCGCAAGCGCCTTGTCCCAGGCGGTGTGATAATCGCCCGAGTCATATTCCCAGCCCAGCGCCGAATTATACGGGAACTGGTCCTTGCGGATGAAGTTTTTCGACCGCAACTCGGCCGCATCCATCCCCAGCTCGATCGCCAGAACCTCGATCATCCGTTCGATGAAATAGGCGGCCTCGGTCACGCGGAAGGAACAGCGATAGGCAACGCCGCCGGGGGCCTTGTTGGTGTAGACCCCGTCAACGCCCACGTAAGCCACCGGAATGTCATAGCTACCGGTGCAGATGTGGAAAAAGCCCGCCGGAAACTTGGTGGGGTCCGCACAGGCATCGAACGCCCCGTGGTCGGCGGTGACATGGCAGTGCAGCCCGGTGATCCGGCCGTCCTTGGTGGCGGAAATCCTGCCCTTCATCCAGTAGTCGCGGGCAAAGGCGGTGGCCATCAGGTTGTCCATCCGGTCTTCGATCCATTTCACCGGCTTGCCGGTGACGATGGATGCAACGATGGAACAGACATAGCCCGGATAGACGCCGACCTTGTTGCCAAAGCCGCCGCCGATATCGGGCGACACCACGCGGATGTTGTGCTCTTCAATCCCCGACAGCAGCGAGGCCACCGTGCGCACCACATGTGGGGCCTGAAAGGTGCCGAACACGGTCAGCTTGCCGTTGACCTTGTCCATGCTGGCGACACAGCCGCAGGTTTCCAGCGGGCAGGGATGGACGCGATGATAATACACCATCTCTTCGGCCACCACTTCGGCCGCCGCAATGGCCTGGTTGGTTGCCGCCTCGTCCCCGGTTTCCCACAGGAAGATGTGGTTGTGATGCCGCCGCGCGCCATGCGCGCCGCTGGTCTGGCCCGCCAGATCCTCGCGCAGCACCGGCGCGCCGGGTTCCAGCGCCTTGAACGGGTCGGTGACCACGGGCAGTTCTTCGTACTCCACCTCGACCAGTTCGATGGCATCGGCGCAGACATAGCGGTCGCTCGCCACGACAAAGGCCACTTCCTGACCCTGGAACAGCACCTTGCCGTCGGCCAGCACCATCTGCTTGTCGCCGGCCAGTGTGGGCATCCAATGCAGGTTCAGCGGCGCCAGGTCAGCGGCCGTCAGAACGGCGATCACGCCCGGCAGCGCCTTGGCCGCATCGGCATTGACCGATTTCACCCGCGCATGGGCATAGGGCGAGCGCACGAAATCGCCGTGCAGCATGCCCGGCATCTTGATGTCGTCAACGTAATTGCCCTTGCCTTGGGTAAAGCGCGCATCCTCGACCCGCTTGCGCGAGGTGCCAAGACCCTTCAGCTTTGCGGTCCGGTCTTCCGGTGTCGGTGTCAGGTCGTTCATTCCGCAGCCTCCTTGGCACCATTGATCGTGGCCGCAGCGGCCAGGATCGCCTTGACGATGTTCTGGTAGCCCGTGCAGCGGCACAGGTTGCCCGAGATGCCAAAGCGCACCTCTTCCTCGGTCGGGTCCGGATTTTCCTGCAGCAGGCGGTGGGCACGGGTGATCATGCCCGGCGTGCAATAGCCGCATTGCAACCCGTGGTGTTCACGAAAGCTTTGCTGCAGCACACTCAGGCTGTCGGGCGATCCCAGCCCTTCGATGGTGGTGATCGTGGCCCCGTTGGCCTGTGCGGCGAAGACGGTGCAGGATTTCACCGATTTGCCGTTCATCTCGACCGTGCAGGCCCCGCAATGCGAGGTTTCGCAGCCCGCATGCGGCCCGGTCAGATTCAGCCTTTCGCGCAGCACATAGATCAGCAGTTCCCGCGGCTCTGCCAGCAGCTCATGCGCCTCGCCGTTCACGGTCAGGGCAATCTGCATCTTCTTTCCCATGGTCATTCCCCTCAGGCGCGCGACAGGGCGCGCGTGATGGCGCGCCCGATGATGATGCCCGCAATGTGGCGCTTGAATTCGGCAGGGCCGCGATTGTCGCCCGTCGGGTTGATTGCGGCCAGGGCAGCCGTCACGGCGGCCTTCACCGCTGCGGCATCACCGGCCGTTCCGACAAGCGCCGCGCCCGCCGCATCCGAGAAGACCGGCGTGTCGGCAAGGTTTGTCATCGCGATGGCAGCCGCAGTCACCTTGCCACCGGTCTTGGTCACCTGAACGGCGCAGGCGGCGGTTGCATAATCGCCGATCTTGCGCTTCTGCTTTTCATAGGCGTAGCCGCCATTGGGTGTGGCGAAACTGATCTGCGTCAGGATTTCGCCATCGTCGCGCGCCGTGACATAGGCTGAGTGGTAAAAGTCACGCGCGGCCACCTCGCGGGTGCCGTCCGGCCCGGCCAGGGTGAAAGTTGCGTCCAGGCACTGCATCAGCCCCGGCATGTCATTGCCCGGATCGCCATTGGCGACATTGCCGCCCACGGTGCCCATATAGCGCACCTGCGGATCGGCAATCTGCACTGCCGCCTCGGCGATGATCGGTGCGGCGCGGGACAGGTCGGCGTTGGTGATCATCTCGTGCTGGGTCGTCATCGCGCCGATGGTCACGCGGCCCCCCGCAACGCTGATGCCTTTCAGTTCCGCGATATCCTGCAGATCGACCAGATGATCGATCGAGGCCATGCGCAGCTTCATCATCGGGATCAGGCTGTGCCCGCCCGCCAGAACCCGCGCGTCATCCCCGTATTCCGCCAGAACGCCCAGCGCACCCTTCAGGTCCGCCGGTCGATGATATTCGAACGCCGCTGCTATCATGTGCTCCTCCCAAAGCGGTGCTGACCAAGCGCGCACTTGACCTGACTGTGCCACTGCCTGCGCCCCATGGCACAGTCTGCGCCCACCAAAGCATCGCTTTATTGCACGAAATGCGCTTTGTCTGCACCAATTGCGAAGCGGGTCAAAGGCCCAGCGCCTCGCGCACGGCTTTCAGGTGGGACCGGCTGACAGGCACCCGTAGCGGCGGCTCGACACCATCGAAAAAGCACAGCCCCGTATCCTTCAGCCGCTCGAATCCGGTCACAAGGCGCGGATTGATCAGGTAGCTGCGATGAACCCTCAGAAAACCTGGGGCCAGCCGCTTTTCCGCATCCGAGATCGACCAGGGGCAGAACAGTTTTTCGCTGCGGTGGTGCAGGATGGTGTAATGCCCCTCGGCGCGCAGGGCGGCCACCTGCGCCCCGTCCAGAAAGAAGATGCGGTTCTCGCGCTCGTAGGGGATGCGCGCATCGCCGGGCAAAGGCAACGCGGGCCGGGATGACACCTCCACCGTCGGGACAGGCGATGGCTCTGCCGCCTTTTCGGGGGCAAAGGTGACACCCGTCAGCAGGAATGCCGCCGAAATCAGGAAGGCGCTGAGCGTGACCAGCAGCGCCAGGCTTTCGTTGCCCATCGCCGGTCCCGCCGCCGTCACATCCCGCAGCGGCAGGAACGAGGTTCCGGCCATCGCAAGAAAGTGCACCGAGAACACCGCAAGACCGAAGCCCGCCGTCCCCAGCAGGATGTTGCGCCGCCCGCGTTCGCCATAGGCCAGCCAGACCGCAGCCATGCTCAAAAGGATCGAGGCGGCAAATGCCAGCACCAGTCCCGCCGGGGTGTAGACCGGGCGGCACAGCTCCATCCCCGACATGCCGATGTAATGCATGACCGGAATCCCGATGCCGATGATCACCCCCGCCCCGGTGATCGAGGCTTTGCTGCGCGGCACGAAATGCAGCAGCAACAGCGCTATGCCCGTGATCAGAATTGCCACAAGCGCCGAGATCAGCGTGATCAGCGCATCGTAATAGAACAGAAACGGCAGTTGCAGGCCCAGCATCGCCACGAAATGCATCGACCAGATGCCCCCGCCCAGCGCCGCGGCGGACATCGAAACGACAACCTTGCGCCGGCCCGCCGGCAGTTTCGAGGCGCCGCGCGTCAGCGACAGGCCGGTGAAGCCGGCCATCATCGCCACGGCAAGCGAGGCAAGCACCAGCCGGTAATCATGCCCTGCGTCGACCATACCTGCCCCCCGTCACGCCACCCGCGCGTTCCCGTGCCGTCCGTTCCTGACGACAGGCTACCATCCGAAGCGGGTTTCTTGCACGGGTCTTTCAGCCGCGCCGACCGAAGGTTCCTGCCCCGGCACCGTTACCCGGCAGCGCGCAGGATGCCCTGCAGAACCGCTTCGGACAGGACCACCGGATTTGCCTTCATCGAGGATGCTCCTGCGGCAGCCGCTGCAACGCGGTCATGATCCCGGGCGTTCAGCCCAAGGGCCGACAGCCCGGGCAGGCCGTTGCGGCGCGACCAGCGGTGCAGCGCCTCGGCCCCCGGCCCGCCGCCGAAGGCTGCCGACAGCAGCGCGTCCACTTCTGCCAGACGCTCTGCAGTCGGTCCGGGGGGCACGGCCGCACGGTTCGCCGCGATCACGAAGGGCAGCAGCGTGCCGCAGATTGCGCCATGCGCGGCCCCGGTCATGCCGCCGATCACCCCGGCCAGCCCATGCACCGCGCCCAGACCGGCATTGGCCAGCGCGATCCCCCCCGACAGGCTGACCCAGGCCATGGCATCGCGCGCGGCGGCATCTTCGCCTTTCATCAGCGCGGGCAGCGCCGCCAGCGCCAGCGGAATCGCGGCGCGGGCCAGCGCATCGGTGGCCGGGTTCGTCCGGTTGCACAGATAGGGTTCGATCACCTGCGTCAGCGCATCGAGGCCCGAGGCCAGCGTCACGCTGCGCGGGCAGCCATCGGTCAGCGCCGGATCGACAATCGCCAGCCGCGCCATCATCCGGTCATCGCGCAGCGACACCTTGCGGCGCTGTGCGGGCACGCCGATCACCGCGTTCTTCGTGGCCTCGGCCCCGGTGCCCGACGTGGTCGGCACGGCGATAAAGGGCAGCGGGCCTCGGGTCAGGGGCAAGCCCGGCCCCACAGCTTCCAGATGGGTCAGCACCGGGCCTGTGGCCGGGATCAGGGCGGCCAGCGCCTTGGCCAGATCAAGCGCTGCCCCGCCGCCCAGGCCGATCACCAGATCGGGGCCAAAGGCGCGGCCCGTGGCAAGGGCTGCGTCCAGCATCGGCAGGTCAGGCTCTGTCGCGCAGGTCAGGCTGTGCACCTCGCACCGTTCCCGCCCCAAATCCGCCAGCAGCCAGGCTGCGCGCGCGGCATCGCGCCCGTGAACCAGCAGAACACGGCGCCCGAACCCGGCGGCCAGGGTGGCGGTCTTTGCCGCCTCGCCGCGCCCGAACAGGATGCGTCCGGGCAGCAGCACCTGGAACGGCGCGATCATGCGACGCCGATGGTGGCCGCGACCGCCCGCTTCCAGCGGTCATATTTCGCCGCGCGCAGGTCTTCGCCCATCTGCGGCTGAAACCGGTGCTCCAGCGCCCAGGTTGCGGCAAAGCCGTCACGCGCGGGGTAGAGGCCTGCCTTCATGCCCGCAAGCCAGGCTGCACCCAGCGCCGTCGTTTCCAGCACCTGTGGCCGGTCGACGGGTGCCCCGATGATGTCGGACAGGAATTGCATCGCCCAGTCCGACGCGCTCATCCCGCCATCAACCCGCAGCACGCCCCCCGCAGCCCCCTGCCAGTCGGCGCGCATCGCCTCGAGCAGGTCGCGGGTCTGAAAGCCCACGCTTTCCAGCGCGGCGCGGGCCAGCTCTGCCGGGCCCGAGTTCCGCGTCAACCCAAAGATCGCGCCCCGGCAGTCCGGCTTCCAGTACGGGGCACCAAGACCGACGAAGGCAGGCACCAGGATCACCTCCTGCCCTGCATCCGCTGCTTCGGCCAGCGGCTGTGTCTCGTTCGCCTGACGGATGATCTTCAGCCCGTCGCGCAGCCATTGCACGACGGCACCGGCGATGAAGATGGACCCTTCCAGAGCATAGGTCGGCCTGCCGTCCAGCTGATAGGCGATGGTGCCCAGCAGGCGATTGCGGCTTTCCACCAGAGTATCGCCGGTGTTCAGCAGCGCGAAACAGCCGGTGCCATAGGTGGATTTCATCATCCCCGGCGCGAAGCAGGCCTGCCCCACGGTCGCCGCCTGCTGGTCGCCCGCAACGCCAAGGATCGGGATTTCGCGCCCGAAGAGGTCGGCGCGGGTTGCGCCGTAATCGGCGGCACAGTCACGCACCTCGGGCAAAAGGGACAGGGGCACGCCCAGATGATGGCAAATCTCAGGGTCCCAGCGGCCGTCGCGGATGTTGTACAAAAGGGTGCGCGCGGCGTTGGTGGCATCTGTCGCGTGCACCCGGCCCCCCGTCAGCTTCCAGATCAGAAAGCAATCGACGGTGCCGAACATCAGTTCGCCCCGCGCGGCCCGCGCGCGGGCACCTTCGACATGGTCAAGCAGCCATTTGACCTTGGTGCCCGAGAAATAGGGGTCAAGCAGCAGGCCGGTGCGATGGGTGATCATCGGCTCCAGCCCGGCGTCCTTCAGTTGCTGGCAGATCGGGGCTGTGCGGCGGTCCTGCCAGACGATGGCGTTGTGGATGGGCTGGCCCGTCTCGCGGTCCCAGATCAGCACCGTCTCGCGCTGGTTGGTGATGCCGATGGCGGCGATGTCGGTGGCGTCCACCCCGGCTTTCTCGATCACCGCGCGGGCGGTGCCCGCGACCGAGGCCCAGAGGTCGGCCGGGTCGTGCTCCACCCAGCCGGAGGCGGGGAAGATCTGGGGGAATTCCTTCTGGGTGGTGGCTGTCACCCGCATGCGGGCATCGAAAAGGATCGCGCGGGACGAGGTCGTGCCCTGATCGATGGCAAGGATGTGTGGCATGGCGGGTCCTTTCGGCAAAGCAGGCGTCACAGGATGGCTGTGCTTTCTGTATCGTTTGCTTTCAGGGGGTTGTCATCAGGAATTCAGGGATTTCCCGGCAAACGGGCCATGGGCGGCCCTGTCGGCTGCTCTGCGGCCGCGGGCTGTTTGCCCGGCACCCTGCGCATCGGGTCTGACGCCCGCCGTTCCGGCCATGGCCCCGGCGTCGGCGCTGCGGGCGCGGCCTGCCGGGTCTTTGAGCCTGCAATCCTGCGCCGCCGAATTCACCCGGGCCCGCGGCAGGAATTTGGGGCTGACGCACCGCACCGCTGGCCGGATCGGCGACCGGGACCCTGCGGCCCGCGCAATCGGCCTGCATGACCGCGCCCGTCCGGTGCCGGTCGCGAACATCCGGGTCGCTGCGGTTCCTGGCAGGGTGCCGGAAAAGCATCCCCGCCGCTTGCCGGAGGGGGCATCATCATGATCCGCCGGAAAGGCGGCTTGCGTTCCGGGCGGAGCCCGAAACACCGCGCGCTTCCGCGCCCGGACAGGGGCCACGGTCCCGCAAGGACCCTTCACGCAAGCGCAACGAGGGCCAGCGCCCACCCCGGCGGGCGCGCCGCACGCGCACCGCAAGGCCGGGGCGATGATGACCCCTGCCACTGAAGCGATGACAGTGCTTTCGTCAGTGCGGGCGGGAAGAGGAAACGCGCCGCGTTTCCCCGCCCATGCGGGACGGTGCCCTGTAGACCGGCTGATCCAGGAACACGGCAGCCAGCGCCCGACCCGGCGGGCGAGAAGCGCCCGCCGAGGGCGGGGCGGGCGCTGGCCGGGGGCTTTGGCCCCCGGCTGGCCTGATACCAGCGTGGCACTGTGGCAGGGGCGATGGCCCCTGCCATTGGAACGATGAAACTGCTTTCGCCCCTCTGGGCGGATCAGGAAACGCAACGCCTTTCCCCCCGCGCGCGACGGTGCCCCGCCGACCGACAGGTCCGGGAACAACGTCAGGCGAAGCGCCCGATTCCAGCGCGGTCTGGCCGGGGCGCTCGCCCCGGCCAGACCGCGCGGGGCCTGCGGAAGGGCTTCCTGTTTTCTTGCCAGGGTTCATGCGGGTGGCACGTTTCGGCAGCCCGTCAAGACCCGGAACTGCCCGCAGACCCGGACAAGGCATCTGCCGCCGGGACGGGCCGCGGTCGACGGCATGCCCTGGCCTTGGGCACCCGCAGATGAAAGTTGCCCAAGGCCGTCCTCTGCGGCTTCAGCCGCAAGCCCAAGGACCGCAAGACCTTGCCCATGCCTCGGCCGCAACAGGATTTGCCTGTCCTGCCCGGTCATTCGCCCTGATCGCCTGCGGCCTGGCATGCCCGTCCCGCCCCCCGATCCCTTCCAAGATTGACCCGGTGCCGCGATCCGGCCGCCACTGGCCGCCCCCGTCCGGGACCCTGCCGGGCTGCCTGTCCGGGACGTGCCGCCCTTGCTTTTGTCCGGTGTTGCCCCCGCCGCCGCCAGCGGCGATAAGGCAGCCGGTCAGACGGGATGGATCAGATGGGCGACACACGCCGCTTTGGCACCGCGGTTCCAAACTTCGTTCCGCCGCCGCGCCCCGGGCCCAGGGCGCTGGAGGGGCACCTGGTGCGGCTGGAACGGCTGGACGCCGATTTGCACGCCGCCGACCTGCACCGCGCCTTTGCCGAAGACGACCGCCTGTGGGACTATCTGCCCTACGGCCCCTTCAGCTCTGCCGCAGGGTATCACCGCTGGGTGAAGGATAGGGCAGGCGGCCCCGATCCGATATTCTATGCCTTGCGCAGCCGTGCGACCGGCCATTGCGGCGGGGTCGCCAGTTTCCTGCGCATCACCCCCGAGGCGGGCAGCATCGAGATGGGCCATATCTGCATCGCCCCGCAGATGCAGCGCAGCCCGGCCGCGACCGAGGCGCTGTATCTGATGATGGCCTGGGCCTTTGGCGCGGGATACCGGCGTTGCGAATGGAAATGCGATGCCTGCAATCTGCCGTCGCGCCGGGCCGGGCAGCGGCTTGGCTTTTCCTACGAAGGCATCTTCCGGCAGGCCGCCGTGATCAAGGGCCGCAACCGCGATACCGCCTGGTTTGCCTGCATCGATGCGGAATGGCCCGCGCTGAGGGAATGCTTCGAGACCTGGCTGTCGCCCGCGAACTTCGACGCCGCCGGACAGCAGAAGGAACGGCTGTCAGACCTGACGCGGCTGGTGCGCGCGGCGTCCGACCCGGCGCAATAGCGCGCCGCAGGGCAAGACTGCCCCCGGCCCGCCGCCGGGCCGGTCGCGCCCCCTGCCCTTACCCTGCCGGGCGGGAAAGCGAAATGCCGCTGTCCGGCGGCCCGAAGGCCGGGGGGGCGGCGGCCAGACGCGCCGCGACCAGCGCCGCCAGTTGCGGCATCGCCAGCGCCGTATCTGCGGCATGCCCTGCGGCCCGCTCCAGATCCCGGTCCTGGGCCGAGCGGGCAAGACTGCCCAGAAATGCTGCCACATAGCGCCTGCTGCGCAGGTCATTGGCCGCACGCAAAAGGTCGGCGGCCCGCAAAAGGTCATCATGCAGCGCGACGCGATCGGGCTTCAGGGGCAGGGCATCGATGTCTTGCGGCAGCGGCGGGGAGGCCCGCAAGTGGCCCAGCACCGTCGCCTGGAACCTGGCCAGCGACTCGATCGGTTTGGGCAGAAACCCTGCCGCCCCCGCCGCCAGGGCTGCCTTCTGCCCGGCGGGATCGCCGCTGGTGCCCAGCACCGCCAGCCCCGGGCAGCGCCGCCGGGCCAGCCGGCGGATCAGGTCGGCCCCGTTGCCGTCGGGCAGGCCCAGATCGACGATCACGACATCGGGGCTGTAGACCGAAAGGTGCCGGTCGGCCTGTTCCAGCGATTCGGCGCGGCGCAGCCGCGCGTCCGAGCGCAGGCACAACAGCCGCAACGCCTCGCAGGCAAAGCGGCTGTCTTCGACCGCCAGAATGGTCAGGCCCCGCAGCGGCTGTACCGGGTGGCCAAGGCGCAGCGGTGCCGGACCATCGGGCAGCGGCGGGGCAAGCGGGTGCGGCATCTGGCAACCTTTCCGGCGGCGGGGCCGGATCAGGGAAGCATCTCGCAGTTAACGGACCGTGAACTGCGCCCCTGCGACCTGCCGCCCCTTGTCTGGTGCGGTATCCCTGCCCATAACCGGTCCGAACGCCCCCGCAGGAGAATGCCCGGATGATCGGACGTCTGAACCATGTTGCCATCGCCGTCCCCGATCTGGCCGCCGCCGCCGCGCAGTACCGCGACACGCTGGGTGCCAGGGTGGGCGCGCCAAGGGACGAACCCGACCACGGCGTGACCGTGGTGTTCATCGATCTGCCGAACACCAGGATCGAACTTCTGACCCCGCTTGGCACGGATTCGCCCATCGCGGGGTTCCTTGAAAAATCCCCGGCGGGCGGCATCCACCATGTCTGCTATGAGGTGGAGGATATCCTGGCCGCCCGCGACCGGCTGAAGGCCGCCGGGGCGCGCGTTCTGGGCTCGGGCGAGCCGAAGATCGGCGCGCATGGCAAGCCGGTGCTGTTCCTGCACCCTAAGGACTTCAACGGCTGTCTTGTGGAACTGGAGCAGGCCTGATGTCGATCACCGCCGCCGCCGTCGTCTTTGCCGTGACCTGGTTCATGGTGTTCTTCATCGTGCTGCCGATCCGCTTCGTGTCGCAGGCGGAAACGGGATCGGTGGTGCCCGGCACCCCCGCCGGGGCACCGGCGCAGGAAAACGTCCGGCGCAAGGCAAGGATCACCACATGGATTGCGCTGCCGCTGGCAGCGGCGATCTGCGGGATCATCCTGTCGGGCTGGATCAGCGTGCGCGATTTCGACTTCAACGGGGTGATGGGCCCTGCGCCTGCAGCCGATGGAACAGATGGGTAAAGGTTGCAGCCCCCAGCACCGGGATCAGCAGATTGACCAGCGGCACTGACAGCGGTGCCGCCATCAGCGTGCCCGCCAGCCAGATCTCGCCGGCGTGGCGGCGGCGCAGCGCCTGGGCACCCGCGCGGCCCACCCGGCGCATCGCCACCATGGTGAAATACTCGCGCCCCAGAAGATAGCCGTTCACCGCCCAGAAGACGACCGGGGCCAGCGGCCCGGCAAAGGGATAAACCGCCAGCGCCAGCAGGTTGGCCAGCACCAGCACGCCAAGAAACACCGTGGACTCCAGCACCAGCGTCAGGAAGGGTATCGGGGTCGGGGCGGGCAGGGCCGGGTAATGGCGGTCTTCCACCGCCTCGGCCACATCTTCCAGAAAGAAGCCCGTAAAGGCCGAAGCCACCGGCACCATGAGGAACACCGAGGCCAGCAGAATCACCGGGACAGCCCCCAGGGACAGCGCCGTATCAAGGCCTCCGACCGGCCCGATCCAGGGCAGGATCACCTGATCCGGCACGAAGGCGCGGATCGCATTCAGCACCAGCACATAGACCGCAACCAGCAGCGCCACCGTCAGGCCGATCCCGCGCCAGAGCACGCCGCGAAAGCGCGGATCGCCCAACTGCCCCAAAGCGCGAAAGAAATCCCCCAGCATCATGCCACCATCCAGGACGTGATCCGGCTCAGGTCCGGGCGCGGGCGGTCGGGCGGGGTGGCGGGGGCGGTGCCGATATGCACGATGCCCGCCACAAACTCCGCCGGTCCCGGCCCCAGCCCCTCGGTCACAAAGGCGCGGTCCTGCGACGGCCAGCCCGTCAACCAGTTCGCCCCCCATCCCGCCGCCGTCGCCGCAGCGAGCAGCCCAAGGCACACCGCCCCGGCCGACAGGGTCTGTTCGATGTCGGGGATATTGTCCGAGGGCTTCGGGCTGGCCACCACCACCACGGCCAGCAGCCCTGCATCGAACTGCGTGCGCCCCTTGCCGGTCTTTTCCGCGTCATGGCCCAGCTCTGCCGCGCGCCGTGCCGCCAGCGCAGCAAGGCGCGGCATTGCCGCCCGCTCCAGCACGATGAAGCGCCACGGCTCCAGCTTGCCATGGTCCGGCACCCGCGCCGCCGCCGTCAGCAAGGGCAGAAGCTGCGCGCGCGTCGGCACCGGCAGGGTAAAGGTCTTGGCAGGGCATGACTGGCGCTGCAGCAGAAATTCCAGCGCAGCCGGGTTCGGCACGGGCATCGGGCTGTCCTTTGATTGCACGGGCGCGTTTGCGCGCCGCGCGCTGTGGTCAGGCGCAACATCGGTGGACGCAGCGGTGGTTGCAAGGGGCGGTCAGGCCAAAGCCCGCACCAGATCCTCGATCCAGGTCTCGACAAAGGCGTCAAACCGCGCGCCGGGCTGGCGGATGGTCAGCGCCCCGGCCATGGGATCGGGCGCGGTGGCGCGGCTGCCCGACAGTTCTTCCAGAACGGCATGGCCGCAGAAGGGCACGTAGACCTCGGAATATCCCCCCTCATGCACCAGCGCCAGCCGTCCGCCGCACAAGGCGTCTGCCGCCTGCATCACGGCGCGCGTCATCAGGCGGAAGGTCTCGGCCGTGGCCATGGTGCGCGACAAGGGATCGACCGCCGAGGCATCGAACCCGCAGGCGACGATGATCGCATCGGGGCGGAAGCGGTGCAGCGCGGGGATCACCAGCCGGTCCATCGCGCGCAGGAATCCCTTGTGGCCAATGCCCGGCGGCAGGGGGATGTTGATGTTGGTGCCAAAGGCGGCCCCGCAGCCGCGCACCCCGACCCCGCCGGTATCCAGCGGATAGTCATGTTCCTGATGCATCGAAATGGTCAGCACCTCGGGGCGGTCCAGAAAGATTGCCTCGGTGCCATTGCCGTGATGCACGTCCCAGTCAACCACCGCGATGCGCCCCGCCAACCCTGCCGCCAGCGCCGCCTCGATGGCGATGGCGATGTTGTTGAGCAGGCAGAACCCGTTCGGCCAGTCCGGCAGGCAGTGGTGCCCCGGCGGGCGCGACAGGGCATAGGCATTGCGTGCCCGCCCCTCCAGCACTTCGAACAGCGCGGCCTTTGCCAGGCCTGCGGACAGGGCGGCAATCTCGAACCCGCCACGCCCGAAGGGCACGCACAGGCCCAGTTCGCCACCTTGCGCATCGGACATCGCCTTGAAGGCGGTCAGATAGGCCTCGGGGTGGACGCGGCGCAGATCATCCCATCCGGCGGGGTCGGCCGAGTACGGGGCCAGATCGCGCATCAGGCCGGTCACCTCGACAAGGTTCTTCAGCCGCCGCTTGGTTTCGGGGTTTTCGGGCAACCCCCCCGCCAGGGGTTGCACCAGCCCGCCCACGGGCAGCAGAAAGGCATAATTGCCACCGCCGTGCCAGAAACACCGCTCGTCCGAAAAGAATGCCGTGACCATCCGCACCCCCCTGATTGCCCTGAACTTACGGGCAGCCGGCCCTGATTGACCAGAGAAAAGCCGACATGCCCGAAGCATCCCCGGTCCGCTCCGCACCTTGGTGCCGGGGGGGGTGGGGCACGCGGGCGTTCACAGGGGCTTGGATTGGTTCACCAAGGCAGGACACGGTCCTGTGATCCCGCATTCCCCAAGTGATCTGCCGATTTCGCTGCCCTGACAGTAGTATTCTCGATACGGATCATGGTGTTGATGAATTCAGGGCGGGTTTGGCGGATCACCCGGGGGTGCGGGTTTGGATCGGGGGGGCGGGTTTGCTTTGACCGCCGGGTGCGGCTGGAACTTCGGCGGGCGCAGGCCAGTTCAGACGGTGGTCTGCCGGTGATGCGCAAGCGATGACACCCTTGGGCTGTGCGATCTGGCGTCGGCTGCACTTCGAAAGACGGGTTGCGGCAAGAACGCGGCCACCGTCCTGACGGGCTGTTCCGGCAAACCGTTTTCGGACGGCTGGCCGGACACGGGGATGTCAACGGTGCCGCCTGCCTTGCCCTCGACCAGGTCATGCGCCAGGTGGTCGGCGGCAGGGCTATCGATGCCCAAGCTGCCCCGGCCCCGCAGATGGGCGGTTCGAGACCGGGACACTGGCCTTGGCCGGGAACCGGGACGCGCTGGCCGATCCGAGCCGCGGGTGGACCGACCGGTTCCATGACCGTAACGGGCTGACGGACATCACGCTGGACATGGACAGCTCAGTCAGCCCGACTGATGGTGACCAGAAGGGCGCAGCCTGAAAGGGGCACTTCGACTGCACATGCTACCATCCGCTGTTCCCGTTCAACCGGTTTGGCATGCCGGGGCGCTGTGCCCCGCGCAACAGCAACGTCCCCAGCGCCGACACCTGGCGGGATGTGCCCGACCCGGTGATCGCCCGCTGCGCCGGCCGCAACCCCGGAGGCCGGGTCTTTCAGTCCGGTGCCGTCTGCGCGATCCCCGCGATCTGCGGGCGGCTGGAAGTGGCAGGCTGTTTCCATGCCATCCGGCTTCCCGCAAACACGGTGCTCAAGGAAAAGATCGCGCATCGGCTGACGCGGCCCGTGGGGCAGCCCTGACAGACCGGGGTCAAAGCTTCCAAGGCTGCGATTCAAAACTGGTTCATCGTTTTCATATCTTTGCCAGGCAGCGAGTGCCGCGTCGGATGTGGGCGATGGGCACCCAGGCTTCGGCGCTGGCAATGGATTTCTTCCAATCCTTCGACAGGCGTCGGCATCGCCCGCGCCAGGCGAGAGTGCGCTCCCCGAGCCGACGGCGGGGGAGAGCTTCGAAGCCTTCGGCAGAGTCCGGGCGCTTGACGATCTGGAGGGTAAAGCGTCCGATCTGTTTGAGCGCCTCCCCGAGCTTGGTCCCGGCATAGCCGCCGTCGGCAAAGACGTGGCGCAGCATGGGGTATCGCTTTGCGATGGCATCCAACACATTCGGCGCGCCGTCGCGCTCCTGAATAGCGGCGCTGTGGACGCCGAGACCCACCGGCACCCCCACCCTGTCGGTCACGATGTGACGCTTGCCTGCCTTGATCCGCTTGCCCGCGTCATACCCGCAAACCCTTCCAATTGCAGATGTTTTCACGCTTTGGCTGTGGACGATCCCCGCCCTGGGCCGGGCTGTGCGGCCCGGGGAGAGGCGCGCGATCCCGACCAGCCTGCGGTTCAGATCCTCCAGCAGACCGTCATTGCGCCAGGCGCAGAAACAGCCCTGCACGGTGGAAACCGGCGGGAAGTCTTTGGGCAACATCCGTCACTGACAGCCGGTCGTGGCGATGCAGAGAATGGCATCGACGACATCGCGAATGCCAGTTGTGCGGGGCCTGCCGGTTGTCTTGCGCGCAGGGCGCAAAGGCGCGATCACCGCCCATTCTGCATCGGTCAAATCACTTGCCTACCTGCCGCCTGCCCGGTCATGCTGGCAACGCGTGAGTTCGGTCCGGGCCATAGGGTTCTCCGTTCAGTTTCGCGACCGGACAGAATCATAACCTGCTGAACGCACTCCATTCGTTTCAGATCAGCCTCTTGAGCTGCGTGCCGCATGACCCCGCCATCCCCCGCCTTCCTGAAAACCGTGATTGATCGGCTGCCCGCGCTGAAGGGCCAGCCGTGGCTGCCCTTGCCGGGCGGGCGCACCAACCGGCTTTGGCACGTTGGCCAGGCGGTGATCAAGGCCTATGACCCTGCCGCCGCCTCGCCGCTGTTTCCCAACACTCCGGCGGCAGAGGCGCGGGCGCTTGCGCTTTTGGGTCCGCTTGGCCTTGCCCCCGGCTTGATCGCTGCGGGTGACGGCTGGCTGGCCTATGCCCATATTGCCGGGCAGGTCTGGCAGGCGGACCCCGCCCCGGTTGCCCGGATGCTTGCCCGCCTGCATCAGCAGCGTCCCCCGGGCTTTCGCCCGGTCGCGTCAGGCAGTGCTGCCCTGCTTGCGCAGGCGCAGGCCATTGCCGCCGCCTGCCGCACCCGCCTGCCGCCCGCACCGCAGGACCCAGGCGTTCCGCCGGTGCCAAGACCCTGCCTCATTCACGCAGATGCGGTTGCAGGAAACCTGATCGACGGCCCCGGCGGTGTCACGCTGATCGACTGGCAATGCCCCGCAACCGGCGACCCGACGGAAGACCTTGCCACCTTCCTGTCACCCGCCATGCAATGGCTGTACCGCGGCAGCGTGCTGACTGCGCAGGAAACCGACGCCTTCCTTGCGGCCTATCCCGATCCGGCCGTCACGGCCCGCTATCTGCGCCTGCGCCCGCTGTACCGCTGGCGCATGGCCGCGCATTGCCTTTGGAAGGCGGACCGCGGCGCGACGGATTACGCGCAGGCCGCCGCCGCCGAACTGGCCCCGTGACAGGGTGCTGAAAACGCGTGTCCCTCGCCTGCCGGGCGGGAGACTCCTGCCGATCCGGGGAAAAGCGGTTGCCTTTGCGGGTGGGGCGCCGGCCTGGAGCTTTGGCCCCCGGCGGGCCAAGGGGCAGCATGGCGCTGTGGCAAAGGCGATGGCCCCTGCCAGAGAGACCGGGCATCGCGGATTGCACAGGACCGTCCCTCGGGGCGGGAAGAGGAAACGCACTGCGTTTCCCCGCCCGTGCGGGACGGCGCCCTGTAGATCGGCAGGTCCAAGCGCAACAGAGGCCAGCGCCCGACCCGGCGGGCGAGAAGCGCCCGCCGGGGGCGGGTCGGGCGCTGGCCGGGGGCTTTGGGCCCCCGGCTGGCCTGATGCCAGCGTAGCGTTGTGGCAGGGGCGATGGCCCCTGCCATTGAAGCGGTGACAGTGCTATTCTCAGGGCTGTATCAGGAAACGCACCGCGTTTCCCCGCCCGCGCGGGACGCCCCACACATGATCCGCGCAATCCCCAGCCGCCAAAAGGCAAACGCCCGCCGGAGCGGGCACACGCAGGGCAGGGGCGTTGGCCCCGGCCGGAATGCGCAGGGCGCGCAGGCGGAATAGCTTCCCGCTTTCCGTTCATGCCACCCCTGCGGCCGGCACTTTTCGGCAGCCTTCTAAAGGAGGGCCCCGATCCACAGACCCGCAGCCAGAAGCCCGGCTCCCGCCAGCATCCAGACCACCGGGTTCCGGTCACGCGCAACGATGGGCCGCGCCGGTTCTGCCTGGCGGATCAACTGCGCCTCGGCCAGGCGGGGCAGCTTCGGACCAAAGCGCGACAGCACCCGCAGGGTCCGGCCAAGATCGCGCAGGATCGCCTTCGGCCCCACATTGGCGGCGATATAGCCTTCGACGATCGGCTTTGCGACCTGCCAGATGTTGATATGCGGGTCGAGGCTGCGCGCAACACCTTCCACCACGACCATGGTGCGCTGCAAAAGGATCAGTTCGGTGCGCGTTTCCATACCGAAGCGTTCGGTCACTTCGAACAGATAGGCCAGCAGGCGCGCCATCGAAATCCGGCTGGCATCCATGCCGAAGATCGGCTCGCCCACCGCCCGCAGCGCGCGGGCGAATTCATCGATGTCGCGGTCGGCAGGCACATAGCCGGCCTCAAAGTGCACTTCCGCCACACGGCGGTAATCCTTGCGGATGAAGCCGAACAGAATCTCGGCATAGACGCGGCGGGTGTATTCATCGATCCGGCCCATGATGCCGAAGTCATAGGCGATGATGTCGCCATTCGCCGCCACCTTGAGGTTGCCCTGATGCATGTCGGCATGGAAATAGCCGTCGCGCAGCGCATGGTTCAGGAACAGGTGCAACACCCGGGCACCCAGAACCCGGCGATCATGGCCCGCAGCGTCAATGGCGGCATTGTCGGCCATCGACACGCCTTCGGCCCATCCCAGCGTCATCACGGAGCGGCCCGACAGGTACCAGACCGGCCTTGGCACCTGAAACCCTTCGTCCTCTGCCGTATTCGCGGCAAATTCCGACGCGGCAGCGCTTTCCAGCCGCAGGTCAAGCTCGCCCAGCACCACGCCCTCGAAATGCGCGATCACATCCATCGGGCGCAGCCGGCGAGAGGCCGGCGACAAAAGCTCGATCATCCGGGCCGCCAGATAAAAGGCGTCGATATCGGTGCGGAAGGCCCGCTCGATGTTCGGGCGCAGCACCTTTACCGCCACATCCTCGCCGGTATCGGCCAGTTTTGCCCGGTGAACCTGCGCGATCGAGGCGGCGGCGACCGGTTCGGAGAATTCGCAGAAGGCCTGATCCACGGCCAGGCCCAGCTCCGCCTCGATCATCCGCTTGGCGATGGCGTTCGGAAAGGGGGGCAGCTTGTCCTGCAGGTATTTCAGCTGCTCTGCCAGCTCGTCACCCACCACATCGGGCCGGGTCGACAGGATCTGCCCGAATTTGATATAGGCGGGTCCCAGCGCCGTCAGCGCCCGTGTGGCCGGCGGCAGGGCCGGGTCCCCTTTCAGGCCCAGCCATTTGAACGGCCAGCCCAGAATCCGTGCCACCAGACGCAGGCGCGGCGGGGCGCTGAACGCCTCCAGCACCACGTTCATCGCACCGGTCCGTTCCAGTGTGGCACCGGTGCGGACCAGCCGCCAGATGTTGTGGGGGCCGCGCACCTAGATCTTCCATCCCGAATGCAGGGCGGCAATCCCAAGGCTCAGGTTCCGGTACCTTACCTGCGCGAACCCGGCGGTGCGGATCATCGCCGCGAAGGTTTCCTGATCGGGAAAGCGGCGGATCGATTCCACCAGATACTGATAGCTGTCCCGGTCGCCCGCCACGACCTGTCCCATGGCCGGAATCACATTGAACGAATAGCGGTCATAGGCCCATTGCAGGCCCGGTACCGGAATCCGGCTGAATTCCAGCACCATCAGCCGCCCGCCGGGCCGGAGCACGCGGCAGGCCTCGGCCAGGGCATCGGGAATGCGGGTGACGTTCCGGATGCCGAAGCTGATGGTGCAGACATCAAAGCTGCCCGCAGCAAAGGGCAGCGCCATCGCATCGCCCACCACCCAGTCCAGCCGGCCGGCCAGGCGTTCGGCCTCGGCGCGCCTGCGCCCCGCGATCAGCATCGGCTCGGTCATGTCCAGAACCGTGGCGGTGGCCTCGGGTGCGCGTTTGAGGAACCGGAAGGCCACATCCCCGGTGCCGCCCGCCACATCCAGCAGCCGCTGGCTCGCACGCGGGGCCAGCCAATCCATCATCGCATCCTTCCACAGGCGGTGGACACCGCCCGACATCAGGTCGTTCATCACATCGTATCTTGATGCCACCCGTGAAAACACACCATGCACCATGTCGGCCTTGCGGCTTTCGTCGATGGTCTGAAAGCCGAAATGCGTGGTCTGCTGTTCGTCACTCATGCTGCGCCCTGCCCGGTCTTGTTCCGGCTGGGATACAGCGTCCCGCCCCCGGTGACAAATCCTCAATCTGCCGCAGGCTGGTCAGCCCGGGCCGGATGCCATACCCTGGGCCGCCGATAATCACATCCGCCCGAACCCGCTGAAAGGCCCGCAGATGCCCGAACTGCCCGAGGTTGAAACCGTCCGCCGCGGGCTGGACCCGGTGATGACCGGGCAGGTGATCGCGCAGGCGCAGGTCAACCGGCCCGATCTGCGCTGGCCCCTGCCGCCCGGCATGGCAGGCCGCCTGACGGGGCGGCGGGTGGAACGGCTGCGGCGGCGGTCCAAGTACATCCTTGCGGACCTTTCATCGGGGGAAACCCTGCTGATCCATCTGGGCATGTCGGGCCGCATGCTGGTGTCGGGCGCACCGCTGGCACCGTTTTACCATGACCACCCCGCGCCGCAGAAACATGACCATGTCGTGCTGACCATGGCCAGTGGCGCGCGCATCACCTTCAACGATGCCCGCCGCTTCGGCGCGATGGACCTGATCGCCACCGGGGCGGCAGATGCGCATCCCCTGCTGGCCGGCCTTGGCCCCGAACCCTTTGGCAATGACTTTGACGAACCCCGCCTTATTGCCCGGCTGAAGGGGCGCGCCACGCCGATCAAATCCGCGCTGCTTGATCAGCGCACAGTTGCCGGGTTGGGCAATATCTATGTCTGCGAAACCCTGTTCCGCGCCGGGGTGAACCCTGCGCGGATGGCGGGCGGCCTGCCTGCGGCCTGTGTGGCCGGGCTGGTGCCGGTCATCCGCCAGGTCCTGACGGAAGCGATCGAGGCGGGCGGCTCGTCCCTGCGCGATTACCGGCAGTCAGACGGCGAACTGGGCTATTTCCAGCACAGCTTCGACGTCTATGGCCGCGAAGGCCTTTCCTGCCGGACGCCGGGCTGCACCGGCACGATTGCGCGCATCGTCCAGTCCGGCCGGTCATCTTTCTTCTGCCCTGTCTGCCAGACATGACTTGAACACCGGCACCGGGCTGATACCTGATGCAGGACCGAAGTCCGGAGGCCGCGATGCCCTATGAAACCCTGATCGTCGAGATCGAAGACGAAGTGGCGCTGGTCCGGCTCAACCGGCCGGACGCGCTGAACGCCCTGAACCTGAAACTGATGCAGGAACTGGCCGCCTGCCTGACGGCAGCCGATGCAAACCCCAAGGTGCGCTGCATCCTGCTGACGGGGTCGGACAAGGCCTTTGCCGCCGGGGCCGACATCCGTGAAATGGCGCAGAAGGGTTTTGTCGATGCCTATGGGGCAGACCTGTTCGGACCCGAGGCGGATGCCATCCTGCGGGTGCGCAAACCCGTCATCGCCGCCGTGGCCGGCTATGCGCTGGGCGGGGGGTGCGAGCTTGCCCTGATGTGCGATTTCATCATTGCCGCCGATACCGCCAGGTTCGGGCAGCCCGAGATCAATCTTGGCATCATCGCGGGCATGGGGGGCACGCAGCGGCTGACCCGTGCGGTGGGCAAGGCCAAAAGCATGGACATGCACCTGACGGGCCGCTTCATGGATGCGGCCGAAGCGGAACGCAGCGGCCTGGTCAGCCGGGTGGTACCGGCGGGGCTGCTGCTGGACGAAGCCCGCAAGATCGCCCTGGCCATCGCCCAGAAATCCAGGCTTTCCGTCATGGCCGCGAAAGAGGCGGTCAACCGCGCGCAGGAGACCGGCCTGCGGGAAGGCCTGCTTTCCGAACGCCGCCTGTTCCACGCGCTGTTCGCCACCGAAGACCAGAAGGAAGGCATGGCGGCCTTCCTGGAAAAGCGCACGCCGCAATTCCGCGACCGGTAATCAGGTTGTCTTCGGGTTTTGTCGCGGCCTGCCAGATGTCGTGCAGATGGCCCTTTGCCCTGGCTTGCACCGATTTCGGCATCGCGTTCAGCACCTACATCGTCCTGTGGACCCGGCATCGCTGTCCCCGCGTCGCGGCGAAGACCTGGCGCAGCGCCGTCCAGAACCCCGGGGCACCGTCGCCGAAGACCGCCATCGCAAAGGACCGCGGAGAACGCATCTTACGTAACCCCCCGATGGATCGGGCAGATGGGTGATGGCGGTCTGCGACATGGGGCATATCCCTTTCCCGGATAAGGATTGACGGCGCTTCGACACCGCCATGTTATGCCGGCACCCCGGCCATAACCAACCTTCGCACATTTCTCCCGGCAGGCCGGTTGTGGTCACGCGGGTCATCCGTCCCGGTCCGGCCCTTGCCGATGCCAGGGGACGCCGGCGCGAAACCGCGCGCGCCGTGGCTGCGGGACAGGTCTTCGGCCACGCCCCCTGCCAGAGGGGGCAGGGGCGCAATTGCCTTGAGGGGCCGCGTCCTGCCACGCCGCCGGCGCCCGGACCGGCCTTTCTCTGCGGGGCGGCCGCGATTTGGCACTGGATATTGCGCGCGGGTCGGCACAGGATGGACCGCGCATCCTGCAATGGAGTGATCTCTCATGGAATACAGGACACTCGGCAAGTCCGGACTGAAGGTGTCGGCAATCGCAATGGGTACCTTCACCTTCGGCGGCGTGGGGCCATTTGCCCGTGTCGGCAATCAGGGTCTGCCCGAGGCGCGGGCGCTGGTCGATCTGTGCATCGACCACGGCGTGAACGTGTTCGATTGTGCCAACATGTATTCCAGCGGGGTCGCCGAGGAGATCCTGGGCGAGGTGCTGGAAGGGCGGCGCGATCAGGTGCTGATCACCTCGAAGGCGCGGATGCGGGTGGGGCCGGGGCCGAATGACGAGGGTACCAGCCGCTGGCACCTGATCCGCGAATGCGAGCGCAGCCTGAAGCGGCTGCGCACCGACCGTATCGACATCTACTACATGCATGAATGGGACGGCACGACCCCGGTCGAGGAGAAGATGGCAGCGCTCGACACCCTCGTGACACAGGGAAAGGTGCGCTATGTCGGCTGCTCGAACTACTCCGGCTGGCATGTGATGAAGTCGCTGATGGCATCCGACCGCGACCGCCGCGTGCGCTTCGTCACCCAGCAGATCCACTACACGCTGGAGGCGCGCGAGGCGGAATACGAGCTTTTGCCGATCAGCGTCGATCAGGGGCTGGGGGTGCTGGTATGGTCGCCGCTGGCGGCGGGACTGCTGACGGGCAAGCATCGCCGAGACAGGCCCACGCCCGAAGGGACGCGCCAGTTCGCAGGCTGGACGGAACCGCCGGTCCGCGACAGGAACCGGCTGTGGGACATCATCGACGTGCTGGTCGATGTGGGGGCCGCCCATGGCGTTTCGGCCGCGCAGGTGGCGCTGGCATGGCTGCTGACGCGGCCTGCGGTATCGTCGCTGGTGGTGGGCGGGCGGACGGCGGCGCAGTTCGCCGACAACATCGCGGCGGTGTCATTGCGCCTGACGGCAGAGGATATCGAACGCCTGAACACCGTCAGCCGCCCGCCGCTGATCTATCCCTACTGGCATCAGGGCCAATTCGCCGTGGACCGCTTCAGCCAGGCTGACCATGCGATGCACGACGGGAACCCGCCGCCAAAGTGGTAGGGGCGGGCGGGCAGCGCGCCGGAAGGTGCCCCCAACCACCGGCCGGGTGCGTGATTGACGCACCCGGCTTTGCGAACCGCAAACCGGCTTTCCGCCAGGTGCCCGCGCAGGAATTGTGACCTCAGGCCCGCTGCCGCCCCGCAATCGCCCCGGCGATTGCCGTCATCGCAAGCATCCCCGGATCGTCCATCCCGATGGTCTTTTCGCCGAAGATGCGCGCCCGGCCGATGGTGGCGACACGGCCCCGCATCTCTGTCAGCGCCTCGGCCGCACTGGTCGCTGCCGCCTCGGCCACCGCCCGGGGATCGTCGAGCCCCGCCGTTGCCTTCGCCATGGCATCCAGACTGTCGAGCACCGTCTTGCCACCCAGTTCCGCCTTGCCCAGCGCCTGCATCGCGTCGCGTGCCCCCGCGATCAGGGCAGACACCTCTGACGCCTCGACCTCAGTACGCCCGCGCAAGGCCTTGGCCATCGACATCAGGCCGGTGGCCATCAGCGTGCCGTAGGACGAGCCGGAGGTCTTGGTGAAGGCCTGCGCGCAAGCGAGCAGAGCCTGCCCCAGATCGTCGGGCAGACCCGGCGACAACTCGGTGATTGCCCGCATCCCCCGCGTCAGCGTGACGCCGAGGTCTCCGTCGCCCAGGGCACCATCTGCGGTGTTCAAGGCGTCGAAGTCCCGCTCCATTGCTGCGGTCAGCCGGGTGACGGCCCCGCGCAGATCGGCAACGGTCAGCGTCATTTCACGCTCCAGAACGCACAGTCGCAGGGGGCGGCCAGGAAGCCCTCCAACTCGGCATCAAGCTTGCAAAGGGTGAAGGAGACCCCCGTCATCTCCATGCTGGTGGCATAGCGGCCCACCAGCGGCATCACCACCGTCGCCCCGGCGGCTTCGATGCGGGCCTTCACGACACGGTAAAGGATGTACAGCTCCTCCGGCGGGGTCGCGCCAAGGCTGTTGACCATGACCGACACGCGGTCCCCCTTCGTCAGGGGCATGTCCGACAGGAGACGGTCCATCATCTCTGCGGCAATCGCATCGGCGGGGCGCAGTTGCCCTCGCCAGACGCCCGGCTCGCCATGGATGCCCATGCCCATTTCCATCTCGTTCTCGCCGATCTGGAAGGTGGGCTTGCCCGCCTGCGGCACGGTGCAGGGCGACAGTGCCACGCCAACCGACCGGCAGGCATCCGCCGCCTTCTGCGCCACGCGGGTGACCCCGTCCAGGTCGTGCCCCGCCTCGGCCGCCGCGCCCGCGATCTTGAAGGCATAGACCATCCCCGCCACGCCGCGCCGCTTGGCAGCCTCTGCCGGCGGTGCCGAGGCCACGTCATCGGCCAGGATCACCGAGGTGCAGCGGATATCCTCGAACCCGACAAGGTCGCCCGCCATATCGAAGTTCATGATGTCGCCGCCGTAATTTCCGTAAAGGCGCAGCACGCCCGCGCCCTGGTGCGCAGCGCGGATCGCGTCCGCCATCTGCTCGGCCGAGGGGGACGAAAAGACATCGCCGATGGCGCAGGCGTCCAGCAGGCCGGGGCCGACATAGCCCGTGAAGACCGGCAGGTGCCCCGACCCGCCCCCGGTCACGATGCCCACCTTGCCGGGCTTGCCCGCCCCCGACCGCGCCACGACGCGGCCCGACCCGCCGTGCAGCCGGTAGAACCCGGGGTGCGCGGCGGTAAGGCCCGCCAGCATCTCGTCCACATAGTCGACAGGGTTGTTGAGGATCTTCTTCATGGCTCTCTCCCGGTTCAGGTGCGGCGGCCGCTGGCGCGCCAGGTGTTGACGATCATTACCAAGATCAGCAGACTGCCCCAGATCAGCTCGCGCGCAAAGTTCGACACGCCGACCATGTTCAGGCCCGAGGACAGGAACTGCATTGTCAGGACGGCCAGCACAACGCCGATGACCTTGCCATAGCCACCATAGGGGTTCACCCCGCCGAGGACCGCGATCAGCACGGCCAGAAGCAGGTAGCTGGAACCGTAGTCGGCCTTGGCAGAGTTGGCGCGGCTCATCACGACCATTCCCGCGATGGCGGCCAGCGCCCCGGACAGGACATAGACCTTGATGAGCGTGGCATCGATGTTGATTGCCGCAAAGCGGGCCGCCAGAGGGTTTGCGCCGTACATCCTAAGCTTTACCCCGAAGCCCGTTCGCGTCAGCAGCAACGACAGTCCAAGCGCCAGCAGCCCGAACAGGATCAGCGGCGTGGGGATGCCCAGCACGGTGGAATTGCCGATCCAGGCCGTCGCGTCGGGGAAGCCCATCACCGCCGACCCTCCGGTCAGGGCAATGGCGATGCCGGTGAAGATCAGCCCCGACCCCAGCGTGGCCAGGATCGGCGGCAGCCCGAGGTTGGCCACCAGAATGCCGTTCATCAGCCCTGCGGCCACGCCCACGCCGATCGCGGCGGTAAAGGCGATCAGCACGATCCCGGCACCGCCCCCCGTTACCTGCGTCAGGATGGTGGCCGCGATGATGGCCGACAGGTTGGCGATGCCCACCACCGACAAATCGATCCCGCCCGTCAGCATCGTCACCGTCATCGCCAGCGCGAGGATCGCGAATTCCGGGAACTGGAAGGCCATCGAGGTCATGTTCTGCACGCTCAGGAACCTGTCCGGGGCCAGCGCCGACATGGCAAGGAAGACGACGGCCGCAATCACGGCAAGGCGGCCTTCGGTGGAGTGCAGGAATTTCATGCGCCCCCCTTCATGCGGCCTGTGCAGCGGCGCGTTTGGCCTGCCAGGCGGGCAGGCCGGTGCCGATCAGGATCAGCACGCCGATGGCCACCGATTGCCATGTTGCAGGGATCCCAAGCACGATCAAGCTGTTGCGCACCAGAACGATAAGCGCCACGCCAAGCACCGTCCCGGTCAAGGTGCCATGCCCCCCCGCCAGCCGCGCCCCCCCCAGCACCACGGCGGCGATCACCGACAGCTCCAGCCCCACCAGGTCGAACGGGTTGGCCACCCGCGCCATGCTGGCATGGATGATCCCGGCAAGCCCCGCCAGCGCCCCCACGTAGACGTAGACGAAGAACTGCACGCCGCGCACATTGATGCCGATCCGCCGCGCGCTTTCAACCGATCCGCCGATGGCGAAGATCTGCCGCCCCAGCATGGTGCGGTGCAGGATGAACCATGTCAGAACGATGGCCCCTGCCGTCACCAGGAATGCCGCGTGCAGCGAATAGAACGAGCCATCCGCATTCTCGCCCCGCACGATCATCATGCGCCCGAATTCGCGCATCCCCGGCGGCAGCGTGGTGATCTGCTTCTGCCCGATGAAGGTCAGCATGAAACCCCGGAAGACCGACAGCGTGCCCAGCGTCACGATCAGCGTGGGCAGGCCCATGACGGCGATGAGAAAGCCGTTGATCGCACCAAGGCAGGCGCCGATACCCATGCCGATCAGGAGCGCCGCCCACCACGGCATCCACGGCATCAAGGCATTCAGAACCATCGCCGTGACATACATGGTGACGGCGGCGATGGCCGTGAAGCTGACGTCGATCCCGCCCGAGATCAGGACGATCAGCGCCCCCACCGCGAAAATCCCCAGCACGATCCCGCCGCGCAAAAGATCGGTCAGCGTGGCCACCGACAGGAAGCCGGGGTCTGACAAGGCCGCCAGCCCGCAGAAGGCGACGATGACAAGGGCCACCAGCGTCTCGTTCCGGGTCCAGAGGGTGCTCATGACGCCAGCCTGTGTGCGAGATCAGTCCCGGAAACCTGACCCGAGGGGATGTCCTCGATCAGCCGCCCCGCCTTCATGACAAGGATGCGGTGGCAGGTTGCCAGCACCTCGGGCAGGTCGTCGGAAATCACGATGACGCCGAGGCCCTGCGCCGAAAGGCCGGCGATGATGCCGTGAATTTCGGCCTTGGACCCCACGTCGACACCGACGGAAGGCCCGTTCAGCACCAGAACGCGGGGGCTGCGCGCCATCCAGCGCGCCAGCACCACCCGCTGCTGGTTGCCCCCCGAAAGCGACCGCACCGGCGCGTCGGGGTCCGGCGCCTTGACCGACAGGCGCTTCAGCCAGTCCCGCGCCTCGGCCAGCAACCCGCCGATGTCGAGGATGCCCGAAGCCCCATGCGCATCGAGCCTGCCGACCGAGATGTTCTGCAGGATGCTCTGTGTCAGGAACAGCCCCTCGGTCAGCCGGTCCTCGGGCACATAGCCGATCCCCGCCCCGGCCGCCGCCAGCGGATCGCCAAGGGGCACCGAACGGCCGTCAAGCGTGATTCGACCGCGCTCGGGCGCGACCAGCCCGAACAGCGCCTTGGCCAGCGCCGTGCGGCCTGATCCCAGAAGGCCCGACACCCCCAGCACCTCGCCCGCGTGCAGGGTGAAGCTGACATCCTCGAAGGCCCCCGCCTTGTTCAGACCTTCGACCCGCATCAGTTCGGGCGCGTCCGCGCGCAGGGGTGCGGGCGGCGCCTCTGCCACGTCGCGGCCGGTCATGTGGCGGGTCAGGCTGGCGGCGTCGAAGTCGGCCGCGGGACCTTCGGCCACCTTCTGCCCGTTGCGCAGCACGATGACCTTCTCGCAGACCTCCAGCACCTCGGCCAGTTTGTGGCTGACGAAAAGCACCGCCACCCCGTCGGCCTTGAGGCGGCGGATGATATCCAGCAGAACCCGCACCTCGCGCTCGGTCAGCGCGGTGGTGGGTTCGTCCATGATGATGAGCCGCGCCTCGGTCGCCAGCGCCCGGCAGATGGCGACGAGCTGCTTGTGCGCAACCGACAACGTCTCGACCGCCGCAGTCAGCGGAATGTCCACGCCGATCCGCGCCAGCGTGGCCCGCGCCGTGTCGGCGATCCGCGCCCGGTGTACCAGCCGCGTGCCGTGGCCCAGTTCGGCGGAAAAGGCGATATTCTCGGCCACGCTCAGGTTCGGGAACAGGCTGAAATCCTGAAAGATCACCTTGATGCCCGCCGCTGCCGACAGGCGCGGGTTCAGGGCGTCCTGCGGCTGCCCGGCAATCGATATCACGCCCCGGTCGGGCTGTTCCACCCCGGCAAGGATCTTGATCAGCGTCGACTTGCCCGACCCGTTTTCCCCGGCAAGGCACACCGCCTCTCCGGCGGCAATGGAAAAGCCCACGCTGTCCAGCGCGGTGATCCCGGAATAGGTCTTGGTCACGTGATCGAACGTGACAAGGTCAGTCGTCATGGCCAGCCTTCTTGCCGCTCCAGGGGTCGGGGGGCGGACCTGCCGCCCCCCGGTTGTCCCCGATCAGAACGGGTATTCAGCCATGTTGGCCTTGTTCACGTTCACCCAGGCCTGGCCATAGATCACCTTGCCGTCGAGCGTGATCTTCTCGTAGCCCGGCAGGCCGAGGTCGGCACCATCGGCCACCGTCTCGCCCTTCATCACCATCTGTGCCAGCTTGTTGATGGCATAGCCCGCAACAGCCGGATCCCAAAAGCCGATGCCATCTACGGCACCGGTCTCAAGATACTGCCCGGCGATCGAGGGCAGCGAGGTGCCGAACACGCAGGTCTTGTCGGCCAGACCGCGCTCTTCGATGGCAAGGCCGATGCCCGCCACGTCGGTCGAGGCCGATCCCTGCAGACCCTTCACGTTCGGGAAGGCGCGCAGCACTTCCTGCGCCTTCTCGTAGGCCTTCTGCTGGTCATCGAAGGTTTCGTTCTTGTCGCCCACCAGGGTCATCTTGGGGAAGTTGGCTTTCTGGAAGGCGATCGCCCCGTCGACCCACTGGTTGTGCGTCTGGCTGGTCAGCGATCCGACGAACACGGCGTATTCGCCCTCGCCACCCATGCATTCGGCCATCTGCTTCATCAGGTTGGCACCGAAATCCTCGTTCTTGAAGGCTTCGAGGTCATAGCTGGTGTTCTGCTGGCTTGCGGCCTCGTGCGTGATCACGACGATGCCCGCATCCTGTGCGCGCTTCAGCACCGGCTCCAGCGCCTCGGGCGACATCGGGATGACGGCCAGCGCGTTGACGCCCTGGGCGATCATGTCCTCGATCAGGGCGGCCTGCTGCTGCGGGTCGGCCTGGGCCGGGCCCACCTGGAAGGCATCGGCACCGGTGTCGGCGGCGTATTTCTTGACGCCCTCCTCCATCCGGTTGAACCACTGGATGCCCGCGATCTTCACGACCGTGGCAATCTTCGGCGCGTCCTGCGCCATTGCGGGCATCGCCAGAAGCGAGGCCGAGGCGGCAAGCAAGGCAAGTGTCTTTCTGGTCATTTCGTCGTCTCCTCCCAAAAGTCGCCCCTTCCCGGGGCGGTTCGCTGTGATGCCTACATTAGGCGGAATTCCCCGCCGTTCCAGAGGGATTGCAGGGGGGTGGTCCAAAAGTTTCCCCCTTGCCGGTCAAGGTGCTGCCAGGGTCAGGCAACACAAGCGGCCCGGCTGCGGACCGCAGGCGGCAAGCGGGCGGGGGCCGGTCAGGCGCAGACACTCCTTCTGGCCGGGATGGGGCGGTCTGCAACCAGCGACAGCACAAGGTCGGGCGCAGCGAGATGCGGCAGATGGCCCGCACCGCGGATCAGGTGGATGGCGGCGGCGGGCGGCAGGTTTGCCACGTCGTGCCAGTTCAGGATGCGGTCCCCGGTCCCGAAGAGGACGGCAATGGGGCGGGTCAGCCGCGCCAGGTCCCCGGCAATATCGATCTGCTGGACCCCGTCCCGCGCCGAAAGTCCAGCCAGCGCGGCGTGACCGGCCCGTTCCGCCTGCAACCGGTCGAGTTCGGATGCCAGCGCCAGCGCCGACAGCGGCCCCGTGCCCAGCAGCGCCCGCGCGCGGGCGAGCGCGGCCGGCCGCCAGTATCCCGCCGATGAAATCACCGTTGATCCGCGGGCCAAGGCCTGTGGGGGCCGACAGCACCATCCGCTCCACCCTTGGCCCCAGCCCAAGGGCCAGCCGCACCGCCAGCACCGCCCCCGGTGAATGGCCAAGAAGGCGCAACGGGCCGGGCGGCATCCGGGCCGCGCGTTGCTCCACCGCCGCGTCGAGACTGGCGACCATTGCGGCACTTCCGTGTCCCGGCAGGTCGGGCGTCAGCACCGCATGCCCTGCCGCACGCATCCGGCGCGGCAGGTCGCGCCAGCCCTTCGCGCTGTCGAACCGTCCATGAAACAGCACCAGAGTCGCCGCATCGCCACCCGGCATCCTTGAGGCGGCGAAGCATCTGCGCTACATCCAGCTTTCGGAACGCGGCAGGGCGACGCCGGGGTCGGGGAAGGTCCGTCGGGACAAGGCATTTGCGGCGCTGATTGCGGCGGGGTTGAAATGCGGCCTTGCCATCTGGCCTGTGGTTGCGGCAAGCCGGGGCCAGGTGATGGGCGAAGGGCTGCCCTTCTTCCGCAAATGGGCATGGCAATACGGGCTGATCTGATGGACTACACGCCTCTGACCATTGAAACGCTGCCCGCGCGCCTGAGCAGCCTGCCCGCCCTGACCGACCGGATCGGCCCCGCCCAGGCCTGGACGGTGGCCGAGGTGGGGGACGGCAACCTGAACCTTGTGTTCATCGTATCCGGCCCGCTGGGCCGCATCATCGTCAAGCAGGCGCTGCCTTACGTGCGCCTGGTGGGCGACAGCTGGCCCCTGCCGCTGAACCGCGCCTTCTTCGAATACAACGCCCTGACCCGCCACGCCGCCCGCGACCCCGGCCGGGTGCCGGAGGTGTTCCACTTCGACGAGGGGCAGGCGCTGATTGTGATGCGCTGTCTTTCGCCGCATGTGATCCTGCGCAAGTCGGTGGTGCAAGGGGTGATGCACCCGATGCTTGCCCGCCACATGGGGGTATTCCTTGCCCGAAGCCTGTTCCGCGGCTCGGCCCTGTCGCTGTCCGGAGGTGCCTTGCGCAAGGACATGGCGCTGTTCGCTGCCAACCACGCGCTGGCCGACATCACGGAAAACCTTGTTTTCTCTGACCCTTACTTTGCGGCAAAGCTCAACCGCCACACCCCCGGCCTTGCCCCCTTCATCGCCCCGCTGCGCGCCGACCGCGCCCTGCGGATCGCCGCACAGGAGGCCAAGCACGCCTTCCTGTCGAAGACAGAAACACTGGTGCATGGCGATCTGCATTCGGGGTCCCTGATGGTGACGGCCGAGGATACGCAGGTCATCGACCCCGAATTCGCCATCTACGGCCCCTTCGGCTTTGACGTCGGCATGTTCATCGCGAATCTCCTCCTCGCCTTCCACGCCCAGTCGGGGCACGAGGACAGCCCCGGCGCACGCGACGGCTGCCGCGACTGGCTGCTTGGCCAACTGGCCGAAGTCTGGCAGGTCTTCACCGCCGAGTTCCGCCACCTCTGGCAGACCGAGCGCACCGGCATTCTCTACGAGCGGTCGCTTTTCGAGGACGCGGGCGACGCCCCGGGGGCCGAGGCGGCGCTGGCGGGGGTGCTTGCGGGCATCTGGCGCGATGCGATGGGGTTCTGCGGGGTCGAGATGCACCGCCGCATCCTGGGCCTAGCCCATGTCGAGGACCTCGAGGCGATCCCCGACCCTGCCCGCCGCCTGCGGGCCGAGGCGCGCGCGCTCGAGTTGGGCCGCATCATCGCCACCGCGCGGCCAACCCCCGGCGATCTGGGCCCGCTCGCCCGCGACATGGACAGGAGCATTGCACGATGAAGGTGGGCCAGGACCACTACCGCTCGATCTGGGTCGAAGGGGGGGCGGTGCGGATCATCGACCAGACCCGCCTGCCGCACGAGTTCATCGTGGTGACGCTCGACACGCTGGGGCAGGCCGCCACGGCGATCCGCGACATGTGGGTGCGCGGCGCGCCGCTGATCGGGGCGACGGCGGCCTATGGCGTGGCAATCGCCATGCGCGACGACCCCTCGGACGCGGGCCTCGCCCGCGCCTGTGCCACGCTGATCAAGACCCGCCCCACGGCGGTGAACCTGCGCTGGGCGCTGGAAGAGATGGCGCGCGTCCTTGGCCCCCTTGCCCCTTCGGCACGGGCCGGTGCCGCGATGGCCCGCGCGGCAGAAATCGCGGACGAGGATGTGGCGATCAACGCGGCCATCGGCGACCACGGCTTGCAGATCATCCGTGCGATTGCGGGCCGCAAGGGCGGCCCGGTCAGGATCCTGACCCATTGCAACGCAGGGTGGCTTGCGACTGTCGATTGGGGCACCGCGACGGCCCCCATCTACAAGGCGCATCAGGCGGGCATCCCCCTGCACGTCTGGGTCGACGAGACGCGCCCCCGCAACCAGGGCGCGCATCTGACGGCATGGGAAATGGCCGGCAGCGGCATTTCCCATGCGCTGATCGTGGACAATGCGGGCGGGCACCTGATGCAGCACAAGGAGGTGGACATGGTCATCGTCGGCACCGACCGCACCACCGCGCGCGGCGATGTCTGCAACAAGATCGGGACCTATCTCAAGGCGCTGGCCGCGCATGACAACGGCGTGCCGTTTTACGTCGCGCTACCCTCGCCCACCATCGACTGGCATCTGGAGGATGGTGTGGCCGGGGTTCCCATCGAGGAACGTTCGGGCGATGAGGTGTCCTTCGTGCAGGGCAAGTTGCCTGACGGCACCGTCACCCGCCTGCGTATCAGCCCCGAGGCGACGCCTGCCGCCAACCCCGCCTTCGACGTGACGCCCGCGCGCCTTGTCACCGGCCTGATCACCGAACGCGGGGTCGCGGCCCCCGGCGCGCTGGCCGGGCTTTTCCCCGATCACCCGCGATGACCGGGCCCCTGCGCGCCGGGGTCGCCGCCCGCGCCCGCGCGCCGGACGCAAGCGGCCTTAGCCGCGAACCTGAGTGCCCGAGGCGGGGATGCCATGTTCATCACCCCATCGGGCATCCCCGCACAGGTGCTGAAGCACGGGATGATCGCCCGCATGTCGCGCGACTGCGGGGACGGGCACCGGGAAGGCCGCCTGAAACGCTCCGCCGGGTGGCGCGTTTCCCGCGACCCTCTGCGCGCCCGGCCCGAGTTCGGCGCGGTGGTCCACACCCAAGCCCCCTTCACGGCCATCCCCGCCACCGCGCGCAAACCGGTCCCGGCGATCCATTGCATGATGGCGGCCTTCGGCGGCCCAAAGATGCAGGTGGCCGACTGTGCCTGCTACGGCATCGCGGCCGTGGTGACGGCCATGAAAGGGGCGGATCGCCGCCTGATGGCGAACCGCAGGATGCTGACCGCAGGGCAGACGCTTGCCCGCGCCGCCTGGCTTGCCCAGGGGCTGGAGGTGCTGGCGCACCGGTGCCTCCGCGCCCTGCGGATCGGCAGCGGGCATGTGCTGACCAAGGCCAGACCTGCCGGGGCGCGTGCCGGGTTCGCAAGCCACAGCCTGCAGCATCAACGGCGCCGAGCGCCGCGGCGGCCCCGCAGCCCGGCCCGCGCGCGGGACGCAGGGCCTGTCGCACAAAGCAGTCGATCTGCGGACGGCCCCTCCCCAAGGACAGACCCGTCATGCCCGATGCGAGTCGGCGGTGTCGGTACGGCGGATGCAGCGCCCGATGTGATCGTTGATGTCATCGACCGGGCGCGGTGGAGCTTCTGCGACGCGGCTTTGACCTGACCTTGCTCCGCGCCTTCGATCCGGTGCCCGACATCGCCCCGGCGATTGAGCTTGCCGCCGACCTTGGCTTACGCCGCATCCTGACCTCTGGCCAGGCCGCCACGGCAGCCGAAGGCCGGGCGGGCTTTGAGCGGTGCTTTGCCCTGGCAGGGGGGGCGCATTGCAATCATGCCGGGTTCGCGGATTTCGGCGGATAGAGTTCCTGCCTTGCAGGGCTTGCCGCTGAGCGATCTGCATGGCACCTGTTCGGCCCCCGGCCGGGCCGCGCTCCTGGGGTTCGGCGCACCCCGGCGCACCTCTGGCGCAAGGGTGCGCGCCCTGAAAGCGGCGCAGGCACAGGCTGACGGAGGATCACCGGATGCGCAGCTTTCTAGAGATATATGATCTGGCATCGGGCGAAACCCGGCTGATTCTGGCCACCGACCGCCTGATCGAGGCGCCAAACTGGCACCGCGACGGCTGGCTTCTGGTGAATGGTGACGGGCGGCTCTTTCGCGTGCCGCTGGCGTCGCCTGACCTGCACCTGCTGGAGTCCGGCCCGGCACGGCGCTGCAACAATGACCACGGATTTTCGCCGGACGGCACGCAGATCATCCTGTCATCGCACACTGATAGGGGGGCAGAGATTTTCGTCATGCCGGTGGCAGGCGGCACGCCCCTTCCTGTGACCCATAACGCACCAAGCTGGTGGCACGGCTGGTCGCCCGACGGCGCGCGCATTGTCTATGCGGCGGCACGCGGCGGGCGCACCGTGGATATCTGGTCCTGCCCGGCCGGGGGTGGCGAAGAACGGCGGCTGACCTTTGGCGAAGGGCACAGCGACGGCCCCGACTATTCGGCAGACGGGGCATGGATCTATTACAACTGCGACCGCAGCGGCCATGCCCAGATCTGGCGGATGCGGCCCGGGGGTACCGGCCATGAACAGGTGTTCGCGGACGGTTTCGTCAACTGGTTTCCGCATCCCTCGCCTGACGGGCGGCATGTGCTGTATCTGGCCTATCCGGCGGGAACCGAAGGGCATCCGCGCGACCGGCAGGTTGCGCTGGTGCTGATGGAACCCGATGGCGGGAACCGGCGCAGGGTGGCTGCGTTCAACGGCGGGCAGGGCAGCATCAACGTTCCCTGCTGGGCACCCGATGGATCGGCCTTTGCCTTTGTCCGCTACGGGGGACAGACTGCGTCTGCCTGAAACCGCCACCGGAACCGCAAAAGGAAACATCGCTCATGCCGATCACGTCAAAAGACCTTGTCGAAGCCGCGAATGCCGTCGTGCCGCGCATCGATACCGCAGCGGTGCAGGAAAAGATCGCGCGGGGGGCGCTGCTGCTGGACATCCGCGAGGCGACGGAACTCGAAAAGACCGGGCGCGCCGAAGGTTCGCACCATATCCCGCGCGGCATGCTGGAATTCCGCGCCGATCCGGCATCGCCCTGTCATGACCGCCAGATGCGCCCGGACCGTGCGGTGGTCCTGCATTGCGCCAGCGGCGGGCGCGCCGCGCTGGCAGGAAAGCTGCTGAAAGATAAGGGCTATGCCGAGGTCTGCAATCCTGGCGGCTTCAAGGATTGGAAAGACGCGGGCGGCCCGGTGCAGGGGCCGGTCGATCCGGGCATGTGACAGGGCTGGCTGCAATCCCGCCGCGTTGCCGCAGAGGTCGCGCGGATCAGGGCGCGGGGGCTGACCCGCAGCCGCACAAAAAGGCGCGCGCGCAAACTGCCCTATCCTTGCAACGGCCTGCCCCGCCTCCCACATCCGGGATGAGGCCGGGTGGGGCGTGCCTTCATGGGCGTCCCTGGCTCCGGTGCTGAAAAAGGAGATTGCCGATGAACCTGGAAAAGTTCACGGAACGGTCGCGCGGCTTCCTGCAGGCTGCACAAACCATTGCGATGCGGGAAAGCCACCAGCGGCTTGCGCCCGAACATCTGCTGAAAGCGCTGATGGATGATGATCAGGGGCTGTCCAGCAACCTGATCCGCCGCGCCGGCGGCGAACCCGCCCGCGTGACCGAAGCGGTGGACGCGGCGCTTGGCAAACTGCCGAAAGTGTCGGGCGATGCCCAGCCCTTCATGGACGCGGCCCTTGCCCGCGTGCTGGACGAGGCTGAAAAGGTTGCGACCAAGGCAGGGGACAGTTTTGTTCCCGTAGAGCGGATTCTGATGGCGCTGTGCATGGTGCCCGGCAAGGCCAAGGATGCGCTGGATGCCGGTGCGGTGACGGCGGCAAAGCTGAACACGGCGATCAACGACATCCGCAAGGGCCGCACCGCCGACAGCGCCAGCGCCGAACAGGGCTATGACGCGCTGAAGAAATACGCGCGCGACCTGACCGAGGCCGCCGAGCAGGGCAAGATCGACCCGATCATCGGCCGGGATGAGGAAATCCGCCGCGCCATGCAGGTGCTGTCGCGGCGCACCAAGAACAACCCGGTGCTGATCGGCGAGCCCGGCGTGGGCAAGACGGCGATTGCCGAAGGTCTTGCGCTGCGCATCGTCAATGGCGACGTGCCCGAAAGCCTGCGCAACAAGAAGCTGATGGCGCTGGACATGGGCGCGCTGATCGCCGGGGCGAAGTATCGCGGTGAATTCGAGGAACGGCTGAAAGCGGTGCTGTCCGAAGTGACGGCCGCCTCGGGCGAGATCATCTTGTTCATTGACGAAATGCACACGCTGGTCGGTGCCGGAAAATCCGATGGCGCGATGGATGCAGCCAACCTGATCAAGCCGGCGCTGGCGCGGGGCGAGTTGCATTGCATCGGCGCAACCACGCTGGATGAATACCGCAAGTATGTGGAAAAGGACGCAGCCCTGGCGCGGCGGTTCCAGCCGGTGATGGTGGAAGAACCGACCGTCGAAGATACCATTTCGATCTTGCGCGGCATCAAGGAAAAGTACGAGCTGCACCACGGCGTGCGGATATCCGACTCGGCGCTGGTGGCGGCGGCAACCCTGTCGCACCGCTACATCACCGACCGTTTCCTGCCCGACAAGGCCATCGACCTGATGGACGAAGCCGCCTCGCGGCTGCGGATGGAGGTGGATTCAAAGCCCGAAGAGCTTGACGCCCTGGACCGGCAAATTCTGCAGGGCCAGATCGAGGCTGAAGCGCTGAAGAAGGAAGAGGATGCGGCCTCGAAGGACCGGCTGGAAAAGCTGACCCGCGAGCTGTCCGAGCTGACCCAGCGGTCGGCAGAGATGACCGCCAAATGGCAGGACGAGCGCGACAAGCTGGAAGCGGCCCGCGACATCAAGGAACAGCTTGACCGCGCCCGCGCCGAACTGGACCAGGCCAAGCGCGAGGGCAACCTCGGCCGGGCGGGAGAGCTGTCTTATGGCATCATCCCCGGCCTGGAAAAGCGGCTGACCGAGGCCGAGGCGAAAGAGGGTGACCTTCTGGTGTCCGAAGCCGTCTGGCCCGAACAGATCGCCGAGGTTGTGGAACGCTGGACCGGCATTCCCACCAGCCGCATGCTGGAAGGCGAGCGCGAGAAGCTGCTGCGCATGGAAGTGGAACTGGGCAAGCGCGTGATCGGCCAGCGCCAGGCCCTGACGGCGGTGGCCAATGCGGTGCGGCGCGCCCGGGCGGGTCTGAACGACGAAAACCGCCCCCTGGGCAGCTTTCTGTTTCTGGGGCCGACCGGCGTGGGCAAGACCGAGCTGACCAAGGCCGTCGCCGAATACCTGTTCGACGATGACAGCGCGATGGTGCGGATCGACATGAGCGAGTTCATGGAAAAGCACGCCGTTGCCCGGCTGATCGGCGCACCCCCCGGCTATGTCGGCTATGATGAGGGCGGTGTGCTGACCGAGGCGGTGCGGCGGCGGCCCTATCAGGTGATCCTGTTCGACGAGGTGGAAAAGGCGCACCCCGACGTATTCAACGTGCTGCTGCAGGTGCTGGACGACGGTCGTCTGACCGACGGGCAGGGGCGCACGGTGGACTTCAAGCAGACGCTGATCGTGCTGACCAGCAACCTTGGGGCCTATGCGCTAAGCCAGCTTCCCGACGGGGCTGATCCCGGCCCGGCGCGGCGCGAGGTGATGGACGCGGTCCGCGCCCATTTCAAGCCGGAATTCCTGAACCGCCTGGATGACCAAATCATCTTCGACCGGCTGGGCCGGGACGATATGGTGGGCATCGTGGCAATCCAGCTGCGGCAGCTGGAAAAGCGGCTGGCGGGGCGGAAGATCACGCTGGACATCGATCCGGCGGCCAAGGCCTGGCTGGCCGAGGAAGGCTATGACCCGGTCTATGGCGCGCGCCCGCTGAAGCGGGTGATCCAGCGGTCGCTGCAGGACCCGCTGGCGGAAATGATCCTGTCGGGCGATGTGCTGGACGGGACGACAGTCAGGATCGGGGCCGGGGCCGACGGGCTGATCATCGGCGACAGGATTGCCGCGACGCGCCGCGAACGGCCGCAGGATGCGGTGGTGCACTGAGCCTGCCCGGCTGAAACTGACAGGGCCGCCCGCTGCGGGACAGGGGGCGGCCCTTTGGTTTTCAAGGGGTTGCAGAGGGACGGCAAGGGATGCGAAATTCCGATACGCCTGTTGCGCACATCGGCACCCCAAGGCAAAGACGGGAAATGCCTGAAAGAAAAGCGGAAACCGGAAAAGCAGCATTCGCTCACCGGTCACTTGGAAGCCGGACAACTCGACGGCACCGGCAAATGGAAGCCGGACAACTCGGCAGCACCGGCAAACCTTCCCACAGCGCGAACAAGGATTCCCTGTTCGGCAACTGACTGCTGACAGGCCGCTGAATTGGTCACCGCACCATCCGCCCCGGCACGACCCGCCTTGATCCGCGATCCGCCGATGTCGAAACACAGGATCATGACGCCCCGCTCTTCTTGCCAGGCCACAGGGTCCCAGAGCGGCCTTGAGAACGGCGGCGTTGCGGCGCTGCTTGACAGTCCTTGCCCCGCAGCCGCATGACGCAGGCAAAAGGGGACCCTGAGATGACCGCTGATGACCGCCTGATCGTGGCGCTGGACCTGCCGAATGTGGTCCAGGGGCTGGAGCTTGCCGCGCGCATCGGCGATGCCGTGGGCTTTTACAAGATCGGGCTGGGGATGCTCACGGGCGGCGGGCTGGCGCTGGCCAACGAGTTGAAGCAGGAACAGGGCAAGCGGATTTTCCTGGACATGAAGCTCTTTGACATCGGGGCCACGGTCGAGGTCGCCGTGCGCGGCTTTGCGCGGTTCGATCTGGATTTCCTGACGGTGCATGGTGATCCGCAGGTGGTGCGTGCGGCGATGCAGGGCAGTGCCGGGTCAGGCCTGCGCATTCTGGCGGTAACCATCCTAACCTCGCTGGACCGGGCCGATCTGGATGCCAACATGATCCGCGCGGGCGATCTGGCCGACATCACGCTGGAACGCGCGGCACGCGCGCTGGAGGCTGGTGCCCATGGGGTGATCGCCAGCCCGCAGGAGGCGGCGCTGATCCGGGCGCTGCCGCAGGCGGCGGGCCGCCTGATCGTGACGCCGGGGGTGCGACCCGCCGGCGCGGCAGCGGAGGATCAGAAACGCGTCGCCTCACCGGGTCAGGCGATCCGCGATGGGGCGGATCATATCGTGGTGGGCCGCCCGGTCTGGCAGGCCGCAGACCCGCGCGCGGCGGCATTGGCCATTGCAGCCGAGATGCCGGCGCGCGGCTGACGGCAGGCGCGATCAGTTCTCGTTGATGTCACGGTCCCAGCGCTTCACTTCGCCCCTGTTCTTGCCAAAAAAGTAGCGCAGCAGCCCCCAGGACGCGACGGATGCAATGGCCATCACCACCAACGCCACCGGCAGGCTGCCGCCCAGCAGCCCAAGCCAGATCAGCCCCCCCACCAGCACCGCCGCCACGGCGAAACCGGCGAAGATATAGCCCGGCAGTATCACCTCGATGATGGCCAGCACCAGACCTGCCACCATCCACAGCCACCATGTTCCTGCCATTGCAGCCTCTCTCACTTTCACCGGCATCGCCGGATCGGAACCGGCAGGGTCACAGCCGGCCCTTCAGCATCTTGAAGGCGTCGCCAAAGGCATCCAGTGCCTGCGCGGGCACAATGATCATCTGCTTTCCGGCACCCTGACCCACCGCTGTCAGCGCCTCGACCTGCTTGAGCGCCACCTGATACTGCGCCGCCTCGATGCCGCTTTCCTTGATCGCCTCGGCAATGACGCCGGTCGCATAGGCCTCGGCATCGGCCAGCACGCGCCGCGCCTTCGCTTCCTGCTCGGCGGCGTAAAGCTCGGCGTCGGCGTTCAGTTCGACCGCCCGTTTCTTGCCTTCGGCCTCGGTCACCTGGGCGCGGCGGGCGCGTTCGGCGTTCAGCTGCTGCAGCATCGCCGCCCTTGTGGCATCATCAAGGCTGACGTCCAGAATCTCGGCCCGGGTCACTTCGATGCCCCAATCCTCTACCATCGTCGCCACCTGTTCGCGAACCTTCTGAATCAGGTCCGCGCGGTTGGACTGCACCTGATCCAGTTCCAGCTTGCCGATTTCACTGCGCACGATACCTGCAACGGTGGTGGAAATGGCCCCATCGACATCCCGGATTCGATACACGGTCTTTTCCGGCTCGGTGATGCGGTAGAAGACGCTGGTTTCCACCCTGACAAGCACGTTGTCGGCGGTGATGGCATCCTGGCTGGCGGTGGGAAGCTGACGTTCCAGCACGGAAACCCTGTGCGCCACCCGGTCCAGAAACGGCACGATGAAGTTGATGCCAGGCCCCAGCACGGCACGCAGCCGGCCAAAACGTTCCACCACATGCTTTTCGCTTTGCGGCACGATCCGGACACCCAGAAACAGGCTGAGCAGGATGAAAGCCGCAAGCGCAAGCAGAACGGCGTTGCCGCCCAGAAAATTGTTAACATCCATGGCGTGCCCCTGTGTTGTCTGCTGCAACATGGCCCCGCCTTGCGGCCCGTGCAACACCTTGTTCAGGACAAAGTGGCACCCGGCGTGCCGGGAGCCACGCGACGTGCGACTGCGCCTGACCGGCGAAGCGTCGCCGCCCGCGCGAAAGGGGCGGCTTCCTGGAATGGGCCGGTGAACCGGACCGTCCGACAGCCCAAGGCATCAGCCCTGGCACAGGGCGGGGCCGCATGGCGCGTGCGCAACCGCGCCGCCCTGGGGCCTGGCACCACAGCGGCCCGGCCAGGCAGCCCCGCAGCGGGGCGGCGGTGACGCACGGCAACCTCACCGCAGCCCGGACCGAGCGCCAAGGCTTCCCCGCCGCCAAGGGCCGTGCCAGGATCGACAGGGTGCTGCCCACAGGTCCCGTGGCCGCCCGGCCTTCGCCGCGTGCTGTGGGTTGCAACGGCCGGGCGCAGATGGCTCTTGCCCGACGGGCAGCATGGCGGCGACCGGCACGGCGAAACCCATGGTCCGGCATCGACGGTCATGGTTCATGACTGGCGGCACAAGGACCCTGCCGCACGGCAAGACCCGCCCGCCCGGCGCCGCGCCGATGACCAGGAACCACGCAGCGGCCATCGTGGCGACACCGCTGGAGCAGCCGTACCGACAGGCCCGGCACCGGACGGCGCGCCATGCCCCCGACACCCCCCGATGATGCCGCAGACAAGACCCGGAAGCGGCCGGAACACCAAGTCGACGCAGAGATTTTTTTCGCCGTTCCTCTGGACAGCCAAAGCCACCTCGCATAAGACGCTGATGCCCGACCGGCGCTCCGCCGACCCGGCGCCCAGATAGCTCAGTTGGTAGAGCAGCGGATTGAAAATCCGCGTGTCGGCGGTTCAATTCCGTCTCTGGGCACCAATAACTTCAAGCACTTAGTGAGATTTTTCGGGTCTTGCCCGGAGATGTTTTCACTCATGTTTTCACGTTTCCCGTTCTGGTCCTGTTCTGTTCCTTTTGCTTTTCTACGCCGTTAGTGCCTGGTAGGGGCGGAAAACCGGCTGACGGTAGTGAGTCTCAGCGGCTGCAGTAATCCCCAAGAGCGGTCACTCAGCCAGCGTTCAGCACGCTGCCGACCTGCTTCTGCCGACCTGGATGGTCCATCAACAGGCGCGCAATCGGTGGTCGACATTGGCGTCAACACATCGACCGAGACATAACGATTAGACTGCGATTCCGCCCGTTCGATCAGCCAGCGCGTCGGCGCCGCAGTTCTGACAGGCGAGGATCAGCCTGGGTTTCGTGCGCGTCGGCGAGAACCTCTAGAACCTCCTCGACTTTGTATGGCCAGAGTGCCGAGTCCTCGGCCAGGATCGCCCAGAGAAGGTCGAGCATGGCACTGGGATAGACTAGCGCCGGATGATTATCGCCATGCGCGCCGAGCGTAAGGTCGCGCAGCATTTCGCCCCGGACCGGCACTAGCCGTGGCAGGATAGCTTGCACGACTTGCGGAAATAAGTCGCCACTCGCCAATGCGAGGTCGACGAGGCGAGTCGACATCGCCGGCGTCCTCATCGCACGGTGGTTCGGCCAGACGTCGGTAAGGAACCGAAGCATTTGTGCGCGCCATTTGCCTTCGCGGTCCGTCGACCAATGCCCCAGATGCCAAAGAATCTGCCCGCGTAGACCGTCGTCGCTCTCAACCAGAATCTCGCGAAGCTCGGCGCTCGTGACTAGTTGTTCGGGCGGATCAGTCTCCGGGTCCCCGCCCCAGCCGGCCAATAGGAAACCGCTAATGACATTTGCTTCTGCGCGACGGCGCATAGGTGACATTGCCCGCGCCAAAAGCCCCGGCTTCAGGCACTCGTAGAGCGCCCGTCTTGGCGCCCGCGCCGCCCAGAGAATGCCGTCCCACAGAGCATCACCGTCGTCGCCCTTGTCGTTCACCACATTGAGAAGATTTGCAATAGCCCAATCCGGTGCAATTGCGAACAGCCAGTTGAGATGGAACCCGAGCATTACAAGTGCGTGGCGGCGCATGTCACCCGGAAGCGCAAGCAGCTGCTCTACACGACGTGTCCAGTACTCGGGGAAGCCCTGGCCCAGTTCGCGGCCCCTAATCGAGGGGTCCTTCAAAAGCAAACTTGCGAGTTTGCCGACCGGCGCGTTCAACGCGTCGTTCGCCCAGCTGCTGTCGACGCGGTGCTTGCGGTCGTCGTTGCGCAGCGGCAGAGCGGAAATCAGCGGGTCCCACAGGCGGTCCAGCACAGTTGCGAGCTCGTCAAAAAGGCGACCGCCTAAGTCACTTAGCCATACGGCCACCGGATAGGCGATGTTGCTGAGCGCCGCTGGTGGCAAGCACATAAGGCGACCGCCGATCGCCCGTGCGAGCCGCACGGGATCAGTTTTGCGCTTCTCGGCATAGAGGTAAGCCGACCAGAACGAGAGAGGAAAGTCGCCTTTGCGCGCGGCATCTGTGAGAGCTGCGAGCGCTCGGGCGGGCCTTTTTTCAGCGAGGCCGATGAACGGACGGTGCTCGACATCGTCAAAGAAATCGCGCTGTCCGGCCTTCCGAGCGCGGTCAAGGATCTCGTTGATCGGCACATGGTTGAGCACGCTCGGGTCGGTATCTTTACCGATGCCGCGGACAACTGGCGCGTTCGAGCGGGCAGCTTCGTTGCCAGAGCGCTCCGACCACCCTTCCGCGACGGGACGGAGCACCGCCATTTCCGCCGCGACGTCGAACGAGAAAGCTAGCCCCTGGCTGGATAGCCAATGGAGGCGATCAAGCCGGTAGTGGGCCTCAGCACGCGCCTTCCCGCCACGTATGTCGTCCGGCCAAGGGAAGGTCGTTTTGAGGATGCGCTGCTCGAATCTAAATCGATCCTCCGGCGAAAAGTCTGGCCAGCGGTCGCGCACAGCGTAGAGAAGGTCGCGCTGCTGCTCCGAACCCCAAAAAACACTAACGGGAAAGCCAAGCAGGATATTTGCCGCTTCCGCTGCCGGGACGATCCGCTTGCTTGCCGCCCAGATGCGCAGCCGACCAAAGATATAGTGGTCGTCTTCCGGCCATAGGGCGATTTCGCGACGTGCGCGCTCAGGAGTAAGTTCCACCAAGCGGTCCATGAGTTGGAGGAATAGCGCGATCGGGCCTGTAATACCGTCGTAGCTATCGTAGGCGATCGGAGGGTCGCCGTCGTCAGGACGTGTAGTCTGCAAATAGACATAGTCGTGTCCGGAGATTTCGGCCTCAAGCGAACGTGCCAAATCGAGGTTTTCGCGAAACCGCGTGACCGCATATGCAAGCTTCTCATTGGGGATATGTAGCAACTCAGATGGGTTCGGATAGACCACATCGAAAGAGACCAGCGGATTTGGCCGGTCGCTGTCAGTCCAAGAGAGCGGATGTGGCGCGCCGAACTTGCGATTGACCTGCAGTCGGGGCCGGAACAGCGCTGCATAATCGCGCACTCGCGCTTCCGTCCAACCCTCATGTTCGATCCGGTCCTTGAGCTCGAAGTAGGCTCGGTCGGGTTCTAACCGGCGATCAGACCAGCTTGCGATCAGGAAGCGCCAGCCGCGCCGAATGTCGTCGGGCCAGCCTTCCGGATCACGGCGGAGCCTATCTTCGAGCATTTCGATGATGCGCGGATGGAGAGGACCACGATCCGCAGCCCACCAAAGGGCGACTGGCTGATGAGCGACGCGTTGGAACCAGAAGCCGAGGTGGCCGAGGCGCGTGCGCAGCGTTCCGGTAAGATTGGCTCGGTCGCCGTAGAAGTCGCCGAACCTTGTTTCCTGCCCATCCTCCAGATCCAAGTGCTGCGGCTCGAAGACGCTCCACGAGCCTTCGGGCACTTTCCGCTCTTGAACCGCGTCGTCCTCGTCGACTGGCTGCGGCGGTGTGTCGGAGTCGAGCGACAGGCTCTCATACGGATCAATCCGTTCGCTGGATTCGCCATAGGGATCGATGGGCCCGGGTGTATCGAAGCGCTGGCGCGGATCGAGCGCGAGCAGCCACGATGCGGGCAGCGGTGTGTCAGCGATACTGACGCGCCGGGCACCATCTCGGGTCGAGAGCACGTGGGCGATTTGACCTCGCACGTGCGGGTCGAGTGCGGCGGGCCCAGCAGACGCGGATTCAAGCAGACTGGAGTACCAAATATCGACGTCGCGCGCGCGCGCTGCCCATACCGCAAGGCTATCCCAAAGTGGATCATAGCCATTGCTGTTGTCGAACTGGATCGCTCGCACGCCGCGATGCTCCCAAAGAGCGGCATCGTCGGAATTGCTCCCCGCCTGGAAAGCGAACAATCGACTGCGACTACCGGCCTGAAGATTGAGTGCTTCGAGCAGATACTGCACGGGTGGATCGTCGGCACCGTAGCCGATGAAAACGATCTGGAAGCGCGAAAGCAACGACTGCATGAAACGAGTCGCCCAGCCATCGGAAAGATAGGCGCGGCCGAAGTCGGCACTGGATACGATGAACTCCTCGTCACCTGGGCCTGAGTAATCGGCATTCACACGACCGTGGAGATGCACGATTCCGCCGAAGTCGGAGCCACGCGGATCGGGCACCTTCGGCGGTCCGGAGCAGGCTATGCCGGGGGCCGCCGCCTCGAATAGAAGATCGAAATTTGTAGTGACCAGGCGCACAGTGCCATCACGGCCTCGAGATAGGTCGATAAGGGTCCGATGCGCACTCAAGCAGGGATCGTCAGAGGGCTTGAGAGCACGGGCGACCTCATTTTGGATATGGCGTTTCTCGAACTCGCGTTCGAGCAGACTGAAGATGCGATCAGTGGCAATGAGTCCACCGACGCCGTTTATCGGCTTTAGCTCCTTGATCCGAAGGAACAGCTTGCGTGCGAGGCTTTTCTCGGTAGCTCCGAGGAGATCGATGACGTCACCGCCCAGCTTGAGAAAGTCAGGCAGGTCAGCGCGGTGGCGCGAGACGCCCGCGCCGCAGAAAAATATGACGTCGCCCGCGTCGCGCGCGGTCAGGAGATCATCTGGGATTGTGGGTCCGTGGGCGAGGAAGCGCATAAGCGAATGTCTAAACTGAATCGGCCGGGCTTGTCGAACGACGGCTTTGAGGAAAGCAGCCCTGCTGCATTACCCGCGCGGCGACCTCTGCAACGGGCTGATTGCTTCGACGCCAATGCGCATCTCCCGTCTGCCGTGACACTTCATTCCCAAGCCTATCCGTTCGCCTCGCGCTTCGCCTGTCCTGACGTCGCCCGCGCTCGCTGGCGCTGGGCCCCCGCATACTTCATCACCATGGCGCGGCTCTTGTGGCCGGTGATCGCCTGCACTTCTTCGTCGGAAGCCCCGGCAGCGGCCAGCTGCGAGGCGGCGGTGTAGCGCCAGCCGTGGATCGTGAAGGCTTCGGCGCCGATCTGTGTCCGCACGGTTCGCACCTGCGCTGCAGCGTAGTGGTAGGCCAGCGGCGCGCCGCGGTCGGTGGAGACGATGGTCAGGCTCCGGCATGGAAGGGCCGCGAGATAGTCCCGCAGGCGCGGGGTAAAGGGTATCCAGAGCGCGGTTTTGGTCTTCCCCTGCCGAACGGCGATTCCGTCCCCGTCGATGTGATCCCACCGCATCTTGAGCAGGTCGCCGATCCGCTGGCCGGTGCCGATGGCTATTTCCAGGATCGTGCGGGGTACGCTGCCGACGGGCGCAGCGGCTGTGAAGGCGTCGATCATCTCATCCGGCCACGGCTTGTGCAGATCTTCGCCTTCCGATTTCAGGAGGCGGATGCCCTTTGCCGGATTGTGGGTGATCCAGCCCAGATCGATGGCTTGTTCGAAGAGGACCGAAAGCACCTGCACGATGTAGTTGGCGAAGCGCAGCCGCTCGCTGTTCTCCGATTGCGCCCGAATGATGTGCCGACGCTCCATCTTGGCGGGCGGCAACGCACCAAACGTCGCCTCGGCCCAGTCAAGCACCTTCTCGTAGTCCTTTCGCGTCCGGGGCGCGAGGCGCCGCCAGCGAGGCCCTTCGCGATACTCCGCAATCAGCCGCCGGAATGTCCGACCGGTCTCCTTGATCGGCGCATGTCCGCGTTTGGCGGCGGCATAGCATTCGAGAAAATCCTCGGCGTCCGGCGGCGGAAGAGCGATCCGATCCCCGGCACGCTCGAAGTACCAGTAGTCCCGGCCACGGGCATGCTTTCGCCGAAGCCAAGGAAGGTCAGCTTGCTTCACGGCGGAAACTGAGGCTGTCGAAGCCCTGCGCGGTCTGCTCGGCAGGCGCTGTGTCGATGATGATCCGGCGTTCCTGTACGTCGACCACGACCCGGAAGACCTGCGCGCCGCCCCGGAGAACGGACCGCACGGCACGTTCGATCTCGGTGGCTCGGATGGACGTGGTCATGGCTGTTTGCGCCTTTGGTTCGCCGCCGCCGGGAGGTCCCGACGGGCCATCATTGCCGGTTCACGGTTCAGGTCCACTGCTGCAAGTCCCTCGTTTGTTGATATTTTTCTTGTGCTTGCACGGCTCACCAGCCGCCCTGCGCCCGAGCGGCCAGGACTGTCGCAGCCACCTTTGCCGGAGCCCGGACCACGACCGAAATCAGCGCCACCGTGAGTACCAGCGCGAAGAACGTCGATACCACGACGAGCCTGCCAAGCCATCCGCTGCCAAGGTTCTGCCCGCGCCCTCATGCCTCGGCCCTCGGGGCGCGATCCAGCGCCTGCAGCAAGAGCCGCGCGATGTTGTTCGCGGGCCAGTCCCGGCTGAGGTTCAGGACCGACTGGCAGGCGGAGCGCAGCCGGTCGTCGTCGTAATCCTGCGTCCGCGCCAGCACGCCCAGCGCGCGGGCAAGCTCAAGGTCGCGGGCAGGTAGCCGATCGCCCGCGCTGGGCGGGGCCGGTTCCGGTGGCGCGAGGTTGCGGGCGACCGCCAGCCAGTTGCGCGCCGCCTCGACCAGATCGGCCCCGCGCGCGTAGGCCCCAAGCAGCATGATTTCAAAGAAGTGGGTGCCGTCGCCGGGGCGCGAGACCGTCCCACCAAGTTCAAGGCAGGCGCGCAGGATCGCAGGCGGCCTGTCCTCGTGGCGAAGGGTTTCGATCTGATCGGCCAGGCGGCGCAAAGGTGCCGGGCCGGGGTCAGTGGCAAGGGAACGATGGATGGGCATGGGACACCTCAAGCGCGGCGGCATGAGGCGACTATGGCTAATTTTCTTGTCAATGCAAGATGTGTTAGCTAATTTACTTAGCGTTCACGTCGTCTGTTGACCGGATGCTTCGCATTTGTCATTCTCGCTAAAGTAGAACGGAGGGGGAACGTGCGGGACCGCATCGACATACTGCAGGCGGGTGCCGCAGCGTCCGGATTCACGATTGATTTCCTGGAGGCGCTGACTCAGGGCCTGTCGCGCCAGGAACTGCGCAAAGTCATGGGCAACGCATCGTCGATGCCTTCGTACATGAAATCCAGCGACAACCCGAACCTGCGTCGCAAGGCCAGCGCGCCGTCCAGCGAAAGCCGGTGCGTACCCGCCTCCCACAAGGAGTAGCGGGCGCGCTTCATGCCGATCTTGGTGGCATAATCTTCCTGAGTCAGACCTTCCAGCTCGCGGTGCCACTTGAGCCGCACGGCTATGTCTGCGAATGGGCGCGGCTCGTCGATCATGGCGAAATCCTAGTGTGCTAAGTTTGTTAGCGGAAGCGTTTTGACTTGGCTTGACCAATGCCAACTTTGTTAGCATAAGATTGGCCATGCACAAAGAATCCGTCGATCAGATTGTCACGGCGATCGGGCTCCCACGGCTCGCGGTTGAACTCGGCGTCAGCCGTCACTCCATCCGGGCAGCCAAGAACGCAGGCTCCTTCCCGGCAAGCTGGTATGCGACCGTGCGGCAGCTTTGCGACCGGCACGACGTTCCCTGCGCGCTGGCCGCATTCAACTGGCGGAAGCCGGTCGAAGAAATGACCGCCACGCACGAGGATCAGGGGCCTTCCGCATGACGCCCGACCACCTGCACAAGGTCGAGACCGCCATCGCCGCAATCCGGTCGCGGGGGCAGCGCGGATGAGCCACCTTGCGACCAACTGGGCGATCCAGCAGCGCGGTCTCAAGCCCGCGACGAAGCTGGTCCTCTGGTATCTCTGCGATCGCCATACCACGGACTACGGCTGCTTTCCGAGCCAGCTGCAGCTTGCGCAGGATGCCGAGCTTTCGCGATCCGCCCTGAACGAACACCTTTTGCGGTTGGAAGAGGCGAGCCTGATCCGGCGCATCATCCGCGTCGATCCGCGGACAAAACGGCAGCAATCGACCCGCTATCTGCTCGCCTTCGAGGCCGAATTCGCTCTTGAGCCGACTCCGGAATCCGGACACGGCTCGGACGACACAAACGCGGAACATGAGGGTGAGCCGAGTCCGGAATCCGGACACGGGCCGAGTCCGGATTCCGCACACGGGCCGTGTCCGGATTTGGGCCCGAGCCGTGTCCGGAATCCGGACACTAACTCTGTAAGAGAACAAGAAGAAGAAGAAGAAGAAGAAGAAGAGCGCGCGGGCCCGCGACCGGGCTTCGAGGATTTCTTCGGGGAACTGCTCCGGACGGTCGGCCACGATCCCGCCGTCTGGCTGCCGGGGTGGTGGAAGGGCGAAAGTGCCAGAGAACATGTGCGGGGCTGGATCGACCGGCTCGGCTTATCCGAGGAGCAGATCATCGAAACCGCGCAGGCATGGCGCAGGGATATCCCCGAAGCGCCGGACGGACCGAAGGCCCTCGATCGTGCGATGGTCAAGGCTGCCGATGCGGTGGCGCGCCGAAGGGCTGATGCGGCGAAGGGCGTCCAGCCCAGGATAGGTGGCAAGGCGGGCAAGAGCGCCAAAGCGGACGCCCCGATGCCGAGCCGGGATGAGGTTCTGGCTTTCTACGCCGACAAGCTGAACGGCGACGGATTCTTTCCGCCGAACAGCCTTTCCTCGTCGATCCGCGCGGAGCTTCTGGCGCGCGGCCTCGTGACCGAGGAGCGCCTTCGGGCGCGGGGGGCGTGACTGTGCCCGATCCTGCGACGACCGACGATCACGATCGCCCCCTTACCGTTCGCCCTGCATCCTTGTCGAGGAAAAGTGCCATGAAGCCCGATCCGACCAAGCCGCCTGCGCCCTTGCCCAAGCTGTTCGAGGGGCTGGTGACGCGCGATGATCTCGCCCGGCACCTCGGCATCTCCACCGACACGCTGGCGCGGTGGGAAGGCCGGGGCACCGGGCCGACGAGCATCAAGGTCGGTCGCCGGGTTCTGTACCGGGCCGCGACCGTGAACGCCTGGCTGCGTGGCCTCGAGCGGCCGAAGCCAGGCCAAGCGAAACCCGCGCCACGCCCCGCTGCGAAATGAACAACCGCATGTCTCTGACCCCGCGCGAGATCGAGGATCGCTTCGAAGAGGCTGCAATCACCTTACGGCGGCTGCCGAACCCGGCCGGTTCCGGCCCGCGAGGCTATGGCCAGTCCTGGCCGGACTACGTGCAGGAGGCGCAGCACGCCTATGGCTATACCCAGGTCCGGATCAGGATCGTGCCGACGGCGGCCGAGATCCAGCGCATGGACGAGTGCATCGACTGGCTGCGCTGGCTCGATCCGGACGACGCGAAGATCGTCTGGCTGCGGGCCGAAGGAAAAAGATGGCGGCAAGTCTGTATCCACGCGGGATGCGTCCGGCAGACTGCCTGGCGGCGGTGGGCAGCGGCCCTGCTGACGGTGGCCAAGCATCTGACAGCAAACGAGAAGCCTAAAGCGAAGCGAGTCGCCACTGCCTCCACATCGGGTACGCTGCTGTGAAGACCGACGCCGCATTCGACCGCAGATACCCGGCGCGAAACCCGCAAACCACGTCGAACATACTGCGCGACATATTCCGGCGTTTCGTCCTATGAAACGGATATGCTTCGGGAAGGTGCGCGCGGCTCAAGGAGTCCAGACGTCCAGCCCGAAGACCAGTGGCGCTCCCGACGCCTCGCCCTTCGTGTCCCGGCCCTGCCACGGGCAGGGCGTTCGCTGCAGAAACGTGCCACTGGCACGTTTCTGGATCGCCGCTCACCCCCCCGCCTTGGTTCCACCCGGGCCGGGCCGGTATGCGGGGGGCCTAGGCCCGCTAAGTCGCTAGAGACAAGGAAAAATTCTGGGTGCGCGCCCGGGTGCGCATCATCGGGTGCGCAGGTGCGCGCACCTCGGTCAGATCGGAACACGGGCCCGGTGCGATGCGCTGGGCCTCACTTTTGGGGAGGTGCGCGGTGCAGATCGAGATGATGCCGACCGACCGGCTGGTGCCCTACATCCGCAATGCCCGGACCCACTCGGCGGATCAGGTGGCGCAGATCGCGGCCTCGATCGCCGAGTTCGGCTTCACCAACCCGATCCTGATCGGCGAGGACGAGGTGATCATCGCCGGGCACGGCCGGTTGCAGGCGGCGCGATCGCTGGGTTTGTCCGAGGTGCCGGTGATCGTGCTGGACCACTTGTCCGAGGCGCAGCGCCGCGCGCTGGTGATCGCCGACAACCGGATCGCCGAACATGCGGGCTGGGATGAGCAGCTGCTGGCCGCCGAGATCGCTGCCCTCCGCGACGAGGCCTTCGATCTCGAGGTGATCGGCTTTTCGGAGGACGAGCTTCACGATCTGCTCGACGGCCTGGACGATCCCGCCGCCGACGGGATGGGCTTCGGGGGCGGCACGCAGGCGGGTGGTGCCGATCAGGACAAAGCACCGGTACCTGCCGCTGCGCCTTCCGCCACCCTGGCGGAACGCTTCGGCATCCCTCCCTTCTCGATCCTCGATGCCCGCAAAGGCTGGTGGCAGGACCGCAAGCGGGCGTGGATCGACCTCGGCATCCGGTCGGAACTCGGTCGCGGCGAGGGCGACCGCGCCTGCCCCGGCGGCAGCCCGATGCCCGGCAACGGCTCGCGCAAAGACTACAAGCCCGGCGCGGCCAAAGCCTTCCACGACGGCGCGGTCCTCGGGAAGGGTGGCCTGTCGGATCAGGTTGCGGCAGCCGCGACGGCGCGCAAAGCGGGAAAGGCGGCGGCACATGGCTAAGGGACTGGCCCGGACCTTCGGCCAGGATCTGATGCGAGGTGAGCATGAGGTTGGCAGCGACAAGACCAACGGCGGGGTGCTGATGCCGTCGCACACCTCGGGCGATCCCAGCTTCTATGCCAAGAAACGGGCGATGGAAGCTGAACTGGGGCGGGAACTGACCACCGAGGAGTTCCTCGCCGACCACTATCAGCCGTCCGAGGCACCGACCGCCTCCGGCACCTCGATCTTCGATCCGGTCTTGTGCGAGATCGCCTATCGCTGGTTCTGCCCGCCGGGCGGGACGGTGCTGGACCCCTTTGCCGGCGGATCGGTGCGTGGCGTTGTCGCGTCGCGCCTTGGCCTGTCGTATGTCGGCGTCGAACTCCGGGGCGAACAGGTTGCGGCCAACGAGGCCCAGGCCGGGTTGAGCGGCGGCCCTGCTCCGCGCTGGATCACCGGCGACAGCCGCGACATCGCGAAGCTGGCCAAGAGCGTGCAGGCGGACCTGATCTTTTCCTGCCCGCCCTATTGGAATCTGGAAGTCTACTCCGACGATCCGGCGGACCTCTCCACCCTCGGCAAAGACGCCTTCTTCGCCGCCTACGCCGCCATCATCCGCGACACCGTGGCCCGGCTGCGCGACGACCGCTTCGCCGTCTGGGTGATCGGCGATGTCCGTGACGGGGCTGGGTTCTTCGTCAACCTGCCTGGCCGGACCGTGGAAGCCTTCGAGGCGGCAGGTGCCAAGTTCTACAACGACGCGATCCTCGTCACCGCCGTCGGATCGCTGCCGATCCGCGTCGGGCGGCAGTTCACCGCTTCGCGCAAGCTGGGCCGGACCCATCAGAACGTGCTGGTGTTCTGCAAGGGCGAACCCAAGCGCGCGACCGAGGCCTGCGGGCAGGTCGAGTTCGGTGAGATCGAAGAGGAAGCCGGCGAAGAGGAGGACGCGGAATGATTGCCCCAATCCTGGAGATCCACCGCGGCATCACGGTGGTGCGTGATGATCTCTTCCCCGGCGGGACCAAGGCCCGGTTCATCGGCCAAGTATTCGACGGCGTGGCGGAGGCGGTCTATGCCAGCCCGCCCGAGGGCGGTGCGCAAACGGCGCTGGCCACGGTCGCCAGGACGCTGGGCAAGCGGGCCACGATCTTCGTCGCGCAGCGGGCAAAGCCGCATCCGCGAACCTTGGAAGCCGCGCGCCTGGGCGCGAAGGTTGTGCCGGTGGCACCCGGATATCTGACCGTGGTGCAGGCCCGCGCCAAAGCCTATTGCCGCGACACCGGGGCTTTCCTGATCCCGTTCGGCGCGGATTTCCCGGGCGCGGCGGAGGCGATCGCATCGTCGGCGCTGATGACCGGCGCGGCCCCCGACGAAGTGTGGTGCGCCGCCGGATCGGGCGTGTTGGCGCAGGGCAACGAGTCCAGGTTAACGTGGTGGATCATTCAGGATTGCCTTGAGGGTTTCGGTGTTCCAGCCTGCGGCTTTTCGGGCAGTCTTGATGGATCGGTTGCCCTTTCCGGCGCGGAGCATGTTGAAGGCGAGGCGGC